>JBHCAK010000005.1:0-276844 GCA_041798205.1 Sediminibacterium sp.
AGCTTTTGCTTCTTTATTAGTATAAACTGAAACTCCTAAGAATTTGATTTTACCATCATTTCTCGCACGAATCATTCTATCCATTTTCTCTCGATGATGCTCATAACTCTGATAAGAATGAAACATCAAAGCCTCTAAAAAATCAATAGAAAGCTGCCGTAAGTACAATTCAATCTTATCTTCAAAATCTCCTTTAAAATCATGGGGCAGCTTACTGATAGTTTTAAAAATTTTTTTTGAGTTGGCTCTATGGAACTCCCCAATAATACCATGTGCATCTCCGTATGCTTCTGCCGTATCAAGAATTCTTATACCGCGGCTATACGTTTCATTTAGAATCTCAAAAACAGAACCTAGAGAAGGTTTTCCACTTTCATTATTAACACCATACTTTAAACCGAACTGGGCAGTACCTAATACAATCTTATTAACAAGGTGCATTTCTTATGCGTTATAATAATTGTCTTTCTAAAATTTAAAGAACCAGTAGTTACTTATTATCAAAATTGAATACCCTCATCGTGTTTTATGCAATTAGGCTAACTCAGATACTACATATTAAAACATTATAATCTTAAAATTGCAATCACAACTCCTGCCAAGCTTGCCAACGCACTAGATATGCCAATAATTTCTCCCGTGCTCAACGATTTTTTCTCGGCTCTTTTAGGAACAATTAACTCGCTACCAGGCAGTACTTTGGGATAGAATTTAACAAACAGAAAATGTTTGGTTATAGCAGCTCTCCCATTAGCGTATACAATATAAGTTTTCCTTCTCCAAGCATCAGCCGCATATCCTCCGGCATCACTGATATAATCTCTAACAGAGTTTCTTTTTTTGAAAGGAACTTGTGTTGCCATTAATACAGCTCCGCTAATCTTCACCTGTCCATCGAACTTTGGAATGTACAATTCATCTTTAGCCCTTAATACCAAGTCCTCCACAGATCCAGGGTTCTTCATGATAGCATTCATATCTAGAGGTATCTGGTCATAATCGCGCTTGATATCCTGCAACACTAATTGCGTCTTGGCACTGTCTTTATCTTTTACATTCTTTTGCAACTTGCGAGCAGTTTCCTCTGATTGCATTCGTTCCATATCCGTTTTATATCGTTTCACATAAGCTCCTGCAGGATTGGCGTCCGGTGTATAACCACCTGCGCGACGTAAAATATCACTAACTCGCTCTACTCTGCTTACTAATGCATAAGGTCCTGGATATTGCACTTGCCCACTTACAATAACAGATTCAGGCAAAGTATACCCTGCTTTTCGCCGGATAGTAACCACATCAAAAGGCTGGATAGGAATATCAGCTGAGATACCGCTTAAGTCGCCATTAATTGTAGTACTGATCACCACACTTGCTCGATTATCTGTCGGTACAATACTATCCCTTCTTATTAACCTGGCAATTTCTATATTCTTATACGCCGCATCAGTAAACCCTCCTGCCTGCAAAATCAGGTCTTTTAACGTCAACTGACTTACATAATCATACTGCCCGGGAATGCGCACCTCTCCTTGAATAGTTACCTTAAAAGAATCTCGTAAATCCTGTACAGAGCTGATCAATACTTCGTCTTCTCTCTTTAAGGTTGGGTTATCTTGCCCATTCAATGCTTTTCTGACATCAAAAGAAACAATAGACCGTGTCAAATCATCCTCCAGACGAAGTATCTGTCCTCTACCAGTGTACGCATCTTCTTTCAAACCATCAGCCTTTTTAATCAAGCTCGCCACGTTTAATCCAGGGGTTAATTCGTATATATCTGGGCGAAAAACAGCACCAGATATCTTCACTCGGTTCTGAAAGCGGTTGAGTATTTTAGTAGCTACGAATACATCTCCTGTATGCGGAATATAGTCGTTATAGGTCGATGATTGCAAATCATGCACTTGTCTTTCGGTTTCGTTGCGTTGAAAAACTTTCACGGAAGCTTGGTATGCAGAATCAGTGAAACCAGATGCAAAAGCTACCACATCGGAAAACTTCTCGCCAGGCAACACCTCAAAAATACCTGGTCGTTTGAACTGTCCTTGCAACTGTACCCTCGTCTTATAAGGAGGTATGCGGATGACATCGTTATCTTTCAATCCTACATTGTCTGATTGATCTCCATGTAGCAAAAAGCGATAGAGGTCTATTTTACGCTCTACCCGATTATTTCGCACCAATTCTATTTCTCGGAAGCTGCCAAAAGTATTGGGACCGCCACTGGCAAATAATGCATTGAATACAGTAGACAAAGAAGAAAGCGTAAAATTACCTGGCCGGTTAGTGCCAATGATAATGACTTTGATGCTACGTATTTTACTGAGCGTAACCGATAACTTGGAACCACCCGATTTAAGATAAGGGTACACTGAATTACCCATAACGGCTTTGAGCTTTTGCGTAGCTGCTTCAATGGTCAACCCCGCTACTTTTATCTGACCCACATTGGGGATGAAAACTGTTCCTTCAGCAGATACCAACAGATCTCCATTATACTCTTGTACACCATACAGAGATACCAATATTTGATCATCTGCGCCTAAAACATAATTCAATGGAGTGGCTAGCTTCAAGTTGGGTTCGAAGCTGGGAGAAATGGAAGTGTACAACTCAGAACCAAAGATCAGGGAATCGATCAGGGGTTTGGTTCTTTCATGGTATTTTTCGGTACTGAGCGAATCGGAACTGTTATTAACTTTTTCGGCTGACACTGCGGTTGGCACCCTCAACTTGCCTGTTACTTGCGAAGCATTGCTTGATCCAGAAACTCGTGCTTTTAGTTTGGCAAATTCTGCAGGTGACATTCCCTTGGCGAGGGCCATTTGTTCCGCCTGGTCGATGGTCATACCCGAACTGCTTAATTGTGCTTTGAGTTTAACAATATCCGCATCGCTCAATTGGTCTACCCGAACCTGGCTGAGGTCTTTCCCTTTTAATAAGTCTTGAGCCTGAATTACCTCAACCGATAGCAACACAATAAGAGCCATTAAGAACCTAAAAAAATATTTGATATTTTTCTTCATTTAATTAACGTAATTAACAATAACTGAAATTTCGCTTTCTGCTTACGATTCCCAATCGAAATCTTTTACTAGTTCATATACTTCCGTAATACCGTTTGCTAATGTAATTTTTGCCTTCCAGCCCAATTGTTTTAATTTACCCACATCCATCAATTTTCGTGGTGCACCGTCAGGTCTGGCAGTATCCCAAACAATACTTCCTTGGTATCCTGTGATCTTTTTAACCAAGCCCGCCAAGTCCTTTATGGTCAAATCATCCCCTACACCAATGTTAACCAAACCGGCTTCATTGTATCGCTCCATTAAAAAAAGACAGGCATCTGCAAGATCATCTACATATAAAAACTCACGTCTTGGACTGCCAGTACCCCATAGCACTACCTCGGAATCATTATTTTTTTTTGCTGTAATGAATTTACGTAATAAAGCAGGCAGCACATGAGATTTTTCCAGATCGTAATTATCGTTCGGGCCATACAGGTTGGTAGGCATGGCTGAAATAAAATTACACCCATATTGTGCCCGGTAAGCATCACACAATTCAATACCCGCTATTTTGGCAATGGCATAGGGTTGGTTGGTTGGCTCTAAATAACCCGATAATAAGGAATCTTCTTTTAAGGGCTGTGGAGCAAGCTTTGGATAGATACAGGAAGAACCCAGGAACAGTAGCTTAGTTACATTGTTCACATAAGCAGCATGGATCACATTGCTTTCGATCATCAAGTTCTCATAAATAAATTCGGCTCGGTAGGTATTATTAGCTACAATACCTCCTACTTTGGCGGCAGCAAGGAAAACATAATCTGGTGTTTCTTGGGTAAAAAAATCATTTACCGCCTGCTGGTTACGTAAGTCCAGTTCCTTAGAAGTACGTAATAAAAGATTGTTGTAATCTTCAGCTTCTAATTTTCTTACAATGGCGCTGCCTACCATTCCACGGTGGCCGGCTACGTATATTTTAGCATTTTTTTGCACTTGGTTGAAGGCTTTGTGAGGTCTCTCGACTCGCTACGCTCGCTCAAGATGACGGTCAATTAATTATTCAAACTCGTTTTTGGTATCAAAGCCACTGTTCTTTAATAATTGGTCTTTTTCGAACAGTTTGATGTCGCTAGCTACCATTTCCTTAACCATTTCTGCCAGGGTGTATTGGGGTTGCCAGCCTAATTTTTCTTTCGCTTTGGAGGCGTCTCCTATTAAAAGGTCTACTTCTGTAGGGCGGTAATAACGGGTATCTACTTTTACTACAATTTTACCAATAGGTATTTTGTATTTCCCTTTACAGGCTACTACTTTGGCTATTTCGTGTTCTGCTTTTCCTTCGAATGAAAGCTCCACACCCACTTCAGCAAATGCCATGCTTACGAAATCGCGGATGTGGGTGGTGATACCTGTTGCCAACACAAAATCTTCCGGTTGATCATGCTGCAATATGCGCCACATACCTTCTACATAATCTTTGGCATGCCCCCAATCGCGCTGGGCATCTAAATTACCCAGGTATAGGGTATCCTGCAAACCCAATGCGATTTTAGCAACCGCGCGGGTAATTTTACGTGTTACAAAAGTTTCACCGCGCAATGGAGACTCATGATTGAACAGAATTCCATTGCAAGCGAACATGCCATAGGCTTCCCGGTAATTCACTGTGATCCAGTACGCGTACAATTTAGCTACCGCATATGGAGAACGTGGATAGAAAGGCGTAGTTTCTGTTTGTGGAACAGCTTGCACCAAACCATATAGTTCAGAAGTTGATGCTTGGTACACTTTTGTTTTCTTAATCAATCCTAACAGTCGAACTGCTTCCAATATGCGCAAAGTACCTATACCATCAGCATTAGCTGTATATTCAGGCGTTTCAAAACTCACATGCACATGGCTCATGGCCGCCAGATTATAAATTTCGTCTGGTTGAACTTCCTGGATGATACGGATGAGGTTCGTAGAATCTGTAAGATCACCATAGTGCAGGATCAAATGCTTATGTGGTACATGCGGATCTTCATAAAACGGGTCAATCCTTCCTGTATTGAAAAGTGAACTTCTCCGCTTGATACCATGCACTTCATATCCTTTTTTCAATAAAAGTTCAGTCAAATAAGCTCCATCTTGCCCTGTAATACCTGTAATTAAAGCTTTTTTCATCAAACTGCTATGTTTCAATTAAATTGATTACTACTCCCAGGTCTTTCAACTGTGCTTCGCCAAATTCATTCTCTGCAAAAACCGCAACCCGTATCTTTTTACCGATCATAGGTTCTACCCGATCTATCAACTGGTGCAAATAAGTTTTGTCAACATCCCCAACCAGTACCAGGTCTATTACATTGGAATTCTTACCCTCGGCCAGTCCACCGGTAAGATACACTTTCCTAAGGTCACCCAGCTTCTTCACCACTTTTTCCAATATCTGATCGAGCCCCACATGTTGCAAAATAATAGAGCGCAAGGAACTGTAAAGCGGATGACGGGTATTGACAGAATAATGCTTCACTTTAGTTTGCGTATCGCTGTTGTCTGCTTGAATCAGGTGCATCTCAGACAACTTGGCCAACTCTAACCGCACCGTATTACTGCTCACATCCAATTCCCGTTCCAGTCCGCGCAAATACACTTTACCTGCCGGATTCAACAGCAATTTAGTAAGCAAACGAATACGGATTTTACCGGTGAAAAGCTGATCTAACAAGGTGAAAGGGATTGGTGTATGGACGGCTTCGCCACCCTGGCTCACATAATGCAGAGCCAATTGATACAATTTTGAGTAGCTAAAGTAATACATTTCCGGATTTTCAATATTAACTAATGTTAAATATTTCAGTTTTTATACTATATTGAGCATTTATTTTTTAATTAATTCAAAACTATCTGGTAATGAAAGACCTGTTTACACAATTGCATGGCCTGGTTCATGATCGCCTTAGCCCGGAAAAAATGAGCACATCGCCTGAAAACCGGGCCGATCAGGCGCTTTTAGTTGATTGCACCAAAAAACTGCCCGGCTCTTTTTCCACTAGCGTCATTGACATCGATTCTAAAGAGTCTATGACACTCCTGGTTTGGAAAGCCCAGGCAAACACCTCGGTTTTATTAACCAAACTGGCCGAATACCAGCAGGCCATACCCTGGAAATTTTACCTTGAAGCCGAACAATTGCTAATCGATTTCATCATTTACCTGCGTAAACACTATACCCGTTATTTTGATTTTAAAATCACCATGCCGGAGCGCATGTGGCAGGCAGACAAAGACAACCTGGAAAGAAAGCTGGCTCAGTTGCGCAACGCCCCGGAACAAGGTATAGATGCCGAACTATACACCCTTGTTCACACCGCTTTTGAAGAAGTCAAGCAAGGTGGCCCCCTGTCATTCATAGCCAGCCATTACTGGCGCAGCCTGCTTCAAAAGCTTTGTTCCCTGCACGACCTATACGACACTGAAACTGCCTTTATCCATACCCTCATTGCCTGCAATTTCAACAGCGACCTGTTTATCCAGTATGTTTTCAAAAGAGCCGAAGATGAAAACTTTGCCAGCCGGCTCCGGAAAAATCTTTGGCATATACCTGAAACCAGCAACCTGGCCCTGCATCGCCGCAGGCCTTCCTGCAAACAACAATTCATAGACTGGATCTTTGTTCATACCGCGGAAATGAACGGCCTGGCTGCTACAAAACGAATGGAAGTGAGCCTGTCGGTTTCTCAGTTAGGGGTACTGCTATGGCTGCTGGTAGATGCAGAAATCATTCGCACAGATAATGTGAACGAATTGACCAGGTTGATCGCCGGCAGTGTACGAACTTCTAAAACGGCTGCTATTTCACCGGATAGTCTGCACAAGCATTACTATACACGCCCCATGGCTGCCAGGTCCATCATGCGAAGCATGCTTCGCAACATGCAGCAACGCCTCAATAGTTTACTGCCTTTTTCCCTCGCCCTGTTGACCGATGTTACAGAAGGGCTTTATGCTGCCTGCGTCACAGAGCCTTATTTGGCGCTGATCTGATGCGTCACTTTGCCACTCCTCTTATTTCTTTTCATTGTATTTCGTTCGAATATTCTTCGCTTATATCCGAAGAAAGGGTATAGACCTATCGAAGCGGGGGTATAGAAAGGGCGAAGCAAATACGGATCAAATACGTGTGAAGAGCGATTTTTTTGTTGCAAGTCTTTATTTATCAATGATGTATAAGTAGTAGTACTACCGTTACTACCCTTAACGCATCTCCTACCCAGCTAGTTTTGCCCCTGTTAACAATCCGTCGATGGACCCGTCTGCAGCGGGAAGTGAACAACATTTTTAAACAATTAAAACAAAAAACATGTCGAAATTCAATAGGGGGATCCTGGGTGGATTCTCCGGAAAAACAGGAACGGTGGTTGGAAGCACCTGGAAAGGAAAGAACATCATGCGGGCGCTTCCGGCCAGGAAAAAGAACAGGAGGTCATCGCCCGAACAACTGGAACAGCAGGAGAAATTCAAGCTGATGGTACAGTTCTTATCGGGCTTATCTGACCTGCTCAACATCACATTCGGATCGCAGGCGCTGAACATCTCCGGCTACAACGCCGCCGTATCTTACAATATACGCGAAGCCATTGCAGGTGACCAATCGCCCTTCAGCATCAATTTTGCCAAAGCGAAGATCAGCCAGGGTAACCTGCCCATTGCTGCTTCGCCGAAAGCGGAAGCCAGGGTCAGCCATCTCGTGCATTTCAGCTGGCGATACAATGCCGAAATATCCAATGCCAGGCCAACAGACATTGCCATCATGGTAGTGTACTGTCCGGAATTGAAGCAATCGATCTACGTTGCGGAAGGCACCACCCGTGCCGATGAGCAGTATGCTGTAGACGCGGGCGTTTTTGCAGGACACAGCGTGGAGACCTGGCTGGCATTTGTACGTGAAGACGGACAGAAAGCGTCTAAAAGCATGTACACAGGTTCCATCAGCTTAACAGCCTAGCCATGCACTTGTACCTGCTACGCACCTATGCACCGGAGGGCACCAATGGCAGGCTGATGATCGATGGTCATTTCACCTGTTATACCATTGAGCTGCCATGGCGCCACAACAGGCGCGGCCTTTCCTGCATACCTGAAGGCTGTTACAGGGTAATGCAACGGTACAGCGAAGTATTCCAATGGCACCTGCATCTGATCGATGTGCCGGATAGGGATCTGATACTGGTCCATCCCGCCAACAATGCTTTATTGGAACTGAAAGGTTGTATTGCACCCGTAAGCAAGCTGACAGGAGCAGGACAGGGAACAAGATCGAGAAGGGCGTTCTATTTGCTGATGCAGCAAGTGAGGCTGGCCTTCCTGGCGCATGAACCTGTTTTACTCACGATCAATGAAACACAAACATGAAAACCATTCTAAAAAGAGCAAGGGCGGATACGCCGCCCTTCTTCAAAAAGCTGCGCAACCTGGGACTTGGTCTCACAGCCATTGCAACCGCAGTGCTTACCGCACCGGGTACCCGGTGCTCTGTGTTATACATATTTTAGCTGCAAAGATTTGACACATTGAAGCCTTATGATTTTTAAGACATCACTATTACATAGTGTTCCTTGTGCAGATAAAGGGATTTGTTTGAAGTTTCAGCAGACTCTCCGGCTCGTTCCCTATTCGTTCAAGGTGACATAAAAGGAAGGATTGAAGAAACTGGGGAAACGCCCGGATAAAAAGGGTGTTTTTCCCCTTACAGGTGCAACTGGGGGATTATACATTTATATAGTTATTTGCTACAGATTGTAAAATAAACCTCTTGTCTATGAAAAAAATAATTTTACTCCTGTTGGTAATAATATTAATGCTGGAAAAAACAACCGCACAAACAGGAAACACCACAAATCCCTCACAACGTCCAAATGATGCATTACTATTAACAAATGCATACAGCGTTGCTAAAAGCCTGGTGCGGTTTAAAGATTCTACCCGCTTTAACGCCGATAGGTATAATAAAATAATTGGCAGTATTCTCTGGTATTCCGATCTCCAGGACGTTGAAGATACTTTATACAGAAAGTTAACAGATAAGATAAGTTTTTACAACAAGTTGAGCATTCTGTTTAAACCATATTTTTTCAATATTTATTCAACCCAAAAAATTTTCGAATTAAACATAGCCAACGATAGTAGGATTTTTGATGCCAGTATAACCGGTTCGACATCTTTAAGCAAGAACTTAAAAGATAGCGTGAGAAAATACAACGAAAAACTTACTGCCATAACAAAAAATAAAAAATTAGTAGAATACTTGAAATATTGCGATTCTATTTTGAAAAGTTTAAAAGATACGCTTAGTGAAAAAAGAAAAGGAAAACCAGATACTTTAGCAATAAAAGTTATAGCAGTTGATTGGGGTGGTGAACTAAAAAACAAGTTATCGGCTATAGCAGATACATTAAGCAAGTATAATTTTATACAGGGGAATGAAAAAAAACAATTTGATGCATCGCAATATTTTGACTCAACATTTCTCTCTTCAAATAACCTGATAATCAACCTGATCAGGAAAATAGACGATTTAAAAAGCTCCTATAACGACAAAGGGATCGCTTATTCGAAAGACTCGACAGATATAAGAAATAACACTATTGAATTTTTAACCACCAAGAAGGACAGCCTAAGTGGTTTCTTTGCAAAGATGTTAAATATAAATACTGACCATAGTGAGTCGGATCGGGTAGAATTGGAAGAAACATCTCATCCATTCTACTCCGACAAAGAGAAATCCATTGAACTAGTTTACCAAACACCATCTCCAGGCTCAACCTGGCGCTTACCCTCGGAATCAGAGATGATAGACGCCATCTCCATTTACTTAGCCAATCGTGTAAAACAGGAAGCCGTTATATGGTTCTTTGAGCAGTTGACCAACAACATAAAAACCTATGACCTGTTAAAAATATTCTTCCCTTCTACCATGACACTCTTGCAAAGCAGGGAAGTATATGAAATACCTAATATGGGCGCTCAATGGCGATACGGCTTATCGAAAGACTTTACCAATATGCCCAGGAATGTTTTATGCAGCCAATGGTTTAAAGACAGGTGGCCACACGTAGAAAAATATAAAGATTACCTCGTTGGAGCATGCGATATCGCGGACCTGCTGCAAAAAAGATTCAGCTATAAAGACATCGTTAAACAGTTATACTTAACTGGCAGCAATGAAGCCGCTAACGACTCCTCTATAAACTTCAGGGATTATATCAACCTGCTGTACGCCGTTAACACAGAACTTTTCCTTCCCGATTCGGTCTCAAAATACCGGCTGCTGAAATACGAAGATTACCGAAGCATGAGCAAAGATGAGCTGGAAATAATGCTCAGCCTCATTGACATGAAATATGGCGGAGTACTCCACAAATTCCTGAAAAATAAATATCACTCTTTCTCTATCAGCACGCCTGGCGAAGCTGAAAACATCAGGAAATGGTTGGGCGCTATTGAAGTGGCGGTTTCACAAATAGAAAAGGCAAGGCTTGATTTTATAAAAAAAGAAGACAACAACAGCAAAGACGATGACAACAAAGGTTTTTTTAATCACTTCAACATTTGGAATTCCCTTGATGCATTGCTTCATTTTCTGAACAGCGCTAATACCCTTAATACTGACATAAAATCTATTTTTTCCGATAAATTAAAAGATTCCAAAACCGCCATTTCTTACATAGACCAGATCCATGAAATTTACGGGCAGATCTCCAACAAAAATTTTGCCGGCGCCGTTCAAACTACTCTTACCCTAATAGATTCTCTGCTTTACGGGTACAATGATGATGCCAATAGCAGCTTGAGTTATTCATTCAGACAAATAAACAGCCTCATCAATAAGAGACAGGCCCCCATTCTGCTGCAAACAATAAGAGTCCATGCCTTCAAGGATTTCAGCGATAGTATGTTATACGGCTTCACACTGAATACCGTTGCCAAACAAGGCATTCCGGACACTATTGTATCCTTTACAAAACATAGTCCAATGGCTGCAATGATATTTGAAAAAGACCGGCATGCTATTGCGATGATCAGAAGGCTAAGCGGTTTCTTAAATGATGCAGCGATGGCCAATGGCGATAAACAACTAGCAAAAGTAGTGGAGTCCTATGCCCTACCAATCGGCTCTTACAAGCGCAAGAGGAACAACTGGTGGTCGTTAGACTTCAATGCTTTTGTGGGGCCTTATATCGGCTACGAGAAAACACTGAATGTAAACACTAATATCAAAACAAGCGCTTTTAACCAAGGCATAGTATATGGGATAACTGCGCCAATTGGAATATCATTGAGTAAAACACTGGGCAGGCATCTCAGAACCGCGGGCGGAAAAAGATACACCATTGATACTTCAGCCACGGATTTCATCCTCAATCCGGACCTGATCAAGTTAAAACAAAAAAATATGTATACAAGAACCCATAGTACTTTCACGTTAACCGTATCGCTGGTCGATTTAGGAGCTGTAGTTTCCTATAGGTTTACACACCAGGATACCACTTCCCTACCGCAACTGAAATGGTCGCAATTCATCAGCCCAGGCCTTCATATTGCATATGGCATCAGGAATACACCGCTGGTAGCTTCTTTGGGTATACAATACACCCCGCAACTTCGTAGTCTTGACAAAACAGACCGTCAATACAATGCCATAAGATGTTATGCCGGAGTATTATTTGATCTCCCTCTGATTACTCTTTGGGAGCGAAAAAGGATCGTCTACCTGACCAGTCAGTAAAATATCGTATAGCTTACAGCCTTCCATCCACTAAATCTCTTTCAATAACATTCTGTGCATCAAAAATTACTGTGCCGACTCGCTTGAAACGCTGAAAATCGATCGCTTTAAATTGCTGGTGTGCAACTGCCAGCACTACCGCATCATAATCGTAAGTCAGCTCATCCAACATGTTGACCCCTTCCATCCGGCTAACCCAGGGATCATACACCGCTACAGAAAGCCCAGCCGTTACAAGCGTTTGATAAATATCCACCGCCTTGGTATTGCGCGTATCGGAACAATTTTCCTTGAAAGTGATACCCAATATCAATACCCGACAACCGGGCAAACGGCCTTGCTTTTTGACCGCGAGTAAAGCAATCAGTTTTTCTGCCACAAACACTCCCATCTGGTCGTTCACTTCCCGGCCCGACAAGATTACTTTGGGCTGATAACCCAACACCTGTGCTTTATGTGCCAGGTAATGCGGATCCACGCCAATACAATGACCTCCTACCAGGCCCGGCCGGAAAGGCAAAAAATTCCATTTGGTCTTTGCCGCTGCCAGCACATCATAAGTATCAATGCCCATACGGTCGAAAATAAAAGCCAGCTCGTTCATGAAAGAAATGTTCACATCGCGTTGCGCATTTTCGATCGCTTTGGCAGCTTCGGCTACTTTGATGCTGGGCGCCAGGTGGGTGCCCGCCGTAATAACACTGGCATACAAAGCATCTACCTCCACAGCAACAGCCGGCGTAGAGCCCGATGTAACTTTTTTGATGGTGGTAACCGTATGCACCCGGTCGCCGGGGTTGATGCGCTCAGGCGAATAGCCACAGAAGAAATCTGTATTGTACCCAAGTCTGCTGGCGCGCTCCAGTACCGGCACACAATCTTCCTCGGTGCATCCAGGATACACAGTGGATTCATAGATCACGATATCGCCCTTCTTTAGCACACTGCCCACCATTTCGGAAGCCTTGAGCAGGTAGCTAAGATCGGGCTGCTTCTGTGCATCGAGCGGAGTGGGTACAGTAATAATAAACACATTGCAGTCTGCAATCGCAGACAATTGGCTGGAAAAACGAAGCTGCCTGGCCAACCGGATGGCATTGGAAGAAAGTTCCCTGGTTTTATCCTTTCCCTCCTTCAGTTCTTTGATCCGCTTCTCATCGATATCGAACCCGGTAACCTGGTAATACTCACCAAAAGTCACAGCCAGGGGCAATCCTACATAGCCCAGTCCCACAATAGCGATCCGGTAACGAGCAACCAGCGACTCAGGAACAGCCATAATCCCTAATAATTTATTGAGCGCCGAAATTACGCTACCCGCATCAATTTATTTTAATGCATTTTTCATGACCCTCGTTAAACTTTTTTACCAACTTGTGGTCAAACTAACGTTCCCCTTGGCGCAAACTATCCTTGTATGACTAATTTATTGATGCATTTCCTTTACCTGGACCCGGGCTCAGGCAGCCTGTTTTTCCAGGTACTTATCTCCGGATTACTCACCGTACTCGTGTTTTTTAAAAAAGCGAGCCTTTACGTAAGAACCATTTTCAGAAGAAACCGAAAAGTCTGAGATGCAGCCGCCACAAGCCAGATCCGCTGCTGTTGAACACAAGTTTGGGTTTAAAACAGCAATGGAATGGTTTATTTTTTGCGGTTAGTTACCTACCCGTAGGTTTTATTATTTCTTTGCTTCATATAAATAGAATTTTAATGTCGTTGTCTGATTTATCTGATTTAATTGACAGATTTTTCAATTTTCAAATCAGAAATTGTTTACCGCGCTTCGCGCAGTAAACATACAGCATGCGCCACCACCCCCTCCTCTCTCCCAACAAACCCCATCTTCTCCGTAGTAGTAGCCTTAACAGAAACATCTTTAACCGTTATCTCCAAAACAGAAGCAATCACCTGCTGTATCTGCGCCACATAAGGTTTGATCTTGGGTGCTTCCAGACAAAGCGAAGCATCAATGTTCACCACCCGGTACCCTTCTGCACGAATGAGCGCATAGGTTTTGGCCAACAGTATCTTACTATCAATATTTTTAAACTCAGCTGAAGTATCAGGAAAATGCACCCCGATATCTCCCAGGCAAAGCGCACCCAGCATGGCATCACAAATCGCGTGCAGCAATACATCAGCATCGCTATGCCCCAATGCCCCCCTATGGTGTGGGATCTTCACCCCCCCCAATAAACAAATCGCGACCATCCACCAACTGGTGAAAATCTATTCCATAACCGATTCTGATGTCCATAGTATTGAATATTGCTGATTGCTGATTTGAAAATCATATAAATGTGCCAATCAAATCAGAAATTAAAAACCACCCCCAACCTCAAAGTATTCGACAACGGATTACGCGTAATTCCACTGCCTTGCGGTGCAAGATAAGAGAAATTGATTTGCATGAAATCGAGGTGGAAGCCAGCGCCCATAGTGAGGTATTTTCGGTTGCCGCGGGACTTGTCTTCATAGAAATAACCCGCACGCAGGAAGAATTTGTCTTCATAAGAATATTCCGCGCCGAGTGACAACTGTAAGGACTTAAGCTGATTAGCTCCATCGCCAAAAGATTTGAACCAGCTCGATACTACGCCCGAACTGCGGTAATCGGCCAGGCGCGCCGAATCAACGGAGTAATTACCTGTGGCAGTGGGTGCAGCCGGTACTAATAATTTATTCAGGTCGAGCGCGATGTTGAGTTTGTTGAGGTCATCGAACACTTTGGTATATGATACGCCGATACCCATATTGGCGGGGATATAATCTTTGTTGCGCGAGTCGTTGGTATAAGATATTTTACTGCCCAGGTTGGAAAGGGTTACACCCCAGCACCATCCGTCGCCCGAACTGTTGATACCATGGTAATACAGCGAAACATCGCCCGCCAGTGCATTACCCGCTTTGTACACTACACCCGTACCCACATCGCCCACTACCAGTCGGGAATTGATGTAACGCAATGCCACGCCAATGTTCAGCTTGCTGCTGAGCTTACGCGTATAACCGGCATCGATGGAGAATTCGCTGGGCTTGACATTGTTAAGCAGGTTACCGGAATAATCGGTCAGTTGTATATTACCCAGACTGAAAAAACGAAGGGAAGTAGAAATAGCCTGCTCATCATCGAGCTTATGGTAGCCGGCCATGCTGGCGAGGTACACATCATTCAGACCCAGGTCTTTGAGCCAGGGCGTATAGTTGAAAGCAATGGCCGAACGTTTGGGCGCCGCCAGCACTTTGGCCAGGTTCCAGAAAGGAGCATTGGCATCGGGAGAAGTAGCAATGGCCACATCGCCCATACCACCCGCCCGCGCATCGGGAGAAATGCGCAAAAACGGAACAGCCGTAGACACAATATTGATGGAATCAGCCGTTTGAGCCATGCCTGAAAAAACAAACAATACCAGGAAAGCAGATAGGAAGGAACGTGCGAAATACTTCATTAGAAGAATTGTTAGTTGAGTAGATTTCACTTCATGCAGTACATTTAAAGTAAGATCATCTGCCCCGCTTCTTCCCAGCGTTCCCTGCCCAAGGCAATGATAACCCGGTAAATATAAATACCTTTTTCTAATTTTCTGCCACGCTCATCAGTGCCATCCCAGCTGAGCTGAGAATTGCGCGAACCGGCTGATTGTACCACCGATTGCAGTCTTTTTACCAGCTGTCCGCCCACCGTGTAGATACCGATCTCCACCGAAAATGCTGCTTCGGGCTGGTTGTGTTCAAAAGAAAAACTGGTGCGGCCGGAAAAGGGGTTGGGGTAATTACGCAAGTGGGTGATACGGAGTTTTTCCTGCCTGGCTACCACAAATTCGATATTGGCCGTGGAAGAGTTATTGGCCACATCCCAGGCCCGCAGACGAAGGCTGTGCCTGCCCGGAGCCAGTACAGGTAACTGGTATTGCAGGCTGCCGCGCTGGTAACTGTCTTTATCGGCCGCATAAAAATCGTTCAGCACCAGGGTGTTGTTTTCGTTGCCGTCGATCACCGCAATGATATCATGACCAATGCCATTACCCGAAGTATTGATGCCCGAAGAATCGAACAGCCGCGCAATGAGCAAAGGGTTTTCATGGGTAAGTCCGCCATTGAGAAAAAGCGTATCGTTCAGGAACAACCGGATATCCGGTCCCGTTACATCTTTATTCGAAACATCATCACGAACAAAATAAGGGATCTCATATACGCCCGCACCATCCCTGTTCCCGTCTTCCGCATACAGACTGATGCGCGCACGACCGGGATTGAAACTGATGTCTTTCGGCACCACAAAAGAAAAACGGAACCGCCCCTGCGAAACCGTAGCGCTGCCCTTGTACAATACCTGCGTCTGTTGTTGGAAACCGGTAACAGGACTGGTCGGATCATTCCCCAGTGTTTTTACGGTATGCGGTTTATCATACACCGTAGGATACACCGTGCCATTGAAATCGGGAACAGTCACCCCATTGGCATCGGCAACCCGGCCGCTGAACTGGTAAATGGTAAGGGAATGAAGGGTATCGTTGCCCGTAAGCGGATGGTCATTGACAGAATCGAGTTTCACCTGCCATGCAGGAATGGCGAGGTACATGGCCGGATCGCCCAGTAAGGCGAACTTGCGTGTATTGACCACATCGCCAAAGCCCTGCACGGTAAGGTTCTTTGCCCTTCGCACCGATTCGCCCAGCGTGAGGCGTTTGCCATTGACCGGCGGCTGCAGGGCAATTTTCAGGTAATTATCGTTGATGACCCTGTTGCTGAAAGCGAATACCAGTCGCGTTGTTGATAGCAATGCTACAGCGCCATTGCGACTGCCCGTTAATACCGCAGCGCCCAGTGAATTTTTCTGCGGATCATCGAACGGTGCAAAATCGCAGCTGGCGGTGATGAATAGCGGCAACTTATTGGGGTTGTTGAAGCGGTTCACTTCATCCAAGCCCAGGATGGCCGATTCGGACAGGCGTTCAAAACTGCCATGACCACTGTAATTGAAGAATAACGTGCCATTGTAAATGCGGTTGACGATGGCATCATTGACCGCAGGGTAACGCGCGCCGCCGCTATTGCTCACCAGGGCATATGCATCGAGGTAGATCTTTTGCTGGTTGAACAAATTGCTGGCTGCCGATGCATCGGCCGTTAGGGTCTCAGCATCGTTGAGGTGCAGGTTATTGTCTTTATCGTCGGCCACATACACTGTTTGTGTGCGCCAACTGCCCAGGCTCTCTTTGGCATGGTAACGGATGATCTTATCCACCACGGTCTTCGCTTCATTGGGGCTGCGCGCGGGTATGCGGCCAACGGCTACCTGGAGGATAAGGCTGTCGTACAGCAGACCAAAAAAATCATCGGAAGTGTAGGTGGACAAAGGATCGAGTGAATTATCGCTCTCATAACAGGGCACCAGGTTGGTATTGTTCTTAACACGGTTACGGTAATCGTAAGAGCCGGTGCCGAAGAGCAGGAGGTAACGGGGAAACCGGCTACTATCGCCACCGGCCCTGTCGGCATACATGCGCACAAAATCACGGATAGCCGTTGGGTCGGGCATACCGCCGCCGAATTCATGGAACAGCTGATCAACCTGTACTACTGCCGTACGCAACCCCTCCCGCTGCTGGTGAAACAATGCCAGCCGCTGCGCTTCCTGAAAAAAAGCGGGATGGGTAACGATGAGGTAATCAGCTGGTGGGGCATTGTGAAGGTCCTGGTTGGACAACTTCCCCAAAGCAACAGGTGTTTGGAATGCCGTATTGGAGAAAGCCACATACTCGCGCAATTGCGATGCATCATTGACAAAAACAACCGAAGCGCCATTCACCGTTACCGGCATTTTCACCGGATTGAACAGGTCACTGATATCCCATACGGCAACAGTTGCTGCAGAAGGATTGGCAATGGAAAAAGAAGCGACTGCATTGGGCGATACGGAGGGCCAGTCGCGAAAAAACAGTGGCGCACCGGCATTCAAAACCAGCGATTTCCTCCCATGCAGTTCAAACCAGTTGAGCCACCCCTGCGCATTGCTGTTGAAGGGTTGGAAATTGCAATTAATGGTAAGACTGCCCTGGCTGGCAGTAAAATTGGATGATGTTGTTGCGGCAGTGGCATAATGATCGAGAAAATACCCCGATACTGGCGTAATATCTACTGATTGCACCGGCTGGTTATTCACGCTCACAGTAAAGCTGCTCTTCCCGTTCACCGTTCTGCCCGCAAAACTGCTTACAAGGGTAAGGGGAGCACTATTGACCATTCCGGAAAAATCTGCCTGGAAATTCCGGCTCAAGGGCACACCCGGATTAGCACCAAATTCTTCCCCATACCATTCTTTACCGCTGCTGAGCAGGTTCACCAGGTCGTTCTCGTAAAAATACCTTTCATTGAAACTGTTCACCGCAACTGTTGGCGGGGCAATTGTGGCGGCTGACTGCATACGTTTGCCCATACCACCAATGGTAATATAATAGAAAAGCGTATCGGTATACAGGTTTTTATGGTGAAGGAAGCGTTGCTGAAGGCTGTCTTTCTCCCATTTAGATGACGGAGGCGCATAGAACAGGAAATAATCGTTGTTATCAAAAACCCCATCTCCTCCGTCGTACATATCAATGGCATTCTCGGCCAGGTCATCCACCCCCATCATTCCCCCATTCCCATACAAACGGATAGAAGCCGAGGCAAGGTTGGCAGTATTCACTCCCAATGCATTCAAGAAAGCCACATCCACCTTATAAACCCCCTCCTGTTTCACTCCCAGCTTTACCCAGCCACCTGAAGCCAGCACAGAATGCGGAGCATAAGTCCGTTGCGATAAACCGGGTTGGATGATGGAAAGCAGCAGTAAGAAAAGAAGTGAGCGCATGAACAAAAGTAAGTAGTAAAATCCCTACACTCTTTTCCCCATTCCCCCACCCATTTAAAAAAATTTTCCCTCTATTTTGCTGCACTTTAACAGTTTGCCTGATCTAAAATTAGGCTTTTGATAACATTAACAACTTATATTCGCATACACATTCATTCTAATTTTCAACCTTTTGCAAATGCAGTTACTGAAAACAACCAGGAATTTAGTTTGGCTGTTGGCTGTTACGGGGGCCATGGCTTCCTGTAATGTCTTTAAAAAGAAACACGATAAATCCACCGCTACCGGTTGGAATTACAACGATAAAGAGCAGGGCAGTTTTTATGTAGCCAAACCCAAAGACATCAAAACCGCACCCGGACTGGTATTCATCCAGGGCGGTACTTTTACCATGGGCGCCACACAGGAAGACGTGATGGGCGACTGGAACAATGTTCCACGCCGTATTACGGTCAACTCTTTCTTTATTGACAAGACCGAAGTGGCCAACGTGCACTACCGCGAATACCTGTACTGGCTGCAGAATGTGTTTGGAACTGCCGGACAGGACTCTATTGTAGAACAGGCCAAACCCGATACCCTGGTATGGCGCAGTGAACTGGCATACAACGAGCCTTATGTGGAATATTATTTCCGCCACCCATCGTATAACTATTATCCTGTGGTAGGCGTGAGCTGGAAACAGGCAACCGATTATTGTATCTGGCGTACCGACCGGGTGAATGAACTGGCCCTGGTGAACAAGGGATACCTGGACAAGAAAAGTCAGATCAAGAAAGAACTGAATGGCGGCGGGCAGGACAACTTCAATACCAAGGCTTACCTGATGGATGAGTACCAGGCTGTGCCCGGTAAACTGGCCACTTCGAAAAGCAATCCGTTGCGGGATGCACAGGGGCGCCCACGCACCAAAGTGTCTTTCGAAGATGGTATTCTTTATGGCGATTATCGTTTGCCTACAGAAGCTGAATGGGAATATGCCGCCTATGGATACATATCGGAGAACCCTCAGAAAAAAGCGAAGAAATCAAAACGTGGGGAAGAGCTGATTGCCAACAAACAAATATTTGCCTGGAAGAACAACGGATACGACAATGCCCGTTATGTGCAGAAAAGCGCTTACCAGGGCGCATTCCTGGCCAACTTCAAACGTGGTTATGGTGATAACATGGGTGTGGCAGGCGGACTGAACGATAATGCAGCCATTCCCGCCGAAGTAACTTCATTCATTCCCAACGGATACGGACTTTACAATATGAGTGGTAACGTGAGTGAGTGGGTGGCCGATGTATACAGGCCCATGACCGATATGGATGGAGATGATTTCAACCTGTTCCGCGGTAACGTGTTCAAGAAAGTGGACATGAGTGGTGGCGCCGGCAACCTGCGCGATGAAAAAGGGCGTATTAAGATGACGCCCGAATCAGATTCGGCCCTGCGCAACCGACGCAATTACCAACGCTCTTATGCCGTGAACTACCTCGATGGCGATTCATCGAGCAACGCCTCTTATGGTTACGGCATCACTACACTGATCTCTGATAAATCAAGGGTATACAAGGGTGGAAGCTGGAACGACAGGGCTTACTGGTTGAGTCCGGGTACACGCCGCTTCCTGGAAGAAGACCTGAGCAGTAACACGCTCGGATTCCGCTGCGCCATGAGCCATTACGGCGCCGCTGAAGGCACATCGCACAAAGCCCAGACAGGCCAATTCTTCCCTCCCCGCCGCAACAAACGATAGTAAAAAGGAAAAGGGTTAATACACAGTAAAGCCATGCTCGAAAGAGTATGGCTTTTTTGTAAGTAATTTGCACACAATATGACCATTGCAGCACTCTATCAACTATACCTACAACATCCCTCCGTACAAACGGATACACGCAAGATCAGGAAAGGTGATATTTTCTTTGCGCTGAAAGGGCCCAACTTCAATGGCAATGAATTTGCCCTTAAAGCGTTGGAACTGGGCGCCGCCTATGCCGTAATAGACGAACCTCTCTCTCACAATCCACAACTCATTCAAGTAGAGGACACTCTTAAGACCCTGCAATCCCTCGCCCAATACCACCGTGAACAATTCAATATCCCCTTCATAGCCATTACCGGCAGCAACGGCAAAACCACTACCAAGGAACTGGTACACGCTGTACTCTCATCGCACTATACTACCTGTACCACCCAGGGTAACCTCAATAACCACATCGGTGTTCCGCTGACCCTGCTCAGCATACGCAGCGATGCACAAATGGCCGTGATTGAAATGGGCGCCAACCACCAGAAAGAAATTGAAGACTATTGTAAGTATACAGAACCCACGCATGGCATCATTACCAATGCAGGCAAGGCACACCTGGAAGGGTTCGGCGGAGTGGAAGGCGTAAAAAAAGGAAAAGGAGAATTATTCGATTACCTCCGCGCACATGATGGAATGGTATGGATCTATGCCGATTATGATTACCTGCATACCATGAGCGCAGGCATCAGACAGGTAGAACAATACGGCAGCCATACAGGAACTGTACAGGGACAGGTAAAAGCAAGCGAACCATTCCTGGAAGTGGCCATTACAGCGGGACTGAACACTTCACAGGTGCGCACCCAACTGGTGGGCGAATACAACCTGCCCAATGTACTTTGCGCGCTTGCAGTGGGTAAACATTTCAAAGTGCCCGAGGAAAAAATGATCGCTGCCATAGAGAACTATTGCCCTTCGAACAGCCGCTCGCAAATGATGGAGAAAGATTCCAATCACATTATACTGGACGCCTACAATGCCAACCCCAGCAGCATGAAAGCGGCCATAGAAAATTTTGCCAAACTTCATGCTTCAAAAAAAATACTGATGCTGGGAGCTATGATGGAACTGGGACAGGAAAGCCTGGAAGAGCACAAGAACATCGTTGTCCTCATCCAATCTTATCCCTGGGACCAGGTGGTACTGGTGGGTGGCGACTTTGGCAGGATTGAACAACCCTTCACTTATCTTCCCGATTCAGCTGCCGCCAAAGAATGGTACCATGGGCAACATTTCAGCAATGCACACCTGCTCATCAAAGGATCGCGAAGCATGCAAATGGAAAAGATACTTGAATAGATTTACCTTTGCACTGAAAATAAAACAACCTTAGCCATGAGCGATTCAACGAAGAAAAGGCGCTGGTATCTCACAAGCGTACTCACCAACCGTTGCCCCCGTTGCAGGGAAGGCAGGATATTCAAAACCGACAATGCCTATAACCTGAAAGACAATGTGAAGATGCATGAGCGCTGTCCGGTTTGCGGACAACCCACTGAAATTGAAGTAGGGTTTTATTACGGTACAGGTTATGTAAGCTATGCCCTGTCCATTGCTTTTATGGTGGCCACTTTTGTGGCCTGGAAAATGCTGATAGGCCTCACATTCCATATAGACGATAACCGCATTTTTTACTGGATGTTCACTTCTATCATACTACTCTTCCTGGCGCAGCCCCTGATCATGCGCCTCTCAAGAAGCCTGTGGCTGAGCTGGTTTGTGAAATATGACCCCAAATGGAGAGAGCGGCCGCACCAGGCGCCCGAAAGAATCGTTCCCGAACAAATGAATAACTGGTAATAAAAAGCCCCCGCAATACTGCGGGGGCTTTTATTTTAACTATATCTCTGATTAGAAATTATACTTGATTCCAAACTGACCCTGCCAACGTGAGTTGATGGGATCTACAGTGTAGTAGTGACCATCCAAACCGGCAGGCTTGTTGAAAGTGAAAGTAGGCAGGTAACCAGAAGAAGGTTTAGCCGGCTTCACACCATTTGCATCAGTAGCAAAAGTCAACAGGTTAACAGTGTAGTTGTTTACGTTGGTAACGAAAGTGATATGACCCCAGTCGTTGTTCAACAGGTTCAGCACGTTGAAGATATCCAGGCTGAGCTGCAGGGTTTGCTTGGGATTGTGCTTGCTCAGCTTGAACTCATGCATCAGTTTCAGGTCCAGCTCATGGTTCCATGGAGTGCGCAGGGCATTCCTTTCAGCATATTGTCCCCTCCTGGTGCTCAGGTATTTGTCGCCTGAGATCAAAGCATCCAGGTCGGCCCACTGCTGCGCAGCAGTATAAGCGCCGCTGTTGGCCAGCCTGATATCGTTCTGGTCTTTCGGAATATAAGGCAGGTTAGAGTTTGCAGCGTTGCTGAAAGGGTTACCACCGGCTGCATACACCACTGTATAAGGACTGCCTGACTGACCGGCATAGAAGAAGCTCAGTGAAGTAGCATTCATTTGGTTCCATGCCAGTGTACCACCCAGTGTAGCCACGATACGATCGCGCAGGTCGAAGTTAGAGTAAGCCAGTTGTGCAGTGTTGGGCACAATAGCGGGGTTCACTTCGAAGTTAGACTGGAATGAGTTACGGATACCGTTGCTCAGGTCTTTACTTACACCATAAGTATAAGCAGCACTCCAGTTAAGGTTCAGTGAATGTGTACCTACCCTGATATTATTGGTGGTTTTGCTCAGCTGTGCAGTAACGTTATAACGGTAACCTTCTTTGGTATTAGTTAAGAAATAAGCATTGGAATAACCGCCGTACAATTTACCGCCAACATATACAGGAGTCTGTGTAGGTCCGCTGGTATAATAATCAACCTGGTCTTTGATGTTGATCTGTTGGAATTTCACATCATAGATGGTTTTGGTATACATACCTTCCAGGGTCAGTTTATAGCCGTTACCAAATTTGAAATCAGCAGCCAGGCTTGAACGCCAGATGGTAGGCAGTTTGAAATTATTATCGATCACGTCCACCTCACGCGTAGCACTCGCGCCGGGTCCGCCATATTTGCTCACGGTATCTTTCAGGTACAGCGGGTTAATGGCCAGGGGTACGCTTGTACCTGCAGCAGGCTTATAATCGATATTACCATATACGGTACCATTGAGGGTATATGCATAACCCAACCATGCGAAGGGCATACGACCAACGAAGATACCGGTACCGCCACGCAGTACTACAGACTGGTTACCATTCACATCCCAGGTGAATCCAATGCGGGGAGAGATGGTAGCCTTACCCAGCCATTTGTTGTTCAACTGTGAGAATGAAGTATTGGTATAAGTAGGGTTTGAAGTATTATCAGGAACACTGTTCAGCGCAGGATCTGTTCCTGGCTGGTTGGCCATGCTGGAATAATCGACACGGATACCGGGAGTGATCTTGAAAGTAGGACTTGCAGTGATCTCATCCTGTGCATATACGCTCAGCAAAGCAAGTTTGAAAGGATTGGGCGGATTGTTGTACAGAGCATCCCTGTCGTTCGGATATTTGGGATCGGTAGTGAAAGCGCCACGGATACGGGTAGGCTGGTCTTTCAGGAAACCATTCACGTCTTTGTATTCCCAACGGCCATTCCATGAGTTGATGAAACCATAAGTCAGGTTATAAAACTCATTGTGCGTACCGAAAGTGAATTTGTTGATACCGGTGGTATAAGTAACGTTATCGCTCAACTCGAAAGTCTGCTGCTTCATGTTATAGATAGAAGCTTCCCTCCAGGTACCTGCCCAGATACGGCCACTGCCGATATCCATGAAGGGTGACAGAATACCAGGATAATCGCGGTACTCGTGTACATTGATATAGCTGGCATTGAACTGGTTGCTCAGGTTATTGCTGAGTTTGCTTTTCAGTTCAGCAACCAGGTTCAGGTTCTTGGTATGCTGGGTAAAGTCGGTAGAAGAGAACTGGAAGTTGGTAGTGCTGCGCTCCAGGTTATTACCCCATCCGTTGGTATAGATACCACGCAGGGTAAGGGTGTTCCTGTTATCGAGGTTAAAATCGAGACGCGCAAACAGCTTATCACTGTTGGTGAAGATATTGTAACTGTTATAAGTACCTACATCATATCCTTTGCCTTGCAACTGTGCCTGGATGGACTGCGCTTCGGCAATGGAGATGGCAGCGCCGGGATCACCTGCATTATAGAAAGTAGGCTCCTGGCGACGGGTTTGTTCGAAGTTTACAATGAAGAATGCTTTGTTCCTGGCAAGGGGGCCACTGATGGTAGCGCCATACTGGTAGTCGTAGAAATCGGAACCGATCTTTGTTTTCAGTCCGTCTACACTCTTGCCCATCAGCGCCTGGTTACGACCGTAACCATATACAGATCCGTGAAAATCATTGGTACCGCTCTTGGTAACGGCGTTAACGCTACCGCCGGTAAAATTACCCAGCTTCACATCGTAGGGAGCCAGTTGTACCTGTACTTCCTGGATCACATCGAGACTATAAGGGTTGGTACGTGTACCGGCGCCTGCAGAACCGCTCTGGCCACCGCCACTGATACCGCCGAAAGAGTTACTGAAACCGATGGCATCGTTGTTGATGGCGCCATCGATGGTAAGGTTGTTGTAACGGAAATTGGTTCCGGCAAATGAGTTGTTGTTGGAAGCGGGTGTTAAACGGGTGAAGTCAGACAGACTTCTTCCGAGTGTAGGCAATGTATTCAATTGCCTTGCACCTACGGTAACGCCGCCCTGCACCTGCCTTCTGCCGGCTGCAGTTACGGTTACTTCAGAAAGTGCATTGGTAGAAGCGATCAGGTTCACATTCAGATCGGGATTGTTTCCCAGGATCAGGTTCACATCATTCATCACTTCATCTTTGAAACCGATGAAAGAGATTTTGATGGAGTACGGACCGCCAGCCCTGAGGTTGGGAGCCGTGAAAATTCCTTTGCTGTTAGTTTGGGTGGTGGTCACAAATCCGGTAGGCTCGTGTTTGATGGTTACCACGGCCCCGGCAACGAAAGCTCCTTTGGCCTCTTTAACATGACCACTGAGGGTAGCCGATGTTTCCTGCGCCTGAAGGGTGACTGAAAAAAGCAGAATTGCCAATACAGACAATGCCACTTGCAGCTTTTTAAACATATCGAGGTTTTTTGATTTTCGCTGCAAAATTGTTAACACAATGTTACCTCAATGTTAACTGAAGCGTTGTGCGTGTCATTGGTAACATTAACTTAACATACCCGGACAGAGGGGTTCAACGGGCAAGCACCTCCTCCATAAGATGGGGTAAGGGGATAGCAGTGATGTCTTCGGTGAGAGCAAACCGGTCTTGGCCGGCATATACTATATAGCGCTTTTGGGGTTTAACATCCTGGCAGGCAATATGAAAGCCTTTGCTAAGAGAAGGTGATGAGCTGCGCTTGATTTCGATCGCCCATTTTTCGCCTGCTGAAAACTCAAGGACCAGGTCGATCTCTGCTCCTCCGGGCGTGCCATAATAAAAAGCCTGCATACCGGCCGGGGCAACCGATAAGATGTTTTCAATCACAAATCCTTCCCAACTCCCCCCCACTACGGGATGCCCCAGCAAATGATTATAGCTGCTAATATTTAGTAAGGCATGCACCATTCCACTATCGCGTACATAGATCTTGGGCGAGCGCACCAGGCGTTTCCCAATGTTAAAGGTCCAGGGTTGCAGGCGCCGGATCAACAGCAGATCAACCATCAGATCAAGATACCGTCCAACAGTGACCCCTGAAATTTCCAGGTTGCGCCCCAGGTGTGATGCATTCAATACGGCACCCTGGGTATGCGCCAGCATTGTCCAGAATCTCGCCAGTGTTTCAGCGGGTATGCGCGGACCGAATTGCGGGATATCGCGTTCGAGATAGGTTTTAATAAAATCATGTCGCCACTGAAGGCTATTGTTTTCAGTGGCGGACAGCAGGCTTTCAGGAAAACCGCCACGTAACCAAAGCTCATTGGTCTTATTGATGTTGTCACCAGCATATTCCAATACATCTACCGGATGTAATTCGATATAAGTAATTCTGCCAGCCAGTGATTCGCCGGATTGTTGCAACAAATCGAGCGAAGCTGAACCGAGCAAAAGAAACTGTTCAGTTTTGTTTCCTTTACGTCTTTCCTGATCAATAATACCACGCAGCTCCTGAAACAACTCAGGCAAACGCTGCACTTCATCCATTACAATGAGCTTATCTCTATTCTGTGAGTGGAACAGGTGGATGTCGCGTACTTTCTCAAGGTCCAGGCGGCTTTCAAGATCCAAGTAAACTGAAGGAGTACCTTCGGTTATATTCAAAGCGATGGTTGTTTTGCCCACCTGGCGGGGGCCAATCAACACAACAGAAGGACTGCGTTGCAAAGCTGTTCGTATGGAAGCTTCCAGCCTGCGTGGTATCATCTCTGCAAATTTAACACAAAATGTTAGATTTGCAGAGATGATTGCCAAAAATGGCAGTTATTTGCGTTTCAATTGTTGCATGCCTGCTTTGGTTGCGGCTACCCGCTGGGCGCGGTAAATACCGGAATGGCCGCTGAAATAATAAGCGGTGAAACAGGCTATTGCGTAATAAATGGCATATTCTCCCCCGAATAGTTCAATACCCATGAGCGTGCAGGCAATGGGCGTATTGGTGGCGCCGGCAAAAACCGCGATAAAGCCCAGTCCGGCCATAAGATCGGCTGGCGCGCCGGTAAGTGAGGCGATGGTATTGCCCAGGGCGGCACCGATGAAAAACAGGGGGGTTACCTCTCCTCCTTTAAAACCCGTGCCGATGGTAATGGCGGTGAACAGCAGTTTCCAAAACCAACTGGTATGGCTGGCACCACCGGGCTGGAAAGAAGATACAATGCTCACGCCGTTCGTATGTGCACTGGTAACGCCCAATCCCAGGTAATCGTAAGTACCCAGTACCAAAGTCAGTACAATAATGATACATCCGCCTGCAAAAGGGACCAGCCAGGGTGTCTTGATGTATTGCGTGCTGTAATTTTTAATAGCGCGGGACAGTTCGGCAAAAAAGAACCCGACCAGTCCGAAACATATACCGGCGAGGATCACTTTAATGAACAGCATCCCGTTGAAATGCAGGTAAGGCAGCAAATGTGCCGCTGCTGCCTGCAAAGGGGCGATTGCATAATGCGTGTGCTGAATACCCCATGCGCTGCAAGTGATATCAGCCAGGAAAGCGGCCATGAAGCAGGGCAACAGGGCCGTATGGTTGATGCGACCAACTGCGAGTACCTCCAACGCAAAGATGGCGCCTGTTAAAGGGGTACCGAAAACCGCCCCAAAGCCGGCAGCCATTCCTGCCATCAGTAATATGCGCAGGTCGTTCTCGTTGAGCCGCATCCATTTGCCCAACAGTCCCGCCATACTGCCCCCCATTTGAACAGCCGTACCTTCCCTGCCCGCCGAGCCACCGAATAAATGCGTGATGAGTGTAGTGATCAATACCAGTGGCGTCATGCGCGCCGGCACGCCTCCGCCCGGCTCATGAATTTCCTCCATGATGAGGTTATTGCCCGCTTCGGCATTTTTACCGGCATATTTATATAAAAAGTAAATGAATATACCCGCCAGCGGCAATAAGAAAAGCAGCCATTCATGCTGTTCCCTCAGAACAGTTACTTTATCGAGCAGCCACAGGAACAAAGCCACCAGGGAGCCTGCTACCACAGCTAATGGCAAAGCATAAGCCGACCATTTCAGCAAATGCAAAAGGATCGATAATTGTTCAAAAGAAGATCTGATTTTTTTCATACCTAAAAAAGCATATCCGCGATCAGCGCCGTCCAACCGGTTTGGTGACTGGCGCCTACTCCATGAGAATCATCGCCATGAAAATATTCATAAAACAATACCAGTTCTTCATTGCCGGGCCGCTCATAAAACCAGTGATGCCTGCCATGCACCGGCCTTTTCCCGTCTGCATCCCTGGTAAAGATACGGATCAGTCTTTCGCGCAATTGCGCCGCTATCGTCTGCAGGTCCATGAAATTACCTGAATGCTGCGGAAATTCAACATGCAGGTCATTGCCATAGAATGCGCCGTATTTTTCGATGGATTTGACCAGCAGGTAATTGATGGGCATCCACACTGGTCCCCGCCAGTTGGAGTTACCGCCAAACAAACCGGAAGTGGAATCGCCCGGATCGTAACTGACCTCATAATCGCTGCCCGCTATGTTTACACGGTAGGGATGGTCTTTATAATATTTGGACAACGCCCTTATACCCCCTGGCGAAAGAAACTCTGTTTCGTTGAGCAACCTGGCCAGCAGCGCTGTGAGCTTACCTGTATCAACCAGCGAAAAGAGGAGCGTATCCGGATCTTTTCTTTCTGCATAGGCTTTGTAATGATGGATCGTTTCTTCATAGCGGTTGAACCAGTCCATTCTTTTTGCAAAGCCCGGCAAGCGGTTACACTGTTCTTTGGTGAGCATTGATACTGCAAAAAGAGGTACCAATCCTACCACTGATCTTAACTTCAGCGCTATGGGCGCTTTTCCGTAAAGGCTCAGTACATCATAAAAAAATTGATCGGCTTCATCCCATAAACCCAGCCGGTTGGCAGCATCGGCAATCAGCACAAAATGTTCATAGAATTTGGTGGCCATGTCTTCAAACGCAGGATCTTCCGCAGCGATCTCCACCGCCATGTCAAACAAATGCAATGCATACATGGCCATCCATGCAGTGGCATCGGTCTGTTCCAGTTCCACTTCATCGGGCAACTGGCTGCTGCGGTTGAATACGCCGATATTATCGAGTCCAAGAAATCCACCGCTGAAAATATTATTGCCGTTCAGGTCTTTCCGGTTCACCCACCAGGTAAAATTCACCACCAGTTTCTGGAAGATCTTTTTGAGGAATATAGTATCGCCCTTACCGGTCTTTCGCTTTTCTATCTCGTATACCTGTAACGCCGCAAAAGCCTGTACCGGCGGATTTACATCGCTGAAATTCCATTCGTATGCAGGCATTTGTCCGTTCGGGTTCATGTACCATTCCCTCGTCAACAATATCAATTGATGCTTGGCAAACTGCGGGTCGATAATAGCCATGGGTATACAATGGAAAGCCAGGTCCCAGGCGGCATACCAGGGATACTCCCACTTGTCGGGCATCAGAATCACATCGGCATTCTTGATGTTCTTCCAGCCTGCATTCCTGCCTTGTTGCCTGGCTGCTGCAGCCGGACTGATGCCATCTGACAACGCCAGCCAGTCTTCCACATCGTAATGATAATATTGTTTGTTCCACAGCAAGCTGGCAAATGCCTGCCGCTGCAATAACGCAGTAGCGGAATCGGTTTGCGGCGGCAGTACGGAACGGTAAAAATCATCCGCCTCCTGCAGGCGTTGTGCAAACAGCTTTGCAAAGTCTGCACTGAAAGGGTTTTCGTGCGGCGCTCTTGTAATGCGGGCATATAGGGATTCTGTTGCGCCCGGTGGAATGACCAGTTCATACAAAGCAGCGCATTTGGTTCCATTCCTTTGCTGCATCAGCAACTCCTTGTTCCTGCCATGGATCACAGCATCGTGAAAAGCGTCTTTTACAAACGGTGTTGAATTGGGCCGACCGAATAAACGTTCCGTATTGGTTTCGTTTTCTGTAAAGAGGATGGCTTGCGGTTCTTGTACATAAAAATAATAATCGCCCAGGTCTTCATGGCTTGCTTTTACCGTTTGCCCGTTGATCCATTGCAGTTGGGGCTTTTGCTGCATTTGTCCGAACTGCCACTTGTTGAAGAACCAAAGTGTAGGCAACACAGCGATGGCGGCAGTGTTATTGCCTTTGTTCACAACATCAATACGAATGCAAATGTCTTCGCTGTTCTGTTTGGCATAAGTAACCGCTACATCGAAATAAGCATCCTGGTTGAAAATGCCCGTATCAAGCAATTCATATTCTTCCTCGAATTTACTCCTGCTTTTATTGGTATTGATGAGGTCTTCATAAGGAAATGCCTGCTGCGGATACTTGTACAGGTATTGCATGTAATAATGCGAGGGCAGATTATCGAGGTAATAATACAGTTCCTTGACATCTTCTCCGTGGTTGCCTTCGTTATTGGTGAGTCCGAATAAACGTTCTTTCAATATCGGGTCCTTACCATTCCATAATGCAACAGCAAAGCACAATTGCTGCCGGTAATCCGATATGCCGGCGAGACCATCTTCCCCCCACCGGTATACGCGGCTGCGGGCATGGTCGTGCGGAAAATAATTCCAGGCATCGCCATTTTCACTGTAGTCTTCCCGCACGGTACCCCATTGCCTTTCACTCAGGTATGGTCCCCATGTTTCAAGCGGCACTTCATGCGTGGCATTCTGCTGTAAACGTTCCTGTTCAGCCGTCATATCATTTGTTTCAGGTTATCCGTTGGTGGAAAAGCCGGGATAAAGGGTCATACCGCCATCGCAGAACACTGTGGTGCCGGTGATATAGTCTGCTTCATCGGATGCCAGCCAGGCCGCCAGTTTGCCAATGTCTTCCGGCTGCCCGATGCGGTTATAAGGTATCAGCGTCAGCAACTTGTTCAGCGCTTCGGGTGTTTCCCAGGCGGCCCTGTTAATGGGTGTTTGAATAGCGCCGGGACCAATGCTGTTGACCCTTATTTTTTTAGGCGCCAGTTCCTGCGCCATGCTTTTCATCAATAACATGATACCGCCTTTAGAGCTGGCATAGTTCACATGTCCGCCCCAGGGAATGACTTCGTGTACGCTGCTCATGCAAATGATCTTGCCGGCTGCAATACTTCTTTCAGGCACCACACCCCTGCGCAAAAATTCGCGCACCGCTTCCCTGGCGCAAAGGAACTGACCGGTGAGGTTCACATCGATCACCAGCTGCCAGTCAGCCAAAGACATCTGTTCAAAAGGAGAATCTTTTTGCAGGCCTGCATTGTTCACCAAAATATCGATGGTACCAAACTGTTTAAACATTTGCTGGAACATGGTCTGTACCTGGCTTTCCTTACTTACATCGGCCTGCAGGGTAATAGCCGTGCCGCCATTGTTGCTGATCTCAGCGACAACAGCATCTGCTGCTTCCGGATGTGTAACATAATTCACCACCACATTAGCGCCATCATTAGCCAATGCAATGGCTACTGCTTTGCCGATGCCGCTGTTGGCTCCTGTAACCAGGGCGGACTGACCTTTTAGTTTGGGATTGGGATTCATGCGAAAGAATTAAGGTTCGATAATGCTGATAATTGTTTAATGGTATTTGATCTTATATACAAGGATGATCAACGCGAAAATCAATGTGACTCCGTTGGCTGCTGTGACCGGAATGTTGGAAGTAAAAAGACCGAAAAGAAGCCACAACAATGTGCCGAAAGTGAACAATCCGTACATGGAGAGCGAGATACCCGAAGTATCACGGGTCCTGATCGTTTTAATGGCCTGGGGAAGAAAAGAGACCGTGGTGCAAAAAGCCGCTGCAAGGCCCAATAGGGTTATCGGATTCATCGTTGGTTTTCAGGGAAGATAGTAATTTGTTTGATTGGAATTTCTATTTTTCAAATTGTAAGCCATTCTTTAATAGACGGCAAATATTCAATATCGTATCTTAGATTAAATTTTATTAAATTTGGTATATGAATACCAGCAATGCAGCAATACGGCATAAATTATATGATTATATCCGAGTAGCGGATACCAAGAAACTTCATGCCATTTACAACCTGCTTGAAGACGATATCGAACAAACAAATGAATGGTGGAAGGATAAACAAGTAGTAAAAGAACTCGACACTCGATACAATGCTTTGGAAGATGGAACTGATAAAGGGTTTACTACTTCTCAACTCATTGACAGCATAGACAAACTCCGTACAAAAAAATATGGCAGGTAATTTGCCATATTCCGTCATTTTTTCTTCCCGGGCTCAAAAAGAAATTGCATCCGCATGGGATTGGTATGAAGAAAGGCAACAGGGTCTTGGAGATCGGTTTATTCAGGAAGTAATTCGTAAAGCATGGCTTATTGAACAAAACCCGGAAAGGTATCCCACACGTTATAAATCTTATAAGGAAACAATACTATCGGTATTTCCTTTCCTGATTATTTATCGTACCAATAAAAGAAAGAAATCAGTAAGAATAATATCAGTATTTCACACCTCCCTTCACCCTAAAAAGAAATACCGTTGACCGTTTTTTGCAAAAGATTATACTTCGCTGTTGGCGAGAAACAATAAAAAAGCCTTCTACCACACCTGTTTATGATGAAGTAAAAGACTTTGATAATAAAATAGCAGAGAGGAAGGGATTCGAACCCTCGATACGGTTTCCCGTATACACACTTTCCAGGCGTGCTCCTTCAACCACTCGGACACCTCTCTGTGTATTTTTTAGGACGGCAAAAATAAAGCTTCGCGGCTCAGTTTCCGAATATTTTTTGGGCATTGGCTGTAGTAATGGCCGCCACCTCTTCCAAAGGCAGTCCCTTCACCTCTGCCAGCCTCTCTACCACATATTGCAAATAGGCGCTTTCGTTGCGCTTACCCCTGAATGGCACCGGTGTAAGATAAGGAGCATCGGTTTCCAGCACCAGGTATTCCATGCCAATCTTTTCCAGCGCTTCCGGCAACCCGGCATTCTTATAAGTAAGCACCCCGCCGATTCCCAGCATAAAACCCATGTTCACGATCTGTTGGGCCGATTCGGCACTGCCGCTGAAACAATGAAAAATACCCCTGAGCCCCTTTGCCGCAAAAGGCTTTACCATTTCAATGGTCTCCTGCATGGCATTGCGGGTATGGATCACAATGGGTAGCTTCTTATCCAACGCCCACTGCATTTGTATGGCAAATGCTTCTTCCTGCTCCTTGACATAAGTTTTATCCCAGTAATGATCAAGCCCTATTTCTCCGATGGCAACGAAAGGCCTTTTTTCAAGCCACTCCTGCACCAGTTCCAGCTCCTGCCGGTAATTTTCTTTTACATAACAGGGATGCAGTCCCATCATGGCTATACAAACACCCGGGTATTTTTCTTCCAATCCGAGCATGACAGCTGTTTCGGCGCTGTCGATCGCCGGCAGGTAAAATTTGGAAACGCCATATTGCATGGCCCGTTGAATGACTAAATCTATATCTGCTGCAAATTCTTCTGCATATAAATGACAATGGGTGTCGATCAGGTTCATGGTGCAAAACTCTCAATTCTGATGAATATTTCAACTGATTCTTTCAAACCGGTAACCCTCCTGTGCAAAATGAGCCAGTACGCGGGGCAAAGCATATTGCAGGCGATCCCAGGCTTTGGCGCTGTCGTGGAACACAATGATGTGTCCGGGTTTGCTGTGGTATAAAACATAAGCGAGACAGGCTTCGGGACTAAGGTTGAGATCGAAATCGCCACTCAATACCGACCACATGATCACACGCATATCCGGATGAGCAGTTTTCAGTTGCCGGTACTGTGAACGGCGTATCCTGCCATAAGGCGGCCTGAAAAGGGTTGAATGGATATGCCCCGCAGCAAGATCGATATCATGAATGTATGCCTCGTCAGGAGTTTTCCATCCATTCAGGTGATGCTGCGTATGGTTGCCCACAGCATGCCCTTCACCAATGATCCTTTCGTAAATACCGGGGTGAGTCATCACGTTCTTGCCAATGCAAAAAAAACTCGCTTTGGCTCCATATTGTTGTAGCTGGTCGAGTACAAAAGGAGTAACCGTTTCATGCGGACCATCATCAAAGCTCAGGTACAGTACTTTCTCTGTTGCCGGTAAACGCCACACCAGTTTCGGGTACAGTGCGCGTAGCCACCAGGGAGTATGAACGAGATACATAGCATGAAGGTAAATCAGAAATGATCAAATCAGAAATCAGCCATGACTCCTCTATCTTTGCCAGATGAACAGCAGAAAAGTGCGCGTACGTTTCGCTCCTTCCCCTACAGGAGGACTCCACCTGGGAGGCGTGAGAACGGTTTTATTCAATTATCTCTTTGCCAAACAGCATGGTGGTGATTTCATTTTGCGGATAGAAGATACCGACCAGACCCGCTTTGTTCCCGGCGCCGAAGAATATATTTTCAACACACTGAACTGGTGCGGCCTCGTGCCCGATGAAAGTCCTGTTCATGGCGGCCCTTTTGCCCCTTATCGCCAGAGCGAAAGAAAAGCCCTCTACCGGCAATATGCCGAGCAACTGGTGAAAGATGGTTATGCTTATTATGCTTTTGATACAACTGCGGAGTTGGAACAGATGCGGATCGATTTCAAAACAACGGAGAATCCGTCGCCCCAATACAACCAGCATATCCGCACAAAAATGCGCAACTCTTTAACACTTGATGCAGCCACTGTTGCTCAATTGCTGAAAGAGGGTGCGCCGCATGTAGTGCGCATTAAAATGCCCGAACAGGAAACTGTTCATTTCACCGATATGATACGCGGTGAAGTGTCGTTCAATACATCGCAGGTAGATGATAAAGTATTGCTGAAAGCGGATGGTATGCCCACTTACCACCTGGCTGTGGTGGTGGACGATTACCTGATGCAGGTCAGTCATGCTTTCCGCGGCGAGGAATGGCTGCCATCGGCGCCTGTGCATTTATTACTCTGGAAATATTTGGGATGGGAAGCGGAGATGCCGCAATGGGCCCACCTGCCTCTGATACTCAAACCCGAAGGCAATGGCAAGCTGAGCAAGCGCGATGGCGACAGGCTGGGCTTTCCGGTGTTTGCGATGGATTGGATAGATCCGAAAACCAATGAACTGACCATCGGTTTCAAGCAAAGAGGATTCCTGCCCGAAGCTTTTGTGAACCTGCTGGCCATGCTGGGCTGGAACGATGGTACCGACCAGGAAATCTTTTCACTAAAAGAATTGGTGCAAAAATTTTCGATGGATCGTGTACACAAAGCAGGCGCCAAATTCGACTACGAAAAAGCCAAATGGTTCAACCACGAATGGATCAAACGTACACCTGCCCGGCAACTGCTCAAGCCGGTAAGACAAATACTTGGTATATATGACCCCGGAACAAGCAGCGATCCGGTACTAGAAAAAATTATTGACCTGGTGAAAGACCGTTGCACATTGCTTACCGATTTTGCACAACAGGCTGGTTTCTTTGTTGCTCTCCCCGAAGAAGTTGACACCGGTGCGGTAAAACCTAAATGGGATGTAAAGAAAAACCTCTTCTTCACAGAACTGCTTCGCACTTACCAACTCAGTAACACATGGGAAGCGGCTTCATTGGAAGCCGGTTTCAAAGAGCTGGCCGCCGCCAACCAGTTGAAACCGGGTGAATTGATGCTGCCCCTGCGCATAATGCTGGTGGGCGGCAAATATGGCCCCGGTATATTTGATATTGCAGCAATATTGGGCAAGGAAGAAACCCTCAAGAGAATAGAACTTACCCTGTCTTTGCTGGAACATCCCTGAACATCGGCAACATTTATTTTTGTACTTTCATCACTTATGAAATTTAAAGCGCTCCTATGCCTGCTGCTGGCAGGTACCTTGGTTTCTGTATCTGCCCAGAGACGTAAAATGACCGTATTCGGTTATTTTGCAGGAAGGGCAACCATGATAGACAGCTTCCCCGTAGAAAAACTAACGCATCTCTGTTTCAGTTTTACACACCTCAAAGGAAATAAAATAGCACTGAGCAATGCGCGCGACAGCGCTTCACTCATCCGTTGTGTTGCACAGAAAAAAAGGAACCCCCAACTGAAAGTGATCGTTTCACTTGGTGGGTGGACGGGCTGCTTCAGTTGTTCGGAAGTTTTTGCTGCCGACAGCTCAAGGAAAATATTCGCCTCTTCGGTGAAACAATTGTTACGGGATTTCGATGCAGATGGTATTGACCTCGACTGGGAATATCCAACCATCAAAGGTCCCCCGGGTCATCCTTATTCCATCAACGACAAAGAACATTTTACCAGTTTGATACAAACCCTGAGAGATACCCTCGGCAGGAAAAAAGAGATCAGCTTTGCGGCAGGTGGTTTCACCAAATACATTAATGAAGCGGTGGACTGGAAAGCCGTGACGCCGTTGGTAAACAGGATCAACCTGATGACCTATGACCTGATCACAGGTTATGATACAATTACCGGTCATCATACAGGGTTGTATTCAACGTCACAACAGACAGAGTCCTGCGACAATGCTGTTAAAATGTTGCTGGCCCGGAAAGTGCCGGCCAGGAAATTATTGATAGGCGCTGCGTTCTATGCGCGCATCTGGGAAAATGTATCGTCCGGCAACAATGGCCTGCGTGGCAAAGGGAAGTTTTTCCGCGGCGTTTCTTATAGTGGATTCGGGCGTTTTTTGTCGGCCGACAGCGGCTTCGTATCTTATTGGGATAAGACTGCCGCTGCACCCTATATGTACAATGCCGCGAAAAAGTGGTTCGTGACTTTCGATGACAGCATTTCCATCGTATTAAAAACAAACTACGTCATCAAACACAAACTCAATGGCATCATGTTCTGGCAATTGGCCGATGACCGTTTTGCAAACGGACTGCTGGAAGTGATTGATGAAGTAAAGCATAAACGAAGAAGCTGATATTGCTTATTTTTGCTGCTATGCAAAAAAACGATCGCCCCATACGTGTACTGGTAGCCAAAGTAGGTCTCGATGGCCATGACCGCGGCGCCAAAGTGATTGCTACTGCCCTGCGCGATGCGGGGATGGAAGTCATTTATACAGGCCTTCGCCAAACACCTGAAATGGTGGTAAATGCCGCCCTGCAGGAAGATGTGGATGCGATCGGCATCAGCATACTCAGTGGCGCCCATATGACCGTTTTTCCTAAGATCATCCAATTGCTTAAAGAAAAAAACATGAACGATGTGCTGCTGACCGGCGGTGGCATCATACCCGAAGAAGACATCCAACAACTGAATGCAATGGGTGTGGGCACCCTTTTCGCTCCGGGCACTCCTACCAAAGACATTGCCGATTATATCAGGCAATGGGTGGCCGCAAACAGATCATTCTGATAAAACAATTCACATGTACCAGACCCTGCTTACCACGCTTGACAATGGAATATTTACTGTTACCATCAACCGGCCTGATAAACTCAATGCTTTGAACCGCCAGGTGATGAACGACCTGGACCAGGTATTGAACGAAATAGCTGCCAACACCGCTATCAGATCGGTGCTGATCACGGGCGCAGGCAACAAATCTTTTGTAGCCGGAGCCGATATTGCCGAATTCGTAGGCCTGGATACAGCCGCAGGCATGGAACTGGCGGAAAAAGGCCAGGCCATTTTTGCAAGGATCGAACAATCGCCGAAACCCGTCGTTGCCTGCGTGAACGGTTTTGCATTAGGCGGTGGCTGCGAACTGGCCATGAGCTGCCATTTCAGGATTGCATCGGACAATGCCAAATTCGGTCAGCCTGAAGTGAACCTCGGCCTTATTCCAGGTTATGGAGGTACCCAACGCCTGGTACAATTGATTGGAAAAGGCAGGGCCCTGGAACTGCTCATGAGCGGCGGAATGATTGATGCACAGAAAGCCCTTCAATATGGTCTCGTAAATGAGGTAGTAACACAGGAAGAGCTGGTGCCCAAAGCAACCGCACTATTGAATACCATCAACAGCAAAGCCCCACTGGCAGTAGCCAAATGTATTGAAGCCGCTAATGCCGTATTCGATGAAACCAGGAATGGTTACGCAGTGGAAATAGCTGCTTTTGGAGAATGCTTTGGTACGGCAGACATGAAAGAAGGTACCAGCGCATTCCTGGAAAAAAGAAAACCCGGCTTTACCGGTCAGTAAACTTATTTACCAGCAGCAGCACCGGTTGCACCGTAATTTTCCAATGCAATAGTGTAAGCATAAGGCGCCTGGATCTTGTTCGGATCATATTCGGGTAATTGTACCGTTACTTCATTGCCATTCCTGGTACAGGTAAGTCGTTCGCCTGTTGCCAGGAACCGGATATTCCGGATGGATGCATTGCCTGCTAGGTCTTTCAACACCAGTTTCCTGTTCGACGGATAATGTGTGAAAGTTGCATAAAGCGTATTCCCTGCCGGCTGATAAGTATAAAATACATCTTTCACCTTATGGTTCTCTGCATTCCACTGGCCCGATATTTTCCATCTTACCGTATGGTAAATGGCTTCTCCATTGATCCTGAGCCAGTCGCCTATCTGCAGCAAACGTTCCTGCATGATGGGGGGAATTTTTCCGTGTTCATCCGGACCGATATCGAGCAGGAAATTACCACCGCGGCTTACTTTATCGAGCAGGTGATAAATGAGTAACGAAGTGGAATTATAATCCCATGCATCTTCTTCGCGGTTGTATCCGTAAGAATGACCCATGCCCCTGCTTTCTTCCCAGGCATGGTTTGCAAAATCAAGATCGGGCTGGTATTCTGGTGTAAATACGCCGCCATGTTTGAAACGTATACCTGAACCCCAGCGATCGTATGTAACTACCCTGTCCTTCACCGGACTTTCATTGTAAAGCCAGGCGAGGAATTCGGTGGATTTCCAGGTTGTATCACTCGCATCCCAATCGCCATCGGTCCAGAAAACATCGGGTTGGTAAGTATTGATGAGTTCTTTCATTTGCGGCCATACATGATCGGTGGCATATTTTTTTGGATTTGCTTTCCACAGCGGGTTGAACCATTCATACAGGGAATAATACATACCGGCATGCACGGATGTTTTTCTCACGGCTTTGAAAAGATCACCGAGGAGGTCTCTGTGCGGACCAACATCCATCGCATTCCAGGGAAAGCCCCAGGTTCTGTTGGCATCCTTGCTGGGCCACAGGGTGAAGCCATCGTGGTGTTTGGAAGTGAGTACAATGTATTTGGCGCCTGACTGTTCGAACAGCCTGGCCCATTCATCGGCATTGAAAAGTTCTGCCTTGAACTGGTCGGCCAGCTGGTAATAACTAAGGTTGCCGAATTTCGCTTTGTGAAAAGCCTGGCGGGCAGTATCCTTGGTCTGCAACCCCTGTTGGTACCACTCTGCATAATTGCCTTTTTTACTCCATCCCGGAACAGCATAAACGCCCCAATGGATGAAAATACCAAACTTGCTATCCGTGAACCACTGTGGTACCGGCCGCTTGTCCAGCGACTCCCAGTTGGGAAGATAAGGCTGGGCTGATACAGATAGAACTGTTGCAAATAACAAAAAACTGATGATGCATTTTTTCATATAACAAGATTTAAAAACCAATGTTGTTCATTAATAGCCAAACAATTCGCTCAGCGAGAGCTTCTTAATAGTACCTATTTTTTTCAGGTCTTCCTCCTTCAGTTTCTTTTCTGAAGCAACAATACAATAAGTGTAAGGTTTTTTAGAAAGGCCTGCATCATGCAGTTTTTTGATATCGGCAAATTTCAATGCAACCGCTTCTTCATAACTGTCTTTTCTCAGATCGTGGTCTATTCCTTTTTTCTGGTTGGCCAGGTAAGTAAATACAATGTTCTCTTTGGTGATGCGTTCTGTTTCATAGTCTTTCAACAGGCTTTTCTTTGCATTGTCGAAATTCTGCGCTGCTTCGGGCAGGTCATTCAGCAATTCATTCATACCGGCCACAGCTTCATTGAACTTATCTGCCTGACAGCCTACATAAGCGATGAATCCGAAGCGGTCGTCTTTTTTGGCAGGTGCTTGCAGCGCTGCATAAGTAGAATAAGCCAGGGCTTTGGATTCGCGTATGGTTTGGAAAACAATGGCCCCCATACCTGCTCCGAAATAGTTGTTGAAGATACCAGTTACCGCCTCTTTCTTCGGATCGTAAGCATCGAGGTTCCTTACCCAGCAAATCTCCGACTGCACCATATCATAGTCGGCAAACAACACTTCATTGCCTGTTTGCACGCTGCGTACAAATTTAACCGGCGCTTTGGTAACCGTCCAGCTGTTGGGAAGCTGGTGCGATTGGGCAATACCTGACGCAAATGCACTCAAAGGTTTGGGCCCATAATAAATGATACGGTGTTCATAATTGAACAGGCTGTGCAGGATATCCATCAGTTCGCCGGCTTTGAGGTCTTTGATCTCAGCATCGGTCAGCGTATAGTTGAACGGGTTCTTCTCTCCATACATGCCGTAATTGCGCAGTCCCCGCATGATGGTCGATTTGTTGAGTTTATTGTTTGCCCGGGCGCGCATAAGTCTGTTTTTCAAACCTTCCAGCGCTTCTTCGTCGGACTTGCAGTTGCGGACCAGTTCTTCCAGCAAAACAGATGCCTTATCAAAATTCTCCTGCAGGCCACTCAGTGAAACCGTAGTTTCTTCATTATCACCATTGGTATTGAAACTGCAGGCCAGGTTGTAAAATGATTTACTGATGTCTTCTGCAGAATATTTATCAGTGCCTATGAACTGCAGGTATTGCAATGCCAGTGGCAACAACTTGTTGTTCCAACCGCCCATATTGAACCTGTATTGTAACTGGAAAAGGCCATTGTCTTTATTGGGTACATACAGCACTTCTGCATTGCCTGCCTTGGCACGCTGCATGTCGGTGGTAAAATTGAGCCATACCGGTTTGACGGGCGTCATGGGCATATCGTTGATGGCTTTCACAAAGGGCGATTGCTTTCCGGCATTGGTTTCGACCGGCGTGATGGGTGGCTTCTCCACTTTCACCACATTTTTGGCTTCTCCTTTCCGCTTGTACAGCAGCACATAATTGTTATCGGCAAAGAACCTGTTGGCAAAAGCTACCAGCTCTTCCTTGGTTACTTTATTCATCTCATCCAGCACCGCCACATCCTGGTTCCACAACATGCCCTTGTTCTTGATGAACCCGTCGGTGATCTCTTCTACCCGGTTGGAATTATTTTCCAGTCCCTGTAATTGCTGTAGTTTATAATTGGCCACATTGGCTTTGATCAATGACGCTTCGAAATTTCCTTTCTTCAATATATCAATCTGCCCCATCAGCAGGTCCCTGACTTCTTCCAGTGATTGACCCTGCTTGGGAGAAGCATTGATGATGAATACGCCATAGTCTTTGTACTGCCGCACTCCTGCATTGGACCGCAGTACTTTCTGTTGCTTGTTCAGGTTAAGGTCCAGCAAGCCGGCTTTCCCATTCGATAGAACCGATGAAGTAAGATCGGCCAGCAGGGCTTCCCTTGAATTGGCCGGGCCTGTCCGGTAATCCATTTGCAGACTTTCGGCGCTGGGGCCATAGATGTCTTTCACCACAGCCTGTTCAATGGGTTTTTCCGGCACAGGTTTGTATTCCTGTATCGGTTGTGCAGTCATATAAGAGAACTTCGCATCGATCAGTTGGATGGTCTTATCCGGATCAAGATCGCCCGACATGACGATGGCCATATTATTGGGCACATAGTATTTATGGTAATAATCGCGGATGGCATTGATGGAAGGATTCTTCAGGTGCTCGATGCTTCCGATGGTGGTTTGTTGTCCGTAATTGTGGGTGGGGAACAAATAAAAATGAGAAGCCTCCTGTATTTTCCAGGCGTCTTCATCGAGTGACCGGTTCTTCTCTTCATACACTGCTTCCAGTTCTGTATGGAAGATCCGCAGCACAGGATGGCGGAAACGTTCTGCCTGCAGGTTGATGAACTTCTCCAGTGCATTGGAGGGAATGTCTTCTTCGTATACGGTTTCTTCTACCCAGGTATGGGCATTGGAGCCTTGTCCGCCCATTGCCGCCATCATCTTATCGTATTCATTGGCAATAGCATATTTAGCTGCTAAGCCGGAAGTTTTATCGATCTCTTTATAGATCTCTTTGCGGGCAGTTTCATCGCTGGTTGAATTATATTGCTCGTACAACTCATCGATCTTATCGAGATAGGGTTTTTCCTGTGCCCAGTTGAGCGAACCATATTTATCGGTCCCTTTGAACAGCAGGTGCTCCAGGTAATGGGCCAATCCGGTATGATCCCTTGGATCGGTATTGCTGCCCGCCCTTACCGGTATCCGAACGGCGATCCGGGGTTCTTTTTTGTTGACTGATAAAACCACCGTAAGTCCGTTCTTAAGGGTATAGAACCTGGCGTGCATGGGGTCATTGGTCACATACTTGTAAGTATAGCCTCCGGAACTGGCCTGTTTCCACTCGTGGCTGGTCTGCGCATAGGCCGACTGAACCACGAATGCCAGCAAAATAAGCCAGCCTGATTTTGTCCATTTCATTGATACAGTTTTAGGAGGGTAAGATAAAAAATTCTGCCCTACTTACTCTAACTTTGCAGCGTCAAAAAAATATCATCATGAGTTATCGTATCGAAAAAGACACCATGGGCGAGGTTCAGGTACCTGCAAATGTTTACTGGGGCGCCCAAACACAGCGTAGCATTGAAAATTTCAGGATTGCACAGGATATCAATAAAATGCCCAAAGAGATCATCAAAGCCTTTGCTTACCTGAAAAAAGCGGCGGCCCTTACCAACCTCGATGCGGGGGTATTGCCGGCAGAAAAAACGCAATTGATAGGACAGGTTTGTGATGAGATACTCGAAGGCAAGCTGGACGATCAGTTTCCGTTGGTGATCTGGCAAACCGGTTCCGGCACCCAGAGCAACATGAATGTGAATGAAGTGATTGCTTACCGGGCCCATGTGATTAAAGGTGGTGCGCTGACAGATAAAGAGAAGACCCTGCACCCTAACGACGATGTGAACAAATCACAATCATCGAACGATACATTTCCTACTGCTATGCATATAGCAGCCTATAAGATACTGCTGGAAGTAACCATTCCCGGAATAAAAAAATTGCGCGATACGCTGGCTGCCAAGGGCAAGGCCTTTATGCATGTGGTGAAAATTGGCCGCACGCATTTCATGGACGCCACTCCGCTTACCGTAGGCCAGGAGATCAGCGGTTATGTGAGCCAGCTGGATCACGGACTGCGCGCCATCAACAACAGTCTTGCTCACTTAAGTGAGCTGGCATTGGGTGGTACCGCTGTTGGTACAGGCATCAATACCCCGAAAAATTATGCAGTGAATGTGGCAAAGCATATTGCGTTGCTCACCGGCCTGCCCTTTATCACCGCTGAAAATAAATTCGAAGCGCTGGCGGCACATGATGCCATTGTAGAAGCGCATGGTGCATTGAAAACCGTGGCAGTAAGCCTGATGAAAATTGCCAATGATATTCGCATGCTCAGTTCCGGACCACGCAGCGGCATCGGCGAACTTTTTATTCCCGATAATGAACCGGGTTCTTCCATCATGCCCGGCAAAGTGAACCCCACGCAATGCGAGGCCCTGACCATGATCGCCGCCCAGGTAATGGGTAATGATGTGGCCATCAATATTGGCGGCGCTACCGGCCATTTTGAATTGAACGTGTTCAAACCTGTAATGATTGCCAACTTCCTGCACAGCGCACGGCTGATTGGCGAAGGTTGTGTGAGCTTCAATGATAAATGTGCAGTAGGCATTGAACCGATTGAAGACAATATCAAAAAGCATGTAGACAACAGCCTGATGCTGGTAACTGCCCTCAATACCAGGATCGGTTATTACAAAGCTGCCGAGATTGCCCAGAAGGCACACAAAGAAGGCACTACACTGAAAGCCATGGCTGTTAAGCTGGGTTATCTTACTCCGGAAGAATTTGACCAGTGGGTAATACCGGCAGATATGGTAGGTGAAATCAAATAACTTTTTTACCACCGAGGTAAGTGGCATTCACTCTCACCTTTAGGATATCGGTTTCAGGAACCTTCATCAGGTCCTGGTCCAGCACAATGAAATCGGCTTTTTTGCCTTGTTCAAGACTGCCGATTTCTTTTTCCATGAAATTGGCCTTCGCTGCCCAGATGGTCATGCCACGAATGGCTTCTTCTCTTGTCAACGCATTCTCCATTTGAAACCCGCCTGCAGGATATCCTTTGGCATCTTTTCTTACCACAGCCGCCAAAAAAGTTTTGAAGGGGGAGATATCTTCTACCGGGAAATCGGTACCCAGGGGTATCCATCCGTTTTGCTGTAACAGCTGTTTGTATGCATAAGCGCCTTTCAACCGTTCTGTACCCAACCGCTCTCCCGCCCAATACATATCACTGGTACCATGGGTGGGTTGAACCGAAGGAACAATGCCTGCATCGCCAAACAAATGAAAATCGTTCCGGCTGATCACCTGCGCGTGTTCGATACGCCAGCGTTTATCATTCTTTCCTTTCAGGTATTTGTTATAGATCTGCAATATGGCGCGATTAGCGCTGTCGCCAATAGCATGTGTACACATTTGAAAATTGGTGCCGGCCAATACTTTTGCCAGCGAATCGTAATGATTGGGGTTGCGCAACAGGAATCCGGACCAGCCCGGCTTATCGTTGTAAGGTTGTAACAGGCAGGCGCCCCTGCTTCCCAAAGCGCCATCGGCATAAACCTTTACTCCTTTCACAAATAATTTATCGGTCCGGTAAGGGCCTTTCTGCAGGTACTGCTCCAGGTTGCCGGGTTCATCACTCAGCATGACATACAAGCGCATGTTGAGTCTGCCTTCCTTTTGCAAGGCATCAATGGCTTCCACATCACGGTAACCCAGTCCGCAATCGGTGATAGTGGTAAGTCCCTGTGCAAAACAATTCTTCTCTGCCTGCTGCAGCCATTGGGTATAGGTTGCTTTGGATGGTACAGGTATCTGTGCATAGACTTTATCATCTGCATTATCGATCAGCACACCGGTGAGTTTGCCATCTTTCATTTCAATTGAGCCGCCGGTAATGGTTTGTCCGGCTTTGATGCCCGCAAGGTCCAGCGCTTTCTGGTTGGCGATGGAAGCATGTCCGTCTACCCTGGTTAATACCACCGGTTTATCTGGAAACAGCTGGTTCAATACTTCATTGGCAGGAAAAGTTTTACCCGGCCAACGGTTTTGATCCCATCCTCTTCCCTGTATCCAATCAAGCGAAGGATGTTGCACAGCAAATGTTTTCACCCTTGCCACCGCTTCTTCCCAGCTATTACATCCGAAAAGGTCTACCTGGAACAACGAACGGCCATAGCCCACGAAATGCGCATGTGCATCGATAAATCCCGGATAAACGGCTTTGCCTTGTGCGTTGATGCTCTCGGCTGCACTGAATTGATTTTGTATTTCTACATTCTTACCAATGGCAATGATCTTTCCATCTTTTACTGCCATGGCTTCTGCAGTGGAAAATGCCGAATCCACTGTATAGATCACAGCATGATGAATGACCAGGTCTGCCTTTTTAGCCTGACAGGAGCATAGCAAATATATTACTGCACTTAAGATGGTTATTCTCATAAAGTTATTTTAGTCCCCAATAAAATTATGAAATCCCAACCATGAAATGCTGTTTGAATTTTGCCATTAACCTTATTGCAACAACTCACAAGGCTTAATACCCGTATGCTTTTTAAAAGCAGCGGAAAAATGTGAAATGGAGGAATAGCCCAGTAATGCGGAAACATCGGTAACGCTCAATCCTTTTTCATACAAAAGATATTTGGCGTGTTCCATGCGCTGTTGCTGGTAAAAATCGAATATGGTGGTGCCGAAGACTTCCTTGAAACCTTTTTTGAGATAGCATTCATTCATGGCTACCTTACGGCTCAGTTCCTTGATGGTAATAGGGTCTCCGATATGTTGTAACAAAATATCCCGTGCCCGGTAAATACGTTCGCGGCCGCTTTCATCGGCCAGGAATTTACAGGTAAAGCCTTCTTCTTTTTCATCAACCAGGCATTCAAGGCTGTACAATAAAAGTTCGTGCACTTTGGCATTCACAAAAATATTCTCCAGCGCACCGGAATAGCTGTGGTTAAGCAGGGCATCCAATGCATTCCTTTTACGGTTACACAAGGGGAATATTTTGGTAAAAGCATGCGGATGCCTGAAAGCGAGCACTTCGTCTTTACGGTTGCTCAGTTTTACATTATGAACAAACTGGGCCAGGAAACTGGCCGTGAAATGAAATGTGAATACATCCACCGTCCTGTGCTTACCACTGCAATTTTCGGTGGGCAATTCGTTGCAGTTGGCGCAACTTTTTTCGCTGCAATAGCGGTTGCCCGTGGTGCAATAACGCAGTTCCAGGTAGTTATCGGAAGATTTTGCCGGGTTGTAATGGTACACCATCATACCGGTATCTTCTGCCACCCAGGGATGCTGGGCAAAGTACCTTTTGATCTGGTACTGGATAGAACCCGGAACATGCTGCTCTTTCTGGTACAAAATATCCAGATCAGGCTCAATGCCACTCTTATTAGCCACTCTAAGTATATCCATTACCTGCAACATGAGACACAAAATTAATGTACAAACATCTATCTGCAAAAACGGGCGCCTTAAAATCGGTCACCAGCATGTCATTTTTATGATGGTAAAAACCCTGATTTTCGTTATCTTTGTCGACTTTGCAAAATCAGTTAAAATACAGGATTATCAAGCATTTATGAGTCAGGAACAATTGAATAAAGAGGAGGCGCAAAATAAGAATTATGGTGCCGACAGCATACAGGTATTGGAAGGATTGGAAGCGGTGCGTAAAAGGCCCGCCATGTATATTGGCGATGTGGGTGTAAAAGGTTTGCATCACCTGGTATATGAGGTAGTGGATAACTCGATTGACGAGGCGCTTGCAGGTTATTGTAAGAATATCATCGTTACCATTCATGAAGACAATTCCATCAGTGTAAAAGACGACGGACGTGGTATTCCCACCGCTATGCACAGCAAGGAAAAAAGAAGTGCATTGGAAGTGGTGATGACGGTATTGCATGCAGGTGGTAAATTCGACAAGAACACTTACAAAGTATCGGGAGGTTTGCACGGAGTGGGTGTGAGCTGCGTGAACGCCCTGAGTGCCACCCTGCATGTGACGGTTCATCGTGAAGGGAAAATATTTGAGCAGGAATACAAGATCGGTGTTCCCCAATACCCGGTAAGGGAAATTGGCAACAGCAACATTACAGGCACCACGGTTCATTTCTGGCCCGACCATACTATTTTCCAGGAAACTGTATACAAGAAAGACATACTGGAAGGTCGTTTGCGTGAACTGGCTTACCTGAATAAGCGCATCAGCATCACACTCATAGACCTCCGAGAAAAAGATGAGGCAGGCAATGCCTATACACGCAATTTTTACAGTGAGGGAGGTATTGTTGAGTTTGTAGTCATGCTGGACAAAAACGGCAACCGTACACCCATCATTGCCAATCCTCTCTATGTGGAAGGGCATGATGATGCGACCAATGTTGCAGTAGACGTAGCGCTCACCTATAACAATGATTTCAAAGAGCATATTTTTTCCTATGTCAACAACATCAATACCATTGAAGGTGGTACGCATGTAACCGGCTTCAGGCAGGCCCTGACCAGGGTATTCAAGAATTATGGCGATAAGGAAGGGTTGTTTGAAAAAGCCAAGGTAACCGTTGAAGGAGATGATTTCAGGGAAGGACTGAGCGCCATCATTTCTGTGAAAGTGCCTGAGCCCCAGTTTGAGGGGCAAACCAAGACCAAGCTGGGTAACAGCGAAGTGAGCGGTGTAGTGCAAACAACCGTGGCAAGGGTACTGGAAGCATACCTCGAAGAGAATCCGAAAGAAGCCAAATATGTGATCTCTAAGATCATCCTTGCTGCACAGGCAAGGGTGGCGGCCAAGAAAGCCCGCGATATGGTTCAGCGTAAAACCGTGTTAAGCGGTGGGGGCTTACCGGGTAAACTGGCCGACTGCAGCGAGCGCGATGCTGAAAAATGCGAGCTCTACCTGGTAGAGGGTGACTCGGCCGGTGGTACGGCCAAACAGGGGCGCGACAGAAGTTACCAGGCCATCCTGCCATTGAGGGGTAAGATACTGAACGTAGAGAAAGCGATGGAGCATAAGATCTATGAGAACGAAGAGATACGAAATATGTACACTGCGTTGGGTGTAACAGTAGGCACCCCGGAAGACCCCAAAGCCCTGAATACTGCCAAACTGCGTTACCATAAACTCATCATCATGACCGATGCCGATGTGGATGGATCGCATATCGCTACCCTGATCCTTACCTTTATTTTCCGTTACATGAAAGAACTGGTGGAACAGGGCTATGTATACATCGCACAACCACCTTTATACCTGGTGAAAAAAGGAAAGGAACAGGAATACGCCTACAATGAAGACCAGCGCAAACACCTGGTGGACAGGTTGGGCGGAGGTCGTGAGGACAGTGTTACCATTCAGCGATACAAGGGTTTGGGTGAAATGAATGCCGACCAGTTATGGGAAACCACTATGGACCCCGCCCGCAGAACACTTAAGCAGGTTACCATTGAAAGCGCCGCCGAAGCCGACCGTATCTTCAGCATGCTCATGGGCGATGACGTGGCTCCGCGCCGCGAATTCATTGAAAGTCATGCCAAATACGCCAAGATCGATGTTTAATGTTTGAACATTGTTGGCTAAATAAATGACGTTATTTAAGAAAAAGCCTTATTTTAGGATAGTTGAACTTTTATTAACCCGAAAATTCGTATTACTATGGACACTTCAAAAATGATCAAAGCATATTGTCTCAAGACCAAAGAGAAGAATGTTCCCATGCAAGATGCAGTAATTACCAAAACTGCACGTGGTGGCTATATGGCTGCCGGTCATGATGGGAAAGGCAATAAAATGGCAGCTATCCTGGGTGAAGCAAAAGCATTACAGGCTATTGCCGATGGTGTGGCCAAAAAGGGATTCTAAGTAATTTTTCTTAACCTGAAATAATGATCCGGTTCTTTACAGAACCGGATTTTTTATTGTACCAACGCAGGTATTGCCACTACGGCCCCATGCATCTGATGAAGGAAACGATACATGGCTTCCATATCTTTTATTTGGTCTGCCACCAGCAGGAAATTCTTTCCGGCCTGTTTAAGCCTGGCCTTATTGGTACCGGTTTGCAGGTAAGCCAAAACATTTTTGAATAATTCCGATTCGAAATAAGGCGAATCAGGACGGTTGATGAAATAACAACGCAGTGTATCTTCTTTCAGCGTCATCTTTTCAAAACCGAGATCCACCGCCAGCCAGCGACACCGAACCGTTGCGAAAAGGTCTTCCACCTGTGAGGGCATGGAACCGAACCGGTCTGTCATTTCCAGGTGAAATGCGATGAGCTCTGTTTCTTTTTCGCAATTGTCCAGCCTGGTATAGAGCGACAGCCTTTCCGTGATACTTTCCACATAGCTATCAGGTATGAGTACTTCAAGGTCGGTATCGATGGTACAATCGCTCACATAATCGTCCTGCTTGCTGATCTCTTCTTTGAACAATTCTTTGAATGAACTGCGTTTGAGTTCACGGATGGCTTCTTCCAGTATTTTCTGGTACATTTCAAAGCCGATATCGGCCATGAAACCGCTTTGTTCACCACCCAGCAGGTTACCGGCGCCCCTGATATCCAGGTCGCGCATGGCTATCTGGAAACCACTGCCCAGGTCGCTGAACTGCTCCAGCGTTTGCAAACGCTTCCTTGAATCGGAAGGTAGTGTACTCAGCGGTGCGAGTAAATAACAAAATGCTTTTTTATTGCTGCGCCCTACCCTTCCCCTCAACTGGTGCAGATCGCTCAACCCAAACTGGTGTGCATTGTTTACAATGATGGTATTCACATTCGGAATATCTACCCCGCTTTCCACGATATTGGTGCATACCAGCACATCGTATTTCATGTCAATGAAATCCATGATGCGGTCTTCCAGTTCATGACCTTCCAGCTGGCCGTGCGCATGGCCAACACTCAGATCGGGACAAAGTCCCTGTATCAATGCACTCATTTCAGCAAGCCCCTGAACGCGGTTATGGATGAAGAATACCTGGCCTCCCCGCTCGGTTTCATAATAAATGGCATCCCGGATAAAATCATCGTTGAATACGTGCAGTTCTGTTTGAATGGGTTGCCTGTTGGGTGGAGGCGTATTGATAATGCTCAGGTCCCGCGCACCCATGAGACTGAATTGCAGGGTCCGGGGAATGGGTGTAGCAGTAAGGGTGAGACAGTCTACATTGGTCTTCATGGTCTTCAGCTTCTCTTTATGCCCTACACCAAACTTTTGTTCTTCATCCACGATCATCACACCCAGGTCTTTGAATTTTACTTCCTTGCCCAGCAAACCATGCGTCCCCACAATGATGTCTACCTTGCCTTCCTCTAGTTTTTTCAGGGTTTCCTTTTTCTCTTTGGTCGATTTAAAACGGTTGATGTAATCAACAGTAACCGGGAAGTCTTTCAACCTTTCGCTGAATGTTTTGTAATGCTGGAAAGCCAGGATGGTCGTAGGCACCAGCACTGCCGCCTGTTTTCCATCTACAACCGATTTGAAAGCAGCCCTGATGGCCACTTCAGTTTTACCAAACCCCACATCACCACAGACCAGTCTGTCCATTGGTGAAGGATTTTCCATGTCTCTCTTAACATCAGTCGTTGCCTTGCTTTGATCGGGCGTGTCTTCATAAATGAAAGAAGCTTCCAATTCGGTCTGCATGTAATTATCGGGCGCATGAGCAAACCCCTGTTGCGACTTACGCTGTGCGTATAGTTTGATGAGGTCAAACGCTACTTCTTTTACTTTGGCCTTTGTTTTGTCTTTCAGCTTTGCCCATACATCGCTGCCCAGTTTGTTCACTTTGGGAGCCGTTCCTTCCTTACCGGTATACTTGGATATTTTATGCAGTGAATTGATGTTCACATACAAAATATCGCTGTCTTTATAAATGATGCGTACTGCTTCCTGCAATTTGCCATTCACTTCCAGTTTCTGCAAACCACTGTATCTTCCCACGCCATGATCGATATGGGTAACGAAATCACCCGGCTGCAGGTCGCGCAGGGTTTTCAGCGTAAGCGCCTTGTTCTTGTTGTAAGCCTGCTTGACCCGGTATTTATGGTAACGCTGGAATAATTGGTGATCGGTATAGCAAATCGTTTTGAGATCTTCATCGATGAACCCCTCATGGATACCGGAAACCACCGCCACAAACTGTATATCAGTATTCAGGTCGTTGAAAATACTATTCAGTCTTTCCAGCTGCCGGGCCTGTTCAGCAAAAATATAAATGCTGTAACCGGCAGATTCATGTGCCCTGAGATCGCAGATGAGCAGATCGAACTGGCGGTTGAATGAAGGTTGCGGTTTGGTATGGAATTCTATTTCGAAGCTTGCCAGATAAGATTTCCAGCCAAATTCTACAATATGCCTGGATGCCAGTTCTGCGACGAATATTTCCGAGCCGCTGAAATCTCCCTGCTTCACATCTTTCAGCACTTTGGCCTGGTCATCTTCATCGCCCGACTGCATAGTGTATCCGTCTTTCAGCATCTCCATAAAACTCTCCAGCTCTTCTTCCTGCTGCTGCAATTTTTCCTTAACCACATCCAGGTCTTTCAACCATACAACCGTATTGCCAGGCAGGAATTGCAGCAAAGAGACTTTCTCTTCTGAAGTGAATTGCGTTTCAACATTGGGAATGATATTTACCTGCAGCAGTTTACGTTCACTCAACTGTGTTTCCGGATCGAAAATGCGGATGCTGTCCACCTCGTTGCCAAAAAGCTCAACCCTGTAAGGCTTTTCATTACCGAAAGAATAGATATCCAGGATGCCTCCACGCACAGCAAATTGTCCGGGTTCGTATACAAAATCGGTTCGCTCAAACCCGTACATTACAAACAATTCCATCAGGCTTTCCGGGTTAATGGTATCATTTGTTTTGATGCTGATGATATTACTGCTCAGCGTTTTGGGCAATACAACTTTCTCAAAAAGCGCTTCAGGATAGGTAACGATGATTTTTTTATTGCCGCCAGCTGCCAGTCTCGTCAATGCCTCTGTACGCAACATTACGTGCGAACTGTTGAGCACCTTAAAATTCCTCCTGTTCTTGAAAGATGCAGGGAAATAAAAAAGATCCAGCGCTTCTGTGAGGTTCTCCAGGGTATTCTGGAAATATGCTGCTTCTTCCGCATCGTTCAGTACCACCAGGTGGTTCAATTGTTGGGAAGAAGGGTGCTTGAAAATGGTACTTACCACAAATTCAGCGCTGCTGCCCTGGAGGTTTTTCAGGTAAATCCGTTGAGGACCGGCAAAAGAAAGCCTGTCCGCCAGCTGAAAAAGGCGGGGGTCATTTTGATATTGCTCTAACAGCGTCCCCAGGTTCATACCGAGGTGCAAAGGTAAGAGCATTTTTTATTTCTGATTTAATATACTGCCCCGGTAGTAACAGTGATCTTCACCCTGGTGAGTTTACCTTCCTCTACTGTAAACAGGGAAATATTGTTGTTACTGTCGAACAGGTTGGCGTAAAAATGGTTATTCCTTTTAACGAAAAGAGAATAATTGCCTTGAGGAAGTGCAATGATAAATGATCCGGTACTGTCCGCCTCCGCCGAAGCAACCAGTTTCGTACGAATATCCGTATATTCAGGAGTAAAGCCAATTCTTGTTACCTGCGACAAATTGGTAGGCTCGTATATGAGAATAGTGCCTTTCAATGGTTGTGGTTCGTTGGGAGGGGCCCCTACCATGGGCATATAGTTACCGGAAGCCACCAGTAGTTTCCCTTCAATACCCTGCTTAGGAGCGGATGAGCGGGCTTTTTTACCCGAGGAACAGGCCATAAATGTTAAACCGAGACTAAAAAGACCCAAAAGAAAATACTTCATACTTCATTTTGAATGATGAAAGTATCTAAATTTATTAACCAATCGGCACTTCGAGCAGGATTCCGGACAAATCCTGCAATACGCTAAACTAAACCGGTTATGTTGAAAAAATCATTACTCAGTTTGATGCTTATGATGGGCATGGCAGCAATGAGCTTTGCCCAGGTTTCCACCAACAATAAAATATTGGAACAGGCCGCACGCGGTTTCAGGCTTTTGGAAAACGATGGTTATACAAAGGCATTGTCATTGGCCAAACAAAAAGGATGGCCGTTGGTGATTACCGGCAGGAATGGCGCAAAAGGCGTACTGGTGGGTGTTGATGCGTTCAATTTCCCCAAATATTATATTACCAATAACAATACTATTGCTGCCGCTACCACAAGGGCCAGCCAGTTATGGCCGGGTGGTGCAAGCGGATTGAACCTCAGTGGCAGTTCCGACAATATGGCCAATAAAATGGGGATATGGGACGGAGGCCGCCCCCTGGATACCCATGTTGAACTGACCGGACGCATTATCCAAAAAGAGCCGAATACCGTTCCTTATGACGACCATTCCACCCATACTACGGGCACTTTGATGGCTTCGGGTGTGAACCCTTATGCCAAGGGTATGTCATTCGGATTGAAAAGCATCATTGCCTATGATTTCAAAAATGATATTTCTGAGATTGCTTTGGAAGCGGCCGGATTACTGGTATCCAATCACTCCTATTCCATTATAGCCGGATGGAATTATAATGACTCAAAGAGCCGATGGGAATTCTATGGCCGCCCGGGAGAAAACAGGGATTATAAGTTTGGGTATTATAGCGCAGATGCACAGGCGCTGGATTCCATTGCCTATAACGCACCCAATTACCTGATTGTAAAATCGGCTAGTAATAACCGTGCTTCAAATGGCCCGCCTATAGATTCTCCTTACTACCGTTATGATGCTAATAATCAAATGGTATTGGCCGGTAAACGTCCCGTTGGCATCAGCAGCAACGACAGTTATGGCAGCATCCCCTGGGATTGCAATGCGAAGAATATACTTACAATAGGTGCGGTTCAGGGGTTGCCGAACGGATACAATCGTTCGTCTGATGTGGTCATGACCAATTTCAGCAGTTGGGGACCAACCGATGATGGCCGTATCAAACCCGATTTGGTTGCGGATGGCGTTAACGTATTGTCAAGCATTGCCACATCGAACAACAGCTATGCCGGTTACAGTGGCACATCCATGGCTTCACCCAATGCAGCCGGATCTTTGTTCCTTTTACAGGAGTATTACTCAAAATTGAAGAAAAGCGCTACTGCTTTCATGCGTTCGGCCACATTGAAAGGACTGGCCATCCATACTGCAGACAAAGCTGGTCCGGCTCCCGGGCCCGATTATATGTTCGGTTGGGGTTTGCTGAACGTAGAAAAAGCGGCGGCTGTGATGACTGCCGCTGTGGGCAGTAATAATGCTGCTACGAGCACTCATTTATTGTTTGAAAATTCACTCGACAATACTACCCAGAACGGTTCTTTCAGTATTCCTGTGATCAGTTCGGGCAATGGCCCTTTGAAAGCCACCATCAGCTGGACCGACGTAAAAGGTGCCGTTGAGACCGTGATGAGCGATACCACCAAAAGACTGGTCAACGACCTTGATATCCGTATTACCAGGGGTAGCCGCACTTATATGCCCTGGACGCTCAACCCCGCTATTCCGGGGGCAGCGGCCGTACCTGGTGATAACAGGACGGACAACTTAGAGCGGATTGATATCGACAGTACGGTGCCCGGGCAAACCTATACCATTACTGTTACTCACAAAAACACGTTCGCAAATGGCGGCCAGGCTTATACTTTATTGGTGAGCGGCGCTGGTGGTACTGCTTATTGTCCTTCTGTACCCGTACAAACCGGAGGGGCCAGGATTGATAGTGTAAGCTTTCAGTCCATTCATTTCCTGAACCCGGCAAGCGCCACTGTCAAATATTCTGACAATACCAATCTCACAGCCAGTATTGAACCCATGCAAACCGTGCCCATTTATGTGAAAACGGGCAGTTCCGACGGTACCAATGTTACCAGGTATGTGAAGGTTTTCATTGATTTCAATGGCAACGGCAGTTTTGCCGATCCGGGAGAGATGGTGGCGGTAAGCACGGGTCTTGTCAACGGAGGTGCACTGAATACCAATATCAGCATCCCGGGCAACGTGATAGTAGGAAATCTATACTTAATGCGCATTGTGGTGGAGGAAACCTCGGATACCAGCATCATCACTTCCTGCAGTAACCCTGGTTATGTAAAAGGTGAAACCCATGATTACAGGCTTAAGGTTGTGCCTCCTTCGATAGACATTGCAGCTGTAGGTATTGCTACTCCTGCAGCGCTTGAGTGCCCCGATAATCCTAAATATTTTACAGTAACCCTGCAAAACAACGGAACCGCAGCCCAGACCAATATACCGGTACAGGTAATCGTAAAAAACAGCAGCGGAACAACTGTGTTTAATTTCTCCGATACACTGAAAAGAAGCATCCCCTCACTCAGTACAGATAATTTCACATTACAGTCGCCTTTCAGTGGCATGACTCCGGGAACTTATACGATCACGGCAACCGCTTCCCTGCCCGGTGATCAGCTTCCGGCCAATAATACCACTACCACTACGGTTACCATCAGCTCTTCACCCGCAGGTCCTTCTGCTTCAGCAGAGCTTTGTGGCAGTACGGTTTTCTTCAAAGCAAACAACCCGCAACAGGGCGCCAATTATCTCTGGTATACTTCTCCTGCCGGCGTCTCGCCTTTTGCAACCGGATCTGCCACCACTACGGCCACTATTACCAGCGATAAAACCTACTATGCCGGTACCGATGCAGATGTATTCATCGGGCCTCCTACCAAAACATTCTACCCGAATGGCGGCTACAATAATTTTACCAGCAATGTGATCAAATTCAACAACAGTATTCCGGTAACCCTGAAAAGTGTCAGGTTATACACCAGCAATCCCGGCAATATCAAGTTTACGGTGGCCAACCTGGTTTCAACAGATGTTACCAATAGAAGCTTCAGCTATATTGTCCTTGCTACTACCACTATCAATGTTTCTTCCTCCAATCCTGTTATCCAGGCCGCTCAAACAGATGCCAGCGGCACTCCTATTGAAATTGTGGGCAATGATCCGAAAGATACCGGCGCCATCTATTTCCTCAACCTTCCCGTAACACAAACCGGTGATCATATACTGATCGCACAGTGTAATAGTGGTGGTGCTACATTGTTCCGGAATAGCGGCATTACAGGTGGTACTACTTATCCGACGGGTATACCCGGTATCATGACCATTACCGGCAATCAGATCGATATGTTTCCACAAACCGGCGTAAGTTCATCCAGTTACTATTATTTCCTGTATAACCTGAACATTACCACCGGTGCCTGCATGAGTACCCGCACGCCTGTGGTTGCCATTACGCCGCCCACTCCGGCGATCAGCCAGGCAGGCGATTCGCTTTCATCCAGTATTGCAGGTAATTTGCAATGGTTCGTAGAGGGGCAACCGATCAGCGGCGCCAACGGACAGAAATACAAACCTGTTAACTCAGGCGCTTATACCGTATCTGTTACCGATGCTACCGGATGCGTGAAAACATCCAACCCTTTCCAGGTTGCAGTTACTGCCATTGCACCTGAAGTACGGGCAAGGGAAATCAACCTGAACATATCGCCCAACCCGAGCGATGGCAGGTTTAACCTATCGTTCGAAGTCAATACCAAAGCAGACCTGGCCATTGCAGTTTTCAATGCGGCGGGTCAGCAGGTATATCTTCGTTCATATCCCGGATTCTCAGGTAAATTCTCAGCACCGATCAGCCTGGACCACCTCAGTGCCGAATTTTATATACTGAAAGTTCAACACGATAAAAAAACCTATTCGCAGAAAATACTCATTCAGCATTAAAATTTTTCTATGCGCCTGTTGATGCTTTCCTGTTTGTGTGCTGCTTTTACCATGGTCTCTGCACAGCGCACTCCGTTGATTTATGGTTATTTGAAAGACAGCATCAATTCAGAGCCCGTTGTACTGGCCAGTGTAACCAATATGACTACGGGCAAAACGGTCATGACCAATTACCAGGGTCTTTTCAAGCTAGCGGTTTCAGAGAACCAGGTGCTTTCCATGGCGGCTGTCGGGTATAAATTTGATACCTTGCGATTCGATTTCCGTTATACCAATAAAGACACCCTGGTATTGTTGCTGCCGCCTTTGCACAGGTACCTGGGTATGGTTACTGTTAAGAGTTATGCAAACCAGTACCAGTTGGATAGTATGGAACGAAGGAAGGATTTTTTGCATGATATTGTCAATTACACCATCCCTGCAGTATCGGAATCGAATTCAGGCGCAGGCATTGCACTTAATATCAGCCGCTTCTCAAGGCATGAGAGAAACAAACGAAAAGCCTTTGCGTTTTATGAAGCAACTGAAAAAGAAGCTTACATCAACTATCGTTTCACCGAGAAGCTGGTGAAGGAATACAGTGGTTTAAAAGGCGATCAGTTGTTTGAGTTCATGCAAAACCATCGCCCGCCTTATGAGTGGTTGCGGGCACACAGGACAGAGGAAGATATCAAATATTACATCAATGATAAGCTGAAGCTGTTCTTCAAGCGGAAGCCCTGATCTCTTTCATCATTCATACCTGAGAGCAACGATCGGGTTCAGTTTAGCTGCTTTCATAGCGGGATAGATGCCCGCTGCCAGGCCCACCATTGAACAGATCACAATGCCAATGATTACCCAGGCCCAGGGCACTACAAAACCGGTTTTGAGTACAATGCTGAAGAGGTTCCCGATCAATATGCCCAGGAAAATACCGAATAATGCGCCCAGCAGACTAATGATCATGCTTTCAAACAGGAACTGTTGGCGCACGTTCCTCCTTTTACCGCCGATCGCTTTGATGAGACCGACTTCTTTGGTTCTCTCGTTCACTGCTACCAACATGATGTTCATGAGGCCGATGGCTGCTCCTATGAGCGTGATTAGTCCGATGGCTCCTGCTGATCCCGTGATACTACTGAGAAAACCCATCAGCATTTCTGCAACGCGATCACTTTTTTCAATAACAAAATTATCTTCATCGGTAGGCTCCAGTTTCCGGATGCCCCTGAATAAGGCTGTGGCTTCTCCCGTAGCAGCGTCCATGGCATTGACATTGCCTACCATTACCCCAATCATATAGGAAGGTTGTGTGTTCTGGAAACGTCTCACATTGGTATAAGAAGTAATCATGATATCGTCCTGCCGCATCATAGCGCTGGACCCCTTACTTTTCAGCACACCTACAACCCGGTAAGGAATACTGCCCACCCTGATCATTTTATCGATGGCTTTTTCCGGGTGTTCGCCAAATAGTTTTGAAGCGGCATTACTTCCCAACAAACAAACATTCCTTCCGCTTTCAATGTCCAGGTGGTTGAGATTTCGTCCTTCACTTACTGAATACCCGTTCACTAACAGGTAGTTCTCATCTCCGCCCCAGATATTGATCTGCGGATTGGTTTTCTTGTCTTCATAATGCAATTCCTGCGCACCGGGCCCTCTGCGATAAATACTTGTCTGGGCGTTAAGGAAATGAAAACCGGCTTTGAAGTTTTCCGCTTCTTCTTTCAGAATAGATTTACCCAGGTTTGATTTCTTCTCTTTACGCCCCCTTACTGTCTTTTTAAAATCATTGTTATTGCCGCCGCCAATACGTACCCTGATTTCTTTGAATCGTATGCTGAAGGCATTGGCCCCCATGGTGGCAAAACTTTCCCGGGCGCTCTGGTTCATGGCTTCAATGGCAGTGATGATGCCAATCAATGCCATGATACCGAAAGCAATGATGGCAACGGTGATACCCGTACGTAACTTATTGCTCCGCACGGTACGCCAGGCCAGTGAAAGGGAATCGAGAGTGGTCACACTCAAATGTAAAAAGTCAGGCTTAAAAAGTCAAAATAATGTGATAAGCGTTATCCCTTCGAATTTTAAACTCTGACTTCTGCCTTAAAAATAGAACCAGTTCAATACAGTAGAAGGCATAATGCCTATCAGCAGGATGAGCGCGGCCACCGCCAGCAGGCTGTATTTGAATCCATTGCTGATGGGACCGTTGGTGTCTGCGTCTCCCTCTTTGAAATACATGGCCTGTATGACCCTGAAATAATAATAGGCGCTCACAGCTGCAAACAGTACAGCTACGATCACCAGCCAGAGCGCCCCGCCTTCCTTAATGGTGGCAGCCAGCATATAATATTTTGCAAAGAAACCGGCAGTGGATGGTATACCGGCGAGTGACAACAGGCAGATCGTTGCGCAGAATGCCAATACCGGTTGCTTTTTTGCCAGTCCGTTGAAACCATCGTAAGTATAATCCTTCATTTTTATCAGAACAGCGAAAATGCCAATGGTAGCAAGGCTGTATGCCACTGCATACAACAGTATACCTTCCCGGGAGAGCTCATTATTACCATAAAGGGCAAACAGCATGAAACCCGCCTGGGCAATACTGGAATAAGCCAGCATGCGTTTTACACTTTGTTGGAATACCGCAGTGATATTGCCTATGAGGAGGGTGGAAATAATCACAAAAGAAAGCACAATCTTCCAGGTAGGCCCCAATACAACAGTATGCCCCTCAAATAGCCGCACAAACGCAATAAAGCCTGCGGCTTTCACAATCGTAGCCATGAAAGAAGTAAACACAGAAGGCGCTCCGTCGTAAACATCCGGAGTCCAGAAATGAAAGGGAGCCGCAGATACCTTGAATGACATGGAAACAAAAAGCAGTAACAGGCCTGCTATTTCCAGGAAAGACCCCTGTACCAGTCCAGTAACCGGATTAGGGGGAATGGTTATCATGCCAAAGGATCCGGTAGCTCCATAGATCAGCGCAATGCCCATGAGCATGATGCCCGTGGAAAAAGAACCCATGAGAAAATATTTCAGCGAAGCTTCATTGCTTTTAAGGTTCCTCTTGTCGGCACCCGTAAGTATATACAAGGGGATAGATAAAATTTCAATACCCAGGAAAAGCATCAGCAATCCATTGTACGCAGAAAGTATGCTTACTCCGCAAAGCACAAAAAAGATCAATGCAAAATATTCGGCGGCATTCAGTCCGGCATTCTCAATATCACGACCGCTCAGCAAAACATAGATCAGCGTTGTAGCAAAAGCAATGGAATTAAAGAAAAGCCCAAATTTCTGGAAATTGAGCAAACCATGGGTATCCACCCTGACATCATAAATTCCATAGGTATGTGCCAGGTTGGCCACCAGCAATAACAGCAAGCCAACAGCAGCTATGTATTTCAATGCTGCTTTTTCTTTGACAACGATGCCGCTGAACATCATCACCACTCCTAATAATGCCGAAAGTATTATCGCGTTCATAATAATTCTATTTCAGAATGGCTTGTACTGTATCTGTTGCAAGGCTGATCATGGGCTGGGGGTAAACACCCAGCACTATCACCACCAATGCCAGTACTGCCAATGTAAATTGTACGTTCTTATTGATATCGGTCGCCTTCGCCGTAGCTGGTACCGTATTTCCGTAAAATATGCTTTGGATCATGTTGAGGGTATACACTGCCACCAGGACGATGCTGATACAGGCTACAGCTGCGATCCATCCATTGTATTGGAACAGTCCGTTGAACATGAGGAATTCCCCGATGAATGCGTTGGTCAGCGGCAAAGCAATATTGGCCAGCGCCATCACCATTAACAGAATGGCCAGGGCCGGCGCTTTTTGGGCCAGTCCTCCCAGTTCACTGAATTTCCTTGTTCCCAGTTGTTGTTCAATCACATCAGCTACCACCCACAGCCCAATCACATTCACACCATGGTTGAACATCTGCACCATCACACCATCCATTCCTGTTTTGTTAAACGTGAATACAACAGCACACATCAATCCAATATGAGCAATGGATGAATAAGCGATCAGTCGCTTCAGGTCGTCCTGCCTGATGGCAATCAGTGAGGCATACAGCATGCCAATGACGGAAAAGACAATAATAACATGACTGAACTGTGAAGACGCATTCGGAAACACCGGCAACAGCCAGCGTATCAATGCAAAAACACCCATTTTAACCATTACGCCGCTGAGTATCATGGTTACTGCAGTAGGCGACTGTTCGTATGCATCGGGCTGCCAGGTATGAAATGGGAATACCGGCATTTTAATGGCAAATGCTATAAAGAACAGCCAGAAAGCAAGCCCCTGTTGTGCGCCGGTCAGTTTGACCTCATAGAACGATTTCAGGGAGAAGGATTGATCGGCCGTATGAAAGTATACGAACAGGATGCCCGCAAGCATCAGCAAAGAGCCAAGAAAAGTATACACAAAAAATTTGAAGGTAACAGCAATTCTTTTCTCACCACCCCAGATAGAACAGAGAAAATAAACGGGAATCAGCGCCAGTTCCCAAAAGAAATAGAACAGCAATGCATCCTGCGCTAAAAAAACGCCTGTAAGACCTGCCTGGGTCAGTAACATGAGCCCGTAGAAACTACCTGCGCTCTTATACTTATTTCGGTAAGTAGCTGCAAATACAACAGGAAAAGAAATGGCTGTCAGAAGGCACAACATTTTACCCATTCCATCCATGTTTACCGAAAAAGCAGCCCCTAATCCGGGCAGCCAGGAGGCATTGAAAGTCAAATGAGCGGCCGGATAGAACCAGGAACCGGTTACAGCTACTGCCAGTGTAATCACTGACGTGAGCAGGGCCCAGCTCTTTACCTTTGTTTCTTCTTTAATCAAAAAACTGAGTAAGCCTGTCAATAACGGGATCAATATCAATAAAACAGGAATCATCTTTTAAAATATTTTACTAAAGAAACGCATAATGGTAGCATCGTTAAACCAGATCAATATGAATACAACCATGGCCATTATCATAACCAGGATATAGTTCCCTACCTGTCCGCTTTGCAATAAGCGCAGTTGCCTGGAACCATAACCAACCAACCTGCCCACTCCATTCACAATACCATCGATGCCGCTTTTTTCCACTATATTTTTCAGGAAGCCGGCAAAAGCATTCAACGGATTTACAATAAGTCCGTCATATAACTCGTCGATATACCATTTGTTCTCAAGCAGTTTGGCAATACCCGTATTTTCTGTTTCAGTCCGCTGGTATTTCTTGTAGCTGTTTACAGCAAACAGGATAACCAGTATGATTGCTACGGTTGAAATACCCATGAACAGGTATTCCTGCGATGCTTCCATGTGGTGCCGTTCGGCCAGCCTGGCAGATGCTGCAAAAATTGGTGAAAGGAAATGCTCCAGGCTGTGTGCATTGGAAGCAAATACCTCCGGTATGCCAACGAATCCGCCGATTACCGACAATACAGCAAGTATCACCAGGGGGAGGGTCATGGCAGCAGGACTTTCATGCAAATGGTGCCGCTGTTCCTGGGTACCTCTGAAACCGCCAAGGAATGTCATGCTGTAGAGACGGAACATGTAAAATGCCGTCATCAGCGCTCCGGCCAGCCCTATGAAATAATACACAGGATTTTTGTTATAAGCAGCCATTAGTATTTCATCTTTGGAGAAAAAACCTGAGAAAGGAGGTATTCCCGCAATAGCCAGGCATCCCAACAAAAAAGTAATATGTGTAACCGGTAAATACTTTTTGAGTCCGCCCATGTTGCGGATATCCTGCTCATGGTGCATGGCATGGATTACAGAGCCTGCTCCCAGGAACAGCAATGCTTTGAAAAAAGCATGCGTCATCACATGGAACACAGCGCCTGTGTAGGCGCCAACCCCTAGTCCGAGGAACATATATCCTAACTGACTTACGGTTGAATAAGCCAATACTTTTTTAATATCGTTCTGTTTCAGGGCAATGGTTGCTGCAAAGACTGCTGTTGCCAGTCCCACCATTGCTACCAGCGTCTGCGTGGCGGGAGCGAGTGTGTACAGAATATTGCTGCGGGCAATCATATAAATACCGGCCGTAACCATGGTGGCTGCATGGATGAGGGCCGATACGGGTGTGGGGCCAGCCATAGCATCGGGCAGCCAGGTATACAGTGGTATCTGTGCGCTTTTCCCCATGGCGCCTACAAATAGCAAAGTGGTAATGGCAGTGATATCAAAGCTGCTCAGTTTGTCAATATTGGCAAAAACATCGCCGTAAGTCAGCGTGCCCAGTTTAAAGATCAGCCAGAAAAGCGCCAGCAGGAATCCGAGATCTCCAATACGGTTCATCACGAACGCTTTCTTCGCAGCATAATTGTATTGCTCATTTTTAAACCAGTATCCGATCAGCAGGTAAGAACACAAGCCCACACCTTCCCATCCAATGAACATGATCACATAATTGCCCCCCAATACCAGCAACAGCATGGAAAAGACAAACAGGTTGAGATAGGAAAAATAGCGGGCAAAATGCGCGCCATCCTCTTCATGCATATAAGCAGTGGAATACAGGTGTATGAGAAAGCCTACGCCAGTAATAATGAGCAGGAAGATGGCCGATAACTGGTCTGCCTGGAAAGCAAAAGGAATGGTGAACTGGTCAACTTGTATAAAATTGAACAGGCTTACAACGGTAGCGCCATTTGCTTTTACATCGAAGAAAACAAGCAGGCTCACCACAAAAGAAGCCAGTATGGATCCACTGCCAATAATGCCAACCATCGATTTGGAAAGCGACCTGCGCCCCAATCCGTTGATCAGAAAACCCAGCAGCGGGAAAAGAGGAATTAAATAAACAAGTTTACTCATAATATTAAGCTTAAAGCAGAACGCGGAACGCCTATTTAATTTTTCAAACGATTCAAAAAGTTAATATCCACGGAATGCGTATTCCGGAACATCATCACAATAATGGCCAGTCCTACGCTCACTTCAGCCGCTGCTACCACCATAATGAAAAATACGAATAATTGCCCCTCTATTCCTGTTTGCGAAGCAGGGTTCACCGTTATCGCTATACCATGGTGCATTTTGGAAAAGGCTACAAGCAGAAGGTTCACCGCATTCAGCATGAGTTCGATGCACATGAAAACAATGATGGCATTGCGGCGGGTGAGCACCCCAATGATACCGATGCTGAACAAGGCAAGGCAGAAATAGATATAGTATTGTATTGGCATATCGATTAAATTAATCTTTCTTTCCTATTACTACAGCTCCTACCATCGCACTTAAAAAAAGCACACTGCTGATTTCAAAAGGAACCACAAAATCACTGAACAAAGCTTTTCCCAAATTATTGATGAGCCCAATATCGCCAGTGCCCATCATCACAGATTTGTGTTGCAGGTCAACTGCCTGCCTCACCAGCGATACCAGCACCATCAGAAAGCAACCTCCTGCTATGGCCCCGGCCAGTTTCATCCAGATATGCTTTTGCGGTTCTGCTTCGCTGTTAAGATTCATGAGCATGATCACAAAAAGGAACAATACCATGATGGCCCCTGCATATACAATCAGGTTAACAATGGCCAGGAACTGTGCATTCAACAAAATATAATGACCGGAAATGGCAAAGAAAACACCAATCAGCCAAAGTACGCTATGCACGGGATTCTTGCTCACCAATACCATGATGGCGCTGAAAAGAGCGAATGTTGTCAATGCAAAAAAAAGTATTTGTATGCTATTCATGTGCGGCCACTATTTAGTTTCTTTCGCCTTTTGCTTTAGCATAGGCTTCCGGTTCTGTTTTAGGATCGGGTATCAGCAAATCTTCTTTTCCATATATGAATCCCTTACGGGCATAATTGGCGGGAGCGAATGTTTCGCTGAGGTAAATAGCATCTTTCGGGCAGGCTTCTTCACAGAGACCGCAGAAAATGCAACGCAACATGTTGATCTCGTACCTGGCAGCATACTTCTCTTCCCGGTAACGGTTTTCTTCTCCGGGCAGGCGTTCGGCTGCTTCCATGGTAATGGCTTCTGCCGGGCAGGCAACAGCACAGAGTCCGCACGCCGTACAACGCTCCCTACCCTCTTCATCGCGGTTCAGCACATGCAATCCGCGGAACACAGGGCTGAAGGGTCTTTTCTCTTCGGGGTAATGTACAGTTGGTTTTTTCTTGAAAATATGGCTGAAAGTAATGGCCATACCTTTTACAATAGCGGGCAGGTACAACCGCTCCATAATGGTCATGGGTTTCCGGTTTACCGCCTCTGCTCTGTTTGTTAGTGCCTGCATAAATTGCAAAAATATTTTTATCGCCTGTTAATCCAAATTTTTTCGAAAAGCTATACGCCTGTTCTCCACAATATCACGGCCGCCGTTGCCAGCATATTCAGCAATGCCAGCGGAACCATGGTTTTCCAGCCCAGGTTCATCAGTTGGTCATAGCGAAACCTGGGAATTGTCCAGCGTATCCACATGAACAGGAAGATGAAAAAGACAATCTTGATCAGCAATGCCGCTACCCCAATGATGGCTGCAATATTGGGCGCCAGGGTGTTTTCATCCAGAAAAGGCACATCATAGCCTCCAAAGAAAAGGCAGGCCATTACCGCGCTGCTCATGATCATATTCACGTATTCTGCAAAAAGATAAAAACCCAGTTTCATGGAAGAGTACTCCTGATGGTAACCAAAATTCAGTTCGTTCTCTGCTTCGGGCAAATCGAAAGGAGTACGGTTACATTCTGCCAGGGCGCAGACAAAAAACAGGAGAAAGCCCAGCGGCTGGTAGGCAATATTCCATAAATGTCCGGGTGCCATCTGTTCTTCAACAATGGTTTTCAAGCTCAATGAGCCTGAAAGCATTAATACGGCGATCAGCGATAATCCCATGGCCAGCTCATAACTAATGGCCTGTGATGCACCGCGCAGCGCCGCCATGAGCGAAAATTTATTGTTAGAAGCCCATCCGCCGATCATGATACCATATACGCCCACACTTACCACACCGAATATGTACAATATGCCTATGTTGACATCGGCAACCTGCAGGTCTATCTTCCGGCCAAACAATTCAACATGACTACCCCAGGGGATCACTGCACAGGTCATCAATGCCGCTGTCATTGCAAGGGCCGGTCCGAGTATGAACAATACCTTATTGGAAGTATTGGGAATGATCTCTTCCTTCATGATGAGCTTGAGGCCATCGGCAAAAGGTTGTAGTAATCCGAATGGACCAGCCCTGTTCGGACCGGGCCTGTCTTGCAGCACTGCCGCCACTTTTCTTTCTGCAAAAGTTGTATAAAGTGCAATACCCAGGCTGCCGAACACGATTACTGCAATCAGTGCCAGTTTCTCTATCAGTAATGCCCAGTCAATAGCAAGTAGTGTCATGAGTATATTGCGGTTATGCTTTCTTTGAATTAAAATCTGTTGAATGTGCCGGTCCTTCAATGAGGCTTAATGAAGTTCCTTGCCGGTTCACTTCACTTACATCATGTATATCCATCAGTAATTTGGGCTGTCTTCCGTCGTTCACCGTTTTGAATGTTTCTGCGGGCATGGTTGTTCCTACAGAACCTGCATAATGACCCTGGGAGATAACCGAATGCCTGCTGATAAGCCGGGGTCCTTCTATTATCCAATCACTGGTTTTTTTCTTTTCAAAGCGGCAGGTATTACAGATCCAGTCTTCCACTTCTCCCCATTCATCTTTGCGTGCTGTAACACGATAGACTTCATCTCCGCGATTCCATAGGGTTACTTTACCGCTGCAGGCAGGACAATCACGATGTGCATCCATTGGCTTGAGGAACCATACGCGGTTCTTGAAGCGGAAGGTTTTATCGGTCAAAGCGCCAACAGGACAAACATCGATCACATTACCGATGAAATCATTATCAAGACTCTTTTCAATGAAAGTAGCGATCTCAGCATGGTCTCCCCTGTCCAGCACCCCGTGTTCTCTTTTTTGGGTAAGTTGATCAGCCGTGAATACGCAGCGGTAACAAAGGATACAACGGGTCATATGTAATTGTATATAAGGCCCGAGGTCGTGTTTTTTAAAAGTCCTGCGCTGGAATTCGTAACGGGTAGATTCCTTGCCATGCTCATAGCTAAGGTCCTGCAGATGACATTCACCTGCCTGGTCGCAGACGGGACAGTCAAGCGGGTGGTTCAGCAGCAGGAATTCCACTACGCCTGCCCTTGCATCGATCACACGTTCACTGGTGATATTCTTCACTTCCATTCCATCCATCACAGTAGTACGGCAGGAGGCTACCAACTTAGGCATGGGCCGGGGATCTTTTTCTGAGCCCTTGCTCACTTCCACCAGGCAGGTACGGCATTTGCCTCCGCTTTCTTCCAGCTTGCTGTAATAACACATAGCCGGAGGTGCTACATCGCCACCGATCTTGCGGGCAGCATTGAGAATAGTTGTTCCCGGGGGAACTTCTATGGTGATATTGTCTATCGTTACTTTAAACAGTTGTTGTTCCGACATAGCTGGAATTAAAAAGTCAAAATTAAAAAGTCAAAATCAACTATTTTGGGTTTATAATAATTGAAGCGATGATTTTTGAATGATCAGGCAGTCACAGGTACATGGATCGGATCTGCATAATGCGCCAGTCCATAGTTCCTTTTCTGCGCTTCTTCCGGATGTAATACATGCCATTCAAATTCATCCCTGAAATGCCTGATGGCTGATGCTACAGGCCATGCTGCGGCATCTCCGAGCGGACAGATCGTATTGCCTTCTATCCTGCGCTGTATATCCCATAACAGGTCTATATCGCTCAGTTTACCCTGACCATATTCGATGTTCTTCAGTATTTTTTCCATCCATCCGGTTCCTTCCCGACAGGGTGAGCATTGTCCGCAACTCTCATGACGGTAAAACCTGGTCAATGATAAAGTATGACGAACCACGCACTGGTCTTCATCCAGCACAATAAAACCTCCCGATCCCATCATGGTACCGGTGGCAAAACCGCCGTCGCCGAGACTTTCATAGTTCATGTAACGTGTTTCACCTTTGGCTGTTTTAAGCAGCAGGTTAGCAGGTAATATGGGAACGGATGAACCGCCGGGAATACAAGCTTTGAGTTTTTTCCCGTTGGCAATACCATCGCAATACTCATCTGAATAAATGAATTCTTCTACCGAGATCGTCATGTCTATTTCGTATACACCCGGCTTGTTGATATTACCACAAGCGCTGATGAGTTTGGTTCCAGTGGAACGCCCTACTCCGATCTTTGCATATTCTTCTCCACCCATATTGATGATGGGTACCACAGCTGCCAGTGTTTCCACATTGTTCACCACAGTAGGGCGCATCCACAGGCCTTGTACCGCAGGGAATGGCGGTTTGATGCGGGGATTACCGCGTTTACCTTCCAGCGATTCGATCAACGCAGTTTCTTCTCCGCAGATATAAGCGCCGGCACCCCTTTGTACGTGTATGTTACAGTCGAACCCGGTACCCAGGATATTTTTCCCAAGGAAACCATTGTTCTTCGCTTCGGTTATGGCCTGTTCCAATATGTCTACAATCCATGCATATTCTCCCCGGATGTAGATGTAAGTATCATTAGAACCCAATGCGAATGAGGAAACAATCAGTCCCTCTATAAGCAAATGCGGAATGAATTCCATCAGGTACCTGTCTTTAAAAGTACCGGGCTCACTTTCATCAGCATTACAAACCAGGTGGCGTGGTACGCCTTCCGGCTTGGCAATAAAACTCCATTTCAGGCCTGCAGGGAAACCGGCACCGCCACGGCCACGCAAACCACTCTTCTTCACTTCTTCCACAATGGCTTCGGGGCCCATTGTTTTCAATGCTTTCTCCACGCTGCGATACCCGCCTTCACGACGGTAAACATCATAATAACGGATGCCTTCTACATGGGCTTTCTCTAATAATAATTTCTTACTCATTTCCGTTTATTTCTTCAACCCGCATCAAGCTGAGGTTGTACTATTCATTTAAGGAAGTTTAACCGCCTGGCGTGCCAGCAGCAGCCATGATCTTCCTGTCTTCACCCAAACCTGCAATACATTCAAATGCAACACCCCTTCCTTGCCATTCTCAAAGGTTTTTGCTTTTAATTCATGTCTTGCTACTGCACTGTTGCCTTCGAAAAAAACTGTTGCATTCTCCATCCTGAAATCGCCATAGGTCATCTGACTCACTACTGCATGACGGATCATCTGTTGCTTGTTTTCAACAAGACCGCCGGAATGTCCGTAAGTAACTCTTTCCGCTAACAGCTTTTCTAACGCAACACTGTCTCTTTTGTCAAGATCGGTAAAGACTGCTTTGTTCAAAGCGGCTATATTGTTCATGACCTCTTTTTCCCTGGCGGTCTGAGCGCCGGCAGAAAACGCAATAAACAGTGTTAATATGGTAATCAGTTTTTTCATCTAATTATGGTTGGTTGCATTTTTGCGGCATTCATCAATAATGGCATCTACTTTTGCCTTCGTGAGGTGCTCACGATAGGTTTTGCCCATTTGCATCATAGGTGCATAACCACAGGCGCCCAGGCATTCTACAGTTTTCAGGGTAAACATGCCATCACTGGTTGTTTCGCCTGGCTTGATGCCGAGTTTGTCGCCAATATATGTAATGATGTCATCGCTTCCGTTCAGCATACAGGGACCTGTCTGGCAAACTTCAAACATGTATTTACCAACCGGTTTGAGGTTGTACATACTATAAAAAGTTGCTACTTCATACACTTCGATGGGAGCGATCCTGAGCAGTTCGGCTACATAATCCATCGTTTCGGCGCTCAGCCATCCGCCAAAACTTTCCTGCGCCAGGTGAAGCACGGGAAGCAACGCACTTTTCTGTTTTTCTTCCGGGTAACGTGCTACCAGTCTGTTGAATTCTGCTAATTGTTGTTCGTTAAACCTCATATTCAATTCAAAATTCAAAATTCAAAAACGGGTTGTTATTTGAATTTTTACTTTTTAATTATTAAGCGTCCAGTTCTCCCGCAATCAGATTTAGACTGCTCATTGTTACAATGGCATCGCTCAGCATGCTTCCTTTGATCAGTTCAGGATAAGCCTGGTAATAAATGAAACAGGGTCTCCTGAAATGCAGCCTGAATGGCGTACGGCCTCCGTCGCTGATCAGGTAATAGCCCAGCTCTCCATTGCCTCCCTCCACTGCATGGTATACTTCTCCTTTTGGCATATCCACTTCACCCATGATGATCTTGAAATGCCAGATCAGTGCTTCCATTTTGGTGTATACATCTTTCTTTTCAGGAAGATAGTATGCCGGTACATTGGCATGATAAACCTCAGCTTCTTCGCCTTTGAACCCCTGTATCTTCTGATAAGCCTGTTCTATGATACTAAGGCTCTGCCACATTTCAGCATTGCGTACCAGGTAACGGTCGTAATTATCTCCGGTGTTTCCAACGGGCACGGTAAAAGTAAAATCTTCATAGCTGCTGTACGGAGTATGCACGCGCACATCATAATCAACGCCTGCAGCGCGCAGGTTGGGGCCGGTAAACCCGTAATTCAATGCCCTTTCGGCACTAATGGCGCCGCCCCCCTGGGTACGCTCCATGAAAATGCGGTTGCGTGTAAAGAGATTCTCAAACTCTTTCAGCACTTTGGGATATTCTTTCAGGAATTTCTCGAGCTTCGTAAATGCCGTATTTGAGAAATTCCTTTCAAAACCACCAATACGCCCAATATTAGTAGTAAGGCGGGACCCACATACTTCTTCATATATTTCATAGATTAATTCACGGTATTGCATTACATAGAGAAAGCCGGTATAAGCGCCGGTATCTACTCCCACAATTGAATTGCAGATGAGGTGATCTGAAATACGTGCCAGCTCCATGATGATCACCCGCAGGTAATCTACCCGCTTGGGCGTTTTCACACCCAATAATTTTTCACAGGTGAGGTGCCAGCCCATGTTGTTAATGGGACTGCTGCAATAGTTCAACCTGTCGGTAATAGGTGTGATCTGGTAGAGGGGTCTGCGTTCTGCCAGCTTTTCAAAAGCGCGATGGATATATCCAACCGTTTGTTCCGTAGAAACGATCCGCTCACCATCCAGTTCCATGATATTCTGAAACACACCATGCGTGGCCGGGTGTGTGGGTCCAACATTGAGTGTGGTGGTCTGTTTTTCTATCGACCCTTCCGGTAATTTAATATGTTGATTGGACTGCATTCTCTGTTTGTTACGAATTGTTAGTTGTCAGATGTTTTTTCATTGAGCTATTGCGCAATTCAGCCATTCTCATTTACCCTCTTCCAAACATCTCATCATCTTTATCTATCCTTGTCTGGTCTTCCAGCGGGAATTCCTTCCTCAGTGGGAAATAATCCATTTCATCTACGTTCAATATTCTTTTCAGGTTAGGGTGCCCGATGAAATTAACGCCGAAAAAATCATAGGTCTCTCTTTCCATCCAGTTGGCAGTTGCAAAAAGCTGGGTTGCCGTAAACACATCGGGTGTGGTCACCGGCGTAAACACTTTGAAGCGGATACGCACATTGGCTGCCAGGTTATGCAGGTGATATACAACCGCCAGTTCCCTTCCTTTGTCATCGGGATAGTTCACTGCGCAAAGGTCTGTCAGAAAACGGAACTGCAGCTCCGCATCATCGTACAGGAACTGCAATACTTTCAGGTTTTGTTCTTTAGGAGCTTCAAAACTAAGCATGCCATAATCTTCTTCGAATTTCAGCATTTCAGGGCCGAACTTTTCCTTTAGTCTTTGTTGAATGTATTCGTTGCTTAATGACATAATTGTTACTACTGTATTCCGTATCCGTTCATCAATGCTTTGTATTGTTCACTGTTCCTTCTGCGGATGCTTTCCTGTCCCACCAGTTCCTGTATCTTCATAAATCCGTCAAGAATGGCCTCAGGGCGGGGTGGGCATCCAGGCACGTATACATCAACCGGTATTACCTGGTCGATGCCCTGCAATACACTGTAAGTATCGAATATACCGCCGCTCGAAGCACAGGCTCCTACAGCCATTACCCAACGCGGTTCAGCCATTTGCAGGTATACCTGTCGTAATACCGGCCCCATTTTTTTGGCAATAGTCCCCATTACCATCAACAGGTCGCACTGACGTGGTGAAAAACCCACTCTCTCTGATCCAAAACGCGCAAAATCGTAATGCGAACCCATGGTAGCCATGAATTCAATGCCACAGCAGGAAGTGGCAAATGGCAGGGGCCATAATGAATTTTTACGGGCCAATCCTACTACGCTGCTCAGGTTAGTGGTAAAAAAACCTTCTCCCGAATATCCTTCGGGCGCTTCTGCCACAGCAACGGCATCGCTCAGCATGGCTTCTTTCGGATGAATATTAAATCGTACTGGACGCATAATTAAATTTGAAAATTTGACAATGGCGCAATGTTCATATCATTTGTACATTGCGTATTTGCTAATTGAGCCATTAAGATCAGTCTTCCCATTTCAACGCTCCTTTCTTGATGATATAGATAAATCCTATTATGAAAAAAGCAATGAACATCAACACTGCACTGAATCCGGCCCAACCCAATTCCTTAAAAATAACAGCGTAAGGGTAGAAAAAGATCACTTCCACATCAAATAAAACAAAGAGGATCGCTACCAGGAAATATTTGATGGCCATAGGATGGCGGGCATCGCCATGACTTTCTATACCACTGGCAAAAGTTTCCAGTTTATCAGCGGTTTTGCGCTTGGGTCCTACCCACTGCGACACCCCAATCATGGTGGCAACAAAGCCGGCTGCAAAAATCAACTGTATCCCAATGGGTAAATAATTGGCGGCGGAGTTCGAATTGCCGGCCTCTGACAGCAAAGAAAGCCAGTTCATGTTAAAACATTGATTGAAAAGCAAAAATAAGCTTGTGAAGGATATAAATGAAAAACTCCCCGCCATCGGGGAGTTTTTTCTTTATTATTTTCGGTTATTTGGGCGAACCGGCGCTGTTTCTGTTGGTGACAGTTGCTGTACCAGCATTGCTGGTTGGTTTGCCACCGGGTTTAGCCGGCTGCTTCGACTTATTTAATGCATCTGAAATCGTGTTCCTGGTATCCGTAGCATATTTATTCTCTTCACCGGGTTCGGGATATAAAAGCAACATTTTACCTGTTACCTCCAATGCCTTATCCAGGTCTTTCGCCTTATTTACAAAATACTGTAACCTGTAATAAAGGTTAAGGAATATCTGGCGCTTATTCTTTTCTTTGTCTTTTGAGTAGAAGGAATCCAGGTAATCAAGCGATTCAAGTGCAGATCCTTTGGAAGTATCAGGGTCGGAAGAAAGAGCCGCACGTTTGAGGAAAACATAAGGCTGTGGCTTATCAGGGAAAGCCGCCAGGTATTTCTTGGCAAGATCTATTGCCAGGGAATAATCTTTTGCGTTGATGGCAGTACTGGTGAATTTATAGTACTCAAACTCACCCATGGCACTACCTTTCAGTTCCTGCTGTTTTTGCAACCACTTCAATTCATCGCCGTACATTTTTGCTTTGGCAAAAAGTTCGGCAGCCTGTCCCATATAGCCGATCCGGTTCACTTTAGAAGTATCACCAGCAATGGCTTTCTCAAGGTATCCAACCGCTGCTGCTTCGCTGCCAGGCACTTTAGAGAATACTTTTACCGCCAGTTCATAATCTGTAGGCTGTACTTCACTCATCGGTGCAGAAGTAAAGAATTTTTCCAGGTATGATTTGGCTTTCAATGAATCACCCAGCCTGTCGTAGTTGTAAGCATACAGGATACTTAACCTGGGTAAAGCAGTAAATCCGGTGGAAGCTTCCAGGTCTTTGGCTTTAGCGATACTCTCATTGTATCTGCCGGCGCGGAAAAGGTAATCGGCCAGGAAGTATTCGTTCTTGGGATCCTTATCGGCTGTATTTACATATTTGTCGAGGTTGTCCTTCGCCTTGTTCACGTCTTTATCAGAATAGTAGTTGTACAGGGCCAAGTATACCGGAGGGAAGGAGGGATCAATGGTGATGGCTTCATTATAATATTGCTCCAGTAGATCTTTGTTATTTTGGCTCTTATAGATGTTCCCTATTTTGAACTTTGCCACCGGACTTTTCGGATCACGGTTGAAGGCTTCTGTGTATGCTTTTACTGCGTCCCCGCCATTTTCTCCTCCCATTTTCTGGTAATTGATACCCATATTGATATAGATATCGGAGGTGGTAAGGTCAATGGCAGCTGCCTGCTTCAGTTTATCTATTGCATAAACCGGATCACCTATTTTACTGTCACCAGCTGCATTAGCGCGACCAATGGCATCCAGTATAGCAGCGTTGGGCTTGCCTTTGTTCTTACCCTTTGTTTCAGTAGTAGCTGTAATGGCCTGCTCAAATTTCTGCTTGGCCGCATTGATATCTCCGCCTGAAAGCAGGTCGAGGTGGGCAATGCCTACCAGTAACCATGCATCGCTTCCGATCTCCTGTAATCCTTTCTGGTAAACAGCCCTGGCCTCTTCAATGTTACGTGCGATCAGAGATTGGCCATACCAATAGATTGTTTGCGGGTCTTTAGGATTGGCATCATAAGCCTTCTTCAGAATCTCCCTCGCGGTGTTATTCTTTTCATAGTTGAGGTTCTTAATCCCCTCAGCCAACTGCGCTATCACACACTGCCCTACAAGCAATGCAGCCAACAACAGTGATACGGTCTTCTTCATTTGTCTGTTTTTATAATTGATTGGTTAATCACTTGGTTTCCCTGATCATTCCGGCCCTTTTATCAAAACCCATTTTAGCCGGCGCCAGGAATGCTCTCCTGAAAATCAGCTGCCCTCTTTCCAGACTCATGAAATTCATGAAACCTGTACCAAGTCCGGCTGCATTCTCTTTCAATACATAATACAAGGGCCGTGCCAACGGATACTCTCCGTAAGTTATACTCGCCTGTGAAGGCTTGGCAAACAGGTCCCTTTCCTTACATTTAACACATTCTATCAAACCCAGCCTGATCGTTTTCAAATAAGCCAGTTGTTTCGGATCATAACTATCGCCTACCCAGCTCAACCCCACAAAGCCAATCACATCATTCCTTTTAGATACCAGGTCTATCACGGCCTGGCTCCCCGGGGAAGCTACTACATTAGCGCCAAAGCCCGCGCCTTTTAAAATACTATCCTGTAAAAACCTTACGGTACTGGTTGCATTCTCTCCGTCCATCACAGCCGTAAGCTTTTCCTTCCCACTCAAAATATCTTTCAGCCTGGCCATCGTAAAAACACTGTCTTTCGATTCCCTGTTTACAATTACCGCCACAGCATCATAAGCCAGCGGTGCAAATTGCGGCTTGAACGACAGCTTCTCCTCATAATAAGCCGCTTCTTTATTGGTCAGCCCACGGGCCACAATGATCATCCGCGTACTGTCTGACTGCAAGTCCCTGAAACACGCTGCTTCCGATTTATACGAAACATGGATCGTTGTTTTGGGAAATGATGCGTGATGAACCCTTAACTGTTCTTCTATGACCGGTTTAAAACTTTCATCAACACTGATGCTGATCATTCCTTGCTCAGGTGTATCCCTTGTATCTGCTCCGGGCTTCGACTTACAACCCGCTCCCACCAACATCAGCAATATCCATCCGCTATATAATATCAGTCCCTTCTTCATTTACAAATAATCATTCTTGAATCCCCTGTACAACCGGAAGCCTCCATAAAGCAGACAAAGTCCTCCGAACAAATACCGGAATGTACTATCAATTCCCAAAGTTTGTTCAATGTTGAATTTAACGGCCCCCAGCATCACAACAGCCATTCCAAGAATCAACAGGGCCATGGTAAAGTCATAAATACGGCGCATCAAAATATAACTTTTTCGCCGTTTGTCTCTCTGCTCGTTCTCCATTTAACAATAAGTTGAACCCAGGGGGGTGGGCAATTTAGTTAATAATTGTATTTCCAACACATTAAAAAATACTTCATCTCTCAAAATCCCTTTCATTGGAATTAAGATGCACACATCCAGTATTTTCCATAATGCCATAAAATCTCATGTCAGCTCTCCCGGAACGGCCAGATTGCCCCCGGCCTATTATCTTTGCGGCATGAAGATACTGATGGTATGCCTGGGAAATATCTGCCGGAGTCCGCTCGCAGAAGGCATTCTGAAGCAGAAGGCTGACAGGAGGGGTTTGCCATGGGAAGTAGACAGTGCGGGTACAGCCGGATACCATATCGGCGAAGCGCCTCATCGTCTGTCGCAAAAAGTAGCCCGACTGAACGGGGTAGATATCGCCTCCCAGCAATGCCGTCGGTTCTCTGCGAAAGACATGGTCGCTTTTGATCGCATTTATGTGATGGATGCCGATAATTATGCCGAAGTAAAGCGTATCAGTGGCCATCATTGGCAAAATGAAAAAGTATCTTTGTTACTGGACGAATTATACCCGGGTGAAAACAGGAATGTACCCGATCCCTGGTATGGCACTGAAAAAGATTACCATGAAGTATATGCAATGATCGATAAGGCCTGTGAACAGATCATTCAAAAATATGGAGCGGCTGTTAACTAATTCAATGATATTCAGATAATTTTTCATGAGCAAACCGGGATTACCTCAAGGCACCAGGGATTTCAGCGCAGTTGTAGTGCGCAAGCGCCAATATATTTTCAATACCATTCGTTCCGTATTCGAATGCTACGGCTTCCAGCCACTGGAAACACCGGCCATGGAAAACCTGGAAACACTTATGGGGAAGTATGGAGAAGAAGGAGATAAGCTTATTTTCAAGATACTCAACAACGGGCTGGACAATCCTGCCAAATACGATGCCGTCAAAGCGGATTTCGAAAAAGTGTTGCTGGGGAAAAACACAAAGGGTATTACGGAAAGAGCACTCCGTTATGATCTCACTATTCCTTTTGCGCGTTATGTGGCCATGAATTACGGACAGCTTATCATGCCTTTCAAACGCTACCAGGTGCAGCCGGTATGGCGTGCCGACAGGCCACAAAAGGGCCGGTACCGTGAATTTTACCAGTGCGATGCCGATGTGGTGGGCAGCCATAGTCTGCTCAACGAAGTAGAACTTGCCAGCATCTATGCCACAGTTTTTGCCCGATTGGGTATTCGGGTCGAGATACGCATTAACAGCAGGAAAATACTGGCTGCACTGGCCGAAATATGCGGCGGGTCCGATAAAATGACCGATATCACCGTTGCCATTGACAAGCTGGACAAAATCGGGATTGAAAAAGTGAAGGAAGAATTGGCCCGGCGCGGATTAAACACGCAACAGATCGCTACCATAGAAACCTATTTGAACATCGACGGCGATCACAACAACAAACTGGACAAATTGCGTTCATTGCTGGGCAATAATGAAACGGGTAAAAAAGGCATTGAAGAGATCGAATACCTGCTCTCCTTCTCGCAACCGGCAACTCACAACCCGCAACTAATAACTGATTTCACACTCGCCCGCGGCCTGAACTATTATACCGGTATCATCTTCGAAGTAAAAGCGCCGGATGTGCAAATGGGCAGTATTGGCGGCGGAGGCCGCTACGACGATCTCACCGGCTTATTTGGAGTACCCAATGTTCCTGGCGTGGGTATCAGCTTCGGGGTGGACAGGATCTACGATGTTATGGAGGAATTGCAACTGTTCCCCGATGCTGTGCAGGCTGGCACAAGGGTATTGTTTTTCAACTTAGGCGATGCAGAAAGCAAAGTGGCTTTTTCACTGATGCAGCAATTGAGAGACAAGGGCATTGCAACGGAACTGTTTCATGAGAACAGTAAGTTTGACAAACAATTTAAATACGCCGAGAAAAAGCAAATACCTTTTGTGGTGATCATTGGCAGCAAGGAACTGGAAGAAGGCACCTGTGTGATCAGGCAACTTGCCAATGGAACGCAACGGGCGATTCTTCAGTCAGAACTCATTGCATTCGCTTTCTGAATTTTGGCACAATATTCGGTGCGTCTGGTAGCCAATGACGGGTACCATGAAAAGAACTGTTGTATTACTGGGTTTCGCCATACTGGCTGCTGTTGGATGTCACCGGAAAACTGTTCCGTCAGTTCCATCAGGAAATAAAGCCATACCTCCGGTTGCTTCGCCTGAACAGCCAATCCCTTCTCCGGGTGCAACCCCTTCTTTACCTGCAAATCCCGCTGCCCCACCGGTCATTCTTGGCAGTCCCATGATCATCGTGGACGGATCGGGCAATATTGTTACGCCGAAGGACAAGCTTCCACCTGATGTTGCTGCGAAAGTTCACTATGCCAGTTTAGCAAGATCGTTCACACCTGCACAAAAAAAGAACCTCGTATACCGGTATAAAATGATCCCGCCTAAAGTGCTCTATGTGCCAGAGGGATATGTTTTAAAAAGTGCCCGCGGGAAATACATCGTCTACCGCAAAAAGTTCTGGTACTGGCAAAAAGCAGACGGACTCTTTCATTTAGATCCTACTTATTACCAATGACCCATCCTACCCTCGTTATGTCACAAACCTTCATAGACGATAGCAGCACCCTGCCCTACCCCTACACACATCGTAGCGAGGCCATATTTCAGTTCGCGCCGGTGCATTTCGTGCAATAGGGTGGCTGAGATACGGGCGCCGCTGCATCCCAACGGATGACCAAGGGCAATGGCTCCGCCATTCACATTCACTTTAGCACCATCAAGCCCCAACTCACGCATACAGGCAATGCTTTGGGAAGCAAATGCTTCATTGAGTTCCACCAGGTCCAGACTATTCACCGCAAGTCCTGCTCTTTGCAATGCTTTCTGCGAAGCCGGTACAGGTCCTATGCCCATAATAGCCGGATCTACACCTGCAATACCCATACTTACCACTCTTGCCAGCGGTGCAAGGTTGAATAATTTTACGGCTTCTTCACTGGCCAGCAATACAGCAGCTGCACCATCATTGATGCCTGATGAATTACCTGCCGTAACGGTTCCGTCCTTTGTTGCAAATGCAGGGCGTAGTCCCGCCAGCTTCTCCAGCGTGGTGTGCCTGGGATGCTCATCCTGCACAAACCAGTTCACCATATTATCGTTTACCATTTCTACTGCCACAATCTCATCATCCCATTTACCTGCTGCCAGTGCCGCTGCATATTTTTCCTGCGAAGCCAGCGCAAAAAGGTCCTGCTCTTCCCTGCCGATCTCCCATTCGCGGGCCACGTTCTCTGCTGTCTCGCCCATGCTGTAAGGATGATACATGTCGGCCAGCTTCTTATTGGTGAAGCGCCAGCCGATGGTACTATCGTATGTTTCTGTTTTACGGCTCCAGGGGCCTTCGCTTTTGGCTGTTACGAAAGGCGCACGCGTCATGCTTTCCACGCCTCCTGCTATATACAACATGCCTTCATTACACATGATAGCCCTGGCTGCATCCATGATGGCCTGCAACCCGCTGGCACAAAGCCTGTTCACGGTATTGCCGCCTACACTGATAGGCAAGCCGGCCAGCAACGCAGCCATACGCGCCACATTGCGGTTATCTTCACCCGCCTGGTTGGCAGCGCCGGCAATCACATCCTCTATCCTGGAAACATCTATACCCGGATTACGATTGATCAGGGCGGTGATCACCAGTGCCAGCAGGTCATCGGGCCTTGTAGTACTCAGTCTTCCGCCATAGCGGCCAATAGGCGTTCTTACCGCATCTATTATATAACAGGTTTGCATATCAAAGGGTCTTAAATTTCATTGATGCGCAAGATAGAATATGTAGCGGTATCTTTGCAGGATGGATATGCAGCGGGAGAATATCAGGCACCTGGGGCTGGACGGACTGGAAGCCTATTTTGAAAAGATAGGAGAAAAGAAATTCCGTGTCAAACAGGTACACGAATGGCTATGGCAGAAGCATGCGCATGGTTTTGACGAAATGACCAACCTGAGCAAGGACCTGCGCACGCGGCTGGCACAGGATTTTTCATTGCCTGCCCTGCAGGTGGATGCTACCCAGTTTAGCAATGATGGCACCATCAAAAGCCGCTTTAAAACAGTAGAGGGGCATTTGGTAGAAGGCGTGCTGATACCCACCGAAGACCGTAAAACCGCCTGCGTATCATCCCAGATCGGTTGCAGCCTCAGTTGTAAATTCTGCGCCACCGGGTATATTGAACGCAAGCGCAACCTGCATTTCGATGAGATCTACGACCAGGTGGTACTCATCAACCAGCAAAGTCTGCAGGCTTATAACCAGAAGCTGAGCAATATTGTTTTCATGGGTATGGGCGAGCCTTTGCTCAACTATTCGAATGTGCTGAAAGCCATAGAACGTATTTCGGCGGAAGACGGATTGTTCATGAGCCCGCGGCGTATTACCGTTTCCACCGCCGGCGTTGCCAGGCAGATCAAAAAACTGGGCGATGATAAAGTGCGTTTCAAACTGGCTTTATCGCTCCATGCAGCCAGCGATGCCAAGCGGAACGAGATCATGCCCATTAATGAATCGAATAACATCAAAGCGCTGATCGAAGCCCTGAATTATTTCTATAAACAAACGGGCAATGAGATCACACTGGAATACATTCTTTTCAAAGACCTGAACGACAGCAGGCAGGATGCGGAAGAACTGGTGAAAGTATTCAGGCAGATCCCTGCTGACCTGGTCAACATCATCGAATACAATACGATCGACGCTTTCAAATTCACCAAGCCCGATGAAGATGATATCCAGCGGTTCATGAACATCCTGGAAACGAATCATGTGAACGCCCGGCTGCGGAGAAGCAGGGGCAGGGATATTGACGCGGCTTGCGGACAATTGGCTAATAAAGGATAGCACATTCATTCCTGTTGTAAAACAGCAAATCAATACAGATGCAAAAAAAACGTACCGACAACTTCAGCAAATTCGCCAATCAAAAGAAAGGCAGCGTTATCAAAGAATCCATCCGCCAGGAGAAGAAAAAGATCAAAGCCGAAGCCAGGGCTGCGGGCGAAGAGTTCCGCAAAAAGAAACTGGATAAGATGCGGGGAGTAAAAGAAGAAAAAGTTGTCAAACACCAAAAGCCAACAACCAACCATCAAAAAAACGCCCGTCTACCTGCGATCACAAAATCAGCTACCGTTCCGCAGCAAGCTATTCCCAAATCAACCATTGGCCAACAATCATCGGAGTTGATGCCGCTGAACAAGTTCATTGCCCATGCAGGTGTTTGTGGAAGAAGGGAAGCGGCAGAACTGGTGAAAGAAGGGAAAGTAGTGGTGAATGGCGATAAAATATTTGAACCCGGTTATAAGGTTTCTGCAAAAGACAAAGTAATCGTAAAAGGCAAGCAGGTTTTCTTACAGAAGAATGCTGTATACGTTTTGCTCAATAAGCCAAAAGATTATATCACTACCTCGAATGACCCGCAAGGCAGGAAAACAGTGCTGGAGCTTGTTAAAAGCGCTACCAGTGAACGCATATACCCGGTGGGGCGTCTTGACCGGAATACAACGGGTGTACTCTTGCTTACCAATGATGGCGAGCTTGCCCAGAAATTAACACACCCTTCTTTTGAGGTTAAAAAAATCTATGAGGCAACACTTGACAAACCCGTTACAAAAAAAGATATGGAAACCATATTATCCGGTGTAACGCTGGAGGACGGATTTGTGGCTGCCGATGCGGTTGGTTATGCCGATGCAAAGAATAAGAACGTTGTAGGCATTGAAATTCACAGTGGCCGTAACCGCATCGTACGGCGTATTTTCGAGCACCTGGGCTACGATGTAAAAGGGTTGGACCGTGTTATGTTTGCCAACCTGACTAAAAAAAATGTAGATCGCGGTAAATGGCGGTACCTGAATGAAAAAGAAGTTCGTTTGTTGAAATTCCTGAACAATTCCTTCCTGAAAAAAAACGGGTGAGAAGAGATCGCTGAGCATTCACAACTAACAACTCCATGAGACCGGATATTATTTTTGAGAATGAATATTTTGTTGCTGTGAACAAGCCAGCCGGACTGCTGAGCATTCCGGATCGTTTGGGACAGGAGCTTTCCCTGAAACAGTTGTTGAAAGAAAAATACGGCGATATTTATACCATTCACCGTCTCGATAAAGATACCAGCGGCATCATTGTTTTTGCAAAGAATGAAGATACGCACCGGGAGCTATCGCAATTGTTTGAAGGGCGCGATGTAGAAAAATATTACCTGGGATTGGTGCAGGGCATACCCATGCACCGCCAGGGCAGTATTGATGCCGCGATCATGGAGCATCCGGGCAAACTGGCCAAGATGATTACCCATGTAAAAGGAAAGCCTTCGCTTACCGATTATGAAGTACTTGAATCTTTTCGTTTATACAGCTGGCTGCAATTCCACATCCACACCGGGCGTACCCACCAGATCAGGGTGCATATGCAACACATCGGGCATCCCATTGTATGTGATGAACTTTATGGAGATCCGCACCCGGTATTATTGTCGGCATTGAAAAAAAAGTTCAAACTATCCAAAGCCGCAGAAGAAGAAAAGCCCCTGTTATCAAGGCTCGCACTTCATTCTCACCGGCTCAGTTTTGTGCTGAATGGTCAAAGTTTTGAATTGGAAGCGGAATTGCCCAAAGAACTTCGAGCGCTATTGCAGCAATTACGGAAATGGGGCGCGTGATCAGTTCTGCTTGTATACTACTCCGTTCTTCATTACAAATGTCACTTTCTCCATAGACCTGATATCTTTAACAGGGTCTCCGTCGATGGCAATGATATCGGCCAGCTTTCCTTTTTCAATAAGGCCGAGGCGATCGTCTCCCAATAAGTCGGCAGCAGCCAGCGTAGCAGACCGGATGGTTTCCAGTGCGGGCATACCTGCTTCGTTCATGTATACAAATTCCATCCAGTTCTTACCATGGGCATAAACACCTGCATCTGTTCCGAAAGCTATTTTTACTCCTGCTTTGTATGCCTTTGCAAAAGTGCCCTGAATTTTAGGTCCTATGGCCAGGGCTTTGGGAGTAACCAGTTCGGGAAAATAACCGGGTTTTTTAGCCGAATCGGCCACAGATTTTCCGGCAACAATGGTAGGGACAAAATAGGTACCCATTTTTTTCATCAGGTCCATCGCCTCATCGTCCATATTAGTGCCATGTTCTATAGAGTTCACACCTGCACGAATGGCACGTTTCATGGCTTCGGCGCCATGGCAATGTGCCGCCACTTTGAAACCATAATCCTTTGCTGTTTCTACTATTGCTTTTAATTCTGCTTCTGTAAACTGGGGGTTCTCGCCACTTTTCGCTACGCTCAGTACTCCGCCCGATGCAGTGATCTTGATCACATCGCTCCCTTCTTTGTAACGTTGCCGTACGGCTTTCATTGCATCGTCGGCGCCATTGATCACACCTGCAGCCGGCCCGGGATCGCCCATCAGGTCCCTGCGGTAACCATTGGTGGGATCGGCATGACCGCCGGTAGTAGCAATGGCCTTGCCCGCTGTATATACCCTGGGGCCAACGATCAGGCCTTTGTTGATGGCATTCCGCAATGAGATATTGACTCCCGACCCACCCAGGTCGCGAACAGCTGTGAAGCCCGTCATCAGGGTCTTCCCGGCAAACACGACCGATTGAAAAGCATAATCGGCTGGGTTGAACGTGAATGTCTCCATGTATTTATTGGGATTCGTTTCTGTTTCCATGTGTACGTGCATGTCTATCAGACCAGGCATTACAGTCCTGTTCTTCAGGTCTATCAGTTTATCATCCGGTCCGCCATTCACATATCCTTTCTGCACTTCTGCAATCTTATTGCCTTCGGTAATGATGGTCATTTCCCTGAGCAATTGCAGGTTCTTGACATCTACTAACTGACCGCAATGAATGATGGTGCGCTGCGCCAATGAAAGATTAGTGAGGCAGGCAGCTAAAAAAAATAATACCAGTTTTCTCATGTATGATAGTTTGTGGAAAGTTAATCAGAAGATCTGAATATTGGATCAACACCACAAAAAAGCCCCGGCATTCACCAGGGCATGGTTAAGTACAAAAAGTATCGGTTACTTCGCTATAATTTATTTGTTGGGTTGCGGTGTATAACGCAGGTATGGTTTTACCACCTTCACACCCTTGGGAAATTTTTTAATGGCATCTTCTGTACTCACTGCCGGAACCACAATCACATCTTCTCCCTCCTTCCAGTCAGCCGGCGTAGCCACACTATAATTGGCAGTCAGTTGCAAAGAATCAACCACCCGCAACACTTCATGAAAATTCCTTCCTGTTGAAGCGGGGTAAGTAAGCGTGAGTTTTATTTTCTTGTCGGGTCCAATCACAAACAAAGAACGTACGGTAAATGTTTCTGATACGTTAGGGTGGATCATGCCATAAGCATTGGCTATTGATTTATCCGCATCGGCAATGATGGGGAAACCAACAGTCACACGCTGGGTCTCGTTAATATCATTCACCCAGCCAAGGTGTTTGTCAAGCGGGTCTACACTCAGGGCCAGCACTTTCACATTGCGTTTGGCAAACTCTTCCTGCAAAAGGGCGGTCTTCCCCAATTCAGTAGTGCAAACCGGCGTATAATCAGCCGGATGCGAAAAAAGAATACCCCATCCGTTGCCTAAATATTCATGAAAATCAATTTCTCCTGCAGTTGTGATGGCTTTAAAATTGGGCGCCAGATCCCCTAAACGTAAACTCATGATAATCGGTTTTTGAGTGACGAAAATAGTGTTTTCCTACTAAAATAGTAGACTTATTAAAAAATATTCCCTTTACTCCTTCCTGCCCCTGAGCGTGCGAGCTTTTTTCAGCGCACTTTTCCCAAACTTATTCTTTACCTCATCAATAGCTTTATAAAGTTTATTCTTACGCGCTGTATCATCGAAAAGACTGGCCTGAACGGCATGGTTGGTAAGATCAGTCAGTCTCACACCCAGTAATCGGACAGGCTTGCCCTTGCGGTATAGTTTGTGAAAAAGATCAATGGCCTGGGGTATAAGTTCATCATCACGCAGGGTATACTGGATGGCAGTCTGTCTTGAAGTGGTTTCAAAATCGGGATAACGGATCTTAACCGCAATACAACCGGCCAGTTTCCCATCCTGCCGCAATTCAAAAGCAACTTTTTCGGTAAGCCTTACCAATTCACTCAGCAGAAAACCTGTATCGGAAGAGTTTTCGTGAAAAGTATTCTCACTCGATATTGATTTGGCTTCATGGTAAGGATGCACCCGTCCGTTATGGACCCCCTGTGATTTTTTCCACAGATCAGTCCCCGTTTTTCCCAGTTTCTTTTCAAGCAGTTCAACAGGCATTTGGCTGAGGTCCCGGATTGTATGGATGTTCATTGCTTTCAGCGCATGGAAAGTCTGCTCTCCTACTCCCGGAAATTTATTAACCGGAAGCGGGGCCAGGAATTCTTTTTCCAATCCTGGTCTTACAAACAGGTACCCATTGGGTTTCGCTTCATCGGTGGCAATTTTGGCGATCATTTTATTACTGGCAAGTCCGAATGATATTGGCAGTTTTGTTTCCTCGATGATCTGTTGCCGGAGATCGATGGTCCATTGATAGGGATCGAAGAAACGGTCCATACCGGTGAGGTCTATATAGAATTCATCTATTGAAGCTTTTTCAAACAAAGGCGCTCTTGCTGCAATGATATCGGTTACCCAGCGTGAGTAACGGCCATATTCGGCATAGGTGCCGCGCAGGATGGTGGCGTGCGGACAAAGTTTCATGGCTGCTTTCATGGGCATCGCACTGCGCACGCCAAATTTTCTTGCTTCATAACTGCAGGAAGTAACCACGCCACGCTCAGGTGTACCGCCAACGATCACAGCTTTCCCTTTCAAGGATGGCTCATGCAGCAGTTCTACACTTACAAAGAAAGAGTCGAGATCAAAATGGGCAATATAACGCTGTTGCTCTGCCATGCTACTGCTAAGTTAACAAGAATGCAGCGCAGCGGTGTAGTTCTGCTACCTGTAAATATCGAGCAGCCCGTCGGGCAGGGTCACATGCACTTCTCTGCGTGCATGATCGATCTTATCGAGGGTTTCTGTATGAAGGGGTATCAGTGCTTCTTTTCCCCCGAGATTAACACGCAACAATACCTGGTGGGGTTGTTCGATGACTTCTTCAATGGGCCCGAGGTTTTCATCCTCATCAGTGATCAGGGCAAAGCCCAGCAGAGAGATGGGAGCGGATTTCCCAGCCAGTTTACGGAAATCAGCTTCGGGCAGCCATACATTCCTTGTGGTTAGGCGGCCCGCTGCTTCTTTGGTATTCACACCTTCCAGTTTGATATAAGTTTCTGAATGATCTTTTGCCTTGGACGATTCAATGAAATAGGGCAGGTAAGCGTCCCTGCTTTCTTCAATGAAAATTGCTTCCAGTCCTGAAAAACTTGTTTTCTTTCCCAACGCATGTTTGAGGATCACTTCACCTTTCAGACCAAAACATGCTACAATCTTGCCAATATGGATATAATCATTCATCAGGTAAAAATAATTGGACGATAAAAAAAGCCCCAACAATGTTGGGGCTTTTTTGGAATATTGTTCTTCCCATTAAGCTTCAGCAGTTCCTTCAGAAGCTTCTTCCTGTTTGCTTTCCACCCTTTTAACCACGGGTGTATAAGCTTTACGGGCTCTCTGGGCTTTTCTGTGCTCATCGTTACGACGGGTAATGTTTGCTTCGTGCTCATTATGCCATGCCTGGAATTTGGTCATTGCAGTTGCATCATCAAACAGACCCAGTTTCACACCCCTCAACAGGTGCTTCAGGTACAATACTCCCTTGAAAGAGAGAATACGGCGAACTGTATCAGTGGGTTGAGCCCCCTTGTTCAGCCATTCCAGTGCTTTCTGACGATCGAGCTGGATGGTGGCGGGCACAGTTAGCGGGTTGTAAGTTCCGATCTTTTGGATGAACTTACCATCTCTTGGCGCACGTGCATCGGCCACTACAATGAAGTAGAAAGGCCTTTTCTTGCTGCCGTGGCGTTGTAGTCTCATTTTGACTGCCATGTTAAATAGAAATTTAAAGGCGTTAAGAAATTAGTTAACAAATCAGAGCGCGAAATTAACTCAAAATCTTATAAATCCAAAGCTTTGATCATCAATACTTGTTATCATTCTGTAAAAACTAACGCCGCATTCCAGGGAATTTTCCACCCATAGGCATATTATTCATCATTTTCATCATTTGTTTCATCTGTTCGAACTGCTTCATAAACGCGTTCAGTTCGTTCATGTCTTTTCCACTGCCCTTTGCAATCCTTTGTCTGCGTGAAGGAGTGAGTGAATCGGGATTGGCCCGCTCATATGGGGTCATGGAATTGATCATGGCTTCAATGCCTTTGAAAGCGTCGTCGTTCATATCAACATCCTTGATGGCTTTACCTACACCGGGAATCATCCCCATGAGGTCTTTCAGATTACCCATTTTTTTGATCTGTTGCAGCTGGTCAAGGAAATCCTGGAAATCGAATTGGTTTTTCCGGATCTTTTTTTCCAGTTTTTTGGCCTGCACCTCATCGTATTGCGCCTGTGCTTTTTCTACCAGGGTAGTAATGTCTCCCATACCCAGGATACGCTGGGCCATCCGTTCGGGGTAGAACACGTCCAGTGTATCCATTTTCTCACCACTGCTGACAAACTTGATGGGCTTGTTTACCGTGTATTTGATGGACAAAGCCGCACCGCCCCGGGTATCTCCGTCCAGCTTGGTCAGTACCACTCCGCTGAAATCAAGGCGGTCGTTGAAAGCTTTGGCAGTGTTCACCGCATCCTGGCCAGTCATGGAATCCACTACGAACAGGATCTCAGCGGGATTCACCGCCTGTTTGATATTGGCCACTTCGGTCATCATGGCTTCATCAATAGCCAGGCGGCCGGCAGTATCTATGATGACTACATTCTTGTTCTTCGATTTTGCTTCTTTGATGGCATTCTGTGCAATAACTACGGCATCTTTATTTTCCCGCTCGCTGTAAATTTCTACCCCTACCTGTTCTGCCAGTACGGTCAACTGGTCTATAGCCGCCGGCCGGTAAATATCTGCCGCTACCAGCAGCGGCGATTTGCCTTTTTTGGTTTTGAGGTAATGTGCCAGTTTACCCGTGAAAGTGGTTTTACCACTACCCTGTAATCCGGCAATCAGTATCACTACGGGGTTGCCTGTAATGTTGAATTGCGCTTCGGTGCCCCCCATCAGTTCGGCAAGCTCATCCTTCACAATTTTCACCATCAATTGCCCGGGACTGATGGCATTGATTACTTTCTCCCCCATTGCTTTTTCCTTCACCTTATCGGTAAATTCTTTGGCTATCTTGAAGTTCACATCGGCATCGATCAGGGCCCTGCGGATGTCTTTTACCGTATTGGCAATATTCAGGTCATTGATGCGCGCTTCGCCTTTGAGGTTCTTGAACGCCGATTCTAATTTCTCACTAAGTGAATTGAACATGGTATGCTGGTTTCAATCTTTCACAAATAAAAAATGAACCAAAGCAGGTTCATTTTAAAGAGGTGCAAATATAATGCGAATCCGGCTATCCCAGGTATACCTTTAAATGCTTGCACCGGCTGGTGCTGCGCAGCTTGGTAATGGCTTTGTCCTTGATCTGCCGTACCCTTTCCCGGGTAAGGTTGAAACGCTCCCCTATATCTTCCAGGCTCAGCGGATGATCAACGCCTATACCAAAGAAAAAACAAACTACATCTTTCTGACGCTCCGTCAGCGTTTTGAGGCTTCTTTCTATTTCCATGCGCAGCGATTCATGGTGCACCAGTTTCTCATCCGTTTTCTCGGCATTCGGGTTTTCCATAACATCAATCAGGGTGCCGTCTTCACCTTCCGATAGCGGAGTATCCATGCTTACATGCCTGAATCCGACACTCATGGTAGTAGCCACTTCTTCCAGACTGATCTCCAGCATATCGGCCAGTTCCTGTGGCGTGGGTTCTCTTTCGAATTCCTGTTCCAGTTGCTGATACGCTTTACTGATACGGTTGGTAAGGCCAACCTTATTCAACGGTAACCTTACAATGCGACTCTGTTCGGCCAGCGCTTGCAGGATACTCTGGCGGATCCACCATACGGCATAGGAAATGAATTTGAAACCCCTGGTTTCATCAAAGCGAAGCGCGGCCTTGATCAGGCCCAGGTTACCCTCGTTAATCAAATCGGGTAAGGTAAGCCCCTGGTTCTGGTATTGTTTGGCCACAGATACCACAAACCGCAGGTTCGATTTCACCAGGCGATCCAGTGAACGCTGATCGCCATGACGGATACGCATGGCCAGTTGTACTTCTTCTTCCGGACTGATCAAATCAACCTTCCCTATTTCCTGCAAATACTTTTCCAGGCTTTGAGACTCACGATTGGTGATGGATTTCGTGATTTTAAGTTGACGCATGCTCATAAAAGCAAGTTTAGGGTTGTATGGTTCTGGGTTGATGTTGTATAGCGGAAATTTGATTATTCCATTATAAACCCGAACAGTTACTGCCCGGGTTCCAATGCGTCACCTTACACTCATAGGCAATTTAAGTATTTTTTCGATGCTATCAAAAAAAATATTTGTCGCAATAACCTGAAACACAATAGTTTATACTACATTTAAGAAATAGGGTATTTTTTTGGGGTGCCGGCTGTTCCCCTGATCCAAAAAAACATTTGGACGGTGTGGATTATTTAATATTATTGCAGGCCTACGAGCACAGTAGGTATAAAGCGAATGTAATGAGTAAGAAGCAACTATTTACTTTGGAATTTCCGGTCAGATGTTCACCAGTTATATTGTATGAATTTTTAGCTACGCCTGCCGGTTTGCAGGAATGGTTTGCCGATAAAGTGGATGAGTGGGAAGGAGTATACAGTTTTTCTTGGAATGGCGGTACTCCTGATAAAGCCGATGTGATTGACCAGGAACAGGATAAATTCATCCGGTTTCACTGGCAGCACAGCGATAAAAATGAATATTTTGAGTTCAGGATTGAAAAAACAGAAATTTCCAATCAGACCATCCTGCTGATCAAGGATTTTGCCGAAAAATCAGACATCAAAGACCAGAGCCAGTTATGGGGCTACCAGGTAAAAGAATTATTGCACCGCCTGGGCGCCTGACATGGTTCCAATAGCTGATACTATGAATCCCACCCGGTGAGTGGGATTTTTATTTCGTTAAATTCAACCAGCACAATCACAGTCGTTCTTTTCCTTTTGTGAATACATTATTTTTGTAGTTCCTGACGTATAAACACAGGCTGGATTTGATTAAAAAGCTCGACATACTCATCATCCGATCTTTTATTGGTCCCTTTATCGCCGCCTTCAGTATTTCTCTTTTTGTGTTGACCATGCAATTCTTCTGGCTGTACATTGATGACCTGGTGGGAAAAGGATTGGATCTTTTTACTGTTTTAAAACTGATTGGACTGGTAGCCTTGTTCTGGGTTCCGCTGGCGTTACCGCTTGCCCTGCTCTTTTCGGCCATCATGACATTCGGCAACCTGGGTGAATCATTTGAACTTGTAGCCATCAAGGCTTCAGGCATTCCCTTGCTGCGTTTTATGCGGCCACTCATTATCATTACCATCCTCATCAGTGGTATTGCATTCTTATTTGCCAATAATATCATTCCGGTAACCCAGTTAAAACTTTCGGCGCTCAAATATGATATCATTGTTTCCAAGCCTGCTATTGATATCAAGGAAGGCATTTTTTACGACAAAATCGACGGTTATGTGATCAAGCTGGGCAAAAAAGAGAAGAACGACAGTATCATCCATGATGTGGTGTTGTTTGAGAAAAGTCCGGGCGGACTGCAAGACCATATGCTGATTGCCGAAAGCGGGGTAATGCGTGTAACAAAAGACAAGCGCTTTCTCGAATTTGTGCTGCAAAATGGTTGGCGCTACCAGGAGAAGGGGCAGCGGAACACCACCAATACTGAATTCATACGCATGGGTTTCAAGGAATATAAAAAGGTGTTTGATCTTAAGAGTTTCAAGATGAACAAGAGTGGCGACAGTGCTTTTTATGATCCGAAAATGTTAAGCCTGCGGCAATTAAACGGGGTGATTGATTCATTGCACCATATTGATACGTTTTACAGGAAAAAAACATTGTATGAGGTAATGCCCTATTTGCGGTTTTCTAAATATGACGATACGGGTTGGGCGAGGATTGATACCACAAAAATTATCCGGAAAGTAGCCTCGTTCAATAAACTGCTCCCTGATTCGAGCGGATTATCTATTCTGGAAAGTGCTGCCAGTCAGTTAAGCTCCCTTAAAGGCAATGTAAACGTACTGGCTACCGACTATAGCCAGAAATACCTTTCCCTGCAATTGCATGAGATAGAATGGCACCGTAAGTTCACACTTTCCGCTGCATGCCTGGTATTATTCCTTATCGGCGCTCCATTGGGGTCGATCATCAGAAAAGGTGGCCTGGGAACACCCCTGGTTTTTGCCATCATATTCTTCGTTACTTTTCATTTGCTGAACACTTTTGGCGAGAAATTTGCGCGGGCACAGGAAATGAGCCCTTTGACGGGTATGTGGCTCTCTACACTGGTGCTTATTCCTGTGGGTTGTTTCCTCACTTATAAAGCCATGCATGACTCCCAACTTTTCAATAAAGAGTTTTATTACCGTTTGTTTAAAGAGTTGCGCCGTTTTTGGTCTAATTTTAGGGATAGAAAAAGATCAGCTTAAAATAGTTTCTTATGAAAAAAAATAATCCCAGCCGTCGCGATTTTATTAAAGTCACCGGCAAAGCAGGCGTTGCTGCAGGTTTGTCCATGACTATCCTTCCTTCATGGGTGAAAGCAGAAAATGATTTCCAGGCAGGCAATGATTTCTCACAACATCCGCTTCCTTATGCCTACAATGCATTAGAGCCCATGATCGATGCCATGACCATGGAAATACATTATGGTAAGCATGCCACCGGTTATGCCAAAAACCTGGCAGAAGCCTGCACAGCAGAGAATGTGAATACTACCACGACAAAATTGGAAGATATACTGCGGAATGTTTCAAAATATTCTGCTAAAATGCGTAACAATGGAGGGGGCCATTATAACCATGAATTATTCTGGCAATGCATGAGACCTGGTACCGCTGCAAAACCGGAAGGAAAACTGGCAGCAGCCATTGATCATTCTTTCGGATCTTTCGAAGCCTTTAAAACTAAATTTACCGATGCAGGCAAGAACCGTTTTGGAAGCGGCTGGGCCTGGCTGGTGCAAACACCCGACCAGCAATTGGTGGTTGGCTCTACACCCAACCAGGACAACCCCCTGATGGATATCAGTGACATGAAGGGAACGCCTTTACTCGGACTGGACGTATGGGAACATGCTTATTATCTCAAATACCAGAATAAACGGCCCGATTATATCAATAACTGGTGGAACCTTGTGAACTGGGAATTTGTTGCGAAAAGAATGATTTAATTAATGACCCGATGGCTCAATTCGCGATGGCTTAATGAGGCGAAAGAGCAATAAAAAACAGAAAGTATTACTTATGAGAACGATCATCAAATGGGTATCGGCGCTTGCATTTGATGCTACAGCAGATACAGGACATACAGTAAGAATAGATACGGCGGTGGAGAGCGGCGGACTGGGAAGCGGTATGAATCCGAAACGTATGTTGCTGGGGTCGCTGGCAGGTTGCAGTGGCATGGATGTGGTTGATATCCTCCGCAAAATGAAAGTCAATTTTTCCAAACTGGAAATAGAAGCTTCAGCTGAACAGACCGAAGAACATCCCAGAGTGTTCAAATTCATCAACATGATCTATCGTTGCGATGCCCCGAAAGAAGACATCGATAAGGTAAATCGGGCGGTAGCCCTTTCCCATGAAAAGTATTGTGGTATTTCGGCCATGCTGTCCAAACATTGCAAGATCGATTATACAGTGGAACTGATAGAGAAATAAATAGCCTAAATCTTGATTTGTTTTTGTTAGGAATCCTAACTATATTTATCCCATTGTTCATTTAAACCTTTCAACAATGGAAACACCAAAAGGGTATAGTTACGGACAGGTGGCGGCTTCTCCTGTTAAACTTCAGGAACTTAATCTGCTGAAAAAGACCGTATTTTTTACCAGCGAAGATGCTGACTATCTGCGCATGGCGGGTGAAGTATTGAAAAGCCAGACCAATGAAATACTTGATCTCTGGTATGGCTTTGTAGGCAGCAACGAACACCTCCTGTATTATTTTACCAAAGACGGGCAGCCGAATGCAAATTATTTGTCGGCCGTAAGAGCCAGATTCGGGCAGTGGATCATGGACCTCTGTAATAAACCTTACGACCAGGACTGGCTCAATTACCAGCACGAGATCGCATTACGGCACCACAGCAGTAAAAAGAACAGGACCGACGGTGCAGACACGGCCCCCATTATTCATTACCGGTATATGGTGGCATTTATTTTCCCCATCACGGCCACCATCAAAAGTTTCCTGGCGAACAAGGGACATGATGCCGATAAAGTGGAAAAAATGTATGCCGCATGGTTTAAAGCTGTTGTACTGACCGTAATATTATGGACCCATCCGTATATCAACAAAGGAGAGTTCTGATTACATTTATTGCATGAAAAGTGAAAAACGTTCACAGGAAAACGCTTCAGTCTTTAACATGACAACCCAGAACAGCGAACCGGGAAGCAGGATCATTGCGGCATTAGAAAGGATCTCACAGGCATTCAGGGTATTGTTATGGAACGAAAGCAAGGAGTTTGCATTGAACCCCACGCAGGTGCAGGTACTCATTTTCCTGCTCTATCACGACAAAGAGAAAAGGAAAGTGAGTTACCTCGCTGCTGAATTCAACATGACGAAAGCCACGATCAGTGATACCATCAAATCACTGGAGCAGAAAGACCTGATTGAAAAAGAATATGAAGAAACCGATACCAGGAGTTATACAATACACCTTACCAAAAAGGGGAAAACCATCGCAGGTAAAACGGCCTTGTTCACACAAGAATTACAGGTGCCTGTTGACCGGTTGTCCATGGCCGACCAGCAACAGCTTTTATTGAACCTCATCAATATTATCCATCACCTCAACAAAGCTGGTGTGATCACCATTCAACGCATGTGTTTCACCTGTACACATTATCAGCAGAAATACCATGGGCAGGAGCATTTTTGCCGGTTACTGAACAAAAAACTGCAGACAGCCGACCTCAGGATCGATTGCCCCGAACACAAGACGGTTACTTAAGGATCATCTTGCTGCAAGGCATTATTCTATACTTTTGCATCAAATCTCTACATTCTGCAATCTGCAAAACAAAATTACCGCGTCCAGCTATGGATTACTGTACTCAGTGTGGTACTGTTCATCGCTAAAATTGCTGCCTACCAGTTTACCCACTCGTTATCGATACTTACCGATGCATTAGAAAGTATTGTGAATGTGATTGCCGGTTTTATCGGGCTTTACAGTTTATACGTGGCTGCCAAACCCCGCGACTGGGATCACCCATACGGTCATGGCAAAGCTGAGTTTGTTTCTTCTGCTGTCGAGGGCGCTCTCATCATTGCTGCAGGTATCATGATCATCTATGAAACCGTGCTCAACATCATCCAAAACAATCCACTGCAAAAACTCAATACCGGTCTTTGGCTGGTGGGTATTACTGCAGTGATCAATTTTATTGCCGGGAGTATCTGTATCAAAATCGGCAAAAAAAATTCTTCTCCTGCTTTACTGGCAAGCGGCCGGCATTTGCAAATCGATACTTATTCCACACTGGCTATTATAGGCGGACTCGTTCTCATCATGCTCACCGGCTTCAACTGGCTCGATAAAGTCATTGCGCTGCTGCTGAGTGTACTCATCATCTACAATGGTTATAAAATTGTGCGACGATCTCTGGCAGGTATCATGGACGAAGCTGATATTGAACTCCTGAACCGTTTCATTCGTGTATTGAATGATAACAGGCGCGAGAACTGGATAGACATTCATAACCTGCGGGTAATCAAATATGGCAGCCTGTTGCATATTGATTGTCACCTGACCGTTCCCTGGTACCTCAATGTGCATGAAGCGCACCTGGAAATAGATGCACTTTCATCCCTCATCAAAAAACAATTCGGAAATACCATGGAACTCTTCGTGCATACAGACGGTTGCCTGCCTTTCAGCTGTAATATCTGTACCAAGCTAGATTGCCCCGTACGAAAGCATGCTTTTAAACAGCAGCTGGAGTGGACGATGAAAAATCTTATTTCCGACCAAAAGCACCAATTGGCGTAAATTGCGGCCCATTTATTCTTCCATTCTTAAAACTGATCGTATGCAGGTTTGGACAGCTTACCAGGAGAAACACAAAGACCGTTTCCTCAATGAATTACTGGACTTATTACGCATTCCCAGTGTAAGTGCGCGCAGTGAACACAAAGTGGATATGGCTGCCTGCGCTGAAGCGGTAAAACAACGTTTGCTGGAAGCGGGGATCGATAAAGCTGAGATCCATGCCACTGCAGGCCATCCAATCGTGTATGGCGAAAAGATCATTGATCCATCCAAACCTACTGTTCTGGTATATGGCCACTACGATGTACAACCTCCCGATCCGCTCGAACTCTGGCACAGCGGTCCTTTTGAGCCTGTGATCAAAGACGGTAAGATTTATGCGCGTGGCGCCTGTGACGACAAAGGCCAGTTCTATATGCACGTGAAAGCGCTGGAAACCATGGTGCAAACCAATACCTTACCCTGTAATATTAAATTCCTCATTGAAGGTGAAGAAGAAATAGGCAGCCCCAACCTGGCCACCTTTGTAAAAGCCAATAAGGCGTTGCTGAAAGCAGATGTAATATTGATCAGTGATACATCTATGTTGAGTATGGAAACTCCTTCCATTGACATCGGGGTTCGTGGTCTCAGTTATATAGAAGTGGAAGTTACCGGTCCTAACCGCGATCTGCACAGTGGTGTATATGGCGGCGCCGTAGCCAACCCTATTACCATACTGGCTAAAATGATCGCTTCCTGTCATGATGAAAACAACCACATTACTATCCCCGGTTTTTACAACGATGTGGTAGACGCAACTCCTGAAGAGCGTGCTAAAATGGCAAAAGCTCCTTTCAGTGAAGAAGCTTATAAAAAAGACCTTGGTGTTAACAGCCTTTGGGGTGAAAAAGGATATACCACCAACGAAAGAACCGGTATTCGTCCTACACTGGAGTTGAATGGTATCTGGGGAGGTTACACAGGCGAGGGCGCTAAAACAGTATTGCCGTCAAAAGCTTATGCCAAGATATCCTGTCGCCTGGTTCCTAACCAATCTTCTGTTACAATCACTGAAAAGCTGTTGAATTATTTCAAAAACATTGCACCGGCAGGCGTTACTGTAAAAGCTGAAGAACATCATGGCGGTGAACCCTATATCACTCCCATCGATTCCATCGCGTATAAAGAAGCAGCCAAAGCCATTCAAACCACCTTTGGCAAGGAGCCCATTCCTGTTCGTGGCGGAGGAAGTATTCCTATTTGTTCTCTCTTTGAAAAAGAGCTGGGTATCAAGATCGTATTCATGGGATTCGGGCTCGACAGCGATAACCTGCACAGCCCGAATGAAAAATTCGGTCTATTCAATTTTTATAAAGGCATTGAAACCATCCCCTATTTCCATCAGTTTTACAGTGAGATGTTGTAATTCAATTTTTTTCGGGAGGCGGCAGATCATCCACTGAGTAAAAAAGATACCTAACCTGCATGATCTTCTGGCTGACCGCATTATACCTGATCAGTTGTACCAAACGTTTGTTTTGATCGTAAACCAGCTCGTCGCGATATAATCGCAGGTGTTTTTTTCCTTCGGTGATGATCCGCTCTACCGGCTGGTTCAAGGCATTCAATTTGTATTGAACCTGGTAAACAATCCTTGGAAACGCCCTATCGGCTACAGGTAACCTGATCTCAACGAATTGAAGACCTACAGTATCTTCATAAAAAGCTTTGTAACGGATTTCACCTGAATCAGTCGCCATCCATTTTTTGTCATGTTTTAACAAAAGTCCAGTGTAGCCAATGGGTTGACGTATGGTAAAATAATCTGCTTTTTGAAACAAACCGATATTCCTGAGGTAATAATCATTCGACAACCGCATCAGCGTATCTGAGAAATATCCATTCATATCGAAACCTACCTGGTGAAGTGTTTCTTCCACTCCGTTGTGGAAAATACTGATCTCTGCCCTTTTCACAATGGTATCAACGTATTGCATGTTCGAAGGATATTTGAGTCCGACCGCGTACATGGTTTGTGCGTTGTAAATATGATGGCCTACATAGGCTCCCCCTGCATAAACAGGTGTCCGTCCAACATCAAGAAGCATTAGTGCATCCAATCCTTCCAACTGTGCTTTTTCCTGCAAACGTTCGAGCAGCATATTGTAATTCGTTATCAAACCATTCGTTACATCCAGGATTTTTATCTTGTAGTAAGGCTGTTTGGGTTTTTCTCCACTAAAGAAAACGTCTATCTTTCTGGAGTGTGGTCGTAAAGGAACATCCGTCAGTGTGTGTCCGTCGCTTCTATTGTGTGGGGCAATTTCTGTTTTGAATTGATTAGTTTGCGAATAAAGATTAGCGGCGCTCCATAAAAAGAAGGAGAAAAGTGTAAAGCTTTTTTTCATAGCATACCATTTAGTTCACCTCACATCAAAATTATAATCATATTTTCATTTCGATTCTTACCAAAATCTTAAAGTTGGAATACTGTATTTTTGAGTGATGGCAACTTCTAAAGAAAAGTTAAGGATAGACAAATATCTCTGGGCCATTCGCCTGTTTAAAACGCGGAGCCAGGCTGCAGATGCCTGCGACAAAGGTAAAGTGAAGTGCCAGGGCAATGCAGTAAAAGCTTCCAAAACGGTTAACCTGGGAGAAGAATACGAAGTAAAAACAGAATCACGTAAATGGGTGATCAAAGTAGCCAGTCTGCTTGACCATCGCGTACAATACAGTGAAGCCATTCAAAACTATATTGATCTTACCCCTGCCGAAGAAATCACCAGGATTAAATTTGAAGCTGCCACTTATCAAACGGGTAAACGCCTGAGCAAGATCGGCCGGCCCACTAAAAAGCAGCGCAGGGACCTGGGTGATTTCCTGGATTAATTATCCTCTTATTGGAGGCTCAGTTTATATTTCGTTACTGAATGGTATTGCTGTCCAGGCCTCAGAATGGTACTGGGAAAAGCAGGTTCATTCGGAGAATCGGGAAAGTGCTGCGTTTCAAGACAAAGTCCGGCATGCTGAGTGATCGCCTTTCCAGCCGACGTTTTCAGGCTGCCGTCTAAAAAGTTGCCGGAATAAAATTGCAAACCCGGTTCTTTGGTAAAGACTTCCAGTTTTCTGCCACTGATCGAATCTGACAAAACCGCCACTAAAGACAGGCTGGTATCTTTTTTATTCAGCACAAAATTATGATCATACCCGCCCGGTACTGCAGCAATGCGTGCACCTATCTTTTCTGCCCGTGTAAAATCGAAGGCCGTTCCCTTCACAGCACTGATCTCCCCGGTAGGGATCAGGGTGCTGTCAACCGGTGTATAATGATCGGCATCAACCCATAAACGATGATCCAGTATGGTATGCGTTACATCTCCTGTCAAATTGAAGTAACAATGGTTGGTGAGATTGACAGGGGTGGCTTTATCGGTCTCTGCCCAGTATTCAATTTCCAATGCATCGTCATTGGTAAAATGATAACGTACTTTCACCCGCAATGTTCCGGGATACCCTTCTTCTCCATCCCGGCTCACATAACTTAACAACAAAACAGGTGTTGAATCATTGACAAGCGCTGCATTCCATACTACCTTATCAAAACCCCTATTACCACCGTGCAAATGATTTTTGCCATTGTTGGTTGCCAAGGTATACGTTACTCCATCCAATGTGAATTTACCATTGGCAATGCGATTCCCATAACGACCGATCAATGCACCGAAATAAGGAGGGTGTGCAAGATAGCCGCTCAGACTGTCATAGCCCAGCAGTATATCTGACTGTTTTCCCTGTTTATCGGAACCGGTCCAGGAAGTAACAATACCCCCATAATTGGTGATCTTTACCTGGCTTCCTTTATTATTGGTGAGCGTATACAAGAATACTTCCTTCCCGTCAACTTCTCCAAAATCTGTTTTTGTAATTCCCATTTTGAATGTGGTTTTAGATTCATAGGTATTACAAGCTACCGCAAGCAGTCCAATGATTAAATAAGATGGCAATCGTAGTTTCATCAGTATATTATTTCAATGTTAGTACTACCACCGAAAGCGGGGGTAAAGATACAGTCAATTGCTCTCCTTCTTTTCTGGCATTGTTGAAGGGCATTGGTTTGATGTTATCCGGCTGATCAAATGTATTAATCTCTGAATACCTGGCAGCGGTCAATATCCTGCCTTCCACTTTATTCCAATTGTATTCGCTGATGGTCGTTTTAATAGTAATAGCGCGGGCTGCGTCCAGGTTAACAAATGAAATATGAACAACGCCTGCAGAATCCTGCGACGCAGAGGCATTGAGTGCCGGTATTTTCTGATCGCCATTCTGGTAATCGGGGCTGTTCAATTGTAGTGACAGCTGTCTGGCATCCTGGTGCACCTTATAAAGGTCGAACACGTGATAAGTGGGTGTAAGCAGCATTTTATTACCCTCGGTGAGTACCAGCGCCTGTAATACATTCACAGTTTGCGCCAGGTTCGCCATCCTGACCCTGTCGGCATGGTTGTTGAAAATATTGAGTGTGGTTCCTGCCACCAGTGCATCACGGAGGCTGTTCTGCTGGTAAAGAAAAGCCGGATTGGTACCTGGCTCCACATTGGTCCAGATACCCCACTCATCTACTGCCAGCGCCACTTTTTTTTCCGGATCATATTTGTCCATGATCGTAGCATGGCGTGTAACCAGGTCTTCCATAAAAAGACATTTCTTCATTGTAGTGAAATATTCCTTTTCATCAAAAGCAGTGGCAGACCCTTTATCGCCCCATGATTTCGGAACGGTATAATAATGCAACGAGAGCCCCCACATGCGTGTACCAAGGTTTTTCATGAGCACATCGGTCCAGTTATAATCATCAGAATTGGGTCCGCATGCAATCTTTTTCAATCTTGCATTGGGATAATTCCTGGCAAAGCCTGCATAGCGTTTGTATTCGTTCGAATAATACTCCGGGGTCATATTTCCTCCGCATCCCCAACTCTCATTGCCTACTCCCCAGAAAGAAACATTCCACGGCTGGTTTCTTCCATTTTCTTTTCTCAGCTTGGTGAGCGGACTCTGGCCATCAAAATTCAGGTACTCTACCCAATTATTCATTTCACTTACGGTACCGCTTCCTACATTACCGGTAATATAGGGTTCGCAGCCCAGCAGTTCGCAAAGCTCCAGGAACTCATGCGTACCGAAACTGTTGTCTTCCGTTACATTGCCCCAATTGGTATTGATCATAGTGGGACGTTGTTTGTGCGGACCAATCCCGTCGCGCCAATGGTATTCATCGGCAAAACATCCGCCCGGCCAGCGCAAATTAGGGATGCTGATCTTCTTCAATGCTTCTACAATATCCATTCTTATACGTCCCTTATTAGGAATAGAGCTTCCCTCCCCCACCCAGAATCCATCATAGATACAACGACCCAGGTGTTCGGAAAAATGTCCGTAAATATGGCGACTGATCTTCACTTTAGGTTCGCTGGCATTTATGTATAACCTGGCTGTTGACTGTCCGTATAAACAGTAAACAGAAAAAAGCGAGAGGAACAACGCAAAAGCAAGTCGGTTCATGTAATGGCTGTTTTTATTTATAAAAATTTCAATCCTTCTTTGTCCAGTTTTTGGTATTTCTTTTTATCGAAAACATAATAAAATGCTCCCTTTTTCGATGACTCTTTTTCCTTTTCGTTCTGTTTATTCAGGATATTGAGTGAGAGTATTTTACGAGTGAAATTCCTTTTGTCCAGTTCCTTTTCATAGATCGCTTCATAGAGCCCCTGGAGTTGTTGCAGGGTGAATTTGTCTGGCAAGAGTGCAAAACCAATAGGATGCTGCGCCACTTTCTGTTGCAGTCTTTCCTTTGCCAGGCCAATCATTTGTTTGTGGTCAAATACCATGGCAGGAATCCTTTTCAATGGGAACCATTTTGCATTGTGTTCTTTCATAAGTATTTCACTGTAATCGTCGATTTTTATCAGTGCGAAATAAGCCATTGAAACAACCCTTCCTCCCGGATCGCGTGTTACGTTACCAAAGCAGTACAACTGTTCCATATAAATGGAGCTGAGACCTGTAAGTTGGCCAAGTATCCGGTTTGCTGCATCATCTACGCTTTCCTGTTGATTCACAAAACCGCCCATTAGCGACCATTTGCCAATTTCCGGTTCAAATCCCCTTTTGATCAGCAAAGCTTTCAGTTCATTTCCATCAAAACCGAAAATGATGCAATCAACAGCTACCAGTAATTTATCGTGATGCTTATATTGAATAGTGCTCATCTATTGTTAATTTGATAATATATGTCATTCCATTTCAGTTGGTCTTTGAACTGATGAAGCCGGGTATGTTTGTCAATCCGTACAACTTCCACACCTGCTATCTCTGCAAAATCTTCCAGGTGCTCCGACGTAAGATTCTGACTATAGCAGGTATGGTGTGCACCGCCCGCCAGAATCCAGGCAGCGCAACCCGTATAGATATCCGGATAAGGTTTCCACAACACCCGCGCTACCGGCAATTTAGGAAGTCCATGTACCGGGGCCTGCGCTTCCACTTCACTGATCAGTAAACGAAACCTGTTACCCATATCAATCATCGATACGTTGATGGCATTGCCCCCAGCTACATTGAATACCAGTCTTACCGGGTCTGCTTTACCACCGATGCCCAGCGGGTGTATTTCACAGGAAGGTTTTCCCGCTGCTATGGATGAGCAGATCTCCAGCATATGAGAACCCAACACCATGGGGTTTTCCTTGTCAAAGTGATAAGTGTAATCCTCCATGAATGAATTTCCTCCCGGTAATCCTGTAGCCATTATTTTCATGGCGCGCACTAAAGCAGCGGTCTTCCAATCTCCTTCTGCACCAAACCCGTAGCCTTTTGCCATCATTCGCTGAGCGGCAATCCCTGGCAGTTGTATCATGCCATGCAGGTCCTCAAAAGTATCTGTAAATCCTTTATAATTTCCTGCTGTCAGAAAATGTTGCAGCCCCAATTCAATCTTTGCAGCTTCCCTCAGAGAGACATGCTGTTCCCCTCCTTTTTGCAAGGCCGGCGCCAAGGTGTACTGATCGGCATATTCTTCTACAAGGAAGTCAATCTCTTTATCACTTATTGTATTGATAACAGATACAAGATCGCCAATTCCGCAGGTATTCACAGAGTAACCGAATTTTATTTCCGCCTCTACTTTATCACCTTCTGTAACCGCCACATAACGCATATTATCACCAAAACGAACAAACCTTGCTCCCTGCCAGTCGTGCCAGCCTGTTGCAGCCCTTGTCCAGGCATTGATCTTCGCTATCACATGCACATCCTGCCAATGCCCTGCTACAACTTTTCTGTACAAACGCATACGGCTCATGATGAAACCAAATTCACGATCGCCGTGTGCTGACTGGTTCAGGTTCATGAAATCCATGTCAATCTCATTCCAGGGAATCTCCCGGTTGAATTGGGTATGCAGGTGCAGCAATGGTTTATGTAATATCTTCAACCCGTTGATCCACATTTTAGCGGGTGAAAAAGTATGCATCCAGGCAATAATGCCAATGCATTTTTCAGATTGATTTGCTTCTGCACAAAGTGCGTAAATTTCTTCTGTTGTGGTTAATACAGGTTTAAAAACAATGGATACAGGCATAGACGCAGCAGTATGCAATGACAGGGCAATCTCTTTTGAATGGCCTGCTACTTGCTGAAGAGCAATTTCTCCGTATAAATGCTGACTTCCTGTTGCAAACCAGACTTCCAGTTCTTTCAAATTTGTCATTACTGTCTATTTGTACATCAGTTGATCGATAAATAGTTGAGTTTTTCAGGAAACCAAACTGTCATTTCCCCCTTTCCCCGGTTGGCCCAGGCATAATAAGGAATGGCCACAAAGGGTTTATTTACTGTTGACACTTTTTGGGCATTTTCAATGATTATTTTGGAAGTCATTCCTTTCAGCACAGTAATGCCGTTCAATATATCAGGCATAAAGACTGTTGATAAATTGGTACCATGAACAAGGAGAATATTATCTGTCTTTCCTTCATTATCTGCCCATTCCGCGCAGTAGATCAGCGGGCCACGCTGCAAAGCAATCCTGTCTATATCGTCTTTGAGCTTTCGGTCTGCTGTTATTCTCTTCACTTCCATGGGAAGGTCAACCATAATTACATCTCCTTTTTTCCATTTCCTGCTGATGGAAGCATATCCATTCTCCAAGGCATAATCAATGGGTTCTCCGTTTATTTTAATCACTACCTTGCCGGTATCGGATCCCTGAAAACGATACAGATCGGAAGGTATGGCCTGGTTCCTTGCCCATCCGGGTATGCGTATCAGTATGTTGCCATCAACGGGTTTTTGAGGTTGTATGGTGAATGACAGTGCACCCTCCCAGGGATAATTGTTCTGCTGTATTATCTGCACAGGTGTGTGCCCAATATTTAGGCTGGCGTTGCCACTGATGAACAGGTTGATGAATAACTTATTATCCTGTTGTGCATAAATATAACCCGGGATAGAAGGGATCAGTCTCACGAGATTGGTAGGACAACAGGAGCACTCGAACCAGCCCGACCTTTCCACTTCAAGCCCATCCGGGTTACCATGTCCTTTTACCTGTAAAGCGTTGGTGTAAAAAAAAGATTTCCCGTCGAGGCCAATACCTGATATCAGCCCGTTATACAAGGTCTTTTCCAATATGTCCATGTATTTCGCTTCGCCATGCAACAGGAACATGCGATGGTTCCAGAATACATTGGCAATAGCTGCGCAGGTTTCATTATAAGCAGTAGCGTTGGGTAATTCGTAATTATTTCCAAATCGTTCCCCATCACCGTTTGAACCGATGCTTCCCTGCACATACATTTTTTTGCTCGTCACATTGTTCCATATCCGGTCAATGGCATGCAGCAAAGCAGTATCATTGGTCAGTGCCGCCACATCTGCAACTGCCGAATAAAGATATCCGGCCCGTACGGCATGCCCTTCGGCTTCTTCCTGCTGCACAATCGGTTTATCATCCTGCCAGTAAGCGCCATTCTTCCAAGGGTCTGTGCTTTTGGTATCATAACCTTTATAATGCCCCCTTTCCTCTATGAAAAATTTCGCGGTGTTCAGGTATGCCTGTTTACCTGTGATGCGATACAATTTTACCAGTCCCATTTCCACAACTTCATGACCAGGTGCCACATGTTTTTTATCGGGTCCGAAAACAGCGCAAACCAGGTCGGCATTTTTTAAAGCAATGTCCAGCAGGTTCCTTTTTTTAGTAGCGGTATAATGTGCCGCTGCTGCTTCATATAAATGACCTGCATTGTACAATTCATGACTCAACTCCCGCTCTTTCTCCCATCTTTCTTTACCCACCCAATTGCCCACTGCCGCCGGATTGATGGTACGGGCCGTATATAAATACCCATCCGGTTCCTGGGCCTGTTGTATGATGTGAATCAATGAATCGATATAAGCATCCAGCTTTATATCAGGATGAACAGCCAGTGAAAAAGAAGCACCTTCAATGGTTTTATACACATCTGTATCATCAAAAGGGTAGCGCGTACAGAATTTGCCTTTTTTTTGCGCGGCCATTACAAAATTATTGACGCGTCCTGTGTTTTCGCAACGTGCAAAAGAAGCAGGAATGGTCACTATTCTGTTGGTTTCAATCCTGGGCAGCCAGAACCGGTCGTTTAATTTGACCTGCGTAAAATCAACCGCCTGGATAGGATAATCTTTCAACTGTGCCGTTACGGCGACCGATGAAAGCATACAGCATGATAAGAAGAGCGATTTCATGGTTGTAGATTTTATTGTCCGTAATAACTATCCGGTCCGTGTTTTCTTTCAAAATGTTTTTTGATCAGTGCTTCTTTCAGCCCTGGCGCATCGTTCCTGATCTGCTCTGTCAGGTATGCCATTTGTGCAATATTTTCCAGCACTGCACTGTTATACACTGCTTTATCGGCTGTTTTGCCCCAGGTAAAAGGGGCATGATTTCCCAACAGTATCATTTCCATATCCTGGTAATCCAGGTTTCGCTCCTGCAAGCAATGCATGATCTGGAAACCCGTCTCGTATTCATAGTCTCCATTGATCATTTCATCGCTCATTGGCGGGGCACATGGGATATTGGCTGTGGTATGATCGGCATGGGTAGTGCCGTAAATGGGTATATCACGAAGGCTTTGCGCCCAGGCAGTAGCATAAGTAGAATGGGTATGAGCAATGCCACTGATGTCGTCCCAATGTTTATACAGCACTGCATGGGTTTTGGTGTCTGATGAAGGCCGAAGGTTCCCTGCAACCACTTTTGCATCAAAATCTACAACCACCATTTTATCGGGCGACAACGCCTCATAAGGCAAGCCGCTCGGTTTGATGGCAAACACAGCCAGGCTCCTGTCCACCGCGCTTACATTGCCAAACGTGAACAATACCAGTCCCAGTTTGGGCAGTTGCATATTGGCTTCATAAGCTGCTTCCTGAATATGTGCGTATTTCATGACTGTTTCATTCAGTTATAGCTTCCTTCTATATAAGCACCCAATTGTTTGTATTGGCTATATCGTTTTGCATATACACGGCTTCTCAGCGGATCGGGTACATACACTGTATCAAATCCCTGCCCCATGGCATGCATGGCATCTTCCACCTTTTCGTACAAACCTGCGGCAGTAGCGGCAAACATAGCTGCGCCAATGGCACAGGTTTGTTCGGTTTTATGAATGCGGATGGGCATATTCATTACATCTGCCATTACCTGCATGATATAAGGTGATTTTTTGGCTACACCTCCCAAGCCAATCAACCCTTTCACAGGAATACCTTCGTCTATAAACCGGTCAGCAATGGCTTTGGCGCCAAAGCAGGTTCCTTCCACCACTGCTTTGAACAGCTGCGGTGCTCCTGTACCCAGGTTCAGGTTACTGACGGCTGCAGTGAGCAGTTGATTCGCGTCAGGTGTTCTTCTTCCATTGAGCCAGTCAATCGCCAACTCGTCTGTTTCATCCAATGGCAGTGTAGCTGCCTCTCTCGACAGGTTAACGATCATACGATCACTGATCTCATTTCGCAATGCCGTTGCTGTGGCAGCATCGATCAGTGAAGAAGCATGCAATTGTTGCAATGGCCAGGAGAGCAATGTTCTGTACCAGGCATATGCATCGCCGAAAGCCGATTGCCCTGCCTCCATCCCTATCATTCCCGGTATGATGGAACCCGGTACTTGTCCGCAAATACCCCTGATCCATTTCCCCTTCATTTCACCTGCCGGCGCAACCAGCATATCGCAGGTTGAGGTTCCCATTACCTTGCTCAGGTAATAAGGCTCGATCTGTCCGCCTACCGCTCCCATATGACAATCGAATGCACCAATGCCTACGATCACTTTTGCTGAAAGTCCCCATTTTTCCGCCCAGTAACGGTCCAGGTAACCAGCCGGTTCAGCGGCCGTATAGGTTCCGTTGAACAGCCGGAAAATAAACCCATCCAGCAATGGATCCAAAGAAGAAAAAAAGTCGTTGGGTGGCAATCCGCCAAATTCGGCTGCCCATAAGGATTTATGGCCGGCAGCGCATACACCCCGTTTCAGCAAATGGATATCATTGCCTCCGGTAAGGACAAATGGTATCCAGTCGCAATGTTCCACCCAGGAGTAACAATGCTGCCTGACGGCTTCATCTGAGCGCAACACATGCAGTAGTTTGGCCCAGAACCATTCACTGCTATAAATGCCTCCTACAAATTGCAGGTAATTGACCGGACAAGACGCTGCATGTGTATTGATCTGTGATGCTTCGAGTGTGGCCGTATGGTCTTTCCACAATACAAACATGGCATTGGGGTTCTCTTCAAAGCCGGGCAACAATGCCAGGGGAGTACCGTGATGATCAACGGCTACCGGTGTAGATCCGGTAGTATCTACAGAAATACTTTTTATAGCACCAGCTATTGCAGTACCTGCCTGTTTCAGGCATTCGCGAACCGTATATTCCAAACCCTCCAGGTAATCCAAAGGATGCTGCCTGAACCTGTTCTCTTCAGGATTGCAATACAGGCCATCTCTCCAGCGCGGATAATAAAACAAAGCAGCGGCCACCTCGGTTCCATCAGCCGCATCAATGATCACGGAGCGAACGGAATCCGTTCCGAAATCAACCCCTATTACATACGAATGGACCGGCATTTGTGATCAATTAAATGATCCACAAAGTACACTCTTTTTCTAATAAGTGTATTTTTTACCTTTATTTTTCCATAAAAAAAGCATCGCCGATGCCCTTGTTTTTATTTGCTGAAAAGCGCTTCCAGTTGGCTGTCTTCATAATCTTTCGCAAAAAACAATATTCCCGGCAGGTGGTCGAAGTCTTCCGGCTCATGGAAACTGGTAATTACCACCGATTCCATGCCGGCCCTTTCGGCAGCCTCCACGCCTTTGGTAGCGTCTTCAAAAACCAGGCAGTCGCCATAAGCAATCTCCAGTTGATCGGCACATTTGGTAAAGGTTTCCGGATCGGGCTTGCTGATCTGTACATCGTCTGCACTCACGATGGCATCGAAGTAATGACGTATGCCCAATCCGTCCAGTACGAAATCGATGTTATACGTAATGGCAGCCGATCCAATGCCCATTTTGACCCCTGCTCTCTTTGCTTTTTCGATGAAAACAGCCAGTCCGGGTAATAATTGTAAATGGGGTTTATACGTTTGTTGGTAAGTCTGCTCTTTGGCAAGACTCATGATATTCTTCTCTTCAATGGTAAATCTTCCCGGGAATATCCGTTCCAGCAGCTCTTCATTCTTTCCGTAGCATTCCCGTTTCATTTCTTCCAGGCTCAGGTTGGCGCCCAGTTCATTTACGATTTGATGCCAGGCAATGACGTGGTATTGCATATCGTCCACCATGGTTCCGTTCATGTCAAACAAAAAAGCTTTCTTCATCGAATACAATCTTATTTACTGGTAATGAGATAGCACAGGCAGGCAATCGGGGGCCAAAGGTACTATTACCGGTTAATTAATATGTTTGCAGTATGAAAATCGACATCCTTACCGTTTTGCCGGAATTGCTGGAAAGTCCCTTTTCGCACAGCATCATGAAGCGTGCCCAGGAAAAGGGATTGCTGGAAGTGCGCGTGCATCACTTGCGAAAATGGGCTGTGAACAAGTACGGTATGGTTGACGATTACCAGTATGGCGGGGGGGCAGGAATGGTGATGATGTGCGAACCACTGGCTAATGCCATCGATGAATTGCAGGCAGCGGCCCCCTATGACGATATCATTTATATGACACCCGACGGGGAACGGTTTTCCCAGAAAACAGCCAACCAGTTGTCATTAAAAGAAAATCTTCTCATCATTTGCGGCCATTATAAAGGTATCGACGAACGCATAAGGCAACAGTATGTTACCAGGGAAATATCTATTGGCGATTATGTACTCAGCGGAGGCGAGCTGGCAGCTGCTGTAATCGTAGATGCAGTAGGCCGATTGCTCCCGGGTGTATTGAATGATGAAACTTCCGCACTTACCGATTCTTTCCAGGATAACCTCCTGGCTCCACCGGTCTATACCAGGCCTGCCGATTTCCGGGGATGGAAAGTGCCGGATATCCTATTGCAGGGCGATCCTAAAAAAGTAGAAGAGTGGAGATATGAACAATCGTTGCAACGCACAAAAGAAAAAAGACCCGACCTTCTGGGTGAATGATATCCTTCCAAACCCCACTGTTGCCGTTCATCACCACATAAGAGCGGTCAGATTGCTTTAACAATTGTGGTACGGATAATATATGCTACTATTATGGTCTATTATTATCTAAATTCTGCACAACTACTCACATGAGATCATCGGTTACCTTGTGTTCATTATTCATATTGTTTTGCCTGAGTGCCCATGGTCAGCAGAGAGATGGCGAAACCTTCCAGAAGGATTACCAGGTACACATCACCCGTACAGCAGAACCTGTTAAAATTGATGGGGAACTCGATGAATCTATCTGGCGCACAACACCGCCGCTCAGCTCATTCTGGAAAAAGTTTCCCAACGATGAAGGCAAAGCCATTACAAAAACTGAAGCCAGGATCGCATACGATGATAAATTCCTGTATGTGGCTTTCACCGTCTACGATAGCGGAAAAGTCTTCATTCAAAGCCTGAAAAGAGATGTGGGCCACGACGGAAACGACTGTGTGGCACTTATCCTGGATCCCGTGAACAAACGTACCAATGGTTTTTTCTTTGTTGTCAACGCTTTCAATGCGCAATCGGAAGACCAGATCAGTGGCACGGGGGAGCGCATTACTTTCAGCTGGGACAACAAATGGTATTCCGCAACCAAACGTTATGCCGACAAATGGACTGCCGAGATGGCCATCCCTTTCAAGACCCTGCGCTACACAGCTGATAAACTCATATGGGGAATTAATTTTCTACGGGTGGATACCAAGACCAATGAATACAGTATGTGGACGCATGTGCCCGTCAATTTCCGTACTTATGACCTCGGATATACCGGCGCCCTCATCTGGCCCGAGCCACCACCCAAACCAGGCAGTAATACCGTGCTGATCCCTTACCTCACGGGTGGTGTGAACGAAGACAAGTCCAATGGCAAACCCTGGGAAGCTACCGGCAATGCGGGATTTGACGGGAAACTGGCTTTATCGTCTTCATTGAACCTGGATATGACTGTAAACCCCGATTTTTCCCAGATCGAAGTAGACAAGCAGGTCACCAACCTCACACGTTTCAATATATTCCTGCCCGAGAAAAGAACTTTTTTCCTGGAGAATGCCAGTCTTTTTTCTTCTTATGGGATACCACAGGTACGTCCTTTCTATTCGCGCAGCATTGGACTGGACAAGAACGGCAATAAAATACCCATATTGCTGGGTGCACGTCTCACGGGCAATGTGTCGAAATCTACACGTATTGGTTTATTCAATATGCAAACAGGCAGCAAAGCAGATTATTCTCCGGAAAATTATACTGCCGCTACCATTAACCAATCTGTATTAAAGCGCTCCACTTTGAATATCTATTTTTTAAACAGGCAAGGTTTTCTTTCTGATTCAGCTAAAAAAACAGATCCGCTTGCCGCTTATGGACGAAACCTGGGTGGAGAGTTCAATTTCACTAACCTCAAAGGCACCTGGAACGGATGGGCCGGCTATCACCAATCTTTTAAACCCGGCATCAGTACAGATAATAAATTTATCGACCTGGGAGGAAGTTACAACGGCCGTAATTTCAGCGCCATGATCGACATGAATAATATCGGCACTAATTTCTATACCGACATGGGGTATACTGAAAGGATCGAAAACCACGATGCGGCAAAAGATACTATTATCCGCATGGGATATAAACAGGTATTCAATGAGATCAGTTACCGCATCAGGCCTACAAAAACCAAGGTAAGCAGCTGGCAGTTTCAGTTCACTAATTCTTTTGTGTTCAATCCCAATAATTCTCTGAATGAACGTAACCATTCATTAGGACTGAACCTGATGTACTGGAACACCGCACAATTATTTGTTACGCTGAACAATTATGAAGTCCATTTACTGTTCCCCGCTTCCTTTACCGGCCAAACGCCTTTGCCTACTGACACTTACCGATACAGTAACGGTACGTTCGGCTACCAGTCGGACTTCAGGAAACCATTAAGTTATTATGCTACTGTTGGTGGCGGAGGGTTTTACAATGGATCTTATCAAAGTTTCATCGGCGGCATCACCTGGCGCAGACAGCCGCACCTGAACGTAGATCTGCGTGCAGAATACGACAAACTCTCATTCCCGGGCAGCTATGGCTCAACAGAACTGTTCCTGATCGCTCCCAAAATAGAAATCAACTTTTCTACTTCTCTTTTCTGGACTACTTTCATCCAATACAATACACAGCGGAACAATTTTAACGTCAACAGTCGTTTTCAATACCGCTTCAGGCCTATGAGTGATTTCTTTCTTGTATATACCGATAATTATTATACTGATCCTTTGTTCAGGAATAAGAACAGAGCGCTGGTGTTCAAACTCAATTATTGGTTCAGTCTCTGAGAATAGTTTTATTTTACACCGCATTAATACAAGGCTCAAATGACAGGCTCTTCTTCGTTCCGGTTAACCGGCAACCTGGTAGATGTATGGAAAAAATCCATCTACCCCGCAGAGATCATTGTTGAAAATGGTATCATCAGCTCCGTTAAGCCTGTTGATCAGGTGGTAGCGCGTTATATACTTCCGGGTTTCATAGACAGTCATGTACATATTGAGAGCAGTATGCTGATCCCTTCCGAATTTGCCCGGCTGGCTGTAGTACATGGAACCGTGGCCACCGTTAGCGATCCACATGAAATTGCCAATGTATGTGGTATGGAAGGAGTGGAATACATGATTGAAAATGGGAAACTGGTTCCTTTTAAATTCAATTTCGGCGCACCCAGCTGCGTACCGGCTACTGCTTTTGAAACAGCGGGGGCATCTATCAACAGTGATGAAGTGAAGCAGCTGATAAACCGGGAAGAGATCCGATACCTGAGCGAGATGATGAACTTTCCTGGTGTATTGCATAAAGATCCGGAAGTAATGAAAAAAATCGCCGCTGCTCATACAGCCGGGAAACCGGTAGACGGGCATGCACCAGGCTTGCGTGGTGAAGAAGCCCGGCAATACATTGAAGCGGGCATCTCTACCGATCACGAATGTTTTACCCTGGAGGAAGCGCTCGATAAACTCATCCATGGTATGAAGATCATCATCCGGGAAGGCAGCGCCGCCAAGAATTTCGAAGCACTGATTGACCTGCTGGAAGATCATCCCGGCATGATCATGTTCTGCAGCGACGACAAACATCCCGACAGTCTCATAGAAGGTCATATCAACCAGCTCTGCGCAAGGGCTATTGCCAAAGGCATCGATGTGTTCAAAGTATTACGGGCCGCCTGCGTGAATCCTGTATTGCATTATGACCTGCCGGTGGGACTGCTGCGGGAGGGTGATGATGCCGACTTCATTGTGATCAACGACCTGGAACAATTCAACATTCATCGTACCTATATCAAAGGGCAGCTGGTGGCTGAAGACGGTCGTTCACTCATTTCATCTGTTCCTTCGGATACCATCAACCAGTTCAACCGCGGGCCGGTAACCCCGGAAGATATGCGTATCAGCAAGGATGCATATCCTGCTGTAAACGGGCTGATACCCGTGATAGAGGCACTGGACGGACAACTGATCACCAATAAACTCCTGTTGAAAGGAAAACTGGAAAACAATGAATGGGTAAGCGATACAGCCAGCGATGTATTGAAAATGGTGGTGGTGAACCGTTATCATACAGCCCCTGTTGCCAAATGTTTCATCAAAAATTTCAACTTTAAGGCAGGAGCCATTGCATCTACCGTAGCGCACGACAGTCACAATATAGTGGCAGTGGGTGCTGACGACGAAAGCCTGGTAAAAGCCATTAACCTGGTGGTCGCTGAAAAAGGCGGTGTGAGTTGTGTAAATGCCAGCAAAGCAAAAGTGCTGGGCTTACCGGTAGCAGGACTTATGAGCAATGCGGATGGCTATTCTGTGGCAGCCGCCTACACCGACATTGATGCCATGGCAAAATCACTGGGATCTGCATTGGCAGCTCCTTTCATGACACTCAGTTTTATGGCGCTGTTGGTGATACCACACCTGAAACTGAGTGACAGGGGCTTGTTCAACGGCGATGATTTTACACTGATCAACTGAACATACAATCATGAAAGGGTGGATATATCTTTTTTTGGCTTTCCTGTGTTTATTGGCAGGTGCCGCCATCTATATCATGTACAAGCCCTCCAGTTATTTCATCCAAATACTGTTTACAAAGCCCCACATTCAAACGCTGCAAGCGAAACTGTTTTGGGTGCGGCGTATCTTTCCTGACACTGCTTTTGTCAGGTATCATTTATCAGACCTGTTCTGGTACCAGGCTTTGTTATGGACTGTTCACGTCGTTTATGATATTAATAAAATAAAACATACAAAAACGGGATATTATTTTCTTTTTGCCCTTCCGTTTGTGACTGAGGCCCTGCAATACATTCATCTCATTCCGGGGACCTTTGACTGGCTTGACATTTTTTGGTATTCCGTCCTTTTCTTTCTGAATTATTATGTATACTTTAGAAAGAAAAAGACCCATGAAACCTAAAATGACTGCGGCATTACCCGAACTGCTGATCATAATTATTTTCATTATCATGGCTGCAGCCAGTGCAGGTCCGGCTAAAATCGTCACAGAACGTGGAACGGTAACGCTTACTCAAAAAAGGGAGGAGATTTTTACCAAACCTACTCTGCTCGCTTATTTGCGACAAACCAAAACGCCTACCATTGTATTGCGCGTACCCCAACAGGTAGACAGGCTGCTTGAAGAAAATCGTTATTCGAAAAGCCAGATATACAATACGATTGAAAAAGAACTGGCAAAAGCTGATTTCGTAGTGAGGGACAGGGCACTCTATCAAAAAGTGCTGGACCAGAATTTGTCTACCGATTATTCAAAAATCAAAGAACTGACCGATACAGACCTCATCCTTGAACTGGTAGCTTCAGATGATGAAAAGTATTACACCAATACTTATGTAAATAATAGGGGTAAACAAAAAATGACCGACGGATCGATGACCATCACCGGACAGAAAGTGGAATTCAAACTCATCAAAGTAAAGGAAAATGATCTCATGGGATCTTATACCTTTCATTTCACTCCCTGCACAAATGGATGTGTTTACAACATAGAGCGTAACGGAGGATTGTACAATGCCAATACTTCGAGCAGGATTGTAAAGCCTTATGAGTTCGTTTCTTCTGACAGGCTTGAAGAGTTTTTCAGGAACTGTGCAAAATTGCTGATCAGGGAATTACGGTCATGATTCATTTTCCTTTCTTAGTTTTGTCGCATGATTATCAACCTGAGTCAACAGCACAGCCTCATCAGCAACTGGGTGTCTGAACTGAGAGACATTAACGTACAGAGCGATCGAATGCGTTTTCGTCGTAACCTGGAACGCATTGGTGAAGTGGCTGCTTATGAGATCAGTAAGGAATTACCCTGGAAGATCGTGGAAATACCTACTCCTCTTGGTTCACATGAAAGCAGGGTACTGGAACAGCAGCCTGTACTGGCCACCATCCTTCGTGCGGGCCTGCCATTGCACAATGGCATGCTGAATTATTTTGACAAAGCCGATAATGCTTTTGTTTCTGCCTATAGAAAACACCATCGCGACGGCTCTTTCGAGATCAGTCTCGAATACATGAGCAGCCCTTCACTGGAAGATCGCATCCTTATCATCAGCGACCCTATGCTGGCTACCGGCGCTTCTCTTGTAAAAACTGTAGAATACCTGAAAAACGAAGGCTCTCCAAGAGCCATTCATATTGTAGTGGCCATCGCCTGCACGGTAGGTATTGAATTCGTTCGCCGTGAATGCGGCGAAGCCGTTAAAATATGGTGCGGTGATATCGATGATGAGCTGACGGCCAAAGGGTATATTGTACCCGGATTGGGCGATGCAGGAGACCTGGCGTTTGGTAGTAAAACCCAGATGTAATGTTTGATGTGTTTATCACTGCCAGTGTCTGATTTAATGTAAAAATCAACACATCAAATCAGGTATGAACACATAGAAATCAGGCTTTTTCCGAATGTTAAGCCCGTCACAATTCTTCTGCCCTGCGAGCAACCCATATATGTTTATTAGCGTAAATTCGATATGTGACCCGAATTTTATCCAAATTAACCTGCTTGTTGCATGCCCTGTTGCTGTTACAAATGGTATCGGCGCAAGACCCCCATTTTTCCCAGTTCTTTTCTTCACCCCTCACCCTTAATCCGGCTTTCACGGGAAAATTTTCCGGCATATTACGGGTAGCAGGCAATTACCGCAACCAATGGCCTACCATCAATAATGCTTATACAACAGCAGCATTGTCTGTCGATTTTCCCATTTTACAAAACAACATTGCCAATAATGATACCTGGGGGCTGGGAATTTCCGGCTATAACGACAACAGTGCCAATGGTGCAGTAAAATTCAATTATGCTTCTTTCTCAACAGCCTATCACAAGGGCCTTGACGAAGACGGTTTTCACCAACTGGGAGCAGGGTTCCAGGTAACCTATGCCAATATGCTCATCAACACCAATAATCTCAAATTTGAAGACCAGTTAACGAATGCGGGCTTTACCGGTGTGACATCAGAAGTATTCAATACCGGTACTTTGAAATCAAGTTACCTGGATGTCAATGCAGGTGTATTGTATAATGGCAGTACCAATGAAAGGAATAATTTTTACTTCGGTATCAGCATGTATCATATCAACAGACCTAAACAGGATTTTACGGGAGCCAATTACGTACTTTATCCCCGCACTACCATACATGCAGGCGGCTTCTTCCCGGTTGGAGCCACCACAAGTTTACACTTAAGCGCTTTACAGATGTTTCAGGCAGGAGCCACAGAAACCATGCTGGGCGGCGCTATGCAATTCAATGCCAATCCCGATGATTCCAAACCCGCCAGTTTTTATGCGGGCGCCTGGATGCGTTTGAACGATGCCATCATCCCCTACCTCGGATTGGAATTCAATAACTTCAGGGTAGGTATTACCTATGATTACAACAGTTCTTCACTCAAAACCGCTTCGCAGAACAGGGGTGGCATCGAATTATCACTTATCTATACTCTCAGGCCTTCAACAGACAGGCCCATTATTTGTCCGAAGTTTTAACCGGTACTTTCTTTTTCGGTACTTTACTTACATAAGGATTGTATTTCAGGATAAACCTGTAGGGCAATAACGCGTCATCGCCTGCATAATCAACCCCAATCCTGGGAGTAGCTGTTATTGCAGACCGTCCGATAACCATCCCATCTTCCGCCACATACAATTCTTTACCCGTTAAACTGGTTCCTGTATGCACCGTGTTTAGTCCGAATGCCCTGGCTACATTACCCGGTCCCCGGGTAATGGAATGATCGGCTTTCAATTTGCCTGTGCGCAGCAACATGGTTTCAAGACCTGCCATGGGTTCTACAGCCCTTATCAGCACTGCATGGGGCACATCCTTCACATTGGTAACAATATTGAAAAGATGGTGTATGCCATAGCAGAGATAAACATAGGCCAGTCCGCCTGCCGCATACATTATTTCCGTCCTGCCGGTCCTGCGCCCGTTCCATGCATGAGAGGCCCTGTCAGTCACCCCATTGTAAGCTTCCGTTTCCACAATCCGTCCTGCTGTTAGTTTCCCGTCGATATGTGTGACAAGAATTTTGCCAACCAGCGCTCTGGCAATGGCAAGTACATTTTTCTGCCTGTAAAAATCCACAGGCAATTTTGAAGCCTGTTTGAACGTTATAGTTTTCATGGTATATAAACTTACGAATACCTTAACTTAGACCTGCTAAAATACCCCCCGTTGCTCAAAGAAATGATCATTGCCATACAGGCTTATGCACAGGCGCACCAGTTCATCAAAAAACACAAACTGTGGAAATGGATACTTATCCCCGGTATTCTTTATACCATACTGTTCCTGCTTGGCATGTATTTTTTCAGCCATACCTCCGGCAATTTCATTGAATGGATGGCTTTGAAAACCGGTTTGAAGAACTGGCTTGACAAACTCAACAACGGATTCCTGGGTTTTCTCTTTACCATGGGTACCTTCCTCCTTTGGTTACTATTGCTCTTACTCTATTTTTCCCTGTTCAAATATTTTTTCCTCATCGTAGGTTCTCCTCTTTTTGCTTACCTAAGCGAAAAAACCGAAGCCATTATTGAGGAGAAAGAATTTCCTTTCAGCCTGAAGCAGATGGCAAAGGATATTATCCGTGGCATACGCATTGCCGCGCGAAACAGCCTCTGGCAGACAGTGTACATGTTATCCATCCTTTTTCTCAGCTTGCTTCCACTGGTTGGCTGGCTTACGCCAATCCTGGCTGTACTCGTAGAATGTTATTATTACGGATTTTCCATGCTCGATTACAGCATGGAACGTCATAAAAAGACTGCCGCAGAAAGCATCTATTATATTGGCCACCACAGGGGGCTGGCCATAGGTAATGGCGTTGTATTTTATATGATGCACCTTTTACCATTTGTAGGATGGATCCTGGCTCCCGCGTATGCAGTGGTGGCCGCTACGCTCAGCATTTACCCCTTAAAGGAACAGGCGAATGAACCCAGGTAAAGTTTATTTGATTCCCACCGTATTATACGAAGATGCTTTTGAAACCCTTCCTCCATACCTGTTGGACGCTGTTCAACAGTGCCAGGTATTCTTTGTGGAGAATGAAAAAACAGCCAGGCGTTTCCTGAAAAAAATATGGCGGGAAATGGTTATCGACAATTACCAATGGTTTGCCATTCATAAAGCAGAAGAAGAAGTAAAACGACAATTCCTGCTGCTGTTACTGGAAGGGAAAAATATCGGTATCATCAGTGAAGCCGGTTGCCCGGGTATTGCCGATCCGGGTCAGTTACTGGTAGAAACTGCCCAACTGAATAACCTGGAAATAAAACCCCTGGTGGGACCCAGCTCTATTTTACTGGCACTGATGGCCAGCGGCATGAACGGACAGTGTTTCCAGTTTCACGGATACCTCCCTATAGATACCACAGAAAGAAAGAAAAAAATCAGGGAATTGGAATCAGATTCCCATCGCAGGAATTGCACGCAGCTCTTTATTGAAACCCCCTATCGCAACAATGCCATGATCAAAGATATCCTGCAGGTGTGCAGGGAAGAGACCAGGCTTTGCATTGCTGTGGATATCACCTCGCCTGCCGAAAGTATACGGACAAGAACTGTAAAAAAATGGAAGCAGGAACAGCCCGACATACATAAACGCCTTGCATTGTTCCTGCTTCATGCTTCCTGATTTATATTATGTATTATTTCTGATTTCTGATTTAATCATTTAGGTTTGATGATGGTTTCTCCGGCCACTCCACGCACTTCGTACACACTGTCTACAATATATTTTTGCATACCGCGCCAGGGCAGGCTGCCGAAATACCGTTTGTAATGCAGTTCCACATCCCTGCCCGAGCTACGCAGTAATATATCGGCCACCTGCTGGTTGGTAACACTGAAATCAAATTCATTGCTTTGCACGTTAGCCCGGAAACCGCTTTGGATGATGTTTCCTTCATAGGTTTTGAACAGAATCCCTTTATACTGGAAAGTGTTCAATTGCCCCGCTTTGGTTCCGGTGGCAAATACATAATAATAACGGAAATAAATAAAGCAACCCAGCACCAGTATGGCAATAATAATGGCGTTGCGCAGTATTTTTCCCTTTTTCATATTATAATCCGTATTTGTCTACAAGATAAATCAACCCGGCCATATTTACTGCTCCCAGCAGCAGTTCTCTTTTATTCACATTCTCAAAAACATCACTCCTCGCATGGTGATAATCAAAATAACGTTGCGAATCGGGGGAAAGCTCTCCATAAGGAGTGCTGAAAGTCCGGTTAAGCGGACCAATATCGGCCCCACCTCCATCTTCCAGGATATAACTTGTTCCATAAGGAGCCAGTAACGGTATCCAACTGCGTAATTTGCCCAGTTGTTCTTTGCTGGCAGCAATATTGAATCCACGCGGAGTAAATCCGCCGGCATCGCTTTCCAGTGCGAACACATGTTTTTCTCCTTTGGCTTTCGCTTCTGCTGCATATTTGATGCCCCCTCTCAAACCGTTTTCTTCATTGGCAAACAGTACAAAACGGATGCTGTGTTTAGGCCGATAACCAAGTGCCTTAAGTGCGCGCATGACCTCAATGGTATGAACCACTCCGGCGCCGTCGTCATGCGCCCCTTCATTCACATCCCAACTGTCGAGGTGCCCACCGATGGTGATGAACTGGTCGGGATACTCCGATCCTGTCCATTCAGCAATTACATTATGGCCAATGGTATCGGGCAGGAAATGTCCGCTCGTGGTCATGCTCACTTTCAGGGAAGATTTTCTGCCCAGTTCCCAGAGATAATCTGCATCTCTTGGTCCGACTGCCACAGCCGGTATTTTAGGAAAAGAATCGTTATACACCATGGCACCTGTATGCGGGTCATTGGCTACAGAAGAGGTGAGGGAACGAATCATCACACCCACAGCGCCGTATTTGGCAGCGCGACTGGCGCCTGATCTGCGATAAATGCCCGCATCGCCATAAGAAAGAAAAGTTTGCACATTTGTCGGATTGAACGCATAATTGTAATATACGATCTTCCCTTTGGCCTCATCTTTCCTGCGTTCCAGCTCTGTAAAATCAGCCACCACCATCAGTTCAGCCGCCAGGGCTTTTCCATTGCCTGATGAATTACCCAATGCTGTTACATCAAGCTTGCGACTGATCTCTTTTTTGTCAACCGATACAATTGAAGCCAGGTCTTTTCCACCCCTCACCCAATGCGGCACCATACATTCCTGCAGGTACACATGATCGCCACCATTTTGTTCCATAACGGTTTTACCCCATTGAACAGCTTTGGCAAACTGGGGCGATCCGGCCAGTCTTCCGCCGATCTGTTTGGTCAGTTGATGAAGCAGGTCGTAAGCTTTCCCATTCGTTAATATTTCATCGGAGATGCGCCTGATCATGACAGCATCTTCGTCTGTTTGCGCCATAGATAATAATGGGCAGAGCAGTAGTAAATAAGTTATTTTTTTCATACAATAAAGTTAGTTGATAGTTGTTAGTTATCAGTTGTCAGAAATAATTTTGTTTCCCCATCTAACAACTGGCAACTCAAAAAATAATCGTTACTTGCATTCAATTTACCGTTCAGGATCATAAAATATTCATATGCGCATAGGCATCGTTTGTTATCCCACTTTCGGCGGAAGCGGTGTATTGGCCACGGAGTTAGGAAAAGCGCTGGCCGATGAAGGCCACCAGGTGCATTTCATCACTTATCAGCAACCCGTTCGACTGAATGTATTCAATGCCAATATTTTTTACCATGAAGTAAGGGTTCCCACTTATCCATTGTTCGACTACCCGCCTTATGAAGTGGCGCTGGCCAGTACCATGGTAGATGTGATACTGAATTACGATCTCGATCTGTTGCATGTACATTATGCCATTCCACATGCTTCGGCTGCTTATATGGCTAAGCAGATCGTGAAACAAAAGGGGCGTCGCAATGTGCCGGTGATCACTACGCTGCATGGTACTGATATTACCCTTGTTGGAAAAGATAAAACATACGAACCTGTGGTTACTTTCTCCATCAATGAAAGCGATGCGATAACTGCTGTATCACAGAACCTGAGGGATGAAACCTATAACTATTTCAATATTCAACGGGAAATAGAAGTGATCCACAACTTTGTGGATGTAACCCGTTTCAATAAGAAACCTATTGATGCTTTTCGGAAAGTGATAGCGCCAAATGGTGAAAAAATATTGATCCATGCATCCAACTTCCGTAAAGTAAAACGGGTAAACGATGTGGTAAAAGTATTTGCTGCGGTACGCAAAGAAATGCCTGCCAAGTTATTGATGGTGGGTGATGGTCCGGAGCGGCCTGCTACTGAAGAATTAACACGCGAACTGGGTATTGAAGAAGATGTTCGCTTCCTGGGCAAACAGGAACAGATGGAAGATATATTAGCCATAAGTGATGTATTCATCCTGCCTTCCGAATACGAAAGTTTCGGTCTTGCTGCCCTGGAAGCCATGGCTGCACATGCAGTAGTGATCAGTACCAATGCAGGCGGTCTTACTGAGATCAATATCCAGGGACAAACAGGCTTCATGGCCAATGTAGGGGATGTAGGAAGCATGAGCCATTTTGCCATCGACCTTTTACGCGATGAGGCCAAACTGAAAGCTATGAAAGAAGCAGCTTATCAGCAAGCCCTTCGTTTCGATATCAAAAACATTATTCCCATTTACGAAAAACTTTACAGCAGGTTTTGCAGGATGGGTAATTGTTGATTGATTACCCGGTTACTGATTGAATGCTGTACAACAACCTATTGCATACTTCTTCCAGCTCATCATCGGTAATGATCAGTGGCGGTGCAATCCGCAGTCTGTCTGGTGCAAATACAAACCAATCGGTAATAAGACCGTTCCTGACACAGGCATGTACAATAGCCTGGTTGAGTTCAGGTGTTTTGAATTGAAGCGACATCCAAAGTCCCGCACTTTGTGCATGAACAATGGCCGGATGTTGCAGCCGCGCTTTTAACAATGCTTCTTTTCTTGTTACTTCCTGCATGTAATGACCCTTTAGCAAAATTTCCATCGCAACTTTCCCAGCTGCGCAGGATACAGGATGCCCGCCAAAAGTGGTAATATGACCCAATACGGGGTCATGCGTCAGCTGCTGCATCAATGACTGATCTGCAATGAATGCACCCAATGGCATTCCACCACCCAAAGCCTTTCCCAGTAAAAGAATATCCGGTATTACACCAAATTGCTCAAACGCCCATAAAGTACCTGTTCTGCCAAAACCAGCCTGTATCTCGTCCAGTACCAGGAGAACGCCGTGTTCACTGCATTTTTCTCTTACAGTCTGTATCCATACCGGATCGGGCTTCAAAATGCCGCTTTCGGCCTGGACTGTTTCCAGCAACACACAAGCTGTCTGGTTGTCAATTTCATCTATGAAGTCCTGGCTATTATAATCCAGGTGCAGTATACCGGGTAACAGGGGCCTGAATGCATTTCTCCAGTATTCATCGCCCATTACACTTAAAGCGCCCTGTGTACTACCATGATAAGCCTTATTCGCAGCAATGATCCTGGTACGGTTGGTGACCCGTTTTGCCAGCTTCATGGCCCCTTCTGTTGCTTCTGCGCCACTGTTTGTAAAATATATGCAATTCAATGAGGCAGGTAAATGATCAGCCAGCAGTTTCGCATAGCCTACCTGCGGCGCTTCAATGAACTCTCCATACACAATCAGGTGCATGTATTCCGCTGCCTGCTCCTGCACGGCTTTCACCACATCAGGGTGACTATGTCCGATATTACAAACACTGAACCCGGAGATCAGGTCAATATATTCCCTGCCTTGTACATCCCACAAATGAATGCCTGCTGCTTTTTTCATTTCAATACCAATCGGCGCAGGAGAAGTTTGTGCTATGTGCCGCAGAAATAACTGTCTGTTCAGGATTGCACTCATCATTTATTAGTTTTCCTGGGATTAAAATTAGAAATTTGAACATTGAAATCTCAAAATTTATGGCAACCATACTTTCTGTTCTCGGCAAGCACCCCCAATTCGGTGAAGATTGTTTCATAGCGCCTAACGCTACTATTGTGGGCGATGTGGTAATGGGAAGTGAGTGCAGCATATGGTTCAATGCCGTGATCAGGGGCGATGTACACTATATCAAAATGGGAAATAAAGTGAATGTGCAGGACGGTGCCGTGATCCATTGCACTTATCAGAAAAACCCTACCGTCATTGGGAACAATGTATCCATCGGTCATAATGCATTGGTACATGGTTGTACGGTGCAAGACAATGTACTCATTGGTATGGGCGCCATTGTGATGGACCGCTGTGAAGTGCACAGTAATGCAATCATCGCAGCAGGTGCCGTAGTACTGGAAGGCACTATTGTGGAAGCAGGTACCATTTATGCGGGCGTGCCCGCCAAAAAAGTAAAGGACGTTTCCCAGGAACTGATTCACGGAGAAATAGACCGTATCTCGAATAATTATGTCAAATATGCTTCCTGGTTCAGCGAATTCAATGAGATAAAAAAATAGACCCGCGCATTATAACAAATCAGGCATCATCAAATCAGCAATTATTCTTAATAGTTTCTGTCATCCATTGTATCCAATATATGCAGGTAGCTGACATAGCGATTTTCTGAGACTTTCCCACTTAATACGCCTTCCTTTATGGCGCAGCCGGGCTCCTCCAGATGCATGCAGTTGTTAAACTGACAATCGTTCAACAACACCCTCATTTCAGGAAAATAATGAGAGAGTTCGCGCTTTTTGATGTCTACAAGTCCAAATTCACGCACACCCGGTGTATCAATGATATGTCCCCCTTCATCCAGGTCGAACATCTCGGCAAAAGTAGTGGTGTGCAAACCTTTTCCGCTCCAGCCGCTCACCTCCTGCGTACGCAGGTTGAACCGGGGAAATACGGCATTGATAAAGGTGGATTTCCCTACGCCGCTGTGTCCGCTCAGCAAAGTAATTTTATCCTTCAACAATTCCTTCACCTCTTCAATACCTTCCCGCTTAAGCACACTGGTCAGTATTACCTTGTAGCCAATAGCGGCATACATACTACTGAATGCTTCAAACTGCTCCATTTCTTTCTTCCGGTAGATATCCGATTTGTTGAACACAATAACGGCCGGTATATGATAAGATTCGCAGGAAATGAGAAACCGGTCTATAAAACCCTGTGAAGTCCTGGGTTCTTTCAGCGTGGCAATCAACACGCTCTGGTCAAGGTTGGAGGCAACAATATGATGTTGCCTTTTGTTGTGGGGAGAAACCCTTGCCACATAATTGCGACGATCATCAATGGCGGTGATCACGGCCGACTCTTCCTGCACCGCTTCAATATCAATATCCACCTCATCTCCCACGGCAATGGGATTGGTAGAACTGATGGCTTCTATTTTAAAAACCCCTTTAACACGGGCATTGTAAAAACTTCCATCCGCTCCTTTTACAGTATACCAGCTACCGGTAGATTTATAAACGCGTGCTTTCATGCCCAACGAAGATAATAAGCCGGTCGCGATGAAATTCAATATCTTTGCAGCCTATGGCTAAATTTGCACACGATGAAGTGGTGCCTTACCAGGAGAGTGGCATGGAGAAGAAACAGCAGGTGGCGGAGATGTTCAACAGCATCGCTTTCCGGTATGATTTTTTGAATCGGTTCCTCAGTGCGGGTATTGACGTGCAGTGGCGGAAAAAAGCCATCAGACAATTAAAGCAACTAAAGCCGCAGCGTGTATTGGATGTGGCTACCGGCACTGGGGATGTGGCCATTATGACCCATAACATGTTGCATCCGCAAAAGATCACCGGCATTGATATTTCCGAAGGCATGCTGGAACTGGGCCGCAAAAAGCTACAAAAACTCAATTTAACAAATGCTATTGAATTAAGCAGCGGCGACAGTGAAGGAATTCCGTTTGAAGACAATAGTTTTGATGCCATTACCGTGGCTTTCGGCGTGCGTAATTTCCAGAACCTGGAAAAAGGATTGCGTGAAATGCACCGTGTATTGCATTCGGGTGGTAAATTAGTGGTACTGGAATTTTCAAAACCAACACAGGTTTTGTTCAGGGGATTGTTCAACCTGTACATGAACGTGATCACACCTGCATTGGGTAAAATGTTCGCAAAAAACAAAGACGCATATACATACCTGAACCAGAGTGTTCAGGCATTCCCTGAGGGGCAAACCTTTTTAAACATAATGCATGAAGCAGGATTTACTCAAACTTATTTGAAAAAGCTTACTTTAGGCATATGCACCATCTATTGCGGAAGCAAATAGTTCTGCTGATCCTGTTATCCATTGGTGCCCTGCACGTGCAGGCACAGCGAGAAATCTATCGTATTAACCACGATAACCTGCTCTATTATTTCGGCCTTACTCTGGGTTATAACAGTTCTTACCTGCAGGTGAGCAAATCACCTAAATTCCTGCAGAGCGACAGTATACGCGGTGTTATTCCCGGTTCCAGCGGGGGTATTGCGATGGGACTACTGGGTACTATCCGGCTGGCCGACCATTTTGAATTAAGGGCCAATCCGCAACTGGTCATCGGCGGATCCAAGTTTCTCTCATATACCCTGGGCGTTACCAAACCAGGTGAAGCCTCTTTTCAGAAGCAGGTACTTCCTTCCACCCTGGTGAGTTTCCCTTTTCACCTCAAATTCAATTCTGACAGGATTGGCAATTTCAAGACCTATCTGTTGGGCGGAGTGAAATTCGATATGGACCTGTCGAGCAATTCTGCTATCCGCAACGCCGATGACATCATTAAGTTGAAGAAATATGATTTCGGACTGGAAGCTGGCATTGGTTTCAATTTCTACCTTCCCTTCGTGACCGTTTCACCCGAGATCAAGATCAGTTACGGGTTGTCGAATATACACCAGCTCGACCCCGCCCTCAAATACTCTAATGTGCTGGATAAAATACAATCGCGCATGATTGTATTTTCTATACACCTGGAAGACTAATAATACAAATTGTCTAATTGTCTCATTAACTTGCACCCAGCAATTGAAAGGATATGGCAAACAAAGACTACCTCATCAAAGATTGTTGCATTGTGAATGAAGGCAAGCGGATTTTTGGTGATTTGTGGATCAAAAACGGGCGGATTGAAAAGATGGGCGGCGTGATTGCGTTGCCCGGTGGCGCTGCCGAAATCGATGGCAGTGGCCAGTTCCTGCTGCCAGGTGTTATCGACGACCAGGTGCATTTTCGTGAGCCGGGCCTCACACACAAAGCCACCATCTATTCAGAAGCCAAAGCGGCCGTTGCAGGTGGCGTAACCAGCTTCATGGAAATGCCCAATACCCGGCCGCCTGCACTTACCCATGAACTGCTGGAACAGAAATATGCTATTGCCGCCCAAAACTCGCTTGCCAATTATTCTTTTTATATCGGCACTTCCAATGACAACCTGGATGAAATATTAAAAGCCAACGATAAAAAGAACGATATCTGTGGTGTGAAGATATTCATGGGTTCTTCCACTGGTAACCTGCTGGTAGATAATCCGCTGCAGCTTGATAAAGTTTTTGCCGGCAGTGAACTGCTCATCGCCACACATTGTGAAGAGGAAGCTATGATCAGGGCCAATCTCCAGGCCCTGAAACAAAAAAAAGGCAAACTGGAACCATCCGATCACCCCATCATCCGCAATGAAGAAGAGTGTTTCGAATCATCTTTCAAGGCCATTCAGTATGCCAAAAAACACGGCAGCAGGCTACACATTCTTCACATCAGTACAGAAAAAGAATTACAGCTGTTCACCAATATGATCCCCCTGGAAGAAAAAAGGATCACGGCTGAAGTGTGTGTACACCACCTTCATTTCACGAGTGATGATTATGTGCGGTTGGGTAACCAGATCAAATGCAACCCTGCTATCAAAGCCCCTCACAACAGAACCGCTTTGTGGCAGGCCCTGCTTGATGACCGGCTGGATCTTATTGCCACGGATCATGCGCCGCATACCTGGGCGGAAAAGCAGGAAGATTATGAACATGCACATGCCGGCCTTCCCCTGGTACAACATTCACTGGCGTTGATGCTGCATTATGTGAAAGAAGGTAAGATTGAACTGGAGAAAGTGGTAGATAAGATGAGTCACGCAGTGGCCAGGTGTTTCCAGGTGAAAGAAAGAGGGTTTATCCGTGAAGGCCATCATGCCGACCTGGTTCTGGCGAGTCTGGACAAATCTGTTCCCGTTACCAGAGAAAACATCCTGTACAAATGCGGGTGGAGTCCGTTGGAAAAACTCAGCCTTCCCCTGATCACCCATACTTTTGTCAATGGTCACCTGGTTTATGGAAACGGGGTCTTCGATGAATCTCAGAAGGGAATGCGGTTAAGATTTAACAGATAATCCTTAGCTTGTCGTTCTTTTCAAGCCACATGCAAGTAGATAAAACCACCCTTTCCGATCTTTCCATTTTCCATCGCGAAGAAGAATTATCGTTATTCCATTTCCTCAATCATACACAAACCAACGACGGACGCGAATACCTGCGGCAATTGTTGGGCAATCCCCTGGAGCATATCGAGGATATACAGGATACCCAGCAGACCATCAGGCGACTCATAGCTGTGGTTGATCATTGGCCAACTACCATCACAAATGGAACCATGATGGTGGTAAACAAGTTCTACGATTCGCAGATCAACATGTATCCGCACAGGCCCGATCACCTGAATAGCTTTTTCTATAAACTTTTCAACAAACCCGATTATTCCCTTACCAGGTATACCGTCGGACATTGCATTGATTTTGTGAAGGGGTTGGGCGAAATAGTAACCCTGCTTAAGGGAGCACCCCTGAGCAAATTGCTCCAGAAGTATATCATGCGGATAGAAATGTTGCTGAACAAAGGAGCTGTTCCTTATATGATGCAGAGTGATGCAAAAAAATTATCCCCTAAATCTGTGCTAGTTTTTGGTGTTTTTTTGAGGCATCATTTTAAAAGCGCCGCATTCGAGCTACTGGATATTTACAGTCGGCTCGACGCTTATCTCGGATTGGCCATCGCCTGCAGGAAATACAATTTCTGTTTCCCTGTTATCGAAGCATCTGCCTCTCCTTATATAAAAGCCAAAGGCTTGTATCATCCCCTGCTTCAAACACCTGTGAGTTACGAAACAGAACTGAATATGGAGAAGAATTTTCTTTTCCTTACGGGAGCCAATATGGCCGGCAAAAGCACCTATATCAAAGCAGTGGGCGTAAGCATTTACCTGGCTCACCTGGGTATGGGTGTGCCTGCCAAAGAAATGCAGCTGAGCCAGTTCCATGGGCTGTTGAGCAATATACAGGTAGAAGACAATATCATCAAAGGAGAAAGTTTTTTCTTCAATGAAGTGCAACGCGTGCGTAATACGATTGAGAAGATCAGCGATGGAAAAAAATGGCTGATCCTGATTGATGAGCTTTTCAAAGGTACCAATATACAGGATGCCATGAAATGCAGTACCACCGTAATTGAAGGGTTGCTGAAAATGAAAACCGCCCTGTTCATCCTCTCCACCCATCTCTATGAGATCGGGGACGAACTAAGGCGGTATCCTAATATACAATTCCGTTATTTTGAAACCAATGTCGAGAACGACCAGTTGGTATTCAGCTATCACCTCAAGGAAGGCATCAGCAACGATCGCCTGGGTTATCTCATCCTCCGAAGGGAAGGCGTTGTGCAGATGCTCGAGCGATTATGATATCAATGGAACTCCACATCGCTCATATGCCTGAGGTTGGCAACAATAACCTGGTATATGCTTGCATTGGATGTGCTGCTGATAACAATGCTGCCATTGGTCTGAGAAGCACTATCCAATAAAGTAGTACTAATGTTCTGCAGCAACAGATCCAGGTGTATTTTAACCAGACTGGTGTATGTAATAGCCTGTGCCGACCATTTGCTTAAGTCGGATTCTATATCGAAGTTTTCATTAAGTTGTATCACAACGGGTGTAACAACGCCCATGGCATTTGTATAAGTCCCTTTCAGATAAAAATTGGGGTCGCCTGTGGTGGATTTAACCCCCAATATCTCCACTTGCACCCTATCATAGGTAGCTGCCTGCAGGTTAAGAGAAGCCAAAGGGGCAGGAGCAGCGAACAAATCGATCCTGAAGGGTCCTTTTACCTCGTACTGCACATGGGAGGTGTCGGACTGGTTGTTGTTGTTTTCTTTCTCGGCCTCAAATTCAAATTCGCTGGCAATCACATACCCCGCTGTCCAGTTAACAGTGGCAACGCCGGTAGTATTGGAAGAAGACGATACAGGAGTGATCGTACTGCCTGTCATCGTATAAGTGTTGTTGTTGGCCTGCGCAGCAAACTGAATAGTGGCATTTCCGGTTGCAGCATCTTTTTTACAGGAAGTGGCGAAAAAAAGTCCCAGGGAAAGAGAAAATAAAGAAAGCCTGGTGATGGTAGTTCTTTGTTTCATGACTGATTGTTTTAAATAATAAAGTTGTTTCATGTTGATATGCACATGTGTTCAGAAGTATCTATTTCATGAATTGTGCCAAACTTTGTAATTGGGCATATTAAAAAATATATTCTTTGATTATGAATAATTTATGCATTAAATATTTTGCAAAAATATTTAAACCAGTCTGCGCAGCTGAGCCGGGTAATGCTTTCATTACGTAGAAATACCTGTTTTCATTTTTAGTCGGCCAACTTGCTTAATTTTCGCGTTTATCTATTGAGAAATGCTAGTTAAAACTTTCGGGAGTGCGGTTCAGGGAGTGGAAGCCATTACCATTACAGTGGAGGTGAATGTCAGTATGGGACAGAGCTACAGTATTGTAGGCTTGCCCGATAATGCCGTACGCGAAAGCCTCAAACGCACTGAAAGCGCCATCAAGAGCAACAGCTGTCACATGCCTCGAACCAAGGTAATAGTAAACCTGGCTCCAGCAGATATCAAAAAAACCGGTTCTGCATTTGACCTGCCCATTGCTATAGGTATTTTGGGAGCCAGTGAACAGTTGCGCAATGCAGACCGCCTGAGCAGGTTTGTGATCATGGGAGAATTAGGATTGGATGGCAGTATACAACCCATCAAAGGCGCTTTACCCATTGCCATACAGGCCCGTAAAGAAGGGTTCGCCGGACTCATCATTCCCGAAGCCAATGCAAGGGAAGCGGGAATGGTCAATAACCTGTTGGTTTATGGGGTTTCTCATTTGAACGAAGTGATGGAGTTTTTTAAAAATGAAGAATCCCTGCAACCGGTCATGGTGAATACCCGCGATGAGTTCTTTGACGATCAATATGCTTTCGGCATTGACTTCAGTGATGTAAAGGGCCAGGAACACATCAAACGGGCTTTAGAAATTGCGGCTGCGGGGGCACACAATGCGTTGTTGATAGGTCCGCCCGGAGCAGGCAAGACCATGCTGGCCAAGCGATTGCCTACTATTTTGCCCCCTCTGAGTTTACATGAAGCACTGGAAACTACTAAAATTCACAGTGTCGCCGGCAAATTACCTGTGAACAGTTCACTCATCAGCAGGCGTCCTTTTCGTTCACCCCATCATACTACCAGTGACGTTGCGTTGGTGGGTGGAGGAAGTACGCCACAGCCGGGAGAAATCTCACTGGCACACAATGGAGTATTATTCCTGGATGAATTGCCCGAATTCAAACGATCTGTGTTGGAAGTCATGCGGCAGCCAATGGAAGAAAGAAAGGTAAGCATCTCCCGAACCAAAATGGCGCTTGATTTCCCCGCCAGTTTCATGCTCCTGGCTTCGATGAATCCCTGCCCCTGTGGCTATTACAATCATCCGGAAAAAGCCTGCACCTGTCCGCCAGGCGCCGTTCAGAAATACCTGAATAAAGTATCCGGTCCTTTACTGGATCGCATAGACCTGCATGTAGAAGTAACGCCTGTTGTGTTCACTGAATTAAGTAATGACCGGATAGGAGAAACTTCTGCTTCCATCCGGGAAAGGGTTGTACAGGCAAGGAGTCTGCAAGCCGATCGCTATAAAGATCATCCGGGTATTTATGCCAATGCGCAGATCAATACACAACTGATGCATGAATATTGCGGGCTGAACAATGTTTGCAATAATCTGCTCAGGAAAGCCATGGAGCGCCTCAACCTGAGCGCTCGCGCCTACGATCGCATCCTCAAAGTAAGTCGCACTATCGCCGATTTAAACAGTAGTCATGAAATCCGCCCCGAACATTTAGCCGAAGCCATTCAATACAGGAGCCTGGATCGGGAAGGATGGGCGGGATAATCATATAATTAGAGGTCACAAATTGCAGCCTCCACGGCAGAATCTATTTTAATTATAAATAAGATAGGGAAAAGTAACCAAAATGGTTACTTTTCCCTATCTTTACTAAACCAGCTACTGTTATGAATATTTACAATCGAAGCACCATGATCGCTTTTTATACGAAACATCCGGATTGCAAGGAAACCCTGGAAAAATGGTACAACGATGTGTTGGCAAAAAACTGGCAGCGGCCAAATGATATAACCCGGGATTTTAATACAGTGAGAACGGTCAAAAACAACCGCGCTATATTCAAGATCAATGAGAATGATTACCGGCTGATCGTGGAAATCAATTACCAGAAAGGCTGGGCATTTATTAAGTTCATTGGCACACATGCTGCTTATGACAAGGTGGATGCAGCAACCATTAACTTATATTAGATTATTAACTCAACGAAAAGATAACCCTATGGCGCTCAAAATCATCCGTTCAAAAAAAGATTATACCGCAGCGCTGGAACGTTTTGAACAAATCTTCCAAGCCAAAGCAGGTACACCCGAAAGCGACGAAGCGGATGTGCTTGCCCTGCTGGTAAAAAGCTATGAAGATACCCATTACCCGATCGAAATACCCGATCCGCTGGCTGCTATTCAATACCGCATGGAACAGCAGGGTTTAAGCAAACAGGAGTTGGCGGGCATCCTTGGATACAAAAGCAGAGTAACGGATTTGTTCAACGGTCATCGCAAACTGAATCTGAGCATGATCCGCAAGCTGCATGCTCACTTGAATATCTCCTATGATACGCTTGTGAAAGAGTATTGACCTGGACATGCTTACCTAATGCCTATTATTTTTCAGGATACATAAATACGACTGCGGCTTTCCAATTACCTTTCTTATCTTTTTTCCAAATCTCTATTGCCTGGTGTGTCTGGCTTCGAATGGTTCCGGTTGAGTCAGTAATGGATATCGTGTTCTTTGCAAAGAGGTAAGCCATTTGTCCATCTTTTGAAAAATCCATTCCAGAAGGTGTGTCATCCCACTTGATTTTAACGTTGGGATTCTGATGAAGCCTGCCTATCACTTTCATTATTGCTTCTTTTCCTTTCAGAGTAGGCTGTCCCTGCCCCATGGCAATAGCGTCTTCTGCCCAATAATAGCCTATTGAATCGAGGTTTCCGGTTTTATCCTTTTTCGGCCAGTCTCGCCAGCACCTGATGATATTTTCCTCTTCGCTTTTGTGCGACTGCCCTTTGCTGGATGCGAACAAGAACAATGTCAATACTAATAGACTCAAAAGGTTTTTCATATGGCTATTAAATTTTGTTAGAAGAATACCATGTTGTACTATTGAGAAAAGTTCATATTGTTTTGACGACATGCGCATAGCTTTATAGCCTTACCTGTTTGCCTCACTAAGCCAGGTAAAGCGTTATGAAAATAAAGGATAAACAAAATAATATCCTCTTCCATAGCGCCCATTGAATATTCGGCAATGCTTCGACAACTTGCATATTAATCAATTTAGCGCCTGTTTAAAACTGAAAATAAATAAAAGAACTACTGCTTTCCTGACTAAGACACAAAGCCAATAACATCAAAGTCCAGACAATCCCTACGACCCACCATTTGGTTTTTTCTGCTACTTCAAGCATAGTGGTGTTTCTCATAAACCAGTGCGTAATCACCATGCCAATCACAACTACACTAACTTTAATCATACTTAAGGTCTGTAAAACAGGCGCCCCGTTCTTAACTATTCCAAACATAGATGAAAGCAAGCGCCAGGCTGTTGAAAAATCCTGTGCACGGAAAAACACCCAGGTAATATTGACAAAAAAGAAAGTAATTAATGCGAGTAAAAATGTATTCATTGCTTTTGAACGCATAAAGTCTGGAGCCAATACTCCAGCAGCCACTACCGGCACCGGTTCAGCCATATTGGGTATTCTTTTGAAACGAAACATTCTTTCAATACATAAATAAGTTCCGTGTAATCCTCCCCAAACCACAAAGGTCCAGTTGGCGCCATGCCATAAGCCGCCAAGAAGCATGGTAGCCATTAGGTTTATATAGGTTCTTAGTTCACCTTTTCTGTTTCCACCCAAAGGAATATATAAATAATCCCGCAGCCAGGACGACAAAGTAATGTGCCACCTTTTCCAGAAGTCAGAAAAGCCTGCAGCGGCATAAGGGTATCTGAAGTTTTGCGGAAGCCAGAATCCCAAACACATAGCAGCGCCAATAGCACATGTTGAATATCCTGCAAAATCAAAAAAGATTTGTCCTGAAAACGCCAGAACTCCCAACCATGCATCAATCGGCAATACAGCAGTCCTGGTATTAAACACAATATCGGCAGATTTAGAAAGCATCCCGTCTGCCAATACTACTTTCATAAACAACCCCATTGTAATGAGAAACAATCCCTGCAATATCTTGTCCCTTGTTCCTTGTTTAGGATGAAGGAATTGAGTAGCCAGTTGTTCGGGCCGAACAATCGGGCCGGCCACAAGGTGCGGGAAGAAGGTAACAAACAAAGCAAAATCAAGCATTGAATCTACAGGTTTGCTGTGTTTTTTATACATGTCTATGGTATAACACAGGGTTGTAAAAGTGTAAAAAGAAATGCCTGCGGGTAAAATAATATTGGGCTTTGCAGGGTGGAAAGAAATACCGACGGCATTAACCAGCAAAGTGAAATTTTCCAATAAAAACCCGCCGTATTTGAAAAAGCAAAGCATGCCCAGGTTGCCGCACAGGCTCAGCACCAGTAATAAATTTTTCTTCCGCCTATTTTCTTCATTGTACAATGCCTTACCAACAAAATAATCAACGACGGTAGAAAGCCATAGTAATAAAATGAAAGGCGGGTTCCATGCTGCATAAAAAATATAGCTGGCAATTAAAAGGTTTATCTTTTTTGTTTTCCAGGACAAAAATTTAAGGTGGTGTAAGATGAGAATGATGATAAAAAAAGCAACAAAGGTATATGAGTTGAAAAGCATTGCAGGTAAATTATGTGGTGAAGGGATTTATTTTTTGTGAGAAAATTTCCAGCCTTTTTCTTCCAATATCGGCACAAAACTTTCCGTGAAAACAATGGCATCTTTTGGAGAAAGATGGCTCCACTCAGGGCATACAAAATGATCAATCGCAGGATAATCAGTAAAATGAATGCCGGGGCAATTGGTTTCTTGCAATAACTTGTCCCAATATTGTGTTCTCGGGAAATTTTTTTGCTCTCCCATCCAAAAAGGGCCACTTGAGGGAGTTCTTACAAATAATACTTGTCCCCCTCTTGCCTTTATCTTATCGCAATCTTTTTTTATCGTAGTGATGAACGAATCGAGCCTGGCCCCACTTGCGGGCGGTTCTTTATTAATGCTGGCAAAAAACTTCCAGTTACCCGTGACTATGTTTTGCAGGGTAGTATCTGTCAAAAATCTTTGGGTCATCATCTGCTGTCGGTCAGATGTAATGAAGCGGAAATCTTTCGGGAAAAAAGGGAATACAAATACCCCCGGACGGCTTTTAATACGCAGCTTGTCAAGCATTGCATTAATGGAATAAGAGTCCTTATCTAAAAAGACAAACTTCGATTCAAGCAAATAGCTCAACTGAAAGCTTGCTTTCTCTGATGGCGTCTCATTCTTGTAATAGGCAATATTAGTATTAGGACTTTGTGGGCCTTGGGGGCTTTTATTAAAAAAAACTCCTTCCGTTACGTCTACCACTAATTTCCCTTTGAAATCTTCATCTGCCGCCAAATCATCAAGAACAGGAAGCGGTGTGCTGCCTACCATGGCTAACTGCACCGGTTCATCACCGGTAATTTTTCTCCATGTATTGCAATCCAGATCAAATTTAATCCGGGAGGAGCCAATGAAGACCGTTGCATCCTGCGCAGAAAGTTTTACAGCTTTTGTCCGTTTGTCGGCCCAAAGCTGACTACTTTCATCATAATCCACTTTCCAGCCAAGATTACGTAAATACATCTCCCAACCGGCAAGAAAGAAAAACGAAAGGAGGATTGTTAACAAACCGGCTTTCGAAAAATGTTTCGATTGCATATTGAAGTTTTATATAGTAATGAATGTTTTGTTCCGCAATAACAAATTTTAATCGCTACCGGGTTTCTTTCCATTATTGTTCCCGGTTCACAGGAAGCTAACGAAATACGTTTCCCCAGCTATCAGTTAAGAACGTTGAAACCAGCCGGATAAATTCCTGTTGGTAATCGGGTATTATCTGCGGTATGTGCCCGCCATTCGGCACAATCCATAAATGCGCTCCCGGAATGTTTTGATACATTTCCCATGCATTAGAGACAGGAGCCAGCATGTCATTGTCTCCATGAATAATAAAAGTTTTAGCCTTGATGGTTGACAATACATCAGGCGTAAAAGACGGGTCGCCGTACAATTTGCTGAAATTAAGGAACTGCCTTGATAAAAGGTTGGCCTTTTGTTTGCCATGTATCTGAATAAGCTCTTCCATTCTAGCGGTATTTTTTATCGATTCGCCAATCTCTATAATTTGATGCCTCGTGGCATTAGAATAATAAACCTGTCCACCAATAACAACCATCTTCTTGATGAACGACGAGCGCATAGTCGCCAGGTATAAGGTAATAAAAGCGCCAGAGCTGGAGCCAATTACATTGATTGAATCAATGTGAAGGGAATCTAATGCCGCAAGAATATATTCTGCCGCTCTTTTATGCAAATAAATATCGGTTGTGTCCATACAATCCGACCTCCCATGCCCGGGCAGATCCATTGCAATCACCCTATAGTTTTTTGATAGCGCCGCGGTGTACGAGCCATAGCCATAGCTCCAGTCTGAAGCGGTTCGCATAAATCCGTGTAATAATAATAAAGGCATTCCCTTCCCTGTTTCCTCGTAGTAAAGCTTAAGGCCTTTTGCAGTCACAAAATGCCCATTGGGCGCTGTCGCTTTCTGCGCTGCGGTTTGCAAGGTACCTACAATGCATAAACAGAGAAAGAATGTAAAACGGGCAAGAGATATTTTTTTCATGCGGTTATTAATTTTGTTAGAAAAACAATTGCTTTACTTTTATCTACTTTCGTTTAACGCCGTTCCGTTTTTTTACCCGTTCCTTCAGTGGAAGAGGCTGCGGGTTCAGCTCCTTTTTATTAGTCGACTCATTATTTATTGGAGGAAGCGGTTGTGGGTTTAGCGCTTTTTTAGTTTTATTTGATTTCATATTGACTTGTTTAAGGGTTGCTATTTATACTGATGCTTTCTCAGAATAAAGTGACTTATTTTACAACAGGAGATACCCGTTCTGCATTCGTTGCTTTCAGGATCAATAAAGGACCGTCGACATAATTTTCTATACGCATTGCAGGTACCCCGGAAATTGATCGTCTTATCTCTGTCATCTTATCGTTTAAAGCCCTGGTTGGGATTACAAAACTTCTATCCTGGCGCAACTGGTTAAAAAACTGCGGGCCTTCTATTGCCGGGATCAGATAATCTATTAATAGTTTGCTGATCATATTATTAGATTTGGGTTTACTGATATGAGTGGCAACTATCCTTATATCGCCCAACCGGGGAAGCGCCGTATTTTCTATGGTATGCGTAGGCAGTTTTATAGGGCAGGATGCCTCCAAATCAAAGAAAATTTCGGCATCAGGGTCTAGTCCACTCGGAACACCTTTTGGCGTTGTAATCCGGACAAATAACCGGTTACCAGGAATGGTAGCTTTAATGCTAACTGATGGGTTGATCTCATGTTGAAAATAACCGCTTTCGACCAGGTAATTGCTGCCAAGCTGCAGGTTCGACTGGGAGTGTATGCCAAAGCCTTTTGGCAATTTGCGTCCTATTTCCCGTAAGATAAGTGCCCTTAAACGACTGGTAAGCTCTTGTCGCAATGCAGGAGTAAAAAAAGAACTGATAAACGCTGTTGAAAATAGATCGGGTGAATAGAATAATACATTCGATGGTTGATTAGCCGGAGCCGGGTTATTACCTGGCGTCATCCGAGTCACTTTGGACTTTATACGTTCCTGCTGGGTCATCTGGTGCTCAACAATCACCTTCAGACCTTCTACGGCAACATCTACTTTAAACTGACCGAAATTCCTGCAGGGAATAAAGGCAAGCAATAGCAGGAGCATTGTAGAACCGTGTTTTTTTTTCATTGGATGTTGATATTAATGATGTAATACAAGCTTGAACCTATTGCAGCCTCCCTTTTTCTTCCTCCGATCCTGTTTTTCGCTGGCCATGGCTTTTTACTTTCTGATTACCGAATGAATAAGTAAGGTTCAGCAACACCACCCTTGTATCCCGGACAATGCTGTACTTATTATAGAATCCCGCACCTTCAAAGATTCCTATCAATCGGTCAGTATGTAAAATGTCTGTTGCGCTAACCCTGATTCTCCAATGGTCATTCCATCTTTTTTGCAAGCTAATGTTCAGTGACCCAAGCCAGGGGGTGCGCAGCATACCATAAGTAATACCCGGGGTAGTTGCTCTCCCGCTTAATTCAGCCGTCCACCCCTTGCCAATGGTAAAGGAATTGGTCATGTTCATTTGACCGTATAGCTGTTTTGCATGGAGCAGGGTTCCCAAAAAAGTATAGTCCAGCAAACCATAGGCTCCTGTTGCAGAAAAATCTGCTTTCCATTGTGGTGTCAATGTCAGCGGGAAACTTATGACCAGACTATATTGTTTTAAGTTTCCGACGTTGTAAGGTTTTCTTTCTGTTTGTTTATTATTGATCGGTTGTATAAGGGTGTACGTAAAGTCACGGGTATATGCAGCGTTGAATGATGTAAAAAGTTTATTACGGAAGCCATGTTTGAGTTCGAAGGAATGCGTGTAAGATGGGTTCAGAAACGGATTTCCACTGCTACGCGCAAAAGGGTCGAGATAGCTCTGTGCAGGATTCAGGCTTTGATAAGTGGGTCGTTGGATTCGGTAGCTGTACGATAATATTATTTGGTTGCTTTCATTCAGTTTACGGGAAATCAATGCAGATGGGAACAGGTCTAAATAATCCCTTTCTACTTGCTGGTTTTGACTTATGGAGTTGCCAAATGAGTAGGTATGCTCAGCGCGTACGCCCAATTGCATATCAAGCCGGCCATTCCATTTCCCGGATATATTTACGTACCCGGCATTGATCCGTTCGGTATATTGGAAATGATTTGAGAGGGTTGGATCAAAAAGCAGGCTTCCTTCTTTACCAGCGTAAAGTTTCATATCGTTGTCGCTTTTTACCCAACTGCTTTTGATACCGGTTTCCAGCTTCCAGTTTTTCCCCAATGATCTGTTGTAACCCAAGCTGAAAACCCGGATATCAATCGTTACCGGCATTTCAGTAAGCAGGGCGTTACGCTGCCCATTGGAAGTGTCGGGAATTACAGTGGCAGTCAGCAGCCCGTTATCGAAGAATCTGTGGAAATGCCCCATATCGAAATCGGCGGAGAACTTACCATCCTTTTGTCCTATATGTTGCTGAAAATTGACATTGATAGAATGATCATCCTTTCTGTCGGATATGTTTTTTTCCGTGTGTGTTTGATAATATACCGGGTCACCGGGTGTATGCCGGAAGCTTACATCTGCAGGCGCTTCTTCACGATGGTAATTCCACAAGCCCGTCCATACCATTCCCAGCGTGCTGTTCTTGCCGGCAAAAAAATCCATACCGGCTCTGACCTGGTGAGCATGCCCGGTCATTCTTATTGGTGAAATAGTCCTGACAATATTTCTTTCCCCATTTTCCGTCCAGTCGCGGTTAAGATCAAAGTTCCAGTAACCCTGGTCTCCCCAGTTGAAGCCATAGCTGGCAAAAAGATTGAGCTTGTTGGTGCGGTGGTTCAGCTGCAGGCTGGCTTGTTCACGTTCATAACGGCCTGTACCGGCTGCCACTGAAATGGAGCCATTGGTTCCAAGGTTTTCATTTTTCTTTAGTTGTATGTTAATGATACCTGCATTCCCTTCCGCATCGTATTTTGCTGAAGGATTGGTGATGAGTTCAATGCGATCCACCTGATCGGAAGAGATGGTTTGCAGCATGGCCATCGCATCTGTCATGGCAAGGTAAATCCGTCTCCCGTTTTTCTGAACTACTACGCCGTCTTTACCACTCATGGCAATCGCTCCGTTTTGCCTGTCCACCACTATGCCGGGCGCTTTTTCAAGGGCATCAAGCGCCGTGCCGCCACCGGATACGATGCTGTTGGCTATATTGACTATGGTACGGTCGATCTTCTGCTCCAGAAAGGGTCTTTTGCCGGTTACCCTTACCTCCGACAGGTCCATTTCTTTTTTTGAGAGCGTAAGGGGTGGCAGTTCCATATTGCCATTGCCAACATGAAAAACGGCGGAATAAGCCTGTTTGTATCCTAAATAGGAAGAGGCCACCAGGTAACTACCTGCGGCAATTTTTTCAAAGTGGTACCTGCCTCCTTCCATGGCCATCGCTCCTTTGACCAGGGAAGAGTCGCCTGCTTTCAGCAGTAAAATACTGGCATTGGGCAAGGGTTTACCATTGTTATCCGTGGTGATGCCACGCACGTTCGATTGTGCGTGCACAGCGCTGTTGAAAAAAAAGATAATGGATAGAACAAACAGGTAAACATACAAATCAATGCTTGTCTTGGTTGACTTGCCATTCATCGCGCAGGGTTTAGGACAAAATTGTGTACGGATAGAATACCCGTCAATCCTCTTTTAGGGGGAATAAGTTGCTTCCGTTGCATATTCAGGGTGTTTAGGGCACAAAACTAATTTCAACTGAACCTGAAATAGTGGTACAAAATGGACCTTTTCAGGTATCTGCAAATCCACAGAAGTGAGCCGGGCCCTGATTTTCCATCTCATAGAACTGGACTGGTGTGTTACCCGTAAATTCTTTATAGGCTTTAGCCAAATGCTAATAATCATGGTAGCCGCTGTGCAGGGCAATTGTAAGCCAATCTTTGTGCGGGTAGAGATTCTTCATGCGAAAGGCATTGTGAAAACGGACAATTTCCAAAAATTGCTTTGGCGGGATACCTACCCGCTCTTTAAACTTCCGGTCGAATTGTTTATGAGAAAGGCAAGCTGTCTTGATAAACTTATCTAATGAAAAAAATTCTTTTTCCCAAGTCATCATTCTGCTGATTCCATCAACCGGATGACACTTTCCCTTGCTGGTTAATATGAGTTTAATTAAAAACCTTTCTACCACTGCAATCATTTCCTGGCGATTGCAGGCGCTACGCAATTGTTCGTTTACGATATCAAGGGATTTACCAAAAATATTTTCTGCATCCAAAACCTGGTTCGTCAATTCATCAGATGAAATATGTTTCAATTGGAATAAAGCCCCTGTTTACTTGGCGATGATTGATGATGGTATGTTGACCAATTAATGCAGCAGTTTTTGTAGCAATGGTCACTCCTGAATCAGGATAGACGATTGTTGAACGACATCTCACATAAAATTGAAGACAATATTCAGGCCTTGGAGAATATACCTTAACAGGTATGGTTATCCCTTCCGGTAAGTCATCGTCTAAAATTTTATTGAACCTGATATAGTCGGTTAAAAACGGACGTGGTTCAATATAATTCACAATCATGCCAATCCTCTTTTAGGGTGAAGAAATTGCTCAAACGATTTTTTCTCTCAATGCTTTCGCAATGGCTTCTTTTCCGCAATTAACATGCAGCTTGTTATAAATATTTTTGAGGTGCGAACGGGCTGTTTCGGTGGATATCTTCAATTCGGAAGCAATGATTTTAACAGGAGAGCCTTTAATAAGCAAGGACAATACTTCTTCTTCTCTTTTTGTGAGATTATACTCTATGGGCTTAGTATGATGGAAACTGCGAAGTACTTTGTTGGCAACGGAGGGGCTCATGGGCGCTCCCCCTTCTATTACTTCCCTGATGGCTTCAAAGAGTTTTTGCGGGGGCGTTTTCTTTAAGAGATAGCCATTTGCACCTGCACAAAGGCATTTAAACAACTTTTCATCGTCTTCAAATACCGTGTACATGATTACCGCAGTTTGGGGTCTTGCCTCTTTCACCAGTTTGATACCATCTATACCATTGACTCCCGGCATATCAATATCCATCAGTACTACATCAGGCTGGTATACCCTTACCAGGGTATCTGCCTCACTGCAATCATTACGGTCGGCCAACAGCTTATACTCGCCGGAATTTCCGATCAGGTAAGACAAAGATTCGCGGAGGCGGTCATTATCTTCGAATATCACAATTCCGACTGGCATAGGGTAAAGTTAAGGGCTACGTTTACTGAACACCTATCCCCCTTTTGGGGGATATTTATGATTTATTTTACCATGGGTACACTGATACATAAGGTAGATCCGCTTTCACCGGATGTGATGTTCAGTACTCCTTTCCACCTGCCAATCCTGGCTTTCATGCTTTTGATACCATTCCTGTGGGTAACCATATCGGGATCAAAACCTTTACCATTATCCTTAACAGTGAGATGAAACTGATTATTCCGGACCCTGGCGCTAATCCATACTTCACTCGCAGCGGCATGTTTTAAAATATTATTCAGTATTTCCTTGTACACCAGGTACACATCTCTCCTTTTTTCCATTTCAATCGATACACCTGTAGGCGCTCCAAAATCCATGTGACATTGTATATGGTAATTGTCGAGCAATTCATATCCATAACGACGCATGCGTGCAAGGGTTTCATCCAGGGTATCGTTATTAATGTTAACGCCCCAAATGATATCATCCAATGCCTGGCTGGAACTCGTTGCTTCCTCTGAAATCTTGTATAAAAACCTGGTTGCGCCCGTTGGTTCTCCAATATTTTCCTGGCTAAGCGTAGACAATATATTGATATTAGTGAGAGCAGAACCAATTTCATCATGCAGGTCGGCTGCAATGCGGTTGCGCACTTTTTGCACGTGAAGTAGCTGATTGAAGCGATAGCGAAATACTGTTAAAATGATGGTGGCGAGGAAAAAAATACACAACAATACAAACCACCAGGTCATCCAGAAAGGAGGACTGATGATGAATGAAAAAACCGCCGGCGTTCCAAATTGGCCATTCCAGCCCAATGTTCTTACCTGGAAAGTATAGTTGCCAGGCCTTAAACTGGCAAACAAAACCTCGTGCATGTTTTGCGGCTTACTCCATCCCGTATCAGTTGCACCCAACATGCGATAACTATACAGGATTTGTTTTTCGTTAATATAACTGGGCGCAGTAAATGCAAATTGAACTTTATTTTCATTGGGTTTTATTTTTATAACAGTATCTTTCCCGCTTAGATATGCCTTATTGGCTTGTTTGCTAAATAAAGCAACGGTAATAAAAACTGGGGCGGGTTGCAAATGTTCTAACCCATTATCCGTAAATTTTACCAAAGAGCCGCTTTTTAAGAGTAGCCACCATTCGTTCTTACCGGTATTTTTTTCTCTTAAAATCTTATTGGAGAAGCCATAAATATTTGAAACGTTGCTGAAATTAAAAAAGCGATATCCTTCCTTTTCTTTAACAAGTTTATCAATACCGTCGATAGAACCGACCCAAATATCCCCATTCCCGGCCTCAGCAAATGCATGTATAAAATCAGACAACAGACCGTTATTACGGTTAAAATGTTGGACGATGTACCCATCTTTTTTCGACATAAGACAAAATGCACCGCTATACCTTGTCCCCACCCAGATATTTCCCTTACTGTCTCTGAACAATTTACGGATGGATTTTGCGCCGATGAGATGCGTGAAATCCTGGCAGGAAAAAACAAGACTGTCCTTTTCTATAGCATAATGCACACGATACAAGCCTTCCGAAAAAGTGCCGATCCACAAATAATGATCGTTATCAGCAACCAATGCTGCAATCTGATCTGGAAGTGTACGGTTGGTGTATAATTTCTTTCCTGAGACAAGGCACACCCCATCGTTAAGAGCAATAAAAGAATTTCCCGAAGAGTCGCTGCACGAGACGTGACCATATAATGGTAATTGGAACCGGCTTATCAACAAAAGTCGGCCTGTTCGCTCGTCTAAACAATACATCCTTTCATTGTTATACACCAGCAATGGCTTGCTGCCCTGAATAAAAGAACAAGCCATTTGAGGGGAAAATCTGGATATTCGTTTTATACTTCCGGATTGCCTGTGTGCCGCATCAATGCCAGAAAGGGTAGAAAGGAGCAGCTCGTCATTTTTCCACCATGTAACATCATGTATGTCGGAATAAAGATCACGCTTGTTGTTTTTGTATATGTATTCAGCCTCACTTTGCAATGACCTTTTTAGAACGCCTCGCCTTAGGCCGATCCATATATTCTTTTCCCGATCCTGGAAGATATTGGGGTCTGAGTTATAAAAAGATGAAGGGAAGCCATTGCTTTCATTATAAACCACATGATTGCCGTCCGGTAAAATTTTGATAAGGCATTTCGATGTAGCAATCCAGAAATTTCCTGCTTCATCCTCGAAAAGATCATAAACAAAAGCATTGTTGAGTTGAGGAATGTTGAATTGAGCAGGCAGAGGCAAAAAACCAACCGACTTACTTTGCTGCGTTAGAGGAGACAGTAACCTGATCCCTTTATAAGTGCAGATCCAGGTTCTTTTCTCCCTGTCCTGGTATAGATGAATAATTCCTGATTGGCTTGTCCATCTTAGTATGCGTCGGTAATCCCTGGTAAAAACACTCAGCAATTTATCTGCGATGCCTATAAACAGGTTATCATTGTATCCAATGATTTCCCCGCAACAACCCCAGTCCGGTTTCTCCTGAACTGGTTTAGAAAATTTTCCATTTTCATACTCGAAGAAACCACTCCTGTCGGTAGTGATGAGTGTCTTCCCATTAGGCAGTTGTAAAAAGCGATTAACACCTCCATTGAAGTTATTGTCCGGGATGGAAAACACTTTTTCTACATGGTCATTCTGAATAACGTCAATGGTTCCATTGTTCAGTGCTACATATATTTTTCCATTGTCTTCAAATAGGTCATTTACCAGGTTATGAGAAAGCCCATTGTCAGTAGTGAAATTGGTGAAGCGATATCCATCGTACCTGCTCAATCCTTCCCAGGTAGCGATCCAGATGAAACCTTTTGAATCCTGGAAGAAGCGGCGAACGGAATTGGCTACCAGTCCATCCTGTATTGTGTAAGATTGGAATATTGGCGATTGTGCCGGCAATTGAGTACAAATAAAAAAAGACAGGCAGGGTAATAAAGCTATCAGTCTTTTCATTTGTATAAATTTACCCCAATTTTCAGATATATCTTATACAAATGAGCGAACAATAGCCTTACCTGGCAAACACCTGAATCGCTGTTGCCGCCTCGCCTTCCGACAATGCCGGTACCAGCATTTACAAAGGTGTCGTAGATGTAAAAGGAAGCGCTGATATCACCAACGCCGTCTTTTTCAGGAGATGCCATCACACAACCGCCCACCACCGTCAGCTCCACCGGCCCCTGCATCGATCCCTACAATGGCCATATCCAGACTTCATGGGTGAAGTAGCGGGAGATTAATAAAAATGGGTGTTTTACCCATTGCAACAGTGAAACCAACCCGCTACTTTCACATAAAATAAACTGCCATGGCAAATCCAATTCCTTCCGGCATCAAGGCATTCGCCAATTGCGACCATGTGATCATCGCATGGAAATACGATCAGCCCATACCCAATTGCGTTGGTTTCGCACTGTATAAGAAAATGAAAGGCCAGAATCCGGCCAGCGCCCAACCCCTTAACAACCGTATCGGCTTTGCCGGCCAGCAGGCAAAGCCGGGCGAACAAAGGCCCAGCACCGCCTGGCCTATCCAGCGGCTACTCTGGACAGATTTCAACGTGAATCCAGGAGATAGCATGAGCTACCTGGTGGTACCGCTTTACATCAAAAACAATACCCTGGTAAAAGACATGGCCAATGCAACCACCTGGAGCAATGAGGTAACGGTAGGTACCGGCAGCGATATCGAAGCTTATTTCAACAGGGGGATCATTTCATCCCAGTTTATGTCGAGACAACTATCGGGAGCAGATGTAAAAGCAAAAGGACAAACCCTGAAATCTACATTGGCTAACGAGGATTCTCCTGTTACACAATTCCTTGGCGGCGTATTGGCCAAAAAATTATTTGCAGAACTTGATGCTGTGATTGCCGACAGCAGCCTTAGCATCTATGCTTCCCTGTATGAGCTCAACGATGCCGATGTGATAGACCGTTTCAAAAAGATCGGCGCCAGGCTCAACCTGGTACTGGCCAATGGCGCTTTCAAAAGCAATGCAGCCGGAGAGAACGATGAGAATGCCGATCTGCGCAAGGAACTGAGAAATAGTTCCAGTATCAAACTTTACGACCGCATCGTTTCCACGGGGCATTTTGCACACAATAAATTCATGGTATTCTGTAAAAACGGACAACCATACAAGGTCTGGACAGGCAGTACCAATCTCACCCAAAATGGGCTGTATACCCAGGTCAATAATGCCATCCTTGTCAACGATCCGCAAGTGGCCAATTGGTATTTCAATGAATGGAACCAGATCAGACAAGCCGGCAACCTCTATCCTCCTTCTTTTATTCAGTACAACACCAAAGGCAATGCAAAGAAAAATTATGCTGCCTGGTTCGCTCCTGTTGCCAACCAGGTAGATCTGGATGCAGCCAAAGCCCTGATTGATAATGTACAGCAGGGTATCCTATTCCTTTTTTTCAACCCCGGCACACATGATACGCTTTACAATGAAGTGGTGGCACAGATTGACAAACCCGGCAAGGAAGACATTTTTGTGCATGGCATCATGAACCAGGATCCCGGCGGCAAAAAGACTCCTTTGGTATTCATCCATAAGAACAATGTGCCGAAACAGTCAACCGATTTCGATACCATCATTCCCAAAGCAATTGGTGGGGAATTTTCTTACTGGCAGAATGAGATCACACCTAAAATGGTAACCATCCACAGTAAAGTGGTGATCATTGATCCTTTCGGAGACCACCCGGTAGTGATGACCGGTTCGCATAATTTAGGACCTAAAGCGAGCCAGAAAAACGACGACAACCTGAATATCATTGAAAACAATCCTGCATTAGCAGCACAGTATGCGGTAAATATTCTTTCTGTATACGATCATTTTCACTGGCGTTATTCCCTTGCCAGCAATAACCAGGGATCAAAAGCCTATACCGGCCTGTCTACCGATCCCAACTGGATGAAAAGTTATCTTACTGACAGGAATGTGAAACAGATCGATTTTCTGTTTGGAACGATTGGTAAATAGGTTTTTCAATATTGTCCCGTACCCAGCAGCACGAGCGTACAGGCTTCCAGGGCCTGTATGCCGTTGGCTTGTACCAACTTCTTCAATTCATTGTTTTCAGTACCGGGATTAAAGATGACCCGTTTCGGGTGCAATTGCAGGATATAATCGTAATACTCTTTTTGTCTTTCCGGGTTGAGGTACAGCGTAACAGTATCCACGCCTGCTTCTTTGGGATGTTCCGTGATAACAGGGATATTGCCTATTTTCCCTTCCCTATTGCCGATGGCCACTACGGGATGATCGTGCAACCGCAACCTGTCTACCGCCAGGTAACTGTAACGTTGCGGGTTCTCCGATGCACCCAATACAACAGTCTTCTTTTGGTTCATTACAGCAAGTTACTCAGAATAATCGATACCTGTTCCCGGGTATATTTTGTACTACCTGTTCCAGCGCTTCGGTCAGTTGCGGGAAACGGAATACAAATCCATGCGTTGCTAAACGTGCAGACAATACATTGCGGCTCTCTAATACCATTGTAGCTTCTGTTCCAATCATCCATGCACCTGCGCGCACCATCCATTCTTTAGCAGGCAGGGCAAAGGGGGCGTGGCAAACCTGGCCGATCGTTTTCATGAAGACTTTGTTGGTAACTGCAACCGGCGCACAGGCATTGATAACGCCATCCAGTTCCTGATGGGAGTACAGAAACGCTATAATGCGACAAACGTCCATTGCATGTATCCAGCTCACCATTTGTTTCCCATTCCCCTGCCGGCCGCATAAGCCAAATTTCGCCAGCCTGAAATAGGGCTCCATTGCTCCCCCATCGCCCAAAACAACCCCTAAGCGCAATGCCAGTTTTCGTGTTGTGATGGCAGTACTTTCTTCAAAAAATACCGCTTCCCATTCTTTTACCACTGTTGCAGGGAAGCTGCTGGCAAAAGCCCGGGAATATTCATCACACGGATTCTCCCATCCTTCCGCATAAATGGCTATGGCTGAAGCATTGATCCAGCAGGCAGGTGGCATGACAAGCTGGTCTATAGCCCTTCCTATTGCTTTGGTTGCATCGAGCCGGCTGCGGAGTATTTTTTGCCGGTTGATGGTGGTATGCCTGCAGTTGATGTTCTCACCCGCCAGGTTGATGACCAAATCTGCCCCGTCCAGTTCCTGTACCCATCCGGAAAGGGTTCTGGCATCCCAGGGCACCAGTCTGCATTTCCCGGGCGCCGGCCTGTTACTATTGCGGGTCAGAAGCACTACCTCATTGTCTTTTTCAAAATACCGTGCAATTGCATGACCAATAAAACCGGTTCCCCCGGCAATCACTAACTTTTTGTTTTGAACAGCATCCATGAGCGGCAGTTTAACGCGTAGCTATTTTGCGAGCTTCCCTGCATGAAATTACAGTTTCCCTTACTCATTGTTTTATCAGAAGTCAGCAGTAAATGTGTTCAGCTACTGCAAGCGAGTTCACAAACAATGCACAATAAATAATATCTTTTAAGGCAGAAAAATGTATTATTTAAAATAATTTTCTAACTTTCGTTTCTCATCTTTTAAACAAATAACTAACTCACACAATTATGGCAAAAGCAAAAAAGAAAGCTGCTAAAAAAGCAGTAAAAAAGGCCGCACCCAAAAAGGCCGCCAAGAAAGCAGTAAAGAAAGCGGCGCCCAAGAAAAAAACAGTTAAGAAAGCTGCCAAGAAAGCGGCTCCTAAAAAAGTAACGAAGAAAAAAGCAGCACCTAAGAAAAAAGTTGCGGCCAAAAAATCTGTAAAGAAAGCAGCCGCTAAAAAACCAGTTGCCAAGAAGAAAGCGCCGGCAAAAAAAGCAGCACCAAAAAAAGTTGCTAAAAAACCAGCGCCCAAGAAAGCAGCAAAACCCGCACCAGCAGCGGCTCCCGCACCAGCACCCGCTCCTACTTCGCTGTTTGAAATGCCCGCTTCCAACGAAACACCTGCCGGCTCTTAATAAAGAGATTGATCAACAGAACAACTCCTGTTATTGTTTTAAAAAAATAATTGCAGGAGTTTTTTATTATCCTTTAAACCAACAACTATGCGTGCCTTATTTGTATGCCTGTTTTGTTTGTGCATTGCCACTTCATTTACGCAACCTGTATCGAAGATTGCCGATAAGACGAAAAACATGAAACGCTATGATGGTTATTTCACCTTCTGGTGGGATGCTGCGAACGGAAAAATATGGCTGCTGGTTGACAAGTTCGATAAGGAGTTCCTGTATGTTAATTCCCTTCCAGCCGGACTTGGCTCCAACGATATTGGTCTGGACAGGGGGCAAATCGGCGCCAGTCGCGTCGTTTATTTTTCCCGTGTGGGCAGGAAGCTGCTCCTGGTTCAGCCCAATTACAGCTACCGTGCCTCTTCTTCCGACCCAAATGAGCGGCGTGCCGTTCGGGAATCCTTTGCCCAATCGGCTATTGGTGGTTTCACAGTTGAAGAAGACGAGGGCGATAAAGTGCTGGTGGATGCCACTCCTTTTTTCTTGCGCGATGCCCATGGTATTGCCGATCGCATCCGCAATATGAAACAGGGCTCCTATAATTTCAATGAATCCCGCTCGGCCATCTATCTGGCCAATACCCGCAATTTTCCGCTCAATAGTGAATTTGAAGCCACCATCAGTTTTACGGGGGGCAACGATGCCGGCCGTTTTGTAAATGCAGTTACCCCCTCTTCCGAAGCAATTACGCTGCGCATGCATCATTCTTTTGTTCAGCTGCCCGACGATCACTATAAGCCCCGCCGCTACGATATACGCTGCGGTTATTTTGGCATTTCGTATTTTGACTACAGTACACCCTTTTCCGAATCCATTGAACAATTATTGATCGCACGCCACCGGCTGGAGAAGAAAGACCCGTCTGCCCCTCTCAGTGAAGCGGTAAAACCCATTGTTTATTACCTCGATAATGGAACACCGGAACCCATCCGTTCTGCATTGCTGGATGGCGCCCGTTGGTGGAACCAGGCTTTTGAAGCTGCGGGTTATAAAAACGCTTTCATCGTTAAAATACTCCCCGATACTGCCGATGCCATGGATATCCGCTACAACATGATCAATTGGGTGCATCGTTCTACGAGGGGATGGAGCTATGGCGCTTCCGTTACCGACCCACGTACCGGTGAGATTATCAAAGGTCAGGTAACATTGGGGTCATTGCGTGTGCGACAGGATTACCTCATTTTTACCGGCCTGCTCTCTCCATATGAAACCGGTAAGCCGGCTCCCGAAACCATGCAGCAGGCAGCATTGCAGCGCCTGAGACAACTGGCGGCCCATGAAGTAGGCCACACGCTCGGCCTGCAACACAATTATGCATCAAGCTACAATAACCGTGCATCGGTCATGGATTATCCTCATCCCAATGTATTCCTCAACAGTAAAGGTGAAATCGACTTTTCCCAGGTCTATACCAACGAGATCGGCGAATGGGATAAAAGGGCTATCCTCTACGGCTACCAGGATTTCGGCTCAGGTGTTGATGAAAATGAAAGATTGAATGCAATACTGGATGAAAATACACGAAATGGTATCTTATTCATTGCCGATGCCGATGCGCGCGCAGCCAGCGGCATGCATCCTTATGCCCATTTGTGGGACAATGGTAAAGATGCCGCCGAAGAACTCGGGAATGTATTACAAGTGCGTTCAAAAGCGCTGGAAAGATTCTCTGAACAAGCCATCAGGGAAAGAACACCGTTATCAAGACTGGAAGATGTATTGGTTCCCGTATACAATTATCACCGTTACCAGTTGGAAGCAGTATGTAAGCTGATCGGCGGTATGAATTACAGTTACAGCGTACGCGGCGGACAGCAACAGGTTCCCCAGGTTTTGCCCAATACCGTTCAGCAGAACGCACTGCAGTTAGCGCTCGACTGTTTATCACCTGAAACGCTTACCCTGCCTGACAGGATCATTATGCTGGTACCCCCCAGACCGCCTCTTTATTACGGCGTAGGAGAACTGTTTGCCAAACGCACAGGCATGGGCTTCGACCCTGTAGCGGCTGCCGAAGCGCTCGCCAATTTCGAGCTGGAATTTTTGTTCAATGCAGAAAGGGCGAACCGGCTGGAGCAGTTCAAAGCGCAGGTCGGAACCATTGGCTGGGGCGATGTATTGGATGCCATCATTGAAAAGACCTGGAAAGCACCTTTACAAAAAGGATTGAAAGGTGAAATACAATTACAGACACAGCAAATGGTGCTTAGCTGGATACTGGGCCTTAGTCAAAATGACAATGCCAATTATCTGGTGAAATCGATCTGTTTCGACAGGCTGCAATTGTTGAAGCAATATGCAATGTCTCAGGCAATAAGCCGCCATACTTTAAGAGCGCATTATATTTATGCAATAGAAAGGATTAATAAACCCAAGGATATTGCGGTGCCACAGCATAAGGAAATGGCGCCCGGTGCGCCGATAGGCTGTGATTTTTAATTTCTGATTTAAAATGAGCAGATCGATAAATCAAATCAGAAATACCCTTATACAAGCATCCTCAATGGCTCTTCCAGCAACGATTTCAGCGTTTGCAGGAAAGCCGATCCTGTTGCACCATCCACCACACGGTGATCGCAACTGAGGGTTACTTTCATGATGTTACCGGGAACTACCTGTCCGTTTTTAACAACAGGCACTTGCGAAATACCGCCTACAGCCAGGATACAGGCATCGGGCGGGTTGATGATGGCAGTGAACTGGTCAATACCAAACATGCCCAGGTTGGAAATGGTGAATGTGCTGCCTTCCCAATCGGATGGCTGCAGTTTTTTATCTTTTGCTTTCTGTGCGTATTCTTTCACTTCAACAGCTATCTGGCTCAGCGATTTATTATCGGCAAAGCGTACCACAGGAACCAGTAATCCTTCCTCCACGGCTACGGCCACACCAACATTGATGTGATGGTTGTGGCGGATGGTATCACCCATCCAACTGCTGTTTACTTTAGGATGCTGCCTCAAAGCAATGGCTGTTGCTTTCAGCACCAGGTCGTTGAAACTGATTTTAACAGGCGCAGTTTCGTTGATCTTGCCACGTGCCGCAACCGCCGCGTCCATATCAATAGCCATGGTAAGATAGAAATGAGGTGCGGTAAAAAGGCTCTCGCTCAGGCGGCGGGCAATTGTTTTGCGCATTTGTGAAACAGGCACATCGTCAAAACTCACCTGGCCTGCGGGGGCAACGGCAACCAATGGTTGTGCTTTGGGTACAGGAGCAGAAACCGCAGGTGTGGCGGCAGCAGGTTTATAGTTGTCGATATCGGTCTTGATAATGCGGCCATTATCACCCGTACCTTTTACATACCTGAGGTCAATACCTTTTTCTGAAGCGATTTTCTTTGCAAGTGGCGATGCAAGTACCCGGCCTTCATTTACTACCGTTGCAGCAGGTGCAGTTGTGGGTGCAGCAGCATGTGTTTCTGCTGGATGGGAAGAAGCAACAGCTGATCCTCCGGTTTTGCCGGCTTTAACGGCTGCAACAATTGGATTGATATCGAGGCCGGGTTTGCCAATGATACAAAGCAAGTCGTTCACCAATATTTTCTCACCTGCCTGGGCGCCCTGGTAAAGCAAAGTGCCATCTTTATAACTTTCCAGTTCCATGGTGGCTTTATCGGTCTCGATATCGGCCAGCACTTCTCCTTTTTTAACAGTGTCGCCTACTTTCTTGTGCCATCCTGCAATCACTCCTTCGGTCATGGTATCACTCAGTCGGGGCATCAATACCACTTCTTCCATGGCTGCCACATCAATGGCCGGGGTTGAAGTCACAGGTGCCGAACTGGCTGCCTGTACAACAGGAGCAGGGGTTGCGGCGGGTGTAGCAGGTTGGGCTCCTGCATTAGCGCCGGAATGCTGCGTGATCAATGCCGAAACATCTTCGCCGGCTTTACCAAAAATGGCCAGCAGGTTATTCACCTGCAATTTTCCGCCATTGGGGGTTCCTATGTATAATAAAACACCATCCTGGTAGCTTTCCAGCTCCATGGTGGCTTTATCGGTTTCTATCTCAGCCAGCAGGTCGCCTTTTTTAACGGTATCGCCCACTTTTTTATGCCAGGCGGCAATGACACCTTCGGTCATGGTATCACTCAGTCGGGGCATTAAAATCACTTCAGCCATAATTATTCGATTGCTCTTTTAAATGAGCGGTGAAATTAAGAAAAAAAGCGATTGGCGCTGTTTCTTCTCTTACTGACCCTGGGCCAGGCTATAAGCTTTTTTATCACCCCAGGCATTCAGCAACTCAGTGGAACAGATCCTGAAATCATGTGCCAGCCTTTTGTACAACTCCAATATATCTGTTTGTGTTACCGGCTCATTGCCCAGGCTCTCAAAACGACAGGTATATTGGTTAACAAGGTTGGTAAAAGAAGACCCCTTTGGCCATACCTGTGTTCCCCTGTTGCTGATGGTTACCAGCTTGAACAGGTTCAGCGTATGTTTCAGGCATTTCTCCGCTACCGTACCCGGCTGCTCATTGCTTTCAATGAATATGTCAACCCCTACAATATGTTCCTGCTGCAGTTCTTTACTTTCCAGCATGGGGTTTCGGGATAGTTTGAATACCGTAGGTGTTATTTCCTGGTTGGCAATTTCGGGTTTGGGATTGTGTACAGGCTTCTTGCCGAAATTTCCGATAATTACATGTGCAAAATCGGTAGTATTGAGCGAAGGGGTGGATTTATCGCCAAAATCACCGGTATGCTGGCCCGATTCAAGCGTGTACAACAAGGCATTTTCCATCATCGCCGCCTCTTCCATCAACCCCAGGTGCCGCAACAGCCCGAAACCACTCAGCAGTAATGCCGTAGGATTGGCAATGTTTTTTCCGGCAATATCGGGCGCAGTACCATGCACTGCTTCGAATATCGAAATGTGGTCGCCGATATTTGCCGAGGGAGCAAAACCCAAACCACCTACCAGTCCCGCACAAAGGTCGCTCACAATATCTCCCTGCAGGTTGGTGAGCACCACCACATCGAAAAGATCGGGGCGACTTACCAGCTTCATACAAAGGTCATCTACAATTACATCATCGGCTTTGAGATCGGGATAATTTTTGGCCACTTCATAAAACACTTCCAGGAACAATCCGTCGGTGATTTTCATGATATTGGCCTTGTGTCCGCAGGTAATACGCCTGGCTCCTTTTTTCCGGGCCATTTCAAATGCGTACCTGATCACCTGCATGCTGCCCGGGCGGGTAATGAAACGGCGACTCAGGGCCACATCACGGGTAAGCATATGCTCTACACCACCATAAGTATCTTCTATGTTTTCACGTACAATGGTAATGTCGATGGGAATACCCGCTTTACTGAAAACAGTATCCACCCCATGCAGGGTTTGAAAAGTACGTTTATTGGCGTAGGTATTCCAGGTTTTGCGGGCGGTTACATTCACACTTTTGACACCTTTTCCTTTGGGGGTTTCCATAGGTCCTTTGAAGAGGATACCCAATGATTCAATGGTCTGCTGCGCTTCCGGCGTCATCCCGTTGCTGTAGCCTTTGTCGAACACCCATTTTCCCATATCCACAAATTCATAGGTGAGCGGCACTTTGGCGGCATTGAAAATGCTCAATACGGCATCCATGATTTCGGGGCCAATTCCATCACCTTTGGCTACAGCGATCTTTGTCATATCCACGCTTTTTAAAGTGCTGCAAATTTACGCCATAAGGTGCAATAACTTAAAAATAGGAGTTCAATCGACGGCAATATTTTATTTAATATAATTCATTAACGATATGACTATCCCTGTCGTGGAAGCGACCATACTGGTCAGGCCGACTATTTCCCATATGGTCAAACGTTTACGCTCTGTCCTGATTATTCTAGGCACAAAGATTTCGGTACCCGTTTTAATTTTAGGGTAACTACGGATCAATCCCCATAAAGTCGTTTTGGTTTTTGCTACCTGTCCATTCGGATATACAACATAGGTCTTGGAGGTCCTGGCGAAATCATTATATCCACCCGCCCTGTAAATATAATACTTGAGCGATTTCCCTTCATAGTATTTTACTTCTACAGGTAAATAAACTTCTCCGGTAATTTTAACCAGTTCATTGATTTTGGGGATCACAATTTCATCTCCCTCAAACAGAATGAGATTATCCTGCGAATAAGGATTAGCAATAATGGCGCGCATATTAACAGGTATTTTGGAAATTGGATTGATAATTTTCTTCGCTAAAATACTGTCGCTTCCTTTTGTATCGACGGCCATTATCTTATCAATCTTTTCCTTATACTCCAATGCACTATCTTTTTTATGCCTGATGAGGTATATACCATCCATATAAGCTGCATTCGTGAGGCCCCCTGAACGCATGAGCAGTTGCCCAATCTTTTCTCTCCTGAATCGCAGTACGTATTCTCCCGGAAAGAGCACTTCCCCACTTATAGTAACCTTTTTCTGCTCAACATATCCCAGTGCCTTTCTAACGGTAACGACATCAAATGGTTGCAAAATATGCCTAAATCTATGAACTGCAAGGTCTTTTTCAGCACTCACATTCAATATTTCAGCGATCGAATCAGGTACGGTTTGATTATTGTTGTTTTTTATACGTCTGGCAATCTCAATACGATGATTAGCAGCAGCGTCAGTAAAACCACCCGCCTCAAAAATCAAATCTTTCAACCCTATGTCTTCTCGGTATAAAAACTGCCCGGGCTTTCTTACCTCGCCGTTGATAGTAACAACAGATTCATCCTTGAGATCAAAAATGGATGCGATACGGATGCTGTCTTCTTTCTTCAACACAATGTCTGTATCACCATTGGCAATATTTTTTACACTAAAAGGAATACTTTCTGTAGACATGTCGTCTTTGGTTCTTATCAGCAAGCCCCTTTCCAGGAAAGCATCCTGCCTCAATCCATCTGATTTTTTAATCAACCCTTTTATGGTAAGACCAGGTGTAAGTTCATACTGGCCTTCCCGATAAACGGCTCCTTTAATTTGTACCCTGTTTTCATACTTGTCCAGTATGCCACTCACCAGGAGCTCATCGCCTTTCTGGGGTATATAGCTGGCGAATGCCGTATTGGTCAGGTCTTTTACCTTTTTTTGTGTGGTAGTCAGTGAAGTCACTTTTACACCGGCTGTATATGCCTGTTCGGTAAATCCACCCGCGTATTGGATAAGTTGTTCTGTATTTTCATTCTCCAGCATTTCGTAAGTGCCTGGTCGTTTGACCTGTCCAGCTATACTAATCCGTTTTTTATATACAGGAATATTAATCACATCTCCTTCTTTCAGCAATACATTATCTTTTACATAACCCATCATTAGGAACTCATATAAATCGATTTTACGATAAACTTCGCTGTTCCTAATCAAGGCAATCTCACGATAAGAACCGATATTGATATCTGGACCGCCCGCCAGGTACAATGCATTAAAGAGGGTGGTAAGGGAAGACACAGTGTACAGTCCCGGCTTCATGGCTCCTAAGATGGTTATTCGAATACTTTTTATTTTGCCTAATGTAACATTTAAATGTGTGGACCCATTCTTGATAGAACGATACACAGTACTAGATAGTTTGTTCTTTATTTGTGTAATCGCTTCTTCCAGCGGTAAACCTGCTACATGAACCTGCCCTACTTGTGGTATGATAATCATCCCTTCCGCTCGTACCAATAAGCGAAAGTTTGCTTCCTGTACGCCATAAATGTTCAGTAACAGCTCATCATCAGGGCCTAAAACATAATTCATAGGGGTAGCAATGCGCAAATTAGGTTCAAAAGAAAGGGAAGCAGTCGTAAAAAGCTGCGAGCCAAATACAGATACTTTTTCAGACGTTATTTTCTCAACAGTTTTATACTCATTGGGTTCAAGTTCTTTATTATTATCTGCACCAGCTAAGGGATTTGTGCGGGTTAATCGCTCCTTTAGTTTGATGATTTCTACCTGCGGCATGCCTTTGGAAGCAGCTACTTGTTCAGCCTGGGAAACAGATAAACCGGATGATTTCAATTGTTGCTGCAGTTTACTGATATCGGCATCAGTCAACTGGTCCACTTTAATACCGCTTAGGTCCCTCGCCTTCAGGAGGTCTTGTGCAGAAACAACATGAAAGGAAAAACACATCAGCAGCCAAAAAAGGCTGAAGCACTTCAGAAAACGCATAAATATCGTGACAGTTTGCAGGGTTAAAAACAACCTGAAATTTTCATATCCAGGCCAACATGTCTTTCAAAGGATTGGATGTTAATAAAACGTCTTGCTCACATGGTACACGCTAAACAGAAATCGGGTACAATGTCCAATAAATTTGCCCAACCATAAAATTTTGACCATTAAAAACAGGTTAAACCCATGCAATTTTTCTCTTTATTAACCTTTTTAAGTCTTTTTGTACAAAAGAGAAATATATAATAATAAAACATTACTTATTTGTTACCAAATTGTAATTCCATCGTTTGTAAACAAATCAGACTTGCCATCATTTTTGCAATATTTCCCGCTTACAATTCGTTATTTTTACCAAAAGCAAGCTTCCGAACATGGTATCAAAAATCTCAGAAGGTGTAGAGATCAGTGTTGAGACCTTTTACCAGGCCGATTACAGCAATCCTTTGAACAGTGAATACATGTTTGCCTATCGGATCACCATTGAGAACCATAATAATTTCACCGTTAAGCTCCTGCGCCGCCACTGGTTCATATTCGACAGCAATGGCGAACACCGCGAAGTGGAAGGAGAAGGCGTGGTAGGTGTGCAGCCCATTTTAAAACCTGGCGAAAATTACCAATATGTAAGCGGCTGCAACCTTAGAACAGAAATGGGCAAAATGCATGGCACTTACCAGATGCAGAATGAACACAGTAAGATGCTGTTCTCTGTAAATATCCCCTCATTTGACATGATTGTGCCGGCAAAGATGAACTGAGTTAAAGTTTCATTTCTGATTTAACTATGTGTTTAAACTTTCAAACAAATCAGAAATACCCCTCACCTCGGTTTATACCTGGCTTCATCAAACAGCTGCTTAGGCGGCGTCTTCATCAGCATATCCAGCGGGGTTTTCTCATTTTTTTCCATCCATTTACCTACGATCTGCCTTCCCACATACTGACCAATATTACCGGGTGATGCATCTCCCAGTGATGCTGTATTGGGTGCATCTGTGAGGTAGTCCCGTACGGTATTGGGATCATTGCTGAACAATAAGTCGTTCTGCACAAAAAAACTCCATATCCTTTGTTCATTATAGGCACAAAAAGAAAGCTGCTTTGCCGTATATCCCGTTCTGATGCTATCGGGCAGATCGGGCAGTAGTTTTTCCAATACATACAGTCTTTTACCCGATTCAATCATCTGCTCCACCAGTGGCCTTCCATTGCTTTTATCGGGATACATGTCATCCAGGATATTTCTGATACAATTCACGGGTATATAGGGCGCATCAAACCGCCTTGATACAAAAGCAGGATAAAGTGCCTGCCCCTGTTCATCCTGGTACAGGGAGTAGCTCTTACCCATGTACAATTGCAAGCCCACCGCCAATGCATCTTTGGTGATGATATTGCCATAGCTGTTAATAGGTCCGATGAAAGTGACCAGCCTGGCAGGAAGCCTGTATCCCGGAAAATAATAATGCATGAATTGGAAGCCCCGTTTCAGTGAGGTTTCAACCGGACCTAAATCGGCATATTTTTTTGCTGCTACGGTGGCCATGCTTTTGTACGTGCGTATAAAATAAGGCACATCTTTCGAAGCGCTATCAGGCGTAGTGCCCAGAATGTTGAACAGGAAATCCTGTGTAAAGCCCGGGTAGCGTGAAGCCAGTTGCTGCAATGACTGATTGAGATGCACCGTATCCAAAGCAAAAAATGAAGCCTCAAACCTGTCCACCTGCAGGTTGACCCTGATACCCGATACATCAGGTACCTGCTTGTTACTCTTACAGCCCAGTACCAGTAATAACAAACTTGTCCATGCAATTCGTCGCATACCAAAACTTTGAACAAAGATGGGTGAATCGGCAGAAAGAAATATGCTAAAAGTTCAGGAACTTTGCCCTATGAAGATATGCCTGGCACAACAGAATTACCATATTGGGAATTTCGAATACAATACTGCAAAAATCATCGACGCCATTAAAGCAGCGAAACAACAGGGTGCCGACCTGGTCCTGTTCACTGAAATGTGTATTTGCGGTTATCCTTCGCGGGACTTTGTTGAGTTCAATGATTTCATTAACAAATCTTATGCTGCCATTGACCTTATCAAACAGCATGCAGATACCATTGGGGTGCTGGTGGGTGGTCCGGCCAGGAATACTGCACATAAGGGAAAGGGACTTTTCAACGCAGCTTTTTTCCTTTATGAGAAAGAAGTAAAGGCTGAAATACACAAAACCTTATTGCCCACTTACGATGTATTTGATGAATACCGCTATTTTGAGCCATCTTATGAATGGCAGGTAATACCCTTCAAAGGAAAAAAGCTGGCCGTAACCATTTGTGAAGACATCTGGAACCTGGGTGATAATCCTTTGTACCGTATTTGTCCCATGGATGAACTCATCAAACAGGGACCCGATCTCATGCTCAACCTCAGCGCTTCTCCGTTTGATTATACGCACGATGAAGACCGTAAGGCGGTAATCAAATCAAATGTGCTCAAATATGGCCTGCCCCTGTTTTATTGCAATGCAGTAGGCAGCCAGACAGAAGTAGTATTTGACGGGGCTTCGCTTGTTTTTGACAAACAGGGCAACCTGTGTAAAGAATTGCCCATGTTTGAAGAAGCGTTGGAAACAGTGGTACTCCACGAAGATGGCAGTCTTGATGCACCCATCATAGAACCTGCCACCCGTGTACCCGATAAAGAACTCAATCCTGCCACACTGGAACCCGAGCTGAACATTGCCCAGGTATATGATGCACTGATCCTTGGCATACGCGATTATTTTAGCAAGATGGGTTTTGCCAAAGCCATCCTGGGTTCTTCCGGCGGTATTGATTCTGCAGTTACACTGGCAATGGCCTGTGACGCACTAGGCGCAGAAAATGTAAGGGCCATATTGATGCCCTCTCCTTATTCTACGGAACATTCTGTCGATGACGCCGTACAATTGAGCCGTAACCTGGGCAACCCTTATGATATCATCCGCATCAATGAAGTATATGAAGCATTCCTGCATTCGCTGCAACCTATCTTCAAAGACCTTCCTTTCTCACTGGCCGAAGAAAACATGCAGAGCCGCAGCAGGGGTAATCTGCTCATGGCCATTGCCAATAAGTTTGGCTATATCTTATTGAATACATCCAATAAAAGCGAATTAGCGACAGGTTATGGAACACTTTATGGAGATATGGCCGGCGGATTGGGAGTATTGGGCGATTGTTATAAACTACAGGTTTATGTACTGGCCCGTTATATCAACCGGGAAAAAGAGATCATCCCCGCAAACATTATCCATAAAGCTCCCAGCGCAGAATTGAGACCCAACCAGAAAGACAGCGACAGTCTGCCCGATTATGCCGTGCTCGACCAGGTACTTTACCAATACATTGAAAAACGAATGGGCCCGGCAGAAATAAAAGCCATGGGATACGATGCAGCGTTGGTAGACCGTACCCTGAAAATGGTGAATACCAATGAATACAAACGAAACCAGTTCTGCCCCATCATACGCATATCACCCAAAGCTTTCGGTGTGGGAAGAAGGGTTCCCATTGTGGGGAAATACCTCAGCTGATTTTATTCGTGTATCACCATCAGGGGCACTGTACTGTGAAAAGCCAGCATACGGGTATGGCTTTTTCTGAATAATCCTTCAAACCATCCATGCTTTTTGGGAATGGTAATAATGATGTCTACTTTTTTCTCCTTAACAAACGTATTGATGGCTTCTGTAAAATCAGGGTTGTCTACAAAAAAGTATTTGGGATTACATCCTTCCAGTAAAGTGTCCAGCATCAGGCTCTCATAGGTAAAACTGTCGTCGTATTCCTTGCTGTGGTAAACATTAAGCACGAATAATTCTGCATGCGTAGCCCGCAACAGGCTTTTGATGGCAGCCACCGGTGTGCTTTCCACTACTTTTTTATAATCACAGGCAAACAATATTTCCTTTATCGGAACAAAAGAAGCGTTGGCCGGAACAATGATCACCGGCGTTGTGCTGTGCCGCGCCACACTCACTGCGTTGCTGCCGATCAGGGTCTCTTCTACCGCACCGGCACCCGTAATGCCCATCACTATCAGGTCGGCTCCTACTTCCTCGCAAACATTGTCCAGCCCCTCAGAAAGTACACTGAAAGACCCCACTGTTTCCATTGAGATACCCTCGGCGAAAGGTTGTAATTGCAATTTAAAATGTTCCAGCGCTTCTTCACTGTTCTTTTTCAACTGGTCAATATCAAACAGCTGAACCGTGGGCATCATTGGGTCGACTGTAACGGGTGATTGGTATGCATTGTACAGTACGATGTTTTTAATACCAGTTTGCCTGGCCAGTCCAATAGCATACAAAGCAGCATTTTTTGCTGTTGCAGAAAAATCGGTAGGAATGAGTATTTTATTCATACAAACGATTTCATTGCAAAATCCCTTGCGCTACAGGTTTTCCAGGATACCCGCTATGCCTTGTCCGCCTCCTACACAAGCCGTTACCATACCATATTTCTTATTCAGCCGCTTCATATCATTCAGCAACTGAACCGTAAGCTTGCAACCGGTACAACCCAATGGGTGACCAAGTGCAATGGCCCCTCCATTGATATTTACAATACCAGGATTCAGTCCCAATTCCCTGATCACCGCCAGCGACTGCGAAGCAAAAGCTTCGTTCAGTTCTATCAGGTCAATATCGTTCAGACTCATGGCTGCCTGTTTCAACACTTTTGGTATTGCCGCAACAGGACCGATGCCCATGATACGCGGATGCACACCGGCAGAAGCGCAATTGACCAGCCGGCCAATCGGTTTTAATCCGAGTTCCACCACCATCCTTTCACTCATCACAATTGTAAAAGCAGCGCCATCGCTGGTCTGCGATGAATTCCCTGCTGTAACACTACCACCCAGTGCAAAAGCCGGCTTCAATTTGCCCAACGCCTCCATATTGGTATCAGCGCGAACCCCTTCATCGGTATCCACCGTATAGGAACGAACAGCTTTCTTACCTTTTTCATTCACATAGGTCTCTTCAACGGTAACAGGCAGGATACCTGGTTTAAAATAACCTTCCTGTATGGCATGCATGGCCTTCTGGTGCGAGTTGTAAGCGAAAGCATCCTGGTCTTCCCGGCTCACTTTGAATTCCCTGGCAACTGCTTCTGCTGTCAATCCCATACTAAGATAATAGTCAGGTTCCTCTTTTGCAATGGAATAAGCCGGAACAGTTTTCCATCCGGCCGTGGGTACCAGGCTCATGCTTTCTGTTCCGCCCGCTACTATACAGTCCGCCATACCTGTCCTGATCTTGGCCGTGGCAATGGCAATACTTTCGAGTCCGCTCGCACAATACCTGTTGATGGTAAACCCTGCCGTATCAATACCCAATGCGCGGGCAGCAATAATCCTTCCCACCTGTAACCCCTGTTCAGCCTCGGGCACCGCATTACCCACGATCACATCATCTACCCGCCTGGCTTCCAGCTGCGGAACGGATGCCATCAATCCTTTGATCACATCCACCGCCAGGTCATCCGGTCGATAAAAACGGAATCCCCCTCTTTTACTCTTGGTAACCGCCGTACGGTATCCGGCAACAATGTATGCTTCCTGCATGATCTGATTTTTTCTTTACCAAATATAAGCATTTTTAGATAAAGTTGTTTATGCAACCAAATTGAAAATTCCCCTTCCTATCTTCGCACCATGAATGTCTACCCCATAGTTCGTGAGCTGCTGTTCCGCTTTCCACCAGAAGATGTGCATTATTTTTCCATGAACCTTTTACAGGATGCCTGTGAGATAAAACCTGTTAAACAGCTGATCAGTAAGTATTTCGGAGTGGCGGATCAGCGACTGGAAAAAGAGCTGTTCGGACTTAAGTTTTCCAATCCAGTCGGACTGGGCGCTGGTTTCGATAAAAATGCCCTGTATTTGAATGAGCTGGAAGCACTGGGTTTTGGTTTCGTTGAAATTGGTACGGTTACTCCTGTGGGGCAACCGGGTAATGACAAACCGAGGTTGTTCAGGCTGCCTGCAGACCAGGCGCTGATCAACCGTATGGGATTCAACAATGATGGGGCGGTGATGGTGGCAGAGCGCCTGAAGAAAAGAAAAGAAAAACAGCCTTTTTCTTCATTGATCGTAGGCGGCAATATTGGCAAGAGTAAGATAACTGCCAATGAAGATGCCTGGAAAGATTACAGCAGCTGCTTTGAAACCCTTTTCGGGTGTGTAGACTATTTCGTAGTAAATGTAAGCTCACCCAATACACCCGGTCTGCGCGAATTGCAGGAGAAAGATTCGCTGAAGAAAATACTGGCTACCCTGCAACATAGCAACCAGGGTAAGCCAAAGCCCAGGCCGCTGTTGCTGAAGATCGCTCCGGATCTTACGCAAGAGCAGCTGGATGATATTGTTTCACTGGCTTTTGAAGTAAAACTGAGCGGTCTGGTGGCTACCAATACCACCATCAGCAGGGCCGGTTTAAAAACTGATGAAGCAAGTCTTGCGCAAATGGGTGCAGGCGGATTGAGTGGTAAGCCGGTAAAAGATAAAGCCACAGAAATTGTAGTGTACCTTTCAAAGCAAACCGGTGGCAATATTCCGATCATTGCAAGCGGCGGAATTTTCAGTGGTGAAGATGCCCTGGAAAAATTAAAGGCAGGTGCATCATTGGTGCAGGTGTGGACGGGCTTTGTCTATGAAGGGCCTTCCATTGTTAAAAACATCTGCACACATTTACTGCGTTCATAAACACAATTAATTTGTTGTACCATGAAACAACAATCACTCTATAAAGCTTTTATCCATGCTTTTCATGGATTGGGCAGTTTTTTCAAAAACGACAGGAATGGCAGGATACATTTATTGGCGGTAATAGTGGTTATAACTGCAGGCTTGATACTGCATATAGCTGCTGTTGAATGGATGATGGTATTGCTTTGTATTGCCGGGGTAATGGGTTCTGAGATGTTTAATCATGCACTGGAAAAATTCTGCGATGCTGTTCACCCCGAAATACATCCGTTTATTAAGACAGCAAAAGACATTGCCGCTGCCGCCGTGCTCCTGTGGTCGGTCATCAGCGCCATCATCGGGGTGTTCATTTTCCTGCCTAAGATCTAGAAATCAAATCCCAATGAAAAATACCACATGGGCTTTCCTCTGAATACGCCTTTCATGGGCCATCCTGCATCGAGCTTCATGAAATAACCCAGCAGGGTACTCCGTACGCCAAAACCATAACCTCCTGCAAAAGGCCCCAGTCCTCCGGCATCAATGTGCACCACCGGTGATGGCAGGGGTAATCCGTTCGGATCATAATTATAATATACTTCTGATGGCCGTTTGATACCATTGTATTTCCCGTTCCAGGCAGTACCAAGATCAATGAATTGCGTGAGCTGGAAATTACGCAGGAAGGCATTGTTGATAGGCCTGTTAATGAGCGTGGCGAATACCGGGAACCGTAATTCACTGTTGATCACTACCGCATTATTGCCATTGGCCGCATTTTGCGCATAGCCCCTCATGTTCACTGCCAACGACTGGTATGCATAAGAAACATCGGGAGCAGGCTTGTTCTGGCTGTTGAATTTAGGTCCTATCCAGCTGTCCACACCCCCGAGGTAATAAATGATCTTCTGACCTCCCCAGGAGAAATCTCCCGCAGCACGAGCCGCCCAAATGAAGTTCCTGTATATTTTCAGGTAATGCCTTCCGTCGAACCCGAAATTGAAAGTGGGCTTACCATTGTTATTGACCACAGATTTCGCAAAGGGCACATTGATGTCCAGGAATATTTTATACCGCAACCCGTTCCAGATATTCTGCGTGGGATTGATGGTATTGTCATGCACATACTCCAACCTGCCCACCGCGAATTTTGTCAGCGAATCGGGCAACGGTAAGGTAACTGGGTTGGTAGATTTAAGGATGAACCTGTCTGTCCGCAACCCTATCGTGGCTCTCAGGCTTTTCACCTCATTGAAAGGATAAGTGAAATTGGCCTGGTAAAGATTAGTGATCATCTTTTGAGCAATGGTAGTATAGAACTGCCCGCCGCCGGGTGTGGTAAGTATTGCATCAACAGAGTTGGACAGGTTGCTCCTGTAATAAGTAAGCCCCCAGTCAAGCCGCTTGCGCAGGTTTTGGAAACTGAAGAAAATGTCCTTGTCCTTCAGGTCCGTACCAATGCGCACACCACCCAGGAATTTGATGTCTTCCATTACATCGCTTACTCCCAACTGCAGGTTAAAATTGAGGTCATTGCCATTGTTCAACTGAATGGGTCCTGCGCCACCCCCGTAAGGCTGGTAGCGGTTGATCAGTATCTTATTGGCAAAACCGGTTACCACATAATCGCTCGAAAATTTCAGGTGATAATTGAATAGTTTGGAATTAGCCAATACAGAGGATTTGGCAGCAGTAGCAGTTGAACGGTTAACAGTATACACGGCCGTATCCTGTTTCTCATTGGCAAATTCATTCTGGAAAAAATCTTTTGCTTTTTGTCTGGCCGTATCGGTTACAGTCTTCTTGTCATAAATAATCGCTTTGCCATCTGCTGCTTTCTGAGATTCCATCAGTTTTTTCATGTATTCAGTAGGCCTTGCATTCACATTCCTTTTAATCAGGGCCTGTTCATCTACTTTCAGTTTGTAGAGGAATTTAAAATCGCCTTCCCTGCGTACTTCGCTTACCTGTCCGTTGTTTCCCGCAATCCTCGTTTCAAGCAGAGAGCTTTGGTAATTGGTAATAGGGAAAGTATAAGTGGAATCTTTGTACACCTGGAAATAACTCACACTATCCGGCTCCTGTTTCTGCCAGGCCCTCAATGTGGAATCGAATTCTTTAGGTGAAGGATTGCGAAGCAGTTCATCACCTATATAGTACAGTGTATCCAATCCTGTTCGCTGGGTAGCAAAGAAACCAGCCCAGCGATTATCAATACCGTTCTCGTCAGACACGTAAGTGAAATGATTGGTATTGTATTGCATGGGGAATTTTGCATTGCCCTGTTTTATATTGGTGAGTTGGGTGATCTGCTTTTCCTTGGTATTGTTGAGGATGTCGATCATGAATATATTGTACCGGTAATTACTGGGCAGTACCGTATCCTGGCTGGGAGCTTTCGGCGAAGGCCTGTTGGATGAGAAAATAATACCCGACTTATTGGGGAAAGTGACATAAGTAGGGTTCAGGTCGTCGTAAACATCATTTGTGATCTGTTCTGTCTTTTGTTGTTCTATCTTATAGGTGAAGATATCTGTATGGCCATTCTTCACCGCACTCAGCACCAGCGTATTGGCATCCAGCATGAACGAAGCGTCGAGTACCTGGTCGAACCCGGTAATTTCCTGTTTGAACCGTTTGAAACGCGCCACCACATCGTATATAAACATTTTTATTTTGCCTGCTTCCCAATAGATCACCAGTAACCTTGACCCCTTTCCATCCCATGCCAGTATGGGATAGCGTGGATTAACATCGGCCATGTTGGTTCTTACACCGCTTTTCAGCAATACCTGCGCATTGTAATAATTCTCCATCAGCTTCACACTGTAAATGCCTTTTTTGAATTCAACAACTGCATAAGTGGTGCTTCTCGGATTGGGATTGGCCTGGAAACGGAAATAATCGTTTTTAGAAATATCCTCAGAAACATTGAGTTGTCCCTTTGGCGCATTCCTGCGCTGGCGGATATCTTTTGCATACCGGTCCTGTTCAAAGTTCATGAAATCGTTGAGCACATCTTTGAACTTCTTTTTACAAACGCGCAGGCAGGCATTGTTGAGGTTCTTATAAATCCGCGCCAGGTATAAAAGATAAGTAATGTTTTCCTTTCGGTATTTCTCGCCGATATAATACCAGAAAGCATGGCCGGCCAATACCGGCTTTTCAAAGGCAAACTGGTAAAAAGAATTGTAGCGCCCGCTCAGCATGGCGCTTTTGAGTTCATCGTCTTTCGCAGTACTCCACGATTCCGCAGCATAAGATACATAACCATCCACCATCCATTTGGGAAGGTCCAGCAAAGCCTGGTTGCTGGCAAATTCTCCGATATCGTCTCCAAATAACAGATTATCGGTCAGGGCCCTTGCAATACCTTCGCGTATCTGCCGCTTCAGCCGCTGGTGATCTCCATCAAAATACACCACTATTTTATTGTTCACCAGTTTGGTAAGTCCGCCCGCGCTTTGCCAGTCACTCCCCAATCCTATATTACTGCTTTTATAATCGTTGTAATCGTTGTATACTATAATATTGGCCCTGCGCTGGAGGGAGTATTCAATGAAATTTTCGACAGACCGCAATTCCTCTTCCGCCACCTGCGCTACAAATTTTCCGAGCTCCACACCGCCCTGCGATACATAAGTATTGAAATTGGGAGACTGGTAAAATTTCCAGGTAAACTTTTTATGTTGTACCCGGTTCTTACCGAACTCCACGGTATTCACCTGCGCAGTCAACCATAAAGGAGAGAAAAAAAATGCAAAACCCATCCATTTAGCAATACGATTCCGTTGCATATCCGAACTTTAGTGTTTTAAAATTAGTCATTTACCATTAAACCCTCCACAAAAATACAGGCATGCTTCAGGTAAAGTCATTCACCTTCAGTCCCATCCAGGAAAACACCTATATCCTTTACAATGAACAGGGCAAAGCTATTATAATTGATCCCGGCTGTTACTTTACCGCTGAAGAGGAAAAGTTAAAAAATTTCATAAAAGATACGGGACTGGAGCCGGTCCAGTTGCTCAATACCCATTGTCACCTCGATCATGTTTTTGGCAACAGGTGGGTGAATGAAACATTCGAACTCGAGCTATTCCTTCATAAGAACGAAGAAGCCGTCTTGCAAAGAGCTCCCCAATCGGGCGAAAAATGGGGCATACCTTTCCGCAATTACAACGGACCACTGCATTTTCTTGAACACAATGATGTGGTGCAACTCGGCACCGATCAGTTGCGGGTGATCCTTGCACCCGGTCATTCCCCGGGAAGCATTTGTTTTTATTGTGAGAACCAGCAATTCCTGGTTGGGGGCGATGTACTCTTCTACGAAAGCATTGGCAGGTCTGATCTGCCGGGTGGCGATCACCAGACCCTGCTCAACAGTATCAGGAACGAATTGTATGTACTGCCCGATGCCGTAACCGTCTACCCCGGCCATGGTCCTATTACCACCATCGGTCATGAAAAAAGGCATAATCCTTTTACCTGATCATCGATTTTCTCTTTGCATGGCTTTGGTATAAGCCATGATGAAAATAGCGCCGAGGTTTTTCTGCGGTGGGATATAATCATCGAACTTCTCTTTGTATCCACCACTGAACCTGCCCTGCAATATTTTCCATAGTTCTTCCCAGTTCAGGTCTTTACCCTGGCGCAGTCTTTCTGTGATAACATCAATCAGCCCCTGGTTCAGCACACCGGCCGCTACCTGTTTAGATGAAATGATGTGTGCAGCCGGACATATTTTGAGTATATCATTCAGTTTCTGGTAGCCTCCGCAACTGCCCAATAACACTACTTTGGCGCTGGAAGGAAGGCGGTTGATGGTTTCCTGCAGGTAATAACTGTGGCCGCGATGGATCACCACCGTAGGTTCAATGCCCAGATCATCCATATAGCTGATCAGGCTGTCCTGCGCTTTTGTGTCCAGCTCTTTTTTCTCATCCAAAGGAAGGTTGGCATAAATGGTAATAGGAGTTCCTTTGACGGAATTGATCTCTACCCAATAAGGTTTACGAATGATCTTCCAGTTACCGTTATTGAACCTGTTGAGGAATGCGCTGAAATAAATTGCTGCATCCTTATCGCCGTAAGCAAATTGCTGCACCACAATCTTTCCCGCCTGGTTCTGCAATCCTTTCAATGGCATATAATATACCGGCTCAATGCCCAGTGAAGCGGTCACATCCACTTTACTGGCTGAATCCATAGAAAGGAAAATAGTGTTGAGCAGGCGATAGATCACCTGGCCTTTTGCACTGCCTCTTTTTTCGGCAACAGCCAGGTTCTGCTGCACTTCATCGAGGATCAGGTTCCGGATATTTTTATTGTAGATACTGGCATAAGAATCCGCTACATCTACCGCATCTTCCAGTGTTTGTGTCTTTTCCAGTCCGTCTACAAAATTCCGCATCAGCCTGTCCGAATTCGCCTTGTTCATCCGTTTCAGGAAATCGTCCAGCGTATTATAGGAAGCCGACATCTTAATGAACTTCTTGTAAAAATCATAATGCACCAGATCCATCAACGTATCTGAAGCAGGGTTCTTCATGCGTTGGAATATCCGGGGGTATACACCTACCACAAAACTGGAAGTATAGATCTCTTCTTCACCCAGCACGGCCAGGTAGTAAAGCTCCTCTGCATTCAGCGGGTCGAGGATTTTAAACCGTATCTTTTCATTCGCTACATCGTGCAACGCGTTGATCTCATTGATGTACCGTTCCACTGCCTTGAAGCGCAGCCTGTCGGTAAGCACATTTTCCACCATCGGTATATCGCCGCGCCTCATACGGGCGGCATAGCCAATGCGGGTCCTGACCAGCAATTTATAATACCCGTCGGTGGAATCATTTTCTACAAATGGCCTGATGGAATCCATGGTAAGCTTGCCATGGTAGAGGTCGTCTAAAAAAGGGAAATACATCCTGCCTGTCTTGCTGTTGGCAAGCTGGCTGATCAGTTTTACCAGCGGGTCTTTGCTGTTGCGTATCCGCCTGCCCAAGGCATCCGGTGCAGCGGCATAATTGTATAGTTTCTCCTGGCTGTAAATTGCCGAACGGATGATGAGACTGTCGGCATACCTGTTATCGGGAAAACTGCGCAGTACGCGGAGAATATTGTCAGGATCGCGCTGACATGCTTTCAGTACCAGCACTTCTTTTGCCTTATCGAAATCAATATTGCTCCTGAGCGCAAAATTATCCAGCAATATATTGTCTACTTCAATGGCATTATCGGTGATCACGGGAAGGATGGAGTATCCCTGTTGTTCCAGTTTCATGGCATCTCTGTATGCTTTCACCAGTGCGGGCAGCATAACGCTTTGAATACCTTTTACCTGGTAAAGGGAAATAAAACCGGTAAGCATTTCATTGATCCCCCTCAGCCATTTGAATTTGCCGTTCATGTCAAGCTCCTTATTCAGCTCTACCTCGGCACGCATGTTGTTGACCGTGATCCTGACAGATTTATTAATGGCCGCATTCAGCCTGGGATCGGAAGTGATGGGGAAAATAGTATCCCGCTTGCTGTGCAGCTTGTTGATGGTTTGCAGGGAATTGAGGATATTATCGTGATGCAATTGCCGGATGGCCGGAACCGGTGGAACCGGCAATTCTTTCTGGGCCAGGGAAGGGGTAAATGCAGCTAAAAAAGCGACAATGATTAAGTAAAAATGCTTCATTTTCATAGGGAATCACAAAAATACTGCCAAAAAAGGAGAAATGAGGCAATACAGGAGGGTATCCGTGTTAACAATTACATAATAGCTCATACCCTGCCATTCATAGGTTTGAAATTAATTTTGCGTAAACATTACGTTAACATGGAAGGCAAACCCAAGCAGATTCTGATTGCAGACGATGAACAGGATATTCTCGAGATCATTAGTTACAACCTCATCAAGGAAGGATACGAAGTTTACACAGCCAAAGACGGGAACGAAGCCATTGAACGGGCACGCCAGTTACATCCCGATCTGATCATTCTCGATATCATGATGCCCAAAAAAACGGGTGTGGAGGTATGCTCCATTCTCAGGAGCCAGCCGCTTTTCCAGGATACCCTGATCATTTTCCTGACGGCCCTCAGCGATGAAACTTCTCATATCAAAGGGCTCGAAACGGGCGCCGACGATTATGTAAGCAAGCCCATTAGTCCGAAAGTACTGGTAAGCCGCGTAAACGCCCTCTTCAGAAGGGTAAACAATAAAGATACCGGCAAGACCATCAGCCTGGGTAATGTGATCATAGACCCGGTTAAATTTCTGGTAACGGTAGACGATAAAGAAATAGTGCTGGCCAAAAAGGAATTTGAATTACTGCACCTGCTGGCTTCAAGGCCCGGCCGCGTTTTCCTCCGCAATGAAATACTCTCCCAGATATGGGGCAATGATGTGATCGTGGGTGACCGTACCATCGATGTGCATGTAAGGAAAGTCCGCCAGAAACTGGGCATCGACTGTATCACTACCGTCAAGGGCGTGGGATACAAGTTTGATGTGTAAGGAGTGCAAGACGGCAGTTGTCAGGCGACAGATCTGAGAAAACAGCTAACTTGGGCAACATTTCCTTTTTTCATGTTCAAGACAAAGAACCTTTCCCCGCAACAACTTTCCGCGTTTACGGCGCTGATCCTTTCTTTTCCCATTGCCCTGGGCATTTGGATCATCAGGCCCGATTGGGAAATTGCACTGGGGTCATTGGTGGTTACTTTCATGGGCAGTTACCTGCTGATCAGGTTCGTGCTGGAATCGTTCATCTATCGCAAGATCAAGCTCATTTATAAATTCATTTACCAGACCAAAGCAACTAAACGGGAAGAAACTTATTACAAGTATATCCTGCCGCAAAAAGGCATTGATGAAGTGAGAGAAGATGTGGAGAAATGGGCCGAGCAGCGTAGCGCCGAAATTGAACAGCTCAAAACCAATGAAGCTTTCCGCAAGGAATTCCTCCAGAACCTGTCGCACGAATTCAAGACACCCATTTTTGCCATACAGGGTTATGTAGATACCCTGCTCAGCGGCGCCATGGAGAACCCTGAAGTAAGTAAACGCTTTCTCGAAAATGCATCACGTAATGTAGACCGCATGGTTAACCTGGTGGAAGATCTCGACGAGATTGCCCGGCTCGAAAGCGGCGAGCAGCCATTGTACAAAGAAAATTTTATCATACAGGATCTGATCAGGGAAGTGTATGAAACCTTGTCTATAAAAACCTCTGCCCGTAATATCAAATGTTCAATCAAGAAAGGTTGCGAATATCCCATTTCTGTTTTCGCCGATAAGGAGAAGATCAGGCAGGTGATCAATAACCTGCTGGAAAATGCCACCAAATACGGCAAACAGGATGGCAGCATCGTAGCCAGCGTGTACAAGACCGATGGTCAGCATGTACTCATAGAATTCAGCGATGATGGTATTGGTATTGCCGAAGAACACCTGCCCCGGATTTTTGAACGGTTTTACCGGACCGACCGGGGGCGCAGTCGCGATGGGGGTGGGACCGGATTGGGACTGGCCATTTGCAAGCATATTATTGAGGCGCACGGGCAAACCATGCATGTACGCAGTAAACTGGATGTAGGTACTACCATCGGGTTCACGCTGGATGCCAGGCGCGATTGACCTGTCTTACCTCATATGCCGGCAGTATGGTATCAATATTATCTTATTATTAATTTTATAACTCATCCCGGGCATCAATGGCATAACGCTATTTTTGCGCTAAATTTCAATCATTATGGGTATTAATACCTTCGGGCGTTTGTTTATGCCCAAGAACAAAGTGTTCTATGAGTTGTTCGAAGATGTAGCGGAAAAAGGATATGAAATGGGGCTCAAACTCAAAGAAATGGTAAGTGAGCCCGATAAGAACAAAAGAGCATCCATCCTTTCCCAGATTGAAGACCTTGAGCATAAGAACGACGACAATACCCACCGCATTTTTACTGAATTAGGCCGTAATTTCATCACTCCTTTCGACCGCGAAGACATCCACTACCTGGCTACTGCCCTTGATGATATTGCGGATTATATTTTCGCCTCTGCCAAAAAAATCAATTTTTACAGCGTCAACCCTAATGATACGGGTATCCAGAAAATGGCCGAACTCATTTTACAGGGAACGGTAGAGATCAGAAAAGCGGTGTTGGGTTTGCGCGACATGAAACATCTCCGTGAAATGACCGAAGCCCTGGTGAAAGTAAACAGTATCGAAAACCAGGCCGATGATGTGTTTGACATGAGCATTGAAATGTTGTTCCAGCAGGAAAACGATTTCAAGGAAGTGATCAAAAAACGCGAGATCTACCAGGTGATGGAGATCGCCACAGACAAATGCGAAGACGCTGCAAATGTGATTGAATCCATTATAATCAAATATGCGTAGGAAGTGCGTGTATTACGAAAAAGAAACTTATGGCAACCATACTGATCGTTATCATTGCACTGGCTTTTATTTTCGATTATATTAATGGATTCCATGATGCTGCCAACTCAATAGCCACCATTGTTTCCACCAAAGTGCTCACTCCTTTCCAGGCCGTACTTTGGGCTGCCCTGTTCAATTTTGGCGCTTTCTTTATTTCCAAATACCTGATCGGGGGCTTTGGTATTGCAGATACCATCGCCAAAAGCGTGACCCTTCACAAAGGCGATCACCTCGCTTCATTCGTCATACTTGCCGGATTATTGTCGGCCATTGCCTGGAACCTGATCACCTGGTGGTTTGGAATTCCTTCCAGTTCCTCTCATGCATTGATTGGCGGACTAATCGGCGCCGCTGTAGCCCATTACCAGAGTTTTGGTGTGGTTGTTTTAGCCAAAGTAATACCCATTATATTATTCATTGTATTGGCGCCGTTCATAGGCATGGTCATTGCCTTTGTCATAACCATTATCATTGTACACCTCTGTAAAAGAGCCAACCCCTATCGTGCAGAAAAATGGTTCAAACGGTTGCAGCTACTGTCTTCCGCAGCATTCAGCCTGGGTCATGGCGGTAATGATGCGCAAAAGGTAATGGGACTCATTGGCGCAGCCATGGTAGCTTCCGATTATATTCCCAACCTCAAAGCCATACCCGACTGGGTTCCTCTCTCCTGTTTCCTTGCCATTGGCCTGGGAACCATGAGCGGAGGATGGAAAATTGTAAAAACAATGGGTACCCGCATTACCAAAGTAACACCGCTTGAAGGGGTTGCTGCTGAAACTGCCGGCGCCATTACCCTGTTCCTGACCGAACATTTTAAAATACCAGTGAGTACTACCCACACCATTACCGGCTCCATTATTGGCGTAGGCGCCACCAAACGCTTAAGCGCTGTTCGCTGGGGGGTAACGGTAAACCTGCTCTGGGCATGGATACTCACTATTCCCGTTTCTGCTTTCATGGCCGCTGTTATTTTTTATGCCATGAAATTATTTCTCTAAGATTCATCGCCGTAGATTTACTTTGCGCCACTAACTTTGCAGCATGTCTAAAATACTTGTAACAGGCGGATGCGGCTATATCGGCTCCCATACCATTGTTGATCTTATCGAAAACGGATTTGAGGTTATTTCCATCGACGACAATTCAAGGTCTACCTCCTACGCCATCAAAGGAATTGAACAGATCACCGGTAAAAAGGTCAAGAACTACCTGGTTGATCTGAAGAATTTCGATGAAACGCTCGCTGTATTCCAGGAAAATGCAGATATCAGCGGCGTTATTCATTTCGCCGCTTATAAAGCAGTGGGTGAATCGGTTGAACAACCCCTGATGTATTACGAGAACAATATGTTCTCACTCATCAACCTGCTCAAATGTGTAAAAGAATTCAAAGTGCCTCATTTTGTATTCTCTTCATCCTGTACGGTATATGGTAGTCCGGACAAAATGCCCGTTACTGAAGACTCTCCCATTAAGAAAGCAGAATCGCCCTATGGCGCTACCAAGCAGATGGGTGAAGAGATCGTATGTGATTTTGCAAGGAATAACCAAACCAAAGCCATCCTGCTCAGGTATTTCAATCCAACCGGCGCGCATCCCACCACCATACTGGGGGAACTACCCATTGGCAAGCCACAGAACCTGGTGCCTGCCATCACACAAACCGCAATAGGCAAGCTCCCTAAGATGACTGTTTTTGGCGCCGATTATCCTACACGCGACGGTAGCTGTATCAGGGATTTCATTCATGTTTGTGATATTGCACATGCACATACCCTTTCCGTTCAATACCTCGCTGCAGGCAAGAACAAATCTTCCTGCGATGTGTTCAACCTCGGTACGGGCAATGGGGTTACCGTACTGGAAGCCATCCATACTTTTGAAGCAGTGAGTGGTGTAAAACTCAATTATGAGATCGGCCCCCGCCGCCCCGGCGATATCATGGCCATCTATGCCAATAACAACCATGCGGTAACAGAGCTGGGCTGGCATATTCAATACAGCCTGAAAGACATGATGAAAACAGCCTGGGAATGGGAACTGAAGATCAAAGAAGCAGAAGAGAAAGTGAAGAACAATTGAGGAAATTTCTGATTTATTTCTCCAGCATTTTCTCCGCATTCTCCGCCACCTGCAAGGCTTCAATGAACTCATCAATCTCACCACCATTGACCACTGCATCCAGGTTGTAAGAAGTGAGCCCGATTCTATGATCGGTTACGCGCCCCTGTGGCCAGTTATAAGTCCTGATCTTGGCACTTCTGTCACCTGTACTTACCAGTGTTTTGCGGTGACGGGCAATTTCTTCTTCCTGTTTGCGCACCTGATCTTCGTAAAGTTTGGTACGCAGCATGGCCATGGCTTTTTCCCTGTTGCCCAACTGTGAACGTTCGGTCTGGCAAACCACTACCACGCCTGTAGGGATATGGGTAAGGAATACTTTGGTCTCTACTTTGTTTACATTTTGTCCGCCTGCACCCCCACTCCGCGCCGTTTCCATTTTCACATCACTTTCTTTCAGTTCAAAATCCACTTCTTCCGCTTCGGGCATCACGGCTACAGTTGCAGCCGATGTATGTACACGTCCCTGTGTTTCGGTATTGGGAACACGCTGAACACGGTGAACACCACTTTCGAATTTGAGCGTACCATAAACATCTTCACCCGTGACTTCAACAACCACTTCCTTATAACCGCCAACCGTTCCTTCACTTTCACTTACCACAGCGGTTTTCCATCCTTTGCGTGAACAGTAACGCAGGTACATGCCCAATAAATCTCCGGCAAAAAGGCTCGCTTCATCGCCTCCTGTTCCCGCACGGATCTCCAATATGGCATTCTTATCATCCTGAGGGTCTTTGGGTATCAGTAAACGGGTCAGTTCTTTCTCCAGTGTGGTTTTTCTTTCTTCCAGCGCCGGCAATTCCATTTTAGCCAGTTCACGCATGTCCTCATCGGTACCGGCAAGACTTTCCCTGGCAAAATCATAATCACCAAGTACTCTTTTATACTCTTCAAAAGGTTTTACAATCTTTTCCAGGGAACGGTATTCCTTGCTGTATTCCCCAAATTGCTTCTGATTATTAATGATTTCCGGGTTGGTCAGCGCTATACCTACCTGCTCAAAACGTGCCTTGATGGCTTCCAGCTTATCCAGCATATCCTCCAATTTAAGTTGGCAAAATTACAGGAATAGTTTGGAGTATGGAACTTACCCTGCCGATCCCATTCAAGAGGAATGGACAGGTTTGTGCATAAAGCTGTAATTTCATTCCGTATGAAAAAGTTTCTGTCAGAACAGGATATCTCTTTAAACACCTTACTCAAACTTGCAGACTTTTTACCCTATCCTTTCATCGTTTCTGAAAAGGTAGGCGCCATTCACAAGCATATCTATTTTAACCATGTCTTTCAGAAAGAGATTGGTTATACTTGTGAAGAAGTACCCGATGATACCGTATGGTTCGAGAAAGCATACCCCGATCCCGATTACAGGAAACACGTAATGGCTTATTGGCATCAGATGGAAAGCAAGGCTTTGGCCAAAGGAGAAAGCTTTGTGATGTCCAAAGCAAGGGTTACCTGCAAATCGAATGAACAAAGATGGTACCAGATCAAATCATCAATAGTAGGGAGTGTACATTTCATTGCTTTCGTAGACCTCAATAAAGAAATGACCCTGCAGGAATCCCTCATACAGGAAAGTCATAACAAAGACAGGCTGCTTTCCATTCTCAGTCATGATTTACGAGGTCCTATTACCAACCTGTTCACCATTTCCTCTCTGGCCGCTACCAACGAACTTACACAGGATGAATTCAGTTCTATGGCAAGGCTCATCCACAAGCAGTCTTTCCAGGTGCTGGAATTACTGGACACTACATTGAACTGGGCAAAATCCAATTACAGTCATTTCAGGATGGAACTAACGCGGGTTGATCTTGTGCAATTGATCAACAGGATAATGACCACATACCGGTCAGCTTATGAAAGTAAACAGCTCAAAGTAAAAGTGATGCCAGGCACTCTTCGGACCATCGACACCGATGCAGAAATCCTGACAGTCATTGTAAGGAACCTCCTTTCCAATGCCATCAAATTCACTCCCCCTTCAGGCACTATTGAGATCAGCACATCCCGCAATGAAATCATCATCAAAGACAGCGGTATTGGCATGAGTAAAAACCTGGTGACAGATATCTTCAACAAAAAAAATGCATCAAGGAAAGGCACCAATGACGAACTGGGTCTTGGTATTGGACTTAACCTGGTACTTGATCTCGTAAAACTCATTCACTGTGAGCTGGAAATAGAAAGCAAACCCTCTGAAGGAACTGTTATGAAACTCAGGTTTTTTAATTGATCAGATAATTACTACCTTCCCTACTTGTACAATTTACAAATTCGTATCACTAAATGACAATTGCCCTGATCGACGACCATGAGTTAATAGCGAAAGCCATTACCTACATGTTGCTGAAAGATCCCGGGATCACCGAGGTGAAATTGTTTGCCACCGCCCCGCTTTTTCTTGAGTCGCTCGATGGTCCCTGGAAACCTGATGTCATCATTACCGATCTTTTATTGCCTGTTATGGGGGGTATTGAATTATTGGGGAAGATTGGGAAGATACCGGCGCTCAGTGATACAAAAATCATTGTTCTTTCTTCCGTCACAGATATCCAAACCGTAAGGTATGCTTTTAAAACAGGAGCACACGGATATTTATCGAAAGATTGCTCTTTTGAAGAACTCAAAGAAGCGCTTCAGTCTGTCCGGCAAGGCAAACAATATATTGCCAGGAAACTGGAGCCCCTCCTAGTAGATTCCGTTTTTTCTGAAGACCCTATCCAGTTCCATTTATCGCCCCGCGAAAAAAATGTGCTGGACCTGATCTGCTCGGGCCTTACCATCAAAGAAGTGGCGGCCAAACTGGATCTTAGTGTTCATACCGTACAGAGTTATCATAAAAACATCATGAAAAAATTCAAGGTGAACAGAACACCTGACCTCATCAAGTTTGCGCTTGAAAAGGGTTTGTACATTTCGAACTAGAACTCCGGCTTTTTATGCGAATACTACTGCTTGTATTGTTTTGTCCGATGTTGGCTTATAGCCAGCAAGCCGATATTCTCATTAAAGGAGGCAGGATCATCGACGGAACGGGCAATCCCTGGACCTATGGCGATGTGGCCGTTAAAAACGGAAAAGTTGTTAAAACAGGTAATCTATCTCAATGGCAGGCTAGCCGGGTCATTGATGCAACCGGACTTGTCGTTGCACCTGGTTTTATAGACGTGCATACACATATAGAGGGCGATGAAAAAAAAGTGCCCGATGCTGCCAACTTCATTTATGATGGTGTTACCACCGTGATAACCGGTAATTGCGGCGCCTCTCATACCAACCTGGCGCTTTATTTTGCTATGCTCGACAGCCTTAAACTTTCCATCAATGTGGCGTCGCTTATTGGTCATAACGATGTTCGCAACGCGGTATTGGGCAGCGCCCGGCGCGATCTAACTGAAGCAGAGATGAAACAGATGGAAGGTATCGTGGAACAGGCCATGAAAGACGGGGCCGTTGGTTTTTCAACCGGTCTTATTTATATACCCGGCACTTATTCCAAAACAGAAGAAGTAGTAAGACTTGCCAAAGTTACCGCCAGGTACCATGGTGTATATGTCAGCCATATTCGCGATGAAGGCGACAGCGTTGTACAGGCCATTGAAGAAGCGCTGCATATTGGCCGTGAAGCAAAAATGCCCGTGGAGATCTCGCACTTTAAATTAAGCGGCCAGCAGAACTGGGGAAGAAGCCGTGAAACCATTCCATTGATCATAAGGGCAAGAGAAGAAGGGCTCGATGTAACGATTGACCAGTATCCCTATACTGCCAGCAGCACATCATTAAGCACCCTGCTGCCCGACTGGGTATTGGCAGACAGTCAGGATTCATTGCGTGCCCGCCTTGCCCGCCCTGGCGTGAGAAAAAAAATGATTGACTACATGCTGGGGCGGCTGAAAAAAAGGAAGCTCAGTCATTTCAACTATCCGGTAGTAGCAACATTCAAAGCCGATAGTAATTTCAACGGCAAAAGCATTGAAGCCGTGAACCTGATGAAAGGAAAAAAACACAGAGCTGCCGATGAAGCGGTAACCATTCTGGAAATGATGGAACAGGGAGGCGCATCTATGGTATTTCACGGCATGAGCGACCTGGATGTGAAAGTGATCATGCAATACCCTTACAACATGTTCGCTTCCGATGCCAGCATACGCGTCTTCAACCAGGGCAATCCACATCCGCGTGGATACGGTACCAATGCCAGGATATTGGGCAAATATGTTCGTGAAGAAAAAATAATTGTTCTTGAGGAAGCCATCCGCAGGATGACTTCACTCCCCGCCCAGAAATTCCAGTTACAGGGCCGTGGTTTGTTGCGGGAAGGATTTGCTGCAGATATTGTGGTGTTCAATGCAGCGGAAGTCAAAGACCATTCCACTTACGACCGGCCGCACCAGTATTCAACCGGGTTCAGCTATGTACTGGTAAACGGGCAACTCACTGTTGATAATGGAAAACACAATGGTACCAGGGCAGGCATGACTTTAAAAAAGCAATAATATGAAGCAGTTATCCAGATTATTATTCTCTTTATTGTTGCCTGTATGCGTGCAGGCACAGAACTACCAAAAACTGCACAGCAAGGCATTAGTAGTGGACACACACAATGATGTATTAACCCAGGCCCTCGAAAAAAATGTTGTGTTCGATGAAGACATGAAAGCTTATGCTCATTCAGACCTTCGCCGCATGAAACAGGGAGGCATTGATGTTCAGGTTTTCTCGGTGTGGTGCGATGCTTCATACGGTGCGGGAAAAGCTTTCGCAAGGGCCAACCGGGAAATAGATACGCTTTACGAATGGGTAAAACGCAATCCTTCCGAAATGATGATCATTAAAACCCCTCGCGACCTGGAGCAGGCAGTGAAGACAAAGAAACTGGCCTGTATGATGGGCGTGGAAGGCGGGCACATGATTGAAAACAACCTGCAATACCTCGATAGCCTGTATAAAAGAGGCGTTCGCTACATGACCCTTACCTGGAACAATTCCACGCCATGGGCCACTTCAGCCATGGAAGAAACATCGGGCAAATTCACCAATGCAAAAAAAGGATTGAATGCATTCGGCATACAGGTAGTCAATCGCATGAACCAGCTGGGTATGATGGTTGATCTGGCACATGTAGGTGAACAAACTTTCTGGGATGCCATTCATACCACCTCTAAACCGGTGATTGTTTCGCACAGTTGTGTGCACGCGATTTGTCCTGTTTTCCGCAACCTGAAAGACGACCAGATAGATGCTGTTGGAGAAAACGGAGGTGTGATACACCTGAACTTCTTTTCAGGTTTCCTCGACAGCAACTTTCAACGCAAGTTCAATGCATTCAATGAAAAACACAAAGAAGAACGGGACACCATCTTGAAAATGAATCCGGAGCCTTTTTTTGCCGACAGTTACCTGGCGGAAAAATATGCCGATGAAGTCAAAGACCTGCGTCCTCCTTTGTCGTTACTCATAGATCATATCGACTATATCGTAAAACGCATTGGTGTGGAGCATGTAGGATTGGGCTCTGATTTCGACGGCATCACATCTGCGCCATTGGGACTTGACGATGTAAGCTGCTTCCCGCTCATTACAAAAGCGCTGATGGAAAGAGGTTATAGCAACGGCGCCATCAAAAAAATACTGGGCGGCAATTTCCTGCGGGTATTCAAAGCCAATACTGCATACAGGTAACGCAAAACTTATTTGGAAATATTCCTGATATGGTATTCCTGTATCAGCGCGGGGTTCTCAGGTGTGAGCGTGAAGCTGATGAAAATATCCGTGGCCATTCCATTCAGGATGAAATAACCCCTTAACTGGTTTTCCGGTACCATATTTCCTATGCTGCTGATGGAGCCTGCTTTTTCGAATACCTCTTTCGCTTCTTTCCTCAATGCTTCGATCGGGTAATCGGCAAAAAAGTTTTCGGCAAAAATGCCACTTGTTGCTGCATGTTCCCAGCCGGGCAATAGTTTCAACAAAGCAGCCTGTCTTGTTTTCAAAATATCAGACGGAGGTAATGTCATGGGCTTCAGTCCCGCTGCCCTGATCAGCGTATCCAGCACCTGCATATTGATGGCGCCCGTATTGGCATAGGTAACATTGGCAAACAGTATCACACCCAAACCGTATTCAGGCAGTATACGCCAGTTACTGCCAAATCCGGGCAAACCGCCGCTGTGTTCAACCATGGTTCTTCCATCACAATCCCTGGTCCACCTCAAACCATAACCATAAGCAGTTGTAACCGGACACTTTCTTCCATTGGGATAAGCATAATTGACATTCAATGTGCCGAAGCGCCAGGGCTGGTGCATTTCGCGAAGGGAGCTTCTTTTAAGCGGACCCGTATCTGCATCATTTCTTGGTGGCCATGCCTGCTGGTGCAATGCCACATATTTGCTGAAAGATTCTACAGAAGTGATCATACCACCCATTGCACCATAGATGCCATCATGCAACAAAGCTTCTTCTCTCCACTGACCATCTATCCAGCGATAACCATGTGCCAGTTCATTCGCCGCAACCATACTGTATTCATAGGTTGCCTGATTCATGCCCAACGGCTTCCAGATATGTTTGGCAATGTATTCGCTGTAGGGTATGCCCGTTACTTTTTTAATGATATAACCCAATGCAGCAAAGCCCAGGTTGCTGTATTCATAGGCAATGCCCGGTACATTGGAAAATGAAATGCCTTTCCTGATCAATGCTACCAGTTCTTCATCGGTATCCGCCAGTTGCCTGTCGCCCCAGGGATTATCTTCCGGAAAACCTGCTGCATGCGTCATCAGGTTCCTGATGGTGATAGCCGGCGCATCACTGGTAAGGCTCTGCCCTGCTATTTCAGGTAAGTACAATGCTACCGGGTCATCCAGTTTCAGTTTGCCTTCGTCGCGCAATTGCAGGATGGCCATTGCCGTAAAGCTTTTAGACATGGAAGCAATGCGGAACATGGACCGGGTGGTAGCAGGTATATTCTTTTCCATATCAACATAACCACTACTGCCTTTGTATACCAGTTTGCCATCGAGCATGATACCAAATGCATACCCGGGGAAGTGATTTCTCTCTGCATAGGCGGCGTACATCTTCTCAATGGCAGGGAACAATGTTTCCATGCGTTTCAATCGGCCTCCATCTGTAAATGCAGGTGCGTGATAGTCTTTTTGTTGCTGGGCAGTTGTCAGTAATGGCAGCACACAACAAAACAATATAATCTTTCGCAGGGATAATAAGTGTTGATGCATAGCAGTGAATAAAGGTTTTTAATAGGCCTGTAGTTTCCGGATATAATGATCCAGCCGGCTTTCCGCCATAAAATTCTTTTCCAGGGTAGTATTGAAAGGAACGGGTGTATCCAGCGAAGCGCAGCGCATCACGGGTGCATCCAGTAATTCAAAACAATGTTCTCCGATCCAGGCCGATACTTCACCGCCGATACCTCCCACCAGGGTATCTTCATGCAACAACAATACTTTGCCTGTTTGAGCAACAGCCTCGCGAATGGCTGTATAATCGAGGGGCAGCAAAGTCCTGAGGTCCAGCAAGTGCAAAGAAATATTGGCATGTTCCTGCTGGTAAGCCAATGTCCAGTGTACTCCGGAGCCATAGGTGATCACGGTAATATCCTGCCCTTCCTGTACAACCCTGGCCTTGCCTATCTCTACCTCATAAGGTTGCCCGGGTAACTGGCCGCTCACACTCCTGTACAAAGCTTTGTGTTCGAAATACAATACGGGATTGGGATCATTGATGGCCGCCATAAGCAACCCTTTTGCATCGTGAGGTGTGGAAGGGTACACTACTTTCAGACCGGGCACATGGGTGAACCACGCTTCATTGCTTTGTGAATGAAAAGGTCCTGCTCCTACCCCGCCACCCGTTGGCATGCGTATGACCACATCAGCGTTTTGTCCCCACCTGTAATGCATTTTCGCCAGGTTGTTGACAATCTGGTTGAAGCCTACCGTAACAAAATCGGCAAACTGCATTTCCATCACCGCTTTAAAATCTTCCAGGCTCAGTCCCAACGCCGTTCCCACAATCGCACTCTCACACAACGGCGTATTACGTACCCTGTCTTTCCCAAATTCCTGCACAAACCCTTCCGTGATTTTGAAAGCGCCACCATACGCTGCAATATCCTGCCCCATGAGCACCAGGTTTGTATGCCTTTCCATGCTTTGTTTCAATGCCTCTGTAATAGCATCGACGAAACGCTGCGGGGAACGTCCTGCCCCGGCTATCGGTTCATTGATCCTGTTGGCAACAGACCATTGGTTATGAACAACAGATGGCTTTGCATATACATCGTTCAGTTCTTCGGTGGTATCTGCAACAATCGGCTCAGCCTCATAAGCAAGGTGCAATTCGTTTTCAATGTATTGTTTGAATTCATTGCGTATATCGGCCACCTGCATTTCGGTAAGCACCTGTTCGGCAATAAGGTACTGTTCATAATTCTTTACCGGGTCCAGTTGCGCCCAGGTTTCAAACAATTCCTGCGGCACATATTTGGTGCCGCTTGCTTCTTCATGACCGCGCATGCGGAAAGTCATGCATTCTACCAGGTAAGGTTTCCTGTTGCTAATACAATATTCACGTACTCCTTTGATGGTATCATATACTTCCAGCACATTATTACCATTGATGCGCACGCCTTCCATACCATAACCCTTCGCTTTGTCCACCAGGTTTTCGCAGCGGTATTGTTCATTCACAGGCGTGCTCAATCCATACCCATTGTTTTCAATCAGGAAGATCACGGGAAGATCCCATACAGCAGCTACATTCAATGCTTCATGAAAATCGCCTTCACTGGTGCCGCCGTCGCCCGAATAAGCAAGCGACACTTTCTGCTCTTTCCTGAGCTGGTGGGCCAGTGCTACCCCGTCGGCCAGCGCCATTTGCGGCCCCAGGTGAGAGATCATACCACAAATATGATGTGCCTTACTGCCGAAATGGAAACTACGTTCCCTTCCTTTGCTGTATCCTTCTTTGTTACCCTGCCATTGCATAAAGAGTTTGTGGAGCGACATCTGTCGCGAAGTGAATACGCCCAGGTTACGATGCAGGGGCATGATCCATTCATCTTTTTTCAAGGCAAGCGTACTGCCCACAGCAATCGCTTCCTGGCCCATACCACTGAACCATTTGCTGATCTTACCCTGGCGTAGCAACACCAGCATCTTCTCTTCTATCATTCGCGGAAGCAGCAGGTTGCGATAGAGATATATCAATTCTTCATTACTCAATTCTCTTCTGAAAAAATCCATGTTTAGCAGATTTATACCTAAGATAAAGAGAATGGCTGATCAGAAACAAAAAACCGCCCGGAGGCGGGCGGTTTAAATAAGGTTTGAATTCAACTCACCAACCTAATTACGGCTCGAAAGTTTGCTCAGCAATTTGAGTATTTCGATATAGAGCCAGATGATGGTAACCATCAATCCGAATGCACCATACCATTCCATGAACTTGGGAGCGCCTCTTTCAGCGCCCTGTTCAATCATGTCGAAATCAAGGATCAGGTTCAGTGCGGCAATAGCCACAACAAACAGGCTGATACCGATGCTGAGCGGACTGCTGTCGTACATGAAGCGGATGTTCACGCCAAAGAGGTTCAGCACCAGGGTAATGAGGTAAAAGATCGCAATGCCAACAGTTGCTGTCAGGATCATGGATTTAAATTTCTCTGTGGCCTTGATGATCCTGAAATTATAGAGCAGGAACATAGCAATGGCTACGCCAAATGTGAGTCCTACTGCCTGCATGATCAATCCGGGATAGCTTTTAGCGAAAGCTGCATTCAGGATGGCAGAAATACCGCCGATGAACAGACCTTCCAGTATACCATAGGCGGGCGCCAGGTAAGGTGCCCAGTTGGGTTTGAAGGAAATTGCAAAGGCACTGATCAGACCTCCGATGGCGCCAACGATCATCAGCGTAGTCATCGTATCCTGCTTGAACTGGTCGAACAGGTGCCAGCTGTAAGCCGCACCGGCTATCACCATCAGCATCAAAAAGCCGAATTTATTGATCGCACCTCGCACACTCATGGTACCCTGTGCAGCAGCTTCGAGCTGTATGCTCTTGTCAAACATTTTTTCTGAAAGAGTGGGGTTACCCGATTTAAAAATTGCCATAGTTTTTACATTTTTCTATTCTCAAATGTACAAATTCCCTGCCTGATCAAAAGTCGGAAATAATGACAGTATTCCAATTTTAACTTTCTCAGAACGATTGGTATACAGGCGGTTTGATGCCCGGGTAATGATCCACTGTTTCAAAAACATAGGCCGGGTTCTGTTTCAGCAATTGGATGAATGCCGAGAGCACCGCCGCATCTTCGGGGCGCTGGAACATCCGGTCATGCGTCAGGATCACAAGGTGATTCTTTACATGTGTTTTATTCCTTGTAAAAGCGCTGTCCACTTCAGCAGTCAGCTTTTCCGGACTTTGAATAGGTTTTGCATTCTTGTGGTTGAAATTCCATTCCACATCCCATCCGAATACATTGTAACCGGCGCTGTCGAGCAAAGCGGTAACCTGTTTCACTAATGGCGATGCCTGCAGTTCACCCGCCCTTACCCAGGCGCTGTTGCCCGGCAGCCTGGCAATTTTGTAAGGCACCTGTAATTGTTCCTGCGCTATGGCAAAATCTGCCCCGGTCTTACCAACCTGTCTGTAAAACCGGTGATAGCCAGCGGCAGCATGTGTATTACTGTGATTCGCCAGCAGGAACATAGGATAACTGTTGCGGATCATGCCCGCAATCTGCATACCGTCCGATTTGCCCCTGGCATGCGAGCCTACCATGAAAAAACTGGCTTTCACTCCCCAACGCTTACAGGTATCAAAACACCCCATCGTACCGTGCTGCGGACCATCGTCGAATGTGAGGTAAATGTATTTTTTAGTGCTGTCGTATACCAGTGGCTCCCACCGGGCAAGCGGATTGATAATCACCGGTTTGGAAGGTGCTGGTTTGGACTTGGCGACAGTTGCTGTATCCGGAGTATCATTCTTTGTTGAGACATTATTACAACCAATAATACTATTAACCGTTAGTACCAGAACAAACCCCAACATGCTGTTGATGATCGGCATTAAGCATTTTTTAGATGCCAAATATAGGTTATCCGTTTTCATCGCCATGCATGGGCAGTTTATAGTAACTTCGCAATCTATTTAACAGTTTTTGGCATGACAAGAAAAGAAGAGCTCCTACAGGATGTGGTGATCAAATTTGCAGGTGATAGTGGTGATGGGATGCAACTGACGGGGCAACAGTTTACCAACAATACCGCTTTATTAGGCATAGACCTTGCAACATTTCCCGATTTCCCGGCAGAGATTCGTGCCCCTATCGGTACACTGCCTGGCGTGAGTGGATTCCAGCTCCGTTTTTCGAGTGACCGCGTATATACTCCCGGTGATCATTGCGATGTGCTGGTTGCCATGAATGCGGCTGCACTGAAGGTAAACCTCAAGAGCATCAAACCGGGTGGAAAGATCATTGCCAATGTTGATGGTTTTGACAATAAGAACCTGCGCCTTGCCAATTATCCGGAAGGAGTGAACCCGCTGGAAGACGGCAGTCTGGACGCTTATGACCTCACTACCGTAGATGTTACCAAACTCACCCGTGAGGCGTTGAAAGATTTTACAGAACTGGGAACCAAGGAAAGAGATCGGGCCAAGAACATGTTTGTACTGGGACTCATCTACTGGATGTATAACCGCTCACTGGAAAATACCATTGATTTCCTCACGGAAAAATTCGGCAAAAAGCCCGTTATCCTCCAAAGCAATATCAAAGTATTGCAGGCAGGTTATAATTATGGCGATACCACTGAAGCTTTCACTACCCGTTTCAAAGTAGAGAAAGCCAAAATGAAACCCGGTCTCTATCGCAGCATCATGGGCAACCAGGCATTGTCGATGGGACTCATCGCTGCCAGTGAAAAAAGCGGATTGCCTATTTTCCTGGGTACTTACCCCATTACACCCGCTTCAGATATCCTGCACGAATTGAGCAAGCACAAATCTTTTGGTGTGCGTACTTTCCAGGCCGAAGATGAAATCGCAGGCATTACATCGGCCATCGGCGCCAGCTATGGGGGATCATTGGGCGTGACCACCACATCCGGACCGGGTATGGCGCTGAAGTCAGAAGCAATGGGACTGGCCGTAATGCTTGAGATACCATTACTAATCGTAAACATACAACGAGGAGGCCCTTCTACCGGTTTGCCCACCAAGACCGAACAAAGCGATCTCATGCAGGCTTATTATGGAAGAAATGGCGAATGCCCAATGCCCGTGATTGCAGCTGCTACACCGAGCGATTGTTTCGAAGTCGCTTATGAAGCCGTTCGCATTGCAGTGCAACACATGACCCCCGTGATCCTGTTGAGTGACGGATACATTGCCAATGGTGCCGAGCCCTGGAAATTCCCGTCATCGGCAGACCTCAGGCCCATTGAAGTGAAATTCAAACAAGGGCTTGATAAAGAAGAAGAAAAATTCCTTCCTTATAAACGCGATGAGAAACTGGTAAGGCCCTGGGCTGTTCCGGGTACAGCCGGACTGGAACACCGGATCGGAGGATTGGAGAAGCAGGATATTACCGGTAATGTGAGCTACGACCAGGACAATCACCAGCACATGGTAAAAACGCGCCAGGCCAAAGTTGACAGAATAGCCGATTATATTCCGTTGCAAACGCTCGATAGCGGTCCGCAAAAGGGAAAAGTACTGGTACTGGGCTGGGGTTCTACCTATGGCGCCATCAAAAGCGCTGTAACCGAATTGCAGGCCGAAGGAAAAGCAGTAAGCCATGCGCATTTGAGGTATATACGGCCTTTACCCAGAAACCTGGGCGAAATCATCAGAAATTTCGATAAAGTGCTGGTTCCCGAAATCAACAATGGTCAGCTGGTGCGCATCATCCGCGATGAATTCCTGGTAGATGCCAAAGGTTACAACAAGATCATGGGCGTACCCATTACCAAGGGCGAACTGGCAGACGTCATAGAGACTTTGTTATAAGCAGGACACTTACCCGTTCTCCGGTTTCAGGTGCAGGCTCACTTTCTGTATATCAGCGGCTATTTTATAAATAAAATAGAACTGGTCGGTAATCGATTTGAAGTCCGACAGTTTTTTACGTAAAACAGATTCAATAATACCTCTTTTGATTTCTTCCTGCCGCTGTCGCATCATTTCATTGATGTGCTGGTCCATCAGTCTCACACCCGATGTATCGTATGGCGCTCCTTCATCGCCTGTACCATTTTCCACGAGTTGCAATGCCTGTTGCAGGTACCTGTTGCTGGCATTGATCAATGGAGTATAATCTTCAGTAATGTATTCCGGCGTAAGAGCATCAATGTAATAAGACAGTGTAGCTATATGTGAAACCAGCATATGGTTGGCCACCACGAACTGGTGAATATGCGGGATGTTTTTTTGTTTGCTTTTGGGTTCGGATAACATGCGCGTAAAAGCGTCAGAGAGGTTGGCCAGTGCTACCCAGCTGTTTTTCCTTGCCACATTATTGACCGGTTTATCGAAGGGCTTGCCTGTAAATGGTGCGGCAGTCAGCCTGTAATACGATATACTGTCTTTCAACACTTCACCCATCGTTGCATTGATCAGCTCATGTTCCCATACCGGTTGCAACAGGTAACCAAAAATGAAAGCAATGACGGAGCCAATAAGTGTATCAATGATGCGGTCGGTAAAGATCGTATTGAAATCACGCGGCGAAAGCAGGTGAAACATGAGCAAAAGGTAGAAAGTCATCAGTGTTACACTAACCAGGTATTTTCTTCGCATGAAACTGTAAGTGCCGATCATGGCAAGCGCCAGTATTACCACAATGACCGTTTTGTCTTTCACCAGGTACAGGAATGCCAGGCCAATCAGTGCACCAATGAGGGTGCCCATGAGTCGTTCAAAATTTCGTTGCTTGGTAAGACTGTAAGCGGGCTTCAGTATTACAATCACGGTAAGCAATATCCAGTAACTATGGCCCACCGGCAGGAACTGTGCAACAATATAGGCAAAGACTGCTGCAATGGTAATACGCAGCGAATGCCTGAAAATATTCGACCTGAAACTAAGGTTATCCCAAAGCATCTTGGGATCGATATCCTGGTGGGAAATAAAATCATCCGGGTTGGGCGTATTGATCTTTTTCCTGCGCAGTTTTTTATCATAAGAAGTATAATGATGCAGGGTTCTGATCCTTGCTGCAATATCATCTATGCTGTCCAGTATATGCCGAAGGCTGATGAACCCTTCAATATTGGATGGACTCAGCATGGTAGTGCGTAATTTTTGCAGGTGTTCCCTTTCTTCCAGTAATTCATCATCGATACGCAGGTCATAACCGGAAGTGGTGCCGCTTTTCAAAGCAATTCCAATTTCGTCCAGTTCATCGGACAAGGAAAGGATCAGCAAACGGTATTCGTTCAGTATACCCGTTTCATCAAAATACTTGTGCAGTTTTTCATAATTCTGGTGCGAGGTCATGGCCCTTTCAAAAAGGTCGGCCACATCCATGAACACCATCATCAATACACGGCCGGTATGGGTTGATTCTTTGACAATACTTCTTGTTTTAAAGATCAGCTCCGCTACCAGGTTTTGCTTTTCCTGTACGGCAATCTGTTTTGCCAGCAATACCTGGTAATTCTTATCGTAATCCAGTTCCTTATCATAGAAAGCGGCTTTGGCGCGCAGGTATTCGGCCGACATCATCACGTATTCACCCAGGGCCTGCTGCATCAATTTATAAGGTCTGATGCTGTACAATACCAGGCTCAGCAAAATATACCATCCGCTTCCTGCCACCAGCAGCAGGCTGTTGTATAAAACATCCCATCCTTCGGCAGGATGTTCTGTCTGGAGCACCATCACCAATAAAGCTGCAATGCCAATGGAGCCGGCCCTTGCACCATAAACGCCGATCATAGAAAAACTAAAGCTGAACCCGGTAAGTACCAGGAAGAACAGCCAGTGGATAGGGGCCGTCAATGCAGTGATGATGGATACAAAAAAAATTACTACCGTACAAATGATAAGGCCATTCTTACGATGATGGATAGGTCCCGGATTATCGGGAATACTGGCCGATAAAGCGCCTAGCGCCATGGTCATGCCTACAGGCAGATTACCCAGGTAACTCCATACCAATACGGGCAACAATATTCCTGCAGTGATCCTTACTCCTTCACTGAGATAATGACTGCTGATGAAACTGCGGTATTGCTTCAGGTAATCCATCTCCTGTTAAAGATATTCGACTGCTATTCAATTCCCTAATAATTCCCTAAAACCTGTTGTAAATTTAAATACAACAAAACAGGCTTATTTTTGCAGTTGCTTTCATCTTAAATATACGACATGCGAAAGATCTTTATCCTTGGTTCAATCCTTGCATTGTTGCTGATCACTGCATTGGCATATTTTCTCGGAACGGGCTGGCTCTGGCTGCTGCTCCCCGTGTTGCCCCTGGTGTTGATGGGCATTTATGATATGATCCAGGTCAAACATTCCATTATGCGCACCTACCCCGTGGTAGGCAGGATGCGTTTCTGGATGGAAGACCTCCGTCCGAAATTGTACCAGTATTTTGTAGAGTCCGATATCGATGGCCGTCCCATCAACCGTATCGACCGCTCTACCATTTACCAGCGCGCCAAACAGCAAACAGATACCATGCCCTTCGGTACACAACTGGATGTTTATGCCGAAGGATACGAATGGATGAGCCATTCCATTGCACCCAAAGATTTTCACAAACTCGATCACAAGCCCCGTGTGCACATTGGCAATAAAGATTGTAAACAACCTTATTCCTGCAGCATCTTCAATGTATCGGCCATGAGTTTTGGTTCGCTGAGTCCGAATGCGATTGAAGCGCTCAATGCCGGTGCACAGATCGGCGGCTTCGCGCACAATACGGGTGAAGGGGGTATCAGTCCTTATCACCTGAAGCAAGGTGGCGACATCATATGGCAAATAGGTACCGGTTATTTCGGATGCCGCGATAAAGATGGTTTGTTCTCCGGCGAAGGGTTCCGTGAGAATGCATTGTTACCGCAAGTAAAGATGATTGAGTTGAAAATTTCACAAGGTGCCAAGCCCGGCCACGGCGGTATTCTTCCCGGCAAGAAGAATACACCCGAGATTGCCGCTATCCGCCATGTGGAACCGTATACTACCGTGTACTCTCCTACTTATCACAGCGCTTTTAGTACGCCTCGCGAGCTGGTATTGTTCATCCAACGCCTGCGCGATTTGTCGGGCGGCAAGCCGGTAGGCTTCAAACTGTGCATCGGCCGCAAAAGCGAATTCATTGGTATTTGCAAGGCCATGATTGAGTTAGACATTTATCCTGATTTTATTACAGTGGATGGTGCGGAAGGTGGCACCGGCGCAGCACCACAGGAATTTTCCAACTATGTGGGAGCTCCCTTGCTCGACGGACTCGCATTCGTGCATAATATGCTCACCGGTTTTGGCATCAGGGAACATATCAAGATCATTGCATCGGGCAAGATATTATCTGGCTTTCACCTGGTTCGGGCATTTGCTTTGGGCGCCGATGCCTGCAACAGCGCCCGCGCCATGATGATGGCGCTGGGTTGCATACAGGCCTTGCAGTGTAATACCAATAAATGTCCCACTGGCGTTGCTACGCAGGATCCATCTTTGTCGGTCGGACTGGTAGTAGCCGACAAAAAACAACGTGTGGCTAATTATCAGGCAGCAACGGTGAACAGTTTTGTTGAATTGTTGGGTGCCGCTGGTATCGATGATTATAAAAAGCTTACCCGCTCGCATATATACCGCAGGGTGTTCATGAATGAAGTAAGAACCCTGGAAGATATTTTCCCCTCGCTTGAACCCGGCTGCATGAGAAATGGTCATATACCGGAGCGTTACCGGCAGGATTATGTGATGGGGGAAATTGATCGGTGGTGAATAAGGAAATTTCTGATTTGAGCAATAAAACATGAACAAATCAAATCAGAAATCAAGAATATGGATATAGAACAGCTCAGAACCTACGCACTAAGCAAACCCGACGTAGAAGAAACCCTTCCTTTCGGGCCGGACACTCTTGTGTTTAAAGTAAAAGGAAAAATGTTCCTGCTATGCGGGATGGATGAGCAACCATTGCAGTTCAATGTCAAATGCGATCCTGATCTGGCTGTGGAATTGAGGGAACAATATCCTGATACCATATTACCTGGCTATCACATGAACAAAAAGCATTGGAATACTGTGGTTGTAAACGGTGTATTATCATCCAAACAGCTGAAGCAGTTGGTTGACGATTCGTATGACCTGGTTGCAGGAAAGAGGAAATAATGGCTGATCAAATCAGAAATCAGAAATCTTTTTATAGTATTTGCAGATCACTTTCAGTCCACACTCTCCACATTTGGGATTACGCGCCAGGCAGGTATATCTGCCATGCAGAATGAGCCAATGATGTGCTTTGTGTATGAGTTCTTCGGGTATGTATTTGATGAGCTCTTTTTCTACAGCCAAAGGAGTAGATGCTTTTTCACTTACCAGGGCCAGGCGTTTGCTTACGCGGAATACGTGCGTATCTACAGCCATGTTAGGCTGAGCATCTATAACGCTGGTGATCACATTGGCCGTTTTTCTTCCTACACCGGGCAGTTTGATCAATTCTTCCACGGTCATAGGCACTTCTCCATGGAACTGGTCCACCAGCATATTGGACATGCCAATCAGGTGTTTGGTTTTATTGTTGGGATAGGAAATGCTTTTAATCAGTGAGAAAAGATCATCGAAAGTTGCCCTGGCCATTTTCTGCGGGGTGGGGTACCTCCTGAAAATATCGGGGGTGGTCATGTTCACGCGCTTATCGGTACATTGTGCCGATAGTATCACGGCCACCAGTAATTCGAAAGGATTATCATAAGTAAGCTCGGTTTCTGCAACCGGCATGTGTTCTCTGAAATAATCTATTACAAACTGGTATCGCTCTTTTTTGGTCATACTAACCCTTCTTTTGATGGGCTTCTTTTGCATATTTAAGCACCGCTTTAACCGAAAGCCGGGAAGGTGATTTCAGTTTCAGTTTGTTCAACTGCCTGATGCTGCGCTGTAACATCGCCAGCCTCTCCTCCAGTTCAATATTGTGCATTTCCAGCGCCTTGTCAATGGCTGTTTTCAGCGAGGGTGAGCATTCTTTATAGAGGTACAATACCAGATCCTCTTCTTTGAATTTTTTCATATTTAATAACAGCGATTGATACCGGTAGATACAACCCGTTACTAAAAACGGCATCGGGGAAACAATATTGTAAAAGAGGGGTGCAACGAAATAATACCCGGTTTATTTTACTGTAGCCAGGGAATCTTCTATGATATAAATATCTTCTCCGTCTTTTTTCATGAGGTAACGTTCCCGGGCAAATTTCTCCAGCGCTGCCGGGCTATGTTGGATATCGGTCAGTTCTTTACGGGCTTTTTCAATTTCCTGTTGGTAGTATTTTTTCTGGGTCTCCAGTTTTTTCAACTCCCCCATTTTTTCCCGCTGTTGAAAAAAATCGCGCTGGTCAAAAAAAAGCATCCACACCACGAAGAAGGCCGATACCAGGAGGTACTTATTGGTGAAGAAAGATGCAGCTTTTTTCATCGTACTCAAAGCTACGGTGAATTTCTGATTCCTGATTTGAAGATTTCTGATTGGTCTCAGTGTAATAAATCAGAAATGAGCAGATCAGAAATCAGAAATATTTCCCATTATTTCCCAAACTTAATTTTCCCTTTCGGATAGATCGCTGTTTCGCCCAGCATTTCTTCAATCCTGATGAGCTGGTTGTACTTGGCCATACGGTCTGTACGGGAGGCAGAACCAGTCTTGATCTGGCCACAGTTCAGGGCTACGGCGAGGTCGGCAATGGTAGTATCTTCTGTTTCACCGCTCCTGTGGCTCATGATGGTATTGTAACCATTGTGCTGTGCCAGGGTAACGGCATTGATGGTTTCGGTAACAGTACCAATCTGGTTTACTTTCACCAGCAGGCCATTGCCAATACCTTTGTCGATACCGGTCTGCAAGCGCTCCACATTCGTTACGAACAGGTCGTCTCCCACCAGCTGGCATTTACTGCCCACAACCTGGGTAAGGGCTTTCCAACCATTCCAGTCGTCTTCAGCCATTCCATCTTCAATGGAAACAATGGGATATTGCTTCACCCATTTTTCCCAGAATTTCACCAGTTCATCACTGCTCAGGGCTTTGCCGCTGCTCTTATGGAATACGTACTTTTTCTTTTTGGCATCCCAGAGTTCACTGTTGGCAGCATCCATGGCAATTACTATCTGTGAACCGGTTTTATAACCGGCAGCTGTAATGGACTCCAGCACGGTTTCAATAGCTTCTTCATTGCTCTGGATATTGGGGGCAAAACCACCTTCGTCACCCACATTGGTACTGTACCCTTTTTTCTTCAGCACGCCTTTAAGGGTATGGAATATTTCAACACCCCAACGAAGACCTTCACTGAAAGAAGGTGCTCCTACGGGCATGATCATGAATTCTTGGAAATCGATCTTGTTATCGGCATGTGCGCCTCCGTTGAGGATATTCATCATGGGGATGGGCAGTGTTTTGGCATTGGTACCGCCGATGTAACGATACAAAGGCAGCGCTGCTTCCTCGGCAGCGGCTTTCGCTACAGCCATACTCACGGCCAGCAATGCATTGGCACCCAGTTTGCCTTTATTGGGTGTACCGTCGAGGGCTATCATCGCAGCATCAATGGCAGCTTGTTCACTGACATCGAAACCAACGATGGCTTCAGCAATTACATCGTTTACATTCTTAACGGCTTTCAATACCCCTTTGCCGGCATATTTCTTTTTATCGTTATCGCGTAATTCCACTGCCTCGTGCACACCGGTACTGGCTCCACTGGGGACAGCTGCACGGCCCAGGGCCCCGTCGTCGGTCAGCACATCCACTTCCACAGTAGGGTTACCACGGCTGTCTAATATTTGTCTCGCATGTACTTCAATAATGTAACTCATGTTCGATTGCTTGTTTGGTTTATGATATTTGAGGTTTACGTTGCTTGAGGCCGCAATTTACGGATTTGCCTGTGTTTTAGCAGGTCAAACTACGGAAGACATCTTCCAGTTTGCCTCTTTCCAGCAGGCCCGACAGCCGGTCATCTGCAACAATACGTCCTTTATGGATGATGATCACCCGGTCGCAGATGGCTTCCACTTCCTGCAGGATATGTGAAGAAAACAATACCACTTTATGCCGCCCCTGCTCCCTGATCACATTCCGGATCTCTACGATCTGGTTGGGGTCCAGTCCGCTGGTAGGCTCATCCAGCACCAGCACTTCCGGGTCATGGATCAGCGCTGCAGCAAGACCCACCCGTTGTTTATACCCTTTGGATAACTGCGAGATCTTTTTTCCGCTTTCCGGCCCCAGGCCGGTAAGCGCAATCGCCATTTCAACGGCCTGCCTGAGCGGTTTCAGCCGGTGTACCCCGCCAATGAATGCCAGGTACTCTTTTACGTACATATCATAATAAAGGGGATTGGCTTCAGGAAGGTATCCCGTTCTGCGCTTTACTTCCAGGGGATGCGTATGAACATTGAAACCATTGACCAAAGCCGTACCGCCATCGGGCCGCAGGTACCCTGTGATCATTTTCATAGTAGTGCTTTTCCCCGCTCCATTCGGACCCAGGAAGCCTACGATCTCGCCTTTTTTTGCGCTGAAAGAAATATGGTCCACTGCTTTTTGTTCGCCATATTGTTTGAACAATTCGTTTACTTCGATCGACATGCGCCAAAATTACTCCTTTGAATCGTATTCCCCTTTGATGGCATAATAGCCGAATATGACAAGGCCAATGGCAATGGGAATAAACACCAGTACAAATACACTCCATTGTATGATGGTACTGGTTTCGGGCTTTTTGCTAATCTCCGCCACAGCTGTTTTGACAAGGAAGAAAATGGCAGCCGGACCCAGTATCATCCAGATAATGCCGGCAATTCTTTTGAGTTGATTCATAGGATATTGGTTGAAGGATTTTGCATGGGATCAATCATTCACATTTTCGTTTATCCGGTTACCCAGGTACAGCGCACCTGCCACCAGACTTATTGAAGCCACCATGACAGGGTACATGAGACCGGCGAGTTTATCGGATGTATAAATGGTAGCCAGTAAAGTCGCGATGAAAGGGGTAAGTCCGCCGAATACCCCATTGCCAATATGATAAGGCAGTGACATGGAAGTATACCGGATGCGAGTAGGGAACAATTCCACCAGGAACGCTGCAATAGGGCCATATACCATGGTTACATAAAGGATCATGACGAACACCACTAAGATCATTTTCCAGTAACTGCCTTTATCTACCAGCTTCGATGTTTTGATGTCGGGCTTCAGGGTTGCTTTCGCAGAATCGTTGTACAATGTGTCTTTGACTGTAGTAGTGAGTATGGCGCCGCCCTCAAAATGCGTTTTCGTAATCACTGTTCGCAGGTAATTCGTCGTGCCATTGATGGGTACAAGTGTTGAATTCTTTTCACCCTCACTTTTCAATTCCTTCCCGGCGCTGAAATCTGTAAGTTCAAGCAATTGCCTGAACAAAGGATTATAGGTAAGTACTGCCAGCAACATGCCGGTCAGCATGATCCATTTGCGGCCTACTTTATCGCTCCAGCTGCCGAATACCACAAAAAAGGGCGTGGCAAAAAGAATGGCCCAGATGAGCAGGGTACGTGACTGATCGAAATCAACCTTACAAACATTCTCAATAAAAGACTGGGCGTAAAACTGGCCGGTATACCAAACCACCCCCTGCCCCATGGTTGCACCAAACAAAGCCAGCAATACCATTTTAAGGTTGGTCTTATGGCCAAAACTCTCTTTCAAAGGATTAACGGCAGTCTTACCCTCTTCCTTGAGTTTAACAAACAAAGGTGATTCTTTCATTTTCATCCGTATATAAACGGATATGATCACCAGCAATATGGAAGCCAGGAAAGGGATACGCCAGCCCCAGCTGTTGAATTTCGCGACCGACCTGGCCTGGTCGGCATCCAGCGCATGACGCGTTAAGAGTATCACGCCCAGCGATACGAACAAGCCCAGCGTTGCCGTGGTTTGTATCCATGAAGTGAAATACCCGCGCCTGTGGGGAGGTGCATGTTCGGCAACATAAGTGGCCGCGCCGCCGTATTCTCCGCCCAGCGCCAATCCCTGCAACAGGCGCAACAATAAAACGATTACAGGCGCCGCAAAACCAATGGTTTCGTAGCCCGGCACCAGCCCAATGGCAAATGTGGAGCCACCCATCAAAACCAGGGTAAGTAAAAAAGTATATTTCCTTCCAATCAGGTCACCTAAGCGGCCAAATACCAATGCGCCGAAAGGGCGTACAATAAAACCTGCAGCAAACGTGGCCAGTGTTGACAATAAAGCCGCAGTAGGATTGGTTTTGGGGAAGAACTGGTCGGCAATCACTGTAGCCAGGCTACCGAAAATATAGAAATCATACCATTCAATCAGGGTTCCGACCGACGAGGCGGTAATTACCCGCCAGATGCCTTTTGTTTCGTTCATAAGCTTTGCAATCTGCGTTCAACTTACTGCAAAGCATTCATTTATCCAAGTAAAGAAAAGATTGCTTTTCTACAATTGCAGCAATCGTTTGAACAGTTCACGCAAACGATTGTTAGTTATTCCTTCACGATCATATTTTTTCCGGGCACAAGGCTTGGCGTATATTTATCCCTCCAAAATCGATGGTTGTCATGTCATATCCTTACCAGATCAAAAGTTTCCATGAGTACAAGAGTGAATATCAAAAAAGTATAGAAGACCCCGCAGGATTCTGGGGCTCCGTAGCCGAACATTTTACCTGGCGAAAAAAATGGGATGAAGTGGTGGACTGGAATTTCAAAGAACCCAGGGTAGAATGGTTCAAAGGCGCAAAGTTGAACATCACGGAAAACTGTCTGGACCGATACCTCGAAACGCATGGCAACCAGCCGGCCATCATCTGGGAACCCAATGACCCCGAAGAACATCATCGCACACTTACTTATAAGAAACTGCACGAAAAAGTCTGCCAGTTCGCACATGTATTGAAAAACAACGGCGTTAAAAAAGGCGACCGTGTTTGCATCTACATGGGTATGATTCCCGAACTGGCCATTGCAGTGCTGGCGACTGCACGCATTGGCGCTGTTCATTCGGTGATATTCGGGGGATTCTCTGCACAAAGTATTGCCGACAGACTTGAAGATGCCAAAGCGGAATACATTGTTACCTGTGACGGCGCTTACCGCGGAGCGAAGGACATTCCCCTGAAAAGCGTGATCGATGATGCATTGATAGGCAACAAGACGGTAAAAAAAGTCATTGTCTGCACACGCACACGCACCCCGGTTTCCATGCTCAAGGGGCGTGACCTGTGGTGGGAGGAAGAGATGAAACAGGTAGAAGAAAAAGGACTTATTTATATTGAAGCGGAAGAGATGGATGCCGAAGACCCGCTCTTCATATTATATACTTCCGGCTCCACCGGTAAGCCCAAAGGTGTGGTGCACAGTTGCGCCGGTTACATGATCTTTACCAATTATACATTTGTGAACGTGTTCCAGTACCAGACCGGACAAATCCATTTTTGTACGGCCGATATCGGATGGATCACCGGTCATAGCTATATTGTATATGGTCCGTTGAGCGCGGGCGCTACTTCCTTACTCTTTGAAGGTGTGCCCACCTGGCCCGATGCAGGCAGGTTCTGGGATATTGTTGACAAATACAAAGTGAACATTTTATATACCGCCCCTACCGCCATTCGTAGTCTCATGGGCTTTGGTCTGGGACCTTTACAGGGTAAGGATCTTTCTTCCCTGAAAGTATTGGGTACCGTAGGTGAACCCATCAATGAAGAAGCCTGGCATTGGTATGATGAGCACGTGGGTAAAAAGAAATGTCCCATTGTAGATACCTGGTGGCAAACAGAAACAGGGGGCATATTGATTTCCAACATAGCGGGCATTACGCCTGCCAAACCTAGTTGGGCCACGCTTCCCATGCCCGGCGTACAGCCCATACTGGTAGATGAAAAGGGTAATGAGGTAACCGAAGCAGTCGATGGCATTACCAGCGGCAATCTTTGCATCAAAGCGCCCTGGCCTTCAATCATACGCACTACTTATGGCGATCATGAACGCTGCCGCGTGAATTATTTCGCCACTTATGAAAATCTCTATTTTACCGGCGATGGGGCATTGAAAGACAGTGAAGGATTCTACCGCATCACTGGTCGTGTGGATGATGTATTGAACGTAAGCGGACACCGCATAGGCACCGCCGAAGTGGAGAATGCCATCAACATGCATGCGGGTGTGGTGGAGAGCGCCGTGGTGGGTTACCCGCACGACATCAAGGGACAAGGCATCTATGCTTATGTGATCTATAATGGCACCCATATGGATGATCCGTCACTCACGCGGAAAGACATCCTGCAAACCGTAACCCGTGTGATTGGACCCATTGCCAAACCCGATAAAATCCAGTTTGTGAGCGGATTGCCCAAAACCCGCAGTGGTAAAATCATGCGTCGCATCCTGCGCAAGATCGCCGAAGGAGAAGTGCAGCATTTAGGCGATACCAGCACCTTGCTGGATCCGGGGGTTGTGGATGAGATCAAAGAAGGAAGGCTTTGATCGGAGAGGGGCCACAGAAAAAGCGTTTGCAGAAACTAATATCTATGCACTGATAATATGAGGTCTCGTTATATAATAGTGTTGGGGGTACTGTTGGCGAGTACAGGCTGCGGTAAAACAGTTAACAGTCCCGCAACGGATCCCATTACTCCCCTTTCTTATAGTTTCACTACATTGACCGTCAATGGTATTTTCAACGGGTTTACTTATACCAATGTGAGTTATTCGCCAATAGTAAAGCTGAGTTTTTCAGCAAAACTCAATCGCAGCAACGCCGGCAGTAATATCTTTTTCAAAGATGTCAGTGGCGTTGCCGTTGCTTATACCCCCAGGTTCGAGAACGGCGACAGTACCATCATCATCCAACCTTCGAATGCTTTATTGCCGCTGAATAAATACACCATTACAGTATCTGATCTTCTGCAATCTGTGCCCGATGCACATTTACAAGCAGGGCTAACCATCAGCCTGCAAACGCAGATCGATTCTTCCCGTAAGTTTCCGGTTATTACCGATGACTCTTTACTCACCCTGGTGCAAAAGCAGACCTTCGCTTATTTCTGGGATTTTGCACACCCGGTGAGCGGATTGGCCCGCGAAAGGAATACCAGCAACGATATAGTGACCAGCGGGGGATCGGGTTTTGGCATCATGTCCATCCCCGTTGCCATCAGCCGGAATTTTATTACCAGGGCACAGGGGCTGGCAAGAATGCAACAGATTGTTGGATTCCTGAAAAATACCGCACAGAAATTTCATGGGGCTTTTCCGCATTGGTTGAACGGCGTTACCGGCGCTGTTGTTCCTTTCAGCGCAAAAGACAATGGGGCCGACCTGGTAGAAACAGCTTACCTCATGCAGGGATTGCTAACTGCAAGACAGTATTTCAATGGCACCAATGCAGATGAAACAACCTTACGCACAAACATCAACAGTTTATGGGATGCGGTGGAATGGAACTGGTTTCGGCAAAACAACCAGAATGTACTGTATTGGCATTGGAGTCCGACTGATTCATGGGCCATTAACATGCCCATCAAAGGATGGAATGAAGCGTTGATCACTTATGTGTTGGCTGCTTCATCAAATACTGCTGCGATTCCAAAAACGGTCTACGACCAGGGATGGGCAAGCGCTGTCGGGTTCAGGAATGGGAATATTTTTTATAACTATACCCTTCCGTTGGGGCCTGCTTCAGGAGGTCCGTTGTTCTTTGAACATTATTCTTTCCTCGGCATCAATCCAAATGGTCTTACCGATGCTTATGCCGACTATGCATTACAGACCAGGAACCATACACTGATCAATTACAATTATTGCAAAGCCAATCCCAAAAACCAGACAGGATACAGCGACAGTTGCTGGGGGCTCACCGCAAGCGATATCGCTAACGGATATACGGCCAGTTCTCCTACCAATGATGTAGGTGTGATTGCCCCCACCGCTGCACTTTCTTCTTTTCCCTATACGCCCAAAGAATCTATGCAGGCGCTGAAATTCTTTTATTATGTATTGGGTGATAAAATTTGGGGGAACTATGGTTTCAGGGATGCTTTTTCATTGAACGACCCTTGGTTTGCCAGTTCATACCTGGCCATTGACCAGGGGCCCATTGTAGTAATGATTGAAAATTACCGAACCGGATTGCTTTGGAATTTATTTACCAGTTGCCCGGAAATAAAAACAGGCATGAAAGCCCTGGGATTCCAGGCGCCTTATCTGTAACTTTCAATGCGCATTTAAAACTAAGAACATGTTAAAACGATTGAGCACCATGCTGTGTTGCTGTTTACTGGCGAGCATTCTTTTTGCACAACCTACAACAATATACAGGGAAAAAAACCTCAGCGATACTGCCCTGCTTGAACTGGTACAAAAACAAACCTTTAAATATTTCTGGGACTTTGGCCACCCCGTGAGCAGTATGGCCAGGGAAAGGAGCAATGTGGCTTACGATTATGGCGATGAAGTTGTTACCACCGGTGGTACCGGCTTTGGCGTGATGGCCATGGTAGTGGCTGCTGAAAGAAAATGGGTACCGCGCGATTCTGTGGCTGCCAGGTTATTGAAGATGGTGAAATTCCTGTCCAAAGCCAATGCATATCATGGTGTTTTCCCGCATTGGCTCAACGGCGCGACCGGACAAACCATTCCTTTCAGCAGAAAAGACGATGGAGCCGACCTGGTAGAAACATCATTCCTGTTCCAGGGTTTGCTCACAGCCCGTCAATATTTTAATGCAAGCAACAGAACAGAAACCGAATTACGCAACCGCATCAACTGGCTGTGGAGTGAGGTTGAATGGAACTGGTTCACAAAAGACGGTCAGGAAGTATTGTACTGGCACTGGAGCCCCAATAACGGATGGAGCATGAACTTTCCTGTTCGCGGCTTCAACGAGTGCCTGATCATGTATGTACTGGCGGCCAGCGGTGAACGGTATCCCGTTCAAAGCAATGTATATCATCGTGGATGGGCAGAGAGCAATTTTTTCAAAAATGGCAAAGAGTTTTATGGCTTCAGGCTGCCGCTTGGTTTCGATTATGGGGGGCCTTTGTTCTTCTCTCATTATTCATTCCTCGGGTTGGATCCAAGAGGTCTCAAAGACCGTTATGCCGATTATTGGCAACAAAACCAGAACCATACGCTCATCAACCACGCTTATTGTGTTGATAATCCGAAGAAGTTCAAAGGATATGGAGAGAATTGCTGGGGACTGACTGCCAGCGACAACTACGAAGGTTACAACGCTCACTCTCCCACCAATGACCTGGGTGTGATTACGCCTACTGCTGCATTATCGGCTTTTCCTTATACACCGGAATATTCCATGAAAGCATTGCGCCATTTCTATGATGACCTGGGCGATAAGATATGGGGTGAATATGGTTTTGTGGATGCTTTCAGTGAAGCAAACAATTGGTACGCAAAATCGTACCTGGCTATTGACCAGGGACCTATTGTGGTAATGATTGAAAACTATCGCTCAGGCTTGCTGTGGAAACTGTTCATGAGCTGCCCGGAAATTCAACGGGGATTGAAGAAGCTCGATTTTAAATCACCGCCCATCAATTGATCTATGAAAACGGTAAAGATTTATTGTTCCATTGCACTGGCATTGTTGTTGGGTACAAAAAGTTTCTCGCAACAACGCACTTATTGCAACCCGGTTAACATTGATTACGGTTATACACCTATTCCTAATTTCGCTACCGAAGGAAAGCATCGTGCTACAGCCGATCCGGTAATCGTAACATACAAAGGCGACTATTATCTTTTCTCCACCAACCAAATGGGTTATTGGTGGAGCAGTGATATGAACCACTGGAATTTTGTCTCACGGTCGTTCTTAAGACCCGAACACAAAGTGTATGATGACCTGTGTGCACCGGCTGTATGGGTGCAGGGGGATACTTTGCTCGTTTTCGGCTCTACCTATACTTCCAAATTTCCCATCTGGATGAGTATTAACCCTAAAGCCAATGAATGGAAAGAAGTCACCCATGATTTTACCCCCGGAGGATGGGATCCTGATTTTTTCAGGGATGATGATGGCAGGTTGTATATGTACAACGGCAGCAGCAACCGCTATCCGCTTTATGGAGTGGAAGTTGATCCCAAAACCTTCCAACTGATCGGCGCGCGCAAGGAAATGTATTTATTAGAGCCTCATAAATACGGCTGGCAGCGCTTTGGTGAAAACCTCGACGATATTTTTCTTGATCCGTTCATCGAAGGGGCATGGATGACCAAACACAACGGCAAATACTACCTGCAGTATGGCGCGCCCGGAACCGAGTTCAGCGGTTATGCAGACGGAGTGATTATAGGCGATGCACCGCTCGGTCCGTTTAAACCGCAGCCTATGCCCTTCAGTTATAAGCCCGGTGGCTTTGCACGTGGCGCCGGACATGGCAGCACTTACCAGGACAAATGGAATAACTATTGGCATATATCCACCATTGGCATATCGGTGAAAAACAATTTCGAACGGCGGCTGGGTATATGGCCAACAGGTTTTGATAAAGATGGTATCCTATACTGCAATACTGCATTCGGCGATTACCCCACTTACCTGCCTGATGGTCCGTCTGATCACCTAAAAGGAAGATTCACCGGATGGATGTTGCTGAATTATAACAAACCTGTAACCGTGTCTTCTACCTTCGGCAGTTACAGCGCCAACAATGCCGTTGATGAAGACATCAAAACCTATTGGAGTGCTGTTACCGGCAATGCAGGAGAATGGATCGTTTCCGATCTCGGGAATATCAGTACGGTTAATGCTGTTCAGATCAATTATGCAGATCAGGATGCGGAGTTCCTGGGCAAATCGCACGATGTATATCACCAATACCAATTATGGTATTCTACAGATAACAAGCATTGGCAATTATTGGCAGACAAGAGTAAGAACAAAACCGATGTACCGCATGATTATATAGAGCTGACCAATCCTGTCAAAGCAAAATATATCAAGTTGGTTAACCTGCACATGCCTACCGGCAAGTTTGCCATCAGTGGTCTGCGGGTTTTTGGCAATGGCGGTGGCGTCAGGCCCGATACGGTGCAGCATTTTATTGTTTTGCGTACGGAAAAAGACAAGCGAAGCGCCTGGATCAAATGGCGTTTGTCTGGCGATGCCTATGCATACAATATCCATACTGGTACGGAGCCGGATAAATTATACAATTGCATCATGGTTCACAATACCAACCAGTATTTTTTCAAAGCAATGGACAAAGACCTGCCCTTCTACTTCCAGATTGAAGCCGTCAATGAAAATGGCGTATCGGAACGCACGAAAGTGATCAGGTCTGAATAAAGCTTGAATTTTTACTATCATTGCGATATGAATAATGACAGCTTAATCATAAAGGAATTGTTGGATAAACGCTTCCTTGTGCTGAGCGAAGATGTAAAAACCATCATCAGTGAGGAGGCTTCACTGGCCAAAGTGGATAAAGGACAGTTGATGACCCGTATGGGCAACAACCTTAGAAATATTGTGCTGATTGCAGACGGTTCCGTGAAGGTGTACCGTGAGGGGGAAGATGGTGAAATATTCCTGTACTACCTCGAAGCTGGTGACGCCTGTGCTATGTCGCTCATTTGCGCCACTAAACATGAGACAAGCGAAGTGATGATCGTCGCTTCGGAAGACAGCCAGGTGATCTTATTGCCCGCTGCAATCATGGAAAAGCTGATGAAGAACCATAAAAACTGGTACCAGTTTGTGGTGGAAACCTATCGAGCTCGTTTTGAAGAGCTGCTGAATGCGTTTGACAGCGTGGTATTCAAAAAACTCGATGAACGTCTCATAGAATACCTGCACGGTCAGGCAGAGAAAACAGGCAGCCCTGTTTTACAAATCACACACCAGCAAATAGCGGATGACCTGCATTCTACCCGCGAAGTAATTTCACGATTACTGAAAAGCATGGAGCAAAAGAATATCCTGGTCATCAACCGCAATAGCTTATTGCTGAAAACAGATATTACCCTGAAATAATCTTCTGGTAATACCAGTTTATGAAATCGGCAACTACCTTCTTTTCTTCTCCAGTATTTTCTCCAGCAGGCACCATTTGGTAAATGCTGATTGTAAAAGATTGGCGCCTACAAAAACGGGCAACCATATCCAGTTCCGGTTAACGAAATAGGATAATGTGATCCCAATGAGTACCAAAGAGCCTGCTACAGCCCGGATGATCTGTTCGTTTTTCATTTTGATATATTTTATGGTTAAATGATTTCTTCCACAGGGAGGATCGCTGCCCTGACCGGAAAATCGGGTTGTTTTTGTTCGTTGTATTGCTTCAGTGCCGCAAGCGTTTTTCGGGCCGCAGCATCTTCTGTAAGGCAAAACATCATTATAGATTCATTAATGCCTTCTTTGGCGGGGCTTCCAAACCAATTATCGAACGAGCCTGCAGCATCATTGCTGTTTACACCATGAATATTGGCAACGCTGTATTTGTAAAGACCGTTTTGATGGAAAATATTTGCAACAACTTCATTACATTCCTGAACAGCCGCAACGATTAATAATTTCATGATCGGATATTTTATTGGTTATTTATATTTTTTCTTCAACATTTTAAAGTACAGCAGGGGCACTACGATCAGTGTCAGGAATGTGGAAGTCAATGTACCCCCCATTAATGAAATGGCAAGTCCCTGGAATACCGGATCGGTCAGAATAATGACAGCCCCCAATACAACCGCACCCGCCGTGAGTAAAATCGGTGTGGTACGAACGGCGCCTGCTTCAATAATCGCTTGTTTTAAGCTTTCCCCTTCTTTCAGCCTGATATCGATAAAATCAATGAGTAAAATTGAGTTGCGCACCATCACTCCTGCCAGCGCAATAAAACCTATCATGGAAGTTGCCGTAAAATAAGCATGCAATGCCCAATGGCCGAGTATGATGCCGATCAACGATAATGGAATGGCGGAAAGCACGACCAATGGTACTTTGAAGTCCTGGAACCAGCCTACGATCAATATATAAATAATGATCAGTACGGCGCCGAAAGCTGCGCCCAGATCGCGGAATACCTCATAGGTAATCTGCCATTCTCCATCCCACTTAACGGTATAATTGTCTTCCGTCTGGGGCGCCTGCGTATATTCTTCTTTCAGGCTGTAGCCTTCGGGTAATTTGATCTCTTTCAGTTTTTTCGACATGGCTGTAATAGCATAGACCGGGCTTTCTAATTTTCCTGCCATATCTGCCGTAATGTAAACAACACGTTTCTGGTCTTTACGGTTGATGCTTTGTGGTACGACCATTCTTTCCCAATGCCCCAAATCTCCCAATGACAGCACATTACCCATCTGCCCCTTTACCGGCATGTTATTGAGCGCCTGTAAATTATTCTTATCCTGGTCAGCTACCTGCAAGCGGATATGTTCAGGTTCGTATGCATTGGGTTGATGCAACAGTCCCGCAGAAGTACCGGAGATCAACGCGTGGACACTCATGGCTACTTGCACCTGTGATATACCGTTACGCATCGCCTTTTCGTTATCTACTACAAAACGGTATTCAGGCTGGTCGGCTTCCCTGCTCCAATCCAGGTCTACCACGTCGGGTGTTTGCGCCAACAACGCTTTAACCTGTTCGGCCACTTTAACCTGTTCTTTTTCATCAGGGCCATAGATTTCAGCTACCAAAGTAGACCGTACAGGAGGTCCGGGAGAAACTTCTGCCAATGCAATATTGGCGCCGTATTTTTTTGCTATCGCATCAACAGGGCCACGCATCTGTTTGGTAATCTCATGGCTTTGAACCGAACGGTCTTTTTTATCGACCAGGTTCACCTGGATATCTGCTACATGATCGCCGCGGCGAAGGTCGTAATGCCTTACCAGTCCGCTGAAAGTAATGGGCGACGCTGTTCCCGTATAGGTTTGAAAATTGCGTACCATAGGCTGTTGCGACAAGTAGTTGGCTATTTCGGCAGTGGCAGCCTGCGTGCGTTCCAGGCTTGTACCTTCGGGCATGTCTATCACTATCTGGAATTCATTTTTATTATCGAAGGGCAGCATCTTAACACCCACGGACTTTGTATAAAACATGAGCGAGGTAGCCAGCAATACAACAGCAGTACCTATCATAAAACCCCAGCGGTACGAACGTTTTTCGAGCATCGGCCGCATGAGCTTTTGGTAGATCCTGTAAATTTTCGTGTGCCCTGGTTCGGCTTCTGCCTGATGGGGCTTCCCTGCTTTTTCTTTTTCACGAAGAAAAATAAGACCGAGATAAGGGGTCAGTGTTAAAGCAACCAATAACGACAGGAACATGGCAACGGCAGCGCCCACGGGCATCGGGCTCATGTAAGGACCCATCATGCCACTCACAAAGGCCATAGGAAATACTGCTGCCATAACAGTGAATGTTGCAAGTATGGTGGGGTTACCTACTTCGTTGATGGAGTAAATGGCGGCTTGCAGGAATGGCAACCGCTTCATCTTGAAATGGCGGTGCATGTTTTCTGCTATGATGATGGAATCGTCCACCACAATACCGACTATAAAGACCAGGGCAAAAAGTGTGATCCTGTTCAATGTGTAATTCAGGAAATAATACGCCACCAGTGTAAGCGCAAACGTAACCGGTACCGACAAAAACACCACCATGCCACCGCGCCAGCCCATGGCGAGCATTACAAAAACAGTTACGGCAACGATTGCAATGGCTAAATGCATCAGCAGTTCTGACACTTTTTCGGAAGCCGATTCGCCGTTGTTGCGTGTAATGGTTGTATGCACCTCTGAGGGGACAAGGGTTTTACTTAGTCCGCTCAGGCGTGTCTCCATCTTCTCAGCCAGCTGCATGGCATCTGATCCCGATTTTTTGCAAACAGACAATGTAACAGCGGGGTAAGTAGACGGAAAAAGTTGCTGGTTTTTCACAGCTGCCTTTCCATAACCGAAGCTTACATAGTTACTGGGCATTTCATAGTCTTCCCGCACTTTGGCAAACTGTTTCAGGAATACAGGTTGTTGTCCGGTTGTACCCACAATCAGGTTTTCCACATCTTCCCTTGAAGTAAGGAAATTTCCCGTTTGTACGGCAAAGGCGGTGTCTTGCATCCGCAAGGTACCCGAAGGCATTTGCACATTCTGCGCCGGGATCATTTGCTGCACGGCCTGGATATCTACATGCAGGGCCGACATTTTTTCTTTATCCAAAATGACCTGTAGTTCTTTACTCCGGCCGCCGGTTACATTCACGGTAGATACATCGGGTGTTTTTTTCAGCTCTGCACCTACCTGGTTGGCTATCTGCCTCAGTTGTGCACTGCTGTATTTTTCACTCCAGAACGTCAGCGAAAAAACCGGCACATCATCAATGCCACGGCTTTTCAGCATGGGTGTGGTAACGCCCTGCGGCATTTTATCCATGTTCTTCATCAGTTCGCTGTACAGTTTTACCTGCGAGCGCTCTATGTCTTCACCTACAATAAACTGTACAATGATCGCAGCCTGTCCGTTCATCGAAGTGGAATACACATGCTCCACACCTTTGATATTGGAAATGATCTTCTCCATCGGTGCGGTCACCCTGTTTTCCACCTCCCTGGGCGTAGCGCCGGGGTAGCCGATGAATATATCCAGCATCGGCACTTTAATTTGTGGTTCTTCCTCACGCGGTATCATCATCACTGCATAAGCGCCCAGCAACAACCCGGCGATCATCAGCAATATTGTGAGCTTTGATCGGATAAAGGCGTTGGCTATTCTTCCGGCAATTCCGTTTTCCATATAAAAAATTGTTAGAATTTAATATTTGCTCCGTTCCAAAGACGACCATCGGCATGACTGATGTACCGCTCTCCTGCAGCAAGACCCGAGAGTACTTCTACCTGCCCATTGCTGGTATTACCTGTACGCAGCCATCTCAATAAAGCCTTATTATCACCCGACACGGTATAAACACCCACCAGGTCGCCCTGTGTTACAAGACTTGATACGGGAATGCTGATCATATTGGTTGTTGTTGCTACCGGAATACTTATATGGACATACATTCCTGAAAGAAGTCCTTCGCTGTTGTCGGGATTGATCTTTATCAGGTACTGGCCTCCGGTTGTAACAGAAGAGCGGCTGATCTCTGTAACAGTACCGCCGGTATTTTTCCCGTCTGCATCGGCGGTAATGTGTACATGCATGCCCTGGTGAATATATTTGATCTTATCTTCCGTAACCATGGCGGTAACCTGTAAAGCTCCTGAACTTTCCAGCATCAATACGGGCGCTCCCGGTCCTGCAAGACTGCCTGCCTCCATCATTTTTTGCGTAACAGTGCCGCTGAAAGGAGCGGTAACATCGGCATAGGCCATATTGGCATTCACTTCATTGCGCATTTGACGGGCAGCCTGCGACTGTGCTTCTGCCGCCTTGTATTGCAACGTGATATTTTCAAGCTCCTTGTCTGTAGCACTGTTTTGCGAATGCAATATTTTGAAGCGTTCATAATCCTTCTTTGCATTGGCAAGGGCTGCATCCGCCGCCGCGATATTGGCCGTAACCTGTCCGTCTTTGGCGCGGATATCGGTAGACTTAATGGAGAAAAGCAATTGGCCGGCGCGGACATTATCACCGATATTGACATTCATTCTGGTGATATAGCCCATTATTCTTGTACTGATGGCGACGGAATGTGCCGAGGCTAACTGGCCACTTATTGCTGCGAATGAGCCGCTCCCTTCAATGCCTGCCTGCGCAAGCCTTACATGAACAGGTGCAGCGGCATTGCTTCCCGGCGCTGTATTTTCCGGATTGGTTTTGCAGGCAGTCAGCAGCACTGCAAAGGAAAAAATGTGCAGCATGTTTTTTAGTTGCATATTGTATGAATTACGAATGAAGAATTTGTGTTTGTTGTTTAACGGGCTGTTAAGAAACGGATATAGGCCAATGTGCTGTTGTGCATTGTTACCGCCTGTTTGTAATAAAGCTTTTGCAGGGCCTGCTGTGTTTGTGCCTGTAATAGGTCGGTGGTACTGACCAGGCCCTGCTTATAACGGTTTTCCAATATCTGTAAAGCTTCCTGTGCCTGTTGAACAGACGAATGGTACTGTGCCAGGCGGTAATTTGCTTCTGTTAACTGACTGTTGGCTTTAGCCAATGCTTTTGTATCCTGTTCTTTGCTGTCCTGCAATTGCAGCGTTATCTGCTTTTGCTCCAGCTGCTGTGTAGCCAGCTTGCTATGTACTTCATTTCCTTTAAACACATGCCATGTCATTTGCACGCCAACCAGGTAAGCACCGTTACCGAAACCTAAAGCCCTGCTGTCGTTCAACTGGTAAGACACAAATCCGTTAACCTTCGGTACCATGCTGCGTCTGGTGCTTTTCATCATGTCGCCATAAGAAGAGATCGCCGTTTCCATAGCTTTAAAATCCGAACGATCGGCAGGAAGATGATTGTAGTTCGATAAATTGCCATCGGGTATAAGACTGTCGACCCGGTAAATAACTCCTACCGGTTTTCCCATCAGTACGCTCAGGTTATCGGAATGCTCTTGTATGGCAGACTGAGTAGCGGCGATCTGCGTTTCAACTGATTTCACATTTACATCCACATTCAGCAAATCTGATCTTTGGATATATCCCTGATCGTAGCGGTCTTTTGTCCATTTGTAAATGGCTTGCAGGGTTGCCAGTGCTTCTTTGGAAACTTTCGCCATTTCATAAGAAAGCTGTAATTGGTTATATTCTGTTTCTGCAGAAAATTTCAGGTAATCCTGCGTACGTTGTTTTTGGTAGCCTGCAATGGCCATCTGTTTGCGGGCGGCCTCGCGCATAGCCAGCATGTCTGCATTAAAAATGGGTTGCATAACAGTGGCCTGTGTGGTAAAATTGCCCGTAGCGTTGGGATGGTTAAGAAGACCAGGCGCAAAGTCGTTTTGCGTAATGCCCCGCTGTTGTAACTTAAAACCAAATGCATGCAACGGATTATTGGTCATCATGCCGCTATAATCCAGCGTCACCTGTGGCAGAAAAACGGCATCGGTCTGCCTGAATTTTGCCTCCGCTGTTTTTATGCCATTATCTGCCATTGCTGCCGTACGGCCACTGTCTGTAGCAAATCGTATGGCTTCTGCTTTGGTAAGGAGCGTTTGTGCCGGCGCCCATACCAGGGAAGTGCTTAAAAGGAAAAACAAGAATAATTTTTTCATCTTGAGATCGTTTTCAGATGCAAAACTATTTTAGCGCGGTATGAATGTTTGTGACAGTAGTTACACAGCAAAAAAATCATTGCCCTGCGCCGTTTCCAGGTAGAAGCCGGCATCAAAAATGGAGCGCCTGAATACGCCAAAGTGACCGGATTGGAATACCTTTAACCAGCATTTAACCATTCATTTGCCTACCATGAAAACAAAGTACTCATTACTTCTCCTGACCCTGCTATACTGCAGTTACAGCAGCATGGCACAGCAGTCAAAAATGGACAAATTCGTCACTGCATTGATGAGCAGAATGACCCTTGATGAAAAGATTGGCCAACTGAACCTCCCATCGGTGGGTTTTGATGTAACAGGACCTATACTGAGCCAGGGAGTAGAGGAAAAACTGGAGAAAGGCCTGGTGGGTGGTGTATTCAACACCTATACCCCTTCGGCCATGCGCAAGTTACAAAACCTGGCCGTTAACAAAACAAGGCTAAAAATCCCATTGTTGTTTGGCTATGATGTAATCCATGGGCATAAGACCATCTTCCCTATCCCGCTCGGGCTGGCCGCAAGCTGGGATCTCCCGTTGATAGAAAAAACTGCCCGTGCGGCGGCCGATGAAGCCAGCGCCGATGGTTTGAACTGGGTATTCTCTCCCATGGTAGACATAGCACGTGACCCACGCTGGGGCCGGGTTGCGGAAGGCAGTGGTGAAGACACATGGCTGGGGTCTCAAATTGCGAAAGCAATGGTGATAGGATACCAGGGACATGATCTCTCGAAACAGGATGCTGTAATGGCCTGCGTAAAGCATTTTGCACTCTATGGTGCTGCGGAGGCTGGAAGAGATTACAATACGGTGGACATGAGTGAACGCAAAATGTTTGAAATGTACCTGCCTCCTTATAAAGCCGCTATCGATGCCGGTGCCGGATCAGTGATGAGTTCTTTTAACGACATCAACGGAATTCCTGCCACTGCCAATCAATGGTTACTCACAGATGTATTGCGCAGGCAGTGGGGTTTCAAGGGTTTGGTGGCTACCGATTACACCGCGATCCTGGAATTGATGAACCATGGCTTGGGCGATGAAGCACAAGTGGGTAAGATGGCGCTGATGGCCGGCTCCGATATGGATATGGTCAGTGAAATATTCCTCAACCGGTTGAAAAAACTGGTGACAGACAAAAAACTGGATGTGCATTATATAGACCAGGCATGCAGGCGTGTGCTGGAAGCGAAATATAAACTCGGATTGTTCAATGATCCTTATCGGGGAGTAAGTGACGAACGTGCAGCAAAAGAGATCATGTCTGCAGAAAAAATGGAACTGGCCAGAACAGCCGCTGCAAAAAGTATTGTATTGTTGAAGAACCAGGACAACATCCTCCCTTTGAACAGCCAACAGCGTATCGCATTCATTGGCCCGCTTGTAAAAGACCAGCGTAACCTCATCGGTTGCTGGAGTGGCGCTGGCGACTGGAAAAAAACCACCAGCTTCTGGGAAGCGCTTACAGCACAATACCCACAGAACAATTTTAGTTATGCCAAAGGTGCCAATCTCATCGACGACCCGGTATTGGTGAAAAAAATAAACCAGCACGGAGCAGCTATTACAGCAGATAACCGCAGTCCAAAAGAACTGATCGAAGAAGCCGTTGAGCATACCAATAAAGCAGATGTAGCGGTTGTATTCCTGGGCGAATCTGCGCTGATGAGTGGTGAAGCTGCCAGCAGGAGCGATATCAGCTTACCCGAAAACCAGCAGGCATTATTACAAGCATTAAAAGCGACTGGCAAACCCATCGTATTGGTACTCATGAATGGTCGTCCGCTGACATTACAATGGGAAGACACCCACCTCAACGCCATAGTAGAGACCTGGTTTGGAGGTATGAAAGCCGGCAATGCCATTGCAGATGTACTTTTTGGTAAATACAACCCTTCGGGAAAACTCACCATGACTTTTCCCAGGAGCGTTGGACAGATACCCATTTATTACAACGCCAAAAGCACCGGCAGGCCTTTCAGCGAAGGACAAAAATATACCACGCAATACCTCGACGTGCCAAATACGCCGTTGTATCCTTTCGGTTTTGGATTGAGTTACACGCATTTCGACTATAGTGCTATCAACTTGAATAAAACCGCTGTCAAACCTTCAGAGAAGCTTACCGCTACTGTTACTATTACCAATACCGGTAAATTCGATGGAGAAGAAACCGCACAGTTGTACCTGCATGATGTAGCTGCTTCGGTAACCCGGCCTGTAAAAGAATTGAAAGGGTTTCAAAAAGTTTTCCTGAAAGCCGGTGAATCAAAAACCATTTCGTTCACCATTGGTACAAATGATTTGAAATTCTATAACAGCCATATGAAATACACATACGAGCCTGGAAAATTCAAACTATTTATCGGTACCAATTCCCGGGACCTGAAAGAAGTTGAATTTGAATTGCTACCATAAATCATTGCCGAATCGAGCTATTACACGATTATTTCATCAATGCTAATTCCTTTCCACTCCATTCAGGAAATAATGTTTTATCGTCGTTGATCTTAAGATGTCCGTTGGCCACCGCGCTGAATACCGATCTGAAGTCGGTACTCACCGGCAGGTCACGGCCATCTTCCAGGTCTTGCTTCGCAAGCGTTTTGATATTGTTGTATACCTTTCCTCCTTTCACATCGTTACCCAATACAAACAAACAACTCGCTCTTCCGTGATCGGTACCACCAGTTCCATTCTGGTAAACCGTTCTTCCGAATTCCGTCATGGTCATTACAGTTACCTCATCCTGGTAAGCAGCCAGGTCCTGCCAGAATGCAGCAATGCTGTTGCCAAAGTCTTTCAGGTTATTGGCGAGCGGACCGTTCGCTGTTCCCTGGTTATAATGTGTATCCCATCCCCCGCTTTCAGCAAAAGCTACTTCCATACCTATATCCATTTTAATGAGGGTAGCGATCTGTTTCAATGAATTACCCAGCGGAGATGCAGGATACACTACGCCTGCAGCAGGCTGGTAATTTTTAATATTGCTGACATTCAGCATCTTCATGGCATCGAAACTTTCTTTGCCGGTTTTATTCAATATCTCGTTCGATGTTTGATCGTACAATTGTTCGAAAGATTTTGCTGCAACATTTGTTGCCATGGGATTACCCCTCATTTGTATGGCAAAATCCTGCAGGTTGCTGATGGCCAGCGTTTCATTATCACCGTAGAAACTGCGTGGCAGAGCGCTGGTCAGACTTACAGCGCGGAATGGTGTTGCAGCATCATGTCCCATCAGGCCGATAGCCCTGTTCAGCCATCCGTTCGCTGTTCCTTTATTAAATGGTGTGCCACTTTCCATGTAGTCCTGTGCGTCGAAATGACTGCGTGTGTTATTCGGACTACCCACTCCATGCACGATGGCCATGCGTCCTTCGGTAAAGAAAGAAGACAAACCACTAAGCGATGGATGAAGTGCGAAATGTCCGTCAAGATCAATCATACCTCCTTCAGTTTGTGCCGGGCTCATGAACAAGGAGGGGCGTAATATTTTCAGGTTGGGATCGGCATAGGGGCTTACAGCCATCAATCCATCCATGGCCCCGCGCTGGAAAATACACACCAACACTTTGTTCTTTTTATAAGGAGCCAGTATCTTCCTGCCGTCTGCAGCGCGTGCAATAAAAGAAGGTACTCCGCCAAAACCGGCTGCGAAAAGCGCCAGGGCTCCCGATTTCATGAATGCTCTCCTGTTAACCATATATTGTTTTTTACTGGGTGATGGTATTATTTTCTCTGGAATTCCGGTGAACCAATGATGATCCCCGTCACTTGCGACACCACGCTATTGTTGCCCGGTGCATAAGCCAGTGTGAGGTCATTGTTCTTCTTACTCAGGGCGGCTTTTTCATTCATTTTTCCGTTCCGCTTATCCGGTCTGCCTTCAAAAGCAGGCGTCGTTATCATGGCATTATTGATCTTTTGTTCTGCGTTCATATCGCGTGCCAATGCTGCTAACCGTTTGATGTTCTCTTCATGACTCCTTTCAGGTAATAATATTTTACTGTAGATCGCCAGGGCAGCATCGACACTTTCGGGTTCGTGGTTATTGTTAAGACCAGGCAGGTTCAATTTAATTCCCGGTATTTTTTCTGTAGCGAATGCCAGGCCGAAATTCATCCTGTTCAACAGGGAACCTGTATTGATCCAGTACCCGGCCCTGTCGGGAAAACCGGTAGGCGCCTGGTAAAAATAGAAACGCTGTCCCATTTTCATGCACCATGCAAATACCTGGAAGGGCTGCTGCACATCGGCGTTGGTGGCGCGAATGGCACTGATGGCCAGCTCGAACGGAGATTTCACTTTTTCGCGCAAAGCATCCTGGCTCCAGAATTCCGGACTATTCACCATAGTAATAAGCACTGCCCTGATATTTCCCCTGGTTTGCAAAAACTCTTCCGCCATCCTGTTCACCAATGCAGTAGATGGGGTATCGGCCACAAAACGTGCGGCAAGTTTGGTGGCAATAAATTTGGCTGTGGAAGGATGTATTGCCAGCATATGCAATACCTCCATACCTTCCTTGTATCCGCCATTGGCGGGAAAATTCCTGCCCAAAATTATTTTTGTTCCCTCATCGTGCCTGTTGGCTCGGAAAAGAAAATCACCTTCATGCACAAATCCCTGCTTATTCATTCTTTCCTCTCCTACCTTATCCATCAGTCTTTTTGCAATGCCATCATTGAACAAAGGGGCAGGGGACCATCCTGTAAGCGCCCTGGCCACTTCGGTCACATCTTTCTGGGTATAACCGCCGTCTACGCCAAGTGTATGCAGCTCCATGATCTCACGAGCATAGTTTTCGTTCAGTCCCTGTTTCTTTACTGCATTCACAACCTGTTCCATGAAATGCATGGCTGCATCACCCGTGGTATCGTTATTGTTCAGTCTGTGCAACTGCTGCTTCAGCTTCATTTGCTGTGCATTATTTTCCTGCTTTCTGATCAGTTCATTGTTATTGCTCACGCTCGATGCATTGTCGAGGTATTCAAGCATGGCAGGATGTTTTGCAGTAGCCACCAGCATGGTCTCAAAATTGCCCAGTACATTGGGACGTATCGCGTCGCGTTCATAGGTTTGAACATATTGTTCGCATTGGTTTTTGGTAAGTGACACATTGAAATGATTGAACCAGAAATCGGTAAGCACCTCTTTCAACTGGTTTTGTCCGTATGCCGCACGTATCACTTTCTGGTTGATGAGTTCCTGCTGCAGGTTCTGGATGGGTTTGTACCCTGCCTGCTGCATGATGGCATGTAGTTTTTCCTGGTATTCTTTCTTTCCGGCGGATTGTACCGAATCCTTGCTGATCAGGTGACGCTGAACAGCTACACGTATGATCTGACCGGGATTGAGGTAAGTATTGACAATACTGTCGTTACCTAAATTCAAAGTGGTATACCCCGTAAGCCGTTTATTTACTTCGTCATCAGGGATATCTGCATCGAGTTGTTGCTGGAGCCATTTATCTAACCCCATCGATACCACTTCTTCTACCTGTCCGGGTGTTGCTCCAAAACTGAAACGGCTCAGCAAATGTGCTGCAGCCTGGTGTTGCGTAAGGCCCATTTTCTTATAGGGCATCCTGATTTTCGGTTCGGAAGAATGGCCCAACTGCGAAAAAGCAGACAGTACTGTCATTGCTGCCCCTACTGAAAAGGTCTTGAACATCCGGCTGAAATCCATACAGGTAATTTTCACATTTGATGCGAACGATGGAAAAAGGTTTAATCAGGTAATAAACAGATTGACCGATAAAATCTCTCAGGAATGACGCATACCTTTTGCAACCCTGAACAAGTGCAATACATAAGGAAACAATGCATCCATTGTTTCTTCGGCTCCTTTTGTAGAACCGGGTAATGTAATAACAAGACTGCCTTGTATAAAACCTGCCACCCCCCTGGAAAGCATGGCATAGGGGGTCCGCTGTTGGCCATAATTACGGGCCGCTTCCATTATACCCGGGATCTCCCTGTCAAGCAAAGGACGAATGGCATCGGGTGTTACATCGCGTGGCGACAAACCCGTACCCCCTGTAAAAAGTACAAGATGGTAACCGAGAGATGCCAACTGCAGCGCTTTCTCCTGGATAAGGGAAAATTCATCGGGAATTATTTCATAAACAGCAGCATCCAGCTCATAGTGTTTCAGTTTCTCTACAACCATTCTGCCACTACTGTCTTCTTTCTTCCCTGCAGATACTGCATCGGAACAAACAATGACTGCACAAAGAAGGTTCTTGTCAGACACATCTTTAAAAGCAGACTTGCCGCCTTTTTTCGTTTGCAGGTGTATATTGGTTATCTCTATCCCTTTGTCGATCGGCTTTAGCATATCGTACATAGTCAAGGCAGTTATAGCCGCCCCATGCATGGCTTCCACTTCTACTCCTGTTTTATAAATCGTATGTACTTCAACCGTAATTTCAATGCTCAACTCATTTATTGCATATTGTACCGACGCATACTCAACAGGCAGGGGATGGCAATCCGGAATGACATCACTGGTCCGTTTGATGGCAAGCAAACCAGCAGCTCTCGAAAATTCGAACACATCTCCTTTTGCAACAGTTTTATTCCTCACAGCTTCAATGGTTGACTCGTTTGATACTTTAAGAACAGCAACTGCTATTGCTATCCGAAGGCTGTTCGATTTAGAAGTAATGTCTACCATAGTCTACTGATTCGTTTTCCATTGGTGTGTGTGATCCTCAAACATCTCTTTTCCCCAAATGGGTAATACTGCTTTGATCCTTTCTACCAGTTCATTACAAGCCTCTGTAGCCGCTTTACGATGAGGGGCGGACGTAAATACAAACAAGCATATCCCTCCGGTTTGTACATTCCCCAAACTATGCCAGACATGCATGCAGGTTAACCGGTACCGGGGTATGATGTCTTCCCTGATCGCATGCATCATTTCAATGGCCATTTCTTCGTATGCGCTGTATTCGATCGATGCCACTTTTTTATCCCGTATGCTGTCTGCCCTCACCTGTCCAAGAAAAATAGCGTGCGCACCGATTCCTGTTTTCGACTGGTGTTTCTGAATACTCTCTGCAATAAATGAGGTATCAATAGCGCCCTTCACGAACAAATTCTTATATGTTTCAGGTCCGTTCATATAGTTATATTCTACAATCGCCTACCCTCCGGAAAAAGAAGGTAATAACGCTACAACAACATTGTTTTCAAGCACCGTATTGCCCTCAACCAGTTTCCTGTTCACAGCTATCCGGTATTGCATGTCACGCAATGACGGGAATTGTTTGTTCATGGCTTCCACAAGACTGTCTGTATCGGGAAGATTGTTGAGCACAATTTCCGGAACGGCATTTTCTGCTAACTGGCCAAAGAGGAGAACATGTACCTGCATAAATCAAATTTACCATTAAGTTCTGTTGATATCAGGCATGTGTAAACAATAATTTATACGATGCAATGCCCAATACCAATGCCAGTGCATATTTGAGAGACGACTGTTTCAGTCGCATAGCGCCCAAATAAGCTCCGCATAAACCTCCTGCAAATGCAATACATACATACCAATACATATCGGCGCTGAAGTGTATACCTTTCGTTAGCTGTCCCGCCAGCCCCGACACCGAATTAACAAAAATAAACAAGGCACTGATTGCAGCGGTCTGTTTCATATCTGTCCATTTCAGGAGCAATAGAACAGGTGACAATATGATGCCACCTCCGATACCAATGAGTCCGGATACAAAACCAATCAATGCACCAATCAATATAGACAGAGGCAGGCTCGATTTTTTACATGTTGTTACCTGTATATACTGAAAAAACAAAAACCGGGAAACCGGTATCAATAGCAACAACCCCAATAACTGTTTGTATAATGTTGCATCGATGGATATCAGGCCGCCGGCGAAGGCCGCCGGCATCGATGCAATAGCCAGGGGAAGAAAAATATCCCATTTAAAATGGCCGCCCCTGTAAAATTGTATAAAGGATACAAGCGATACAAAAAGGTTCAGCAGCAAAGCTGTTGATTTCATTACTTCGGGTGATATGCTGAAAAGGGCCATCAGCGCCAGGTAGCCGCTTGCTCCCCCATGCCCTACCGAAGCATATAAAAAGGCAACCACAAAAAGCAACCCATAAAAAATGATCAATGTTCCCATTTCAATTATTAACAGTGAGTAAATGTATCTCAACCAAACTGCCTGCTTCGCATCTTTCCGTCTCTTCATCAATTTTGATCAAACAGTTTGCCCGGGCAAAAGAGCGCAAACGGTACGACTCCTGTGCATCCAACAATGTAACCGTTTTGCCATTATAATATCCTTTGAGAAAATGTGTAAGGACATTGGTTTTCGTATAAGTCCCTTCCAATGGAGCTTTCAGAACGGGCAGGGTCAGGTTTCGTTTATTCATCAGGCTTATGGCATACAGCACATATTCATAAAAGCAGGTTAACACAGAGGAGGGATTACCGGGCAGGCCGAAAACCGGTTTCCCGTTTTTTATTCCTGCATACAATGGCTTCCCGGGTTTTTGTTTTACTTTATGGAACAGGCTTTCAACACCGCATTTTGCCGCTGCCTGCGTTACATAATCATATTTACCTACACTTACACCGCCTGTAAGCAAAACCATATCGCTTTCTCTCAATGCCTGCTGCAACATATTTTTCAATACTCCGGGATCGTCTTTTGCCCTGTATACTTTCAGGTTTTCAATTCCTATGGCTTGCAGAACGGCAACCAGTGCGTATGAATTGGATTCATAAACCTGGCCATAGTCCAGCGACTTCCCGGGGTACTGCAATTCATTGCCGGTAATAATAAGACTGATCTCCGGATTGGGATAAACATCCAGTTGCTCTATTCCAATTCCTGCTAAAAAGCCGATGGCTGCCGGAGTAAGCAAGCTTTCTTTTTTCATGGCAGGTTCTCCTGCTTTTATTTCGGAACCACCGGGCCTTACATTGGCGCCAGGTCTTAACCCTTCATCATGCAGCAGCAACAATCCATCCAGGGATGTGGTTTTTTCCTGCATAACCACGGTATCTGCTCCTTCAGGTACAGGCGCCCCGGTAAAAATGCGAAAGGCTTTGCCTGGTGCTGCGTTTTGCACTAGCCTGCTTCCTGCCGCTATTTCACCAGCTATTTCCATGGGTTCCCCGGGCTGCCATTCGTTGAATGTAAAAGCATACCCATCCATGGCCGACTGAGAAAAAGCGGGAATATCATAAGGGGCATACAAGTCTTTCGCCAGTATCTTGCCCGCAGCCTCCTGCAGGTGTTTCGTCACAGGAGCTAATGCCGACAAGGCTTCTCCTATTTTTTTATTGGCTTCCGCTACTGAAATCATAGTTGCTTTTTATCAACCACCAATAGTGATCATGCTTCTGTTATGAATATCATTTGCATAAATATGCTCAAAATCTGAATAAAATTGTCCGCCCAGTTCTTTTGCTTTTTCCCCGATCGACTGTCGTATCAACGGTTCCACGGGTTCCCCATTTCTTAATGCGGTAAGCAGATCTGTTTCATTACTTGAAAAAAGGCAGTTCTTCATTTTACCATCAGCTGTCAGGCGCATACGATTACATCCACTGCAAAAAGGGGCGCTCATGGTACTGATCACGGCAAAACTACCGGCATGCCCTGGAACCTGGTAGGCCTTTGCAGTATCATTGGCTTTCCCTGGCAACGAAATAAAATTGTATTTCTTTTCTATCACATGCAACATTTCCTGCCAGGTAACAACTTTGTTGCTCGTCCATCTGTTTCCTGTAAAAGGCATGAATTCGATGAAACGAACATGTACAGGTTCTTCCCTGGTCCATTCAACAAAATCTTCAATTTCATCTTCATTCAACCCTTTCATTACTACCATATTTATCTTAACATGGAGCCCCTTATCAATCAAAAGGGAAATATTATCCCTTACTGTTTTAAACTGATTTTGTCTTGTGATGAAAAGGAATTTATTAGGCTGCAGCGTATCCAGACTGATATTGACAGAGCGGATACAAGCTTCCTCAAAGACCGGTATGAATTTGTGTATCCTTGTTCCGTTGGTAGTCAGGGTAAGTTCCACAGGCAATCCCGACAAAGCCTGCAGAATGGAAGAAGCATCCTTGCGTACCAGCGGTTCGCCGCCCGTAAGCCTGATCTTATTCACTCCAAGGCTTACAAAAATTTTTGCCAGTTGTTCAATTTCATCTGCCTGCATCAGCTTCCCGGCTGGTGTAAAAACATAGTCATCTTCCGGCATACAATAAAAACAACGCAGGTTGCAATTGTCGGTCAGCGAGATCCGCAGGTAGTTATGAATGCGATTATATTGATCTGTGAGCATAGGGATTCTTTTTTCTGCAACCAGTTTAAATAACCAGTAAATTTATAGAGCCTAACAAAACCTGAATACAGTTTTAATATACAAATTCAATATGAAACCAACCATTACCATCACATATTGCCCCAAATGCCACTGGCTGTTGCGGGCGGCTTATATGGCACAGGAACTCCTCACCACTTTTGACAATGAGCTCAGGGCCGTATCGCTCGAACCCAGTGAAACGAGTGGAGATTTTCACATCCGCCTCAACGACAGAATCATATTCGACCGAAAGGAGTACGGCGGGTTCCCTGAAATAAAAGAGCTCAAACAACTGGTGAGAGACCTGGTAAGCCCCGGTAAAGACCTGGGCCATGCCGACACCAAACCACATCACAATCATCCTCTTTAACAATCAACACAAAAATATGTTGGGTATCGTTTTATGCGGAGGATCCAGTTCCAGGATGGGGAGCGACAAAGGTCTCCTGAGGCTGGAAGCCAAAACATGGGCGCAGACTGCAATCGATAAAATAGCGCCATTGGCGATTCCTGTAAAACTATCCGTCAACCAGCAGCAGTACAACGACTATTCGGCTGTCTTTCCGGCCAACGACCTTATTGCAGACCACCCGTCTCTTTCGTTGCATGGCCCTCTGTTGGGCGTTCTTAGTTGCCATATACTATACCCGCAGGAAGACTTGCTAGCACTTGCATGCGATATGCCCCTGATGGAATCTTCGCTGCTCGAAGAACTTTACTTATTGTACCAACAATCGCCGGCTGCTGAAGCCTATATTTTCACCAATGAGGGGGAACCCGAACCATTGTGCGCAATATATTGTGCCAGCGGCCTTTCAAAGATCCTCAACTTATTCCGGGAGGGCAGCCTTGTAAAACACAGTATGAAATACATGATCGACCACCTCAATCTGCTCAAAATTCCCATACCCCCACACCATAAAACGGCATTCAGAAATTTCAATGCACACGCTGAATTAAACGGATTGTAATTCAAGCCGGGCTTTTTCAATGCGCTGATAGCTCGCTTTAGCCGCATCGCAAACCGGGCAACAATAACCATTACCCAGCTTTTCAAAAAGGGTTCCTGGTGCTATCCCGCTTTCAGGATCGCCAAATGTTTCATCATAGACAGTAAAACAATCCCGGCACTGGTACACATACGCCGGCAATGTCTCTCTTTCCGTTTCTTTTTCAACCGGGACTTGTTTTTCTACACGCGCATTTTTGGTTGCCCGATTATTGTAAAATGCAATGACCAGGCGACGCAATTGTTCTCCCAACAGAAATTTAGGGTTTGAGCTGCTGAACACAAACCCGGTACGTTCATTCGGATTAAAATCGTTTGCACAAAGGATATCATACACATGCAGCCATTCTGATCCGAATAAATGAATCAAAGGTCTCCGTCTTACCAAAATACTGCAGAATACCTCGCTTTTTTTACGGGTTTTGATGCCAATACATACGCCGAATGTACGGGTATCTTCATCGTTCAGTTTTTTTACGAGGTAATTTTTTAACGACAGCCCTTCCCTGCAATTATCTTCAACCTGAAAATTCAGTTCGTTGGCTGCATGTCGCATATTTACCTGGTACCGGTTGAGTAACTGGTTCCATCTTGGCCTGTCTTTTTCTTCAACGCCCTTGATGATGATCGACTTCCATGGCGTTGAACAAAGTTGACCGACTTTTGTATCCAGGCAAAGCCGGCACAATTCCTTTAAAAATTCCACATCAAACAATTCATCACGTTTATACACACCCACCCAGTATTTATTGTTCACCCTATTCACCCCTTCGTAATAAGGCAGGTTGAAGGAAGGCAGTACAGCAGGCTGCGCAGCCATTTTGGTAATATAACGTTGTTTTTGAAGCTGTTTGAGCAAATCCTCCCCATTGGCATTCGGGTTGTCGTAAAAAGCTTCCCTGTTTTGCAGGATCAGTGCTTCCAATTCTTTCGAAACATTGGGGATATCATTAGTATATACCATTTCATTCCATTCATATATGGTATTGGTTTTGGGAAAGCGGACGAACAAATGCCAGAAATGCAAAGCTGTTGCTGAAGCCACCCAGTTGATATTGCCCGTAAGCATGGGCGTAAAGCTTTGGCAACTGTCTGATATATTTATTTTGAGTTCCGGTTGGTAATCAATTCCGTCGAAAATATCTTTATACACACCTTCACTCAGCCAGGTATTGGTGATGAATATTTCTTCTGCAGGATATGAACTCACAATATTCGGATGCAGTTCATTATCCATATCATACCCGATTCCCAATTGGTGTAATCCTTCCTGGAGGATATTGACTGAATCAGGTTCAACAGTTATCAATAATTGTTGCCTCAATCCAAAACTTACATGCATTACGCCGGCTTTCCCTGCCTCTGACAAGATATTATAAAGGTCCCCCGGAGAAATGATTCCGCCCCTGAAGTTGACTTTAATGGTATTCACGTTACGCATATAAATCATTTTATTTTTCCATCACCATTTTCTCTTTTGCGGTAATTCCCAAACAATCGTCCAGTATCGTTTTTACTTCAGACCTGCAGCTGCCGCATCCCATGCCGGCGCCGGTGAGCTGGCATAATTGTAAATGATCTGTACATCCCTCCTTTATCTTATTGAGCAGGTTCCCTTCACCCACATTATTGCAACTGCACACCAGCTTGCCTAAAACAGGTTCAGCAGCCTTGCCAGAGCGCAGTAACTGCAAACGTTTTTCACTCAATTCAATTTTCTGCTCTATCAGGTTCCTGAATTCCAGGAACTCCGATTTATCGCCGATCAGGATGGCTCCTATGAGCCGGTCGTTATGTATGATACATTTTTTGTAATAACGCTTGGCTTTGTCTATGAAGACTACCTCTTCATAAGCCGGATCATCCGGGCATTCTACCTCGCCCAGTGAACAGAGATCGGTTCCATGCATTTTCAGGATATTCATGAGCAACGAACCTGTATAATATTTAGCGATATCCCCATTCAAATAGCGTGCAACGATCTCTGCCTGCTGCTCTGCCGCAGCTGTGATACCATAGAGAAATCCATTGAATTCTGCTATTTCACCAATGGCAAAAACAGAGGGATCATTGGTTTGCAGGTATTCATTTACCAATACACCCCTTTTACAAAAGATTCCGGCAGCTTTCGCAATTTCAATATTGGGAGCTGTTCCAATTGCAATAACAATTGCCTGGCAATTGATGACCAGTCCGCTCTTCAGGCGTATACCCGAAACCGTATTATTGCCCAGGAAGCGTTCAATTTCATCATTATAGTAAATTTCTACTCCTTTATCAACCAGCTCTTCATGCAACAACTGGCTGCCAAGTGAGTCTAACTGGCGGTCCATCAACCTGGATATCCTTTGTACAATAGTCACTTCCACATTCGCTTCCCGCAGCGATGCAGCCAGCTCAATGCCTAATAAACCTCCCCCTACAATCACCACTCTTCCTTCCGCAGCATCTATGTGATTTTTAAAATCATCAGCATCGTTTCTGCTGCGCATTGTAAAAATGCCACGCATGGAAGGAAGATCACGCAATAAAGCCGCCCTGCTTCCCGTTGCCATTATGAGCACATCGTATGGGTATATCCTGCCGAGGTGATCCGTTACAGTTTTCTTTTCCCGGTCTATGGCTGCAATACTTATACCCCGGTGAAGTTTGATGTTATAATCATATTCCTCTTTATCCGACATTTTAACCAGGTTATTCCATGGCAGCACACCGCTGATATAATCTGGCAACAGCACACGGTTATAAAAAGGGAAATTTTCTTTGCTGAAAACCTCGATCTCGTCTTCTGTATTCAAAGAACGGTAGCTCCTTACAAAACCACAGGCCCCCGCACCTGCGCCAATCACAATGATCTTTTGTCCGGGCTTGCGGTAAAGCGTCACTTCCACCGCCGAGAATTTGAAATCGGGCTCCTTACTTTGCGGATCTACCAGGTTATTGGTAAGGTTGTTGGCACGGTTAAGATCGCTGTTCAACACCTTACCCCAATGCATGGGCAGAAAAACCACACCCTGTTTGATATCACCGGAAATCCTGGCTTTCACCCTTACATTGCCCCTTTCATTCTTCACTTCCACCAGGTCATTTTCCCTGATCTTTCTCTGCAATGCATCTTCAGGATGTATTTCCAGAAAAGATGCTGAAATATGTTGCTTCAACTTGTTCACTTTTCCTGTCTTGCTCATGGTATGCCATTGGTCTCGAATACGACCGGTGGTGAGTACCAGTGGAAAATCGGGGCTCGTTTTTTCAGACAGGTTCTCATCGGGAAAAGAGCGGATGATGGCTCGCTGGGACGCGGTATAAAATTTCTTGTCAGTGAAAAGTCTGGCAGTACCTGCACCATTGATTTCCTTTGTATAGGGCCATTGCACGGAACGCTTTTCCTTCAGTATGTCATGACTCAGGTCACTGATATCAATATGCGTGCCCCGCGTAAGAGCGGCATGCTCTGCAAAAATGTCGGAAACCTTTGTGTAATCAAATCCTTTGTAACCCATTTTCTGTGCAAAACGACAAATGATTTCAGCATCGGCCAGAGCTTCTCCCGGCGCTTCTTTTATTTTATTCAGGTAACTGATTCGCCTTTCCGCATTCGTCATGGTTCCTTCTTTCTCGGTCCATGCAGCGGCAGGAAATACCACATCTGCATACTTGAGCATTTCGGAGCGCTGGCTGATCTCCTGCACCACCACAAACCTGGCTTTTTGCAAAGCCATTTCTGCTTTACGCACATCAGGTAAACTGATCAATGGATTGGTACACAATACCCAAATGGCTTTCAACCTCCCTTCATTCAATGCATCGAACATTTCGGTGGCGGTAAGTCCGGGTACAGCCGATAACTTACCCGGCCCTATCTTCCAGAATTGCTCCACTTCAGCTCGATGTGAAGGGTTTTGCAGGTCGCGGTGCGCAGGTAATAAATTGGACAATCCGCCTACTTCCCTTCCTCCCATTGCATTGGGCTGTCCGGTTAGTGAAAGCGGACCTGACCCTGGCTTACCAATATGTCCTGTGATCAGGTTCAGGTTGATGAGCGAAAGATTTTTATTTACCCCCACCACACTTTGGTTAAGCCCCATGGTCCACATGGTAATGAATCCTTTGGCCTGGCCGATGAGGGTTGCGGTTCGCCTGATATCGGCTTCCTCCACTCCGCAAATGGTCGCTGCTTCGGTAATGGTTCTTTCAAAAACAAGTTCACGGTAGGCGTCAAATCCCTCTGTATGTTCTGCAATAAAACGAATATCTGTATGATCCTCCTCAATCAGCGCCCTGCCAATTGCATGATGCAAAGTGATATCAGTACCCGGGTTCAGCTGCAGGTGAATATCGGCCAGGGAACAGGTTTGGGTTTTGCGAGGATCACTTACAATAATCTTAAGGGCGGGATTTTTTTCCCTGGCCATTTCAATTCGCCGCCACAGGATGGGGTGGCACCAGGCCGGGTTCGCACCTGCAACAAAGACCAGGTCTGCCAGTTCAAGGTCGTCGTAACATACCGGCACGCAATCTTCTCCCAGGCTCATTTTATAACCGGCTACCGCGCTGCTCATGCAGAGGCGTGAATTGGTATCAATATTATTGGTACCGATAAAACCTTTGACCAGCTTATTGATGACATAATACTCTTCTGTCAGGCACTGGCCGGAAGCATAAAAAGCAACCGAATCAGGTCCGTATTTTTCAATCAGTGTTCTGAATACAGCCGCAGTTCTTTCAAGCGCTTTGTCCCATGAAACCCTTTGTTTAGGAAGATTACGGCCATATCGCATTTCGGGAAAGAGCAGGCGGTCGCTCGTATCATTTACCGTGTATTGCAGGTTTCTCCCTTTGCTGCAAAGTTGTCCCCTGTTCACTGGATGTGACGCATCACCTTCTACTGTAAGTCTCCCCAGTTTATCCGTATCTGCCACAATACCACAACCTACCCCACAATAACAGCAGGTGGTTGTTTTTCCGGGGTTAGTATTTATTTCAGACTTGTTCACAGCAATGATTTAAAAAAGCAAGCAATCGATATTGATAAATCAACGGTAGCTAATGGCCATTTTAACCCTTACCCGTTTTTCTTCTTTTGAGAACCTGGTCACAAGCACTACCAGGGCAACTGCTATAGCAATCATTCCAATATAGCTGAATGCATCGAGGTAAGTAATGTTTTTCGACTTGAACAGGAAGCCGAATAGCATTCCTCCCAGGTTACCACCTGCGCCAACGATGCCGCTCACAAGTCCGACATTCTTTTCATTGATGAAAGGAGTGATGGCATAGGTTGTACCATTGGCCATTTTAAGGAAGAGGGCAAAAAAGATCATGAAAAATATGGCCATACCGAAAGAGCCGGATTTCGCAAACAAAATCAGCCCAAAGCCTTCCAGCAGCAACACCAATGATAATAAAATGCCTTTGCCCCAAAGGCCATAGGATTTACCCACTTTATCTGCAAAGATTCCGCCCAGCGCCCTGGCAAAAAGATTCATGAAACCGAACAACCCGGCGCACAAGCCTGCCATTCCCTGGCTAAGTTTGTATTCCTGTACAAAATGCAGGGCCGCAACATTGTCGAAAGTGATTTCCATACCAAAGCATACTGCATAGGCAAGCGCTAATGACCATACACGCCAATCCTTCATTACACTATAATCCTTTTCACTCTTATTCTTAGGCGCTCGTTCTATTTCGTCAAAATTTCCATCGGGCGTATCTTTTGTGAAACGATAATAAAGAAAGGAAGCTATTAACATCAGCGATCCCGGAACGATCATGGCATAACGCCAGGCTTCCTGTTTGGTATAACCCATGGCAACAATCGAAGCAAAAATGACTGGCATAATCATGTTGGTAATGCCTCCGCCTAAATTGCCCCAGCCACCTGCAACTGCATTGGCGGTTCCCTTGATCTCTGGAGCAAACATCATGGAAGTGTGGAATTGTGTGATGACAAAAGAGGCGCCTATTACGCTGATGGCAAGGCGGAACAACAGGAAGGAAGTATAACTATGGGCCAGTCCAACGCAGAACACCGGCACAGCACCTATCAGTAACAATGCTGTATATGTTTTCCTCGGACCCCAGGTATCGCAGAGTTTGCCAATAAGCAGTCGTGCGAGAATGGTACCTGATACCGATGCAATGACAATATTGCCAATCTGCGATTTGTCCAGATGCAGGTCTTCCTTGATGGTAGGCATTAAAGGGGCCAGTCCAAACCATCCAAAAAAACACACAAAAAAAGTAAACCATGTGATATGGAAAGTTCGCATCTGGACACCTTTGAGTGAAAAGATGTTGAGTTTTGTGAGTGGCTGATTATGAATGAGTGACATATAATTCGGTTGAAAGGGTGAATAAATAATGAGGATATCAGAATTTGAAACCAATGCCTATTCCCGGATTCCATTTACCGTCGCTGGTTGCTGTTTTATTATTGTAATAAAACGGAACCTGCAATACGAAATGTTTATAAAAGACTGTAAAACCGAATCCGGCGGTTGGCATGATCGCTGAGTTCCTGGGGGCACCTGCGGGCGCTTTGTCTTCTTTGATGCGCATAGTAGGCAATATGCCAAACCCGAAAGCCCAGGGTTTGCTGAAAAACCTGACACAAGGTCCTCCGAAATTGACATAGGCCCCATTGTCCACATATCCTGCAACAGCCATCCCGTCCCATAGAATGATTTTTGGTTTACCGGTCACATTTGATTGAGCATGAGCAAGATTTGAGCAACAGATCAAAAGCATTACGCATAGAGTCTCTCTGAATTTTTTTTTCATAATTTTGCCTGGGTTTTAATTGTTATTCAATTTGAATCTCAACCCCGGCGCGAGCTTCCAAATTCGACCGGGGCTTTTATTTGATATTTTATACAATACCCCCTACGCCAATAAATACGCTACCGCCTTCTATCTTCACGGGGTAGGTCCTGATCGAACACTCTTCATCATTCAGGCATTCGCCGGTAAGGAGAGAAAAAGTTTTTTTGTGAAAAGGGCATGCCACTTTTGGTTCATTATTTTGCGATCCGATCATCCCCCTGCTCAAAACCATCTGGCGGCGATGCGGACATTCATTCTGTGTCGCGTACCATTCATTGCGACGGGTAAACCGGTAAAGTGCAATTTGCTCTTCGCCATGTTTTACACAAACGCCCCCATTATCGGGAACATCATCTACGCTGCAGGCATGGAACCATGCCATTGTTTCGGTTGTTGTCATAGTTGTATGTTTAAATGAGTTATTATTTCCATTCCCTGGCTCTTTTCTGTTCCCGCATTTGATCGAATACAACACTGGGATCTTTTTCTTCGGGGGCATTCACAAAATGGTTGAATCTTTTACGTATCTCCGGATTCTCAATGGCCTCTTTCCATTCGCATTTATAATTGTCCACCAGTTGTTGCATCTCCTCCTCCAATTGAGCAGCGATGCCCAGGCTGTCGTTCATTACCACATTACGCAGGTAATCGATGCCGCCTTCCATTTTATTGAGCCAGGTAGCGGTTCTCGTCATCGGATCAGCGGTTTTGATATAAAACATCAGGAAACGATCGATGTAACGGATACAGGTTTCTTCATTTAGGTCGGTCGCCAGTAACATGGCATGCTGTGGTTTGGAGCCACCGTTGCCGCATACATAAAGATTCCAGCCTTTCTCAGTGGCAATGATTCCAAAATCCTTGCTCTGCGCTTCAGCACATTCACGTACGCACCCTGAAACCGCAGATTTAATTTTATGCGGCGCCCTCAGACCGCGATACCTTTCTTCTATGCGGATGGCGAAGCTTACGCTGTCGTGCAAACCGAACCTGCACCAGGTGCTGCCCACGCAGCTCTTAACAGTACGCAGCGCTTTTCCATAAGCGTGCCCGCTTTCAAACCCTGCATCAATCAGTTCTTTCCAGATTAGTGGCAGATCTGATAAATGCGCGCCAAAAAGATCAATGCGCTGGCCGCCGGTGATCTTGGTATACAAATGGTATTTTTTGGCTACCTGGCCAATTACGATCAATTTATCAGGACTGATCTCTCCTCCCGGAACACGGGGTACTACAGAATAAGTACCTCCCTTTTGGATATTGGCCAGGAAACGATCATTGCTATCCTGCGCAGTATCATTGCCTTTTTTCAGGATCATTTCATTCCACAGGCTGGCAAGTATGGAGGCAACCGGGGGCTTGCACAGTTCACAGCCATCACCGGTACCTAGTTTATCCAATACCGCTTCGTATGTTTTGAGTTGGTGTAATTTGACCAGGTCGTATAATTCCTGACGGCTGTATTGAAAATGTTCACAAATAACATTGCGTATATATTTACCCTGTGCTTTCAATGTATGGTTCACCAGGTCTTTCACCATGGGTAAACATCCGCCGCAACCTGTTCCTGCTTTCGTACATTTTTTGACAGCTTCCACTGTTTCTTCACCTTCTTCTACTGCTTTACAAATAGCGCCTTTGCTTACGCTTTCACAACTACAGATGTAAGCATCATCGGGGAGACTCAACACACCTGCTTCCTGCGATTCACCACCTCTTGCACCAAGAATGATGTCTTCCGGATTGGGGGGTAATACAATTTTATTTTTGCAGGTTTGCAGCAGCATATTGTATTGTGCAGCGTCTCCTACCAATATGCCGCCGAGCAATTGTTTACCATCCGCAGTAATATTCACCCGCTTATAAACACCATTGACTCCATCATTGAATACTATGGTTCTGGTAGTTTCATTACTGATAAAGGGGTCTCCAAAACTGGCCACATCAACGCCGATCAGCTTAAGCTTGGTGCTCATGTCGAACCCTGTAAACCATTTTTCCTCACCTGTGAGTTGTGCCACTACCGCATCGGCCATTTCATAACCCGGCGCTACCAGGCCATAGATCATATTGTGATGCAACGCACATTCTCCTATGGCATAAATATGAGGGTCGGAAGTCTGCAGAAAATCATTTACTACAATACCACCCCTGGGACCAATTGCCAATTCTGCCGTTTTTGCCAGTTCATCTCTCGGCTTGATACCCGCTGAAATCACCAGCATATCCGTTTCAAGAGAACTGCCATCGGCAAAACTTAACCCGCTTACAGCACTTTCGCCCAATATTGCTGCAGTATTCCTGGAGGTGTGGACAGCCAGACCCAACGCTTCTAATTTTGATTGCAGCAATTGAGACCCTGCTTCGTCAATCTGCCTGGGCATGAGCCGGGGAGCAAATTCTATTACCTGGGTATCCGTAATACCCAGATCAAGCATGGCTTTGGCTGCTTCCAGTCCGAGTAAGCCACCGCCTATCACCGTTCCCTTTTTCGACTTTTTGGCCCATGCCTTCATCAGCTCCAGGTCTTCAATAGTCCTGTAAATGAATACCCCGTCTTTTTCTATCCCCGGTATGGGCGGCACAAAAGCCGATGAGCCGGTAGCCAGGATAAGGTAGTCGTACGGCACTACCATACCCTTGTATGAATAAATTATTTTATGTAATCGATCGATTTTTTGAACAGGATCGCCCAGGTGGAGTTGAATGTGATGGGAAAGGTACCAGTCGACCGGCGCAAGGGAAAGGTTTTCGGCAGATTTGCCGGAAAAGAATTCACTGAGGTGTACGCGGTCGTAGGCAGGCCGGTTTTCCTCACCGAAAACGATGATTTCAAACTTGTTACCGGTGTTTTTGGCTGATAGTTTTTCGCAAAACTTATAGCCAACCATTCCGTTGCCGACTATTACTACTCTCATATGCATGGCATTTGGGGGTTAAAGAGTAAATAGTGGCAAGCAATCGATTCAAATTGCAATTAATTCTATATAATAAATATCAATAAATAAGTATTGATATTTTATATTATTATGCAATTAATATCATAAATTTAGGATGATTTTCTTATTTTTACTATAAATCTTCAAAATATTTTTACATTATTTTGATAATAATATGAAAACCCTTGTACCTTCGCTCTATCTCATCGGAGCCGGTCCAGGTGATCCTGACCTGATAACCCTGAAAGCAGTGAAAGCGCTTCAGAAGGCCGAAGTAGTGCTGTATGATGCGCTCGCCAATGACAGCCTGCTCGATTACGCTCCGGCCAATTGCATCAAGCAGTTTGTAGGTAAAAGATATGGTTGCCATACTTTGTCGCAGGATGAGATCAACCAGCTGGTATTGGATTATGCCTGCACTTATAAGCATATCGTTCGTTTGAAAGGAGGAGACCCTTTTGTGTTTGGCAGAGCCATGGAAGAAATAGCGTCAGCAAGAGCCGCAGGTATGAATATAGAACTGATACCCGGTATTTCCAGCGCTTTGGCGGTTCCGGCTCTACAAATGATCCCGCTTACCTGCAGGGGTATCAATGAAAGTTTCTGGGTAACTACAGGAACCACACAAAATGGTGAATTATCGGCCGATATAGAACTGGCCGCCCGTTCATCAGCAACGGTAATCATACTCATGGCCATGAGCAGGCTCGAAGTCATCATGGAACTATTCAGCCGCTGCGGTAAAGCCGATACCCCTGTGGCAATCATTCAAAATGGCACAACCGCAACAGAAAAAATGGTGACGGGCACTGTAAAAGATATTTTCTTTAAATCTCTTTACGAAGGATTGTCCAATCCTGCTGTAATAGTCGTTGGAGAAGTAGTGAAAACAGCGTCTTCGTACCTGGCCCTCACTTCGCAGAAGCTACCGGCTCCAGCTGTTAACCAGATCAAGGATATGCATGAAAAAGAATAAAAAGAATTGCGATCTCAAAAGTTGCGTACTGTGCAGACATTGCCTGAGCGACTGGCTTCCCGCGATTGACAACAACCGAAAAAGTTTTCATTTTAAAAAAGGGGAATTGCTGTTCTACGAAGGACAACAGGTATCGGGCATGTATTTTATTCATACCGGCCTGGTTAAAGTGCATAAAAAATGGGGGGCCGATAAAGAGCTGATCCTCCGTATCGCCCGGAACAGCGATATTGTTGGTCACAGGGGCTTGGGCGCTGATACTTTTTACCCGGTATCAGCAACTGCATTAGAACCAACCGATGTATGTTATGTAGACATCGGTTTCTTCAACACTACCCTGAAAGTCAATCACGATTTCCTGTATCAGCTGATGATGTTTTTCGCAGCAGAATTGAAGGAATCGGAAAAACGCATGAGAAACCTGGCACACATGACGGTGAAAGGCAGGATCGCCAACGTACTGCTTAATTTCAAGGAAAAATTCGGCATCAGTCCGGAAGGCATCATTGACCTTCACCTGAGCAAGCAGGACCTGGCTTCGTATACCGGCACCACCTACGAAACCCTGTTCCGCATCATGAATGAAATGGCAGAAGAGGGTTCCATATCAGTAGATGGCAAAAAGATCTCTCTTCTCAATATTGAACTGCTTTTTTATTACATCAAAGACCAGTAACATTTTATACCGCCTTCTTCATTGCCACCCGATACAAAATGAATCCCATGAGTGCAAAGAATAAAGCGCCTAACAGGAAATACCCGCCTTGTGTTAAAGCATGATTAAGATACCCTTCTGCACTCACCGATTTCAGGAAACGTTCCCCGCCATCTGTTCCTGCCACAAATGCAATGACCACACCGGCAACAGCACCTCCAGCTACCAGTCCCGTTGCGAAAAGTCCCCCTTTACTCAACTCTTCTTCTGCATTCAGTTGTTTATTCGCCCTTTTTTGTTTTGCTTCCACAATACCCCTGATAGCGCCGCCAACAAAAATAGGCAGGGTGGTAGAAAGCGGCAGGTAAACTCCAATGGCAAAACTCAAAGCTTTAATGCCGCACAATTCCATGGTAACCGCGAGGAACATTCCCACCATCACGTATTGCCAGTCGAGGTTCTGCGATAGGATACCTTTGATCAGCGTTGCCATCAGCGTTGCCTGTGGTGCCGGAAACTTCTCCGAGCCGATCGCATGGTGCACACCCTGTTGCAACATTTCCGCTGAAGGTTTATCCAGGAACTTAACAGTAATACCAATGATCACAGAAGATACAATAGCGCCAATGAACAAAGCGATCTGCTGGTTCCGCGGTGTGGCGCCTACCAGGTAACCACTCTTGAGGTCCTGCGAAGTACCGCCGGCATTTGCAGCCGCTATACAGATCATACCCCCAACCACCAGTACCAAAGGCTCAAATGCTTTGCCTGTCCAACCCACACTGAGGAAAATCAGACTGGTACCCATCACCGTGGCAATGGTCATACCGCTGATGGGACTATTGGAGGTACCGATCAGTCCTACAATACGTGAAGCCACAGTTACAAACAAAGCACCAAACAATAATACCAGCACTCCAACAAATAATTTCTGGATGAGGTTATCTCCGGGAACCTGAGGTAATAATGTAATGACGGCAACCAGGCCCAGGCTTCCCAATCCTACCACCCGCAGACTCAGGTCCCTTTCCGTGCGTAATACAGTATTCGCATGTCCGTCTTCATTTCCGGCCTTCAAAGAAGAAACACTGCCCCTTACTGATTTTACAATAGTAGGAATGGTTTTGCCGAGCGTAATGATACCGCCGGCTGCCACTGCGCCGGCACCGATCTGCCTTACATAGGCATAATAAATGGCTGATGCATAATCACTGAAATGATGCGTTAGCGGATCCCAACCACCTTTGCCACCCGGCTTGGTAATATCGGCCAGATAACCCAGCTTGGCCAGTTGTATCGCAATCACATCGCCGGGAACCAATGTAGACAATAAAGGGATGAATACCATCCAGCTCAATACACTGCCCGCTACCAATACGCCGGCAATACGCGGACCGATAATATACCCCACTCCCAGGTACTCAGGTGTGATCTCGCCGCTAACTTTTGCCGAAGGGAAGAATTTATTGATCTGTTTGGTAGCATAATAAGGTGTCTCTGCTATCACCTGCAATATTTTTTGCAGAAAAGCATAGACCAACGCAACACCCAATCCCCAGAAAGCAGTTTTGGCAAAATCGCCGCCCTTCTCTCCTGCTTTCAGCACATCGCCGCAAGCAGTTCCTTCGGGATAAGGAAGGGTATCATGCTCGTTAACGATCAGGGCCCTGCGCAAAGGTATCATCAATAAAGTTCCCAGGAGGCCGCCTACGATGGCCAGCACCAATATGGTTAAATAGTTGAAATAGTCGGCACTGGTAGGCGAAGAAAGAAATAAAAACCCGGGCAGGGTAAATGCCACGCCACCCGCAATGCTTTCACCGGCAGAGCCGGTGGTCTGGATAATGTTGTTTTCCAGGATGGTGGTCTTGAAGAATTTCCGTCCCAATGTGATGGCAATAACAGCAATGGGAATGGAAGCAGTTACGGTGAGTCCGGCTTTCAAAGCCAGGTATACGGTGGCGGCGCCAAAGATCACGCCAAATAAGCTGCCCACCAATATAGATTTAACAGTCAATTCTTTCACGTTCGTTTCAGGAGAAACGAAGGGTTTAAAGGTCTTGGGTGTTTGAGACATGAGCTACGATTTAAATATGGTACTGGCAACTCCCAACTCATAAATCCTTACTTTCGGCAAGTTTTAAAATTTCAAAATACGATTTATGCCTGAGATACCAAACGAGCAAAAGAAAGCTAAAATGCCCAAATCGGTACCCTTTATTATTGGAAATGAAGCCGCCGAGCGTTTCAGCTTTTATGCCATACGTGCCATTATGCCTACTTTCCTGGTAGCGCAGTTCTTCAATCCGGCACATAATCCGGCCCTGCAAAGCACTGCCGAAGCGCGGGCCAATGAACTCTCGCACCTGTTTGTATTCTTTGCTTATTTCATGCCGCTGGTAGGAGGTATTGTGGCGGACTGGTTCTTTGGAAAATACAAAGTGATCCTCTACGTATCTATCCTGTATGCCATTGGCAATCTGGTACTTGCACTGTCTACACACGACCTCACGCTTTTCTCCACAGGGCTGATCGTAATAGCCATCGCAGCCGGAGGTATCAAGTCCTGCGTATCGGCCAACGTAGGCGACCAGTTCGACAAATCGAACCAGGCATTGATGTCGAAAGTCTACGGGTGGTTTTATTTCAGCATCAATTCAGGCTCTGTATTATCTACCCTTTTCATTCCTGTTATCTACAAATACTATGGCCCTGAACTCGCTTTCGGCATCCCCGGTATTCTCATGTGCCTGGCCACCCTGATCTTTTGGATGGGAAGGAATAAATACGTGAAAGTGCCGCCGACCGGGGTTAAAAAGGAAAATTTCGTCGGGATATCGCTCTTTGCGCTTAGAAAGATTTTCTCCTCAAGAAATGGCAAAACTGTTTGGGAAGCGGTGGGCGAAAAATATTCTGCGGAAGCCATCGATGGCGTACAGGCCGTTTACCGCATCCTGGCTGTGTTTGCCTTCACCCCTGTTTTCTGGGCCCTGTGGGACCAGAACCTTTCAGAATGGGTATTGCAGGCCACTAAACTCGACCGGCATATCTTCGGGTATGAATTCCTCCCGGAACAGATACAAACTTTCAATCCGCTCTTTCTCATCAGTCTTATCCCGGTATTTACTTATGTATTATTTCCCTTTATTGAAAAACTGGGACTGAAAGTGACTCCCCTGCGGAAGATCGGAGCGGGACTGTTTTTAACCATTCTTTCTTTTCTCATCATAGCATTCCTTCAGGAAAAGATCGACCAGGGGCTGCGGCCAACCATTTGGTGGCAGATACTGGCATATTTCATCCTGGCCGGAGCCGAAGTGCTGGTATCCGTTACCTGCCTGGAATATGCGTATACCCAGTCGCCCAAGTCCATGAAAAGCACCATGACGGCCCTGTACCTGCTGGGCATTTCCCTGGGCAATATATTTACAAGCCTGGTAAACAAAAGCATTGCCAACAATGGCTTTTTTGCCCGTTATACCGGAGCCAGTTATTTCTGGTTGTTCATCAGCATCCTGTCGGGCTTTTTCCTGTTATACCTGCTGGTATCCAGGCGCCTGCCGGAAAAAAGTTATGTTGAATAAATTAAGTTCTACTTTCGCCCCACCAATTAGATGATTACATGAACATACTGTTACTTGGTTCGGGCGGAAGGGAACATGCATTGGCCTGGAAAATGGTCCAGAGCCATCATTGCGATCAATTGTTCATTGCACCCGGCAATGCCGGAACGGCTGCATATGGTACCAATTTATCCATCGGCGTTACTGATTTTGTTGCAGTAAAGGAAGCATGCCTTACTCACGATATCCATATGCTGGTGGTAGGTCCCGAAGAACCACTGGTGAAAGGCGTCTATGATTTTTTCCAGAACGATACGCAACTGCAGCACATCACGGTTGTAGCGCCTTCGGCAACTGCAGCCCAATTGGAAGGCAGTAAGGCCTTCAGCAAAAAATTCATGCAGCGCCATAATATTCCTACGGCAGCTTATGCTGAATTTACCCAAGACAATTTTGAAGAAGGAAAACAATATATTAGCACGCACAGTCTCCCGGTTGTTTTAAAGGCAGACGGACTGGCCGCCGGTAAAGGTGTTGTGATAGCTGATACCCACGCAGCAGCATTGGAAGCATTCGAATCCATGATCATCAACAAACAGTTTGGCGATGCCAGCAGCAAAGTGGTGATAGAAGAATTCCTGCAGGGCATTGAAGTGAGCGTGTTTGTACTTACCGACGGTATCGATTACCAGCTCATTGGTCATGCCAAGGATTACAAACGTATTGGTGAGGGCGATACCGGTCTGAATACAGGCGGTATGGGTTGCGTAAGCCCGGTGCCTTTTATGGATGAGGCTTTCATGCACAAAGTGGAGACCCGCATCATTAAACCCACCGTAACAGGATTGAAGAAAGAAGGGCTGGTATACCATGGTTTCATTTTCTTCGGCCTCATGAACAGGAATGGGGAGCCGTATGTAATCGAATACAATTGCCGCATGGGAGATCCTGAAACAGAAGTGGTGATGCCCAGGCTGCGGACAGATCTTGTAGCGCTTTTTGCCGCCATGGATAATGGCACGTTAATTGATGCTAATATCGCTTTCGACGAAAGAAGTTGCTGTACAGTAATGGCAGTGAGCGGAGGATATCCCGGGGATTATAAAAAGAACCTGAAGATAGACGGACTGGCCCAAGCCGGTGATGGTAAAAACACCATTGTATTTCATGCCGGGACCCGACAGTTGGGCACCGATGTTGTGACAAATGGCGGACGAGTGCTGACCGTCACGGCTTTCGGGAACGATATTACCGCAGCAGTGAACCAGTCGAAAAAAATACTGTCTGAAATCAGTTTTGAGGGTATGTATTACCGGAAGGATATAGGGTACGAATTTGCCTGAAAAATCGGTATTTTAGACTTTGTTAATTCAACGAATTTCATCCACCTTTGCAAGCATTAGCTGACTAATTTAGAATTTCTGATATACAATGGGATTGTTCAATTTTTTCACACAGGAAATTGCGATGGACCTGGGTACTGCAAATACCCTCATCATACATAACGACGAAGTAGTAGTAAACGAGCCTTCCATAGTGGCGCTGAACCGGAACAACATGAAGGAAGTGCTGGCAGTGGGCAAGAAAGCGCTCATGATGCATGAAAAAACGCATGAGAGCATCCGTACGGTTCGTCCGTTGAAAGATGGTGTGATTGCCGACTTCAATGCTGCTGAGTTGATGATCAGGGAACTGATCAAAATGATCTACCCTAAAAAGCCTTTGTTTCCGCCCAGTTGGCGCATGGTCATCTGCATTCCTTCTTCCATCACGGAGGTGGAGAAACGTGCGGTACGCGACAGTGCCGAACAGGCAGGTGCCAAAGAAGTGTACATGATCCATGAACCCATGGCTGCCGCACTGGGTATCGGTATCGATGTGGAAGAGCCCGTTGGCAATATGATCATTGACATCGGAGGCGGCACCACTGGTATTACGGTGATTGCGCTGGCAGGTATTGTGTGCGACCAGAGTATCCGAATTGCCGGCGATGAATTCACTGCAGACATCATGGAAGCACTTCGCCGCTACCACAGTCTCCTCATTGGCGAACGCACTGCCGAGCAGATCAAGATACATGTAGGCGCTGCCATGAAAGACCTGGATAGTCCGCCAGATGATCTTCCCGTTAACGGCCGTGACCTGGTTACCGGTATCCCCAAGCAGATCATGGTAAGCTACCAGGAAATTGCCGAAGCGCTCGATAAAAGTATTTTCAAAATCGAAGAAGCCATCCTGAAAGCGTTGGAAACCACACCGCCCGAACTGGCTGCGGATATCTACCGCAGGGGATTATACCTTACCGGTGGCGGGGCTTTGCTGCGCGGACTGGATAAACGTTTAAGCGCCAAGATCAAACTGCCTGTTCACGTGGCCGATGATCCGCTGAAAAGTGTAGTACGCGGTACAGGCCTGGCTTTGAAAAATTACCAGCGGTTTCCTTTTATCATGAGATAGTCCCTTGAAAAACATATTCTTCTTCATACGGCGATACTTCAATTTTTTCAGCTTCCTGCTGTTACAGATCGCTGCCATTCTTTTATTGAGCAATTCCAGTAAAACACACGAAGCTTTTTTTTCTGCGGCTTTCAATGAAGCTACCGGTAACCTGAACCATCGTTACAGTAACCTGCGCAGTTATTTTAGTCTGAAAGAAACCAACAAACAACTTGCCGAGGAAAATTCAAGACTGCGCAATATGCTGGCTGCTAATTTCCAGGCGCCCGACAGCAGCAGGAAAATGTTTGCAGACACACTGGTGCGCGATAGCCTGGGGCGTTACCGCAAATTCACTTATTTGCCGGCCAGGGTCATTGGCAATACCGTGACCATGCAAACCAATTTTGTAACACTCGAAAGAGGCGCCTTGCAGGGTGTGAAAAAGGGAATGGCCGTAATAGGGTCAGAAGGTATTGTAGGCGTAGTAGTGGAAACAAGTAACAACATCAGCAGGGTAATGAGTTTATTGCACCGCAACAGCAAAGTAAGCGCCATGCTTAAAAAAGACAATTATTCCGGAAGTATTGAATGGGATGGTGTCAATCCCTCCTATCTGTTGTTTAAAAATGTAAGTAAAAGCGCAAAAGTGAATAAGGGCGATACCGTTCTCACCAGTAATTATTCAGCTAATTTCCCTTCGCATCTCATGATAGGCACGGTTGCATCCATCAACTCTGACCCGTCCAGCAATTTCTACCTGATCAGGGTAAAAACCGCCACTAATTTTTTCAATCTGCAATATGTTAACGTCATTGCCAATGCGCGGTATGCTGAACAGGTGGCTTTAGAAAACACCTCATTAAAAAATCCATGAGCAGCTTAGTAAGAAATAGCATCCGTTTTGTTCTGTTTATCCTGCTGCAGGTATTCATCCTGAATGAAATGCCGCCGCTGCACCAATTCATTGTCCCTTACCTCTATTTCCTTTATATATTATGGCTGCCCTTCAATATCAATCGGCTCTTCCTGATGGTGCTGGCATTTGTATTCGGATTAACCCTGGATGCTTTTACGGGAACCCCCGGTTTACATGCAGCCCCTTGTGTACTCATCGCTTTTATCCGCCCTTTTTTATTGAGTTTGCTCATACCGCAGGAAACCACGGAGCAGAGCTATGCAGAGCCCGGTGTTAAAAGTATGGGACTGGCCCCCTATGGCCTCTACGTTGTCATTCTTACATTTGTACATCATTTTTACCTGGTATTGATTGAATGGCTGCAGTTTGGCAATTTCATATACTTCCTTGGAAAAATAGCCGGAACCACTGCAGTAAGTCTGTTACTCATAGCTCTCACTGAAATGTTATTCCAGCGCAAGAGAAGGTATAAGACCAATGCTGCGTAGATTTGCGAATATTTATTACCCTTAGTTTGCTCAGTTATGCCGGTATTTAATCAGAACAGGAGCCGCGTGGTGCAGATCGTTTTCGCATGCGTTATCCTGGTCATTGTTGGCCAGCTCGTTAACCTGCAGTTGTTTTCTGCTAAATACAAACTCGCGGCAGATAATAATGCTTTCTATAGGAAAGTGGTGTACCCTGACCGGGGCATTATTTTCGATCATAAAAAAAGAGCCATCCTCGAAAATGCAATCAGCTTCGATCTCATGGTCATTCCTGCCGATTCGAAAGGAACTGATACCATGGCATTGTGTAACCTGTTGAATATCGATACGGCTACTTACAGGAAGCGAATGCGTGAGCTCATTTTTAAGAACACCAGCGTAAAACCCAGTGTCTTTGAATCCCTGCTTTCTCCGGAACTGTTTGCGAAGCTCAACGAAAACATGTACAAATTCCCCGGATTTACATTGAACGAACGATCTGTACGCAGCTACCCTTATGATGCAGCAGCAGCCATCCTTGGCTATATAGCCGAGGTTGATACCGGTTTCCTGAAAAGACACAGGGATGAAGGGTATGAAATGGGCGATTATGTGGGCAGAACCGGGCTGGAGAACAGGTATGAGAAAGCGTTAATGGGACAAAGAGGCATCAAACGTTATATCAGGGATAACAGGGGGCGAATACAGGGTCCATGGGAAAATGGCGCTTATGATACCATGGCCATCGCAGGTAAAAACATATACTCCAGTATTGATATTGACCTGCAGAAGCTTGGCGAGAAACTGATGAACAATAAAGTAGGCAGTATTGTGGCCATCGATCCAAAAACCGGCGGAATCCTTTGCATGGTAAGCGCACCCACTTACAATCCCAATTATCTTACGGGCAGCCAGCGACGTAAACATTTTTCCGAGCTCTTACTCGATCCGCGCCTACCACTCCTGAACAGAACCGTTTCCTCTACCTATTCACCCGGTTCTACTTTTAAAACAGTGGTAGGAATTGTTGGTCTGACAGAGGGAGTAATTGATGAGAGAACAACCGTTACCTGTCCGGGTTATTTCACCGGCTGCGGAACCGGCAAACCCAAATGTCTGGATAAAGGCACATTCAATTTCAAAGAAGCTGTTGCGCATAGTGACAATTCTTATTTCTCTACTGTTTATAAGAGAATACTGGACCAGCCAAGGTATGGCGGCGCTGATAGTTCGTTGAGTGTTTTCAATCGGTATGCTCATTCATTTGGTTTGGGAAGCAAACTGGGGGTGGATCTTCCGTCGGAGAAAAACGGTAACCTGCCCATATCAAAATATTATCGCAAAATATTCGGACAAAGATGGTATTCCTGTAATGTCATTTCCAATGCCATCGGGCAGGGGGAAGTAAATACTACCCTGGTGCAACTGGCCAATGTAATGGCCATCATTGCCAATAAAGGCTGGTATTATACTCCACACCTGGTCGATTCTATTGAAGGTGGCGATAAAGAGGGTTTGCTGGAACGCTACAAGCTCAGGCAGCATACCGATAAAAGTATCCCTGACAGTATTTTTGATGCGGTACAGGATGGTATGCAGGCTGTAGTGGAATACGGTACAGCAGCCCGGTCAAAAATTCCCGGCATCATTATGTGCGGGAAGACCGGAACCGTGGAGAACTATGCCAAAATAAACGGAAAAATGGAAAAGCAGATCGACCATTCATTTTTTGGCGCATTCGCTCCAAGAGATAATCCCAGGATTGCTATCGCTGTTATCTGCGAAAATGCAGGACAAGGCGCCTGGGCTGCTGCACCTATTGCCAGTTTCCTGGTTGAAAAATATTTAAGAGATTCCGTTGCGGGAAAGGAAAGACAGGGATGGCTGGAAGAATTTGCCAATAAAAACCTGATCCCTGCGCAAATGCGCCGTGCTTTGGCCCAGCAGGATTCCATCAGGCATGCGAAACAACTCGAAGCAGCTAAAAAAGCGGCCAGAGACACCATGCTCATAGAAGAGAGCGACACTTCTGAACTGGATTCGCTTGTTGCACCCGCTCCCGTGAATAATGAACCCGCACCGAAACCAGTGAAAGATAAAAAACGAGTGACTACTCAGGCTGTTTTGCCCGATGACCCCCGTAAAATGTTATCAAAGAGAAATACCAGAGCTTAAGCAGTATGAACAACAGGAATAACAAAATTACACAGGGAGTTGATTTCACCATGATATGGCTCTATGCTATCATGGTAAGCATTGGTATTCTTTGCATATTCATGGTGGAATACAGAACGGGCACCAATTGGGTGCAGGCATTTTTGAGCGGCAAAACCAATTATAGCAAACAGCTCATCTTTGCTGGCGTCTGTACCATTGTGGCCATTTTTATTCTGCTGACCGACAGCAAACTCTTCACTGCTTTCGCCAACCTGTTGTATGCTTTCGGTATACTGTTGATGCTGGCCACTTTTGTACTCGGTAAAAACATCAATGGTTCTAAAAGCTGGATACCACTGGGCGCAGGGTTCAACCTGCAGCCTGCCGAACTCTGTAAGATTTTTACCGCACTTGCGCTGGCAAAATTCATCTCACGACAGGGAGTCGATTTCAGTAAATTACGGTCACAGATCATTGCTACCATCATCGCAATTTCTCCGGCTGTATTGTCCATACTCCAGCATGAATTGGGACTGGCACTGGTATATTCTGCTTTCCTGGTTGCGATGTATCGTGAGGGACTTCCGGCACAGATACTGATCATTGGTTCTTCATTTGCCGTATTGGTCATAGCCACCCTGGTATTGGAACCCAACTTACTGGCAGTGATCCTTACCATCATAGCTATCTTTATCATCATTCTGCTTCGCAAGCAATTCAAACGAAAAAAAGGCCTCCTTTTCATCATCCTGGGCACCTGGCTGTTATGCGTAGGCATACAACGTTTTGTGGTACCTTATATATTCAATAACGTATTGGAATGCTACCAGAGCACCCGTATTTACAGCATGGTGGGAAAGGAATACGATTGTGATCTGAATAAAAAATCGCAACGGAAAAATCCTACCGAAAAACCGGCGCATAAGCCTGATGATTACAATGTAAGGCAAAGCAAAATAGCCATCGGATCGGGCGGGCTGCTGGGCCGGGGATTCCTTAAAGGAACACAGACTAGAGGAAAATATGTTCCGGAACAACACACCGATTTCATCTTCACTTCTTTGGGAGAAGCATTCGGTTTTATCGGATGTCTTGCATTTCTATTGCTTTACCTGTTTATGCTCTTCCGTATTGTAAAAATTGCAGAAAGACAGCGAAGTACTTTCAGCAGGGTGTATGCTTATAGTGTGGCCAGCATTATTTTCTTTCATATTGCCGTGAATGTAAGCATGACCATTGGTCTCTTTCCCATTGTAGGTATACCCTTGCCATTGATCAGTTATGGCGGGTCTTCTTTGCTCACTTTCACCGTACTTATTTTCATCCTGCTGAGACTGGATGCAGACAGACAAATGGTTTTACGATGAGCAGCAATTCAATCCGTGTGATCCCGCTTTCAGAAGGAGCATTTACAGTTGACAGAACAAAGGTCTTCAACCCTTTCGACCCGAATACAGAAGAACTGAACAGCCGGCCCATCGGCAGTATGCTGGTGGAAATACAACCCTTTGTGGTCATTACCGGTAATGATGTGATACTGCTTGATACCGGCCTGGGTTACAACGATCCCGATGGCAAGCCCCAGCTGCACAATAACCTGTTGAAAGCAGGCATCAGTCCATCACAGGTTACCAAAGTACTGATGAGTCATTTGCACAAAGATCATGCGGGAGGCGTCACGCTGACCGATGACATGACCGGCGAACGTTTCATCAGTTTCCCTTATGCCACTTATTATGTGCAGAAAAGAGAGTTCGATTTTGCCATGGAACCGGGCAATGCCTCTTATATACCGGAAGACTTCAGCCTGTTGCAGGAGTTTAGTGAAGTTGAATGGCTCGCTGAAGATGAAGGACTGATTGGCAACAATATCCGTTATGAATTAACCGGCGCACACAGCAAATTCCACCAGGTTTTCAGCATAGAAATGGAAGGCAGAAAAGTATTTTTTGGGGGAGATGATGCACCCCAGTTGCAGCAAATGAAAAGCCGTTTTATTGCCAAATACGATTACAACGGGAAGAAATGCATGGAACTGCGACAGCAATGGTGGCAGGAAGGCCAGGAACAGGGATGGACATTTTTATTTTATCACGACATCAAAACGCCTGTGTGGGGTGAGGGTTATTGATTACCCATTTTACGCTGTTTTCTGAACTCAGCCCTTTGCTGTAATTCTTTCTTCACCACTTCATTGAAGTCCCTGTCTATCGTCAATGCTTTATTGGCACGCTCATCGGTACCCAGAATTTTTTTGTATTCGACCTTATACCTTTTACGAAGGTTGAGAATTCGCTCTTCATAAGTCAATACATCTTTTTCTTCATCTCTCGCCTGTTTCATATCATCTACATAATCATAATACACGGGCCAGAATTTCTGTGCTTCATCTGAGCTGAGGTTCAATTGCCTGGTTACAAAAGCAATTTTTAGTCCCATGACACTTACCGTAGGTTGTTGCGGTTGCTGCTGATTGGAATTTGCAGCAGGGGGTTGCTGCTGGATGCAGGCGTTCGCAGCAAAAGAAAGGCCACTCATCAATAACAATAAAAATAAAGTCCTTTTTATCATATTTTATTCACCTCCGGGGGCTTCTCCTTTAACAAGTTCCAGGTCGGCATTCTCATTCAGGTACTGCTTTAGCTCCTCATCTGAATAAAGGCCAATGTGTTTGCTTACATCAGGTAATTCTTCATTCACAGCCATGGCCTGGTCTCCGGCAACCGAAAGGCGTTCGTTTTTGTCAAGGTAATTCAGCAATTCCGTATCACTCAATTTATTGATGGTTGAAGATAGGTCGAGTTTGACATATTTTTCATAATCACTGACCGGTTCTTTCTTCGATGCAAAAAATATTCCCGTACCAATGGCGCCGGTAATGACAGCTGCCGCAGCATAACGTATCCATTTGCGAGGTTGCTTCATGGTCATTACCCGGGCTGCGGGACGTTTTACTACCATATTGTCAAAATACCCCTCAGGTACAGCATATACATTTTTCCGGCTCATAGTATGCAGCAACGGGGCAATGGTTTCCAATTCTCCCTGCGCGCTTCCCTGCTCAAGCAGCCTGATCTGTTGCATGATACGTTCTGCAAGCCCGTCGAAATAGCCATCCGGCACACTGAACAGGGTATGCCCGGGTATGCCTGCCAACAGGGGACTGATGCCCTTTAATTCATCTGATATGGTCTGGTGATGATTCATGTGGTTATTTATTGACCCCCGAAGCGCTGAAAAGTTTAATAATTTTTAATAAACTCCTCAATTTTCCTGGCTGCATGGTGGTAGCTGGCTTTCAAAGCCCCCTCGCTGGTCTCCAAAATCCTGCTCATTTCCTCGTATGGCATTTCATCATAATACCTTAGATTGAACACAAGTCTTTGTTTTTCAGGTAATTGCTGGATGGCCAGTTGCAGTCTCCATTCCAGTTGATTGGCATCGAATCCCTGTTCAGCCTTGATCTTATCGCTGATGACCGCATCAAGGTCTTCAATACTGACAGCAGCCCTCTTCTTTTGCTGTTCCAGAAAGGTGAGGCATTCATTGGTGGCAATCCGGTAAAGCCAGGTGTAGAGTTGACTATCCTCTCTGAACTGTTCCAGGGCATTCCATACCTTGATGAATACATTTTGCAACACATCATTAGCGTCTTCATGACCTACCACCATTCTCCTGATATGCCAATACAGTTTCTCCTGGTACTTCTTCACAATGGCGTTGAAGGCCCGCTCCTTTGTCGCAGGTACACGAAACTGAAACAATAATTCCTTATCGTCTGAATGCATTCAGGGCTTTTTTAGATAGATTGATTGCAGGTATTGGATCTACCGTATGCAAAAGAATACCAAAAAAACCGTGTAGCAAAATTCATAATAAACATTCATCAGCATGGTTTAATAGTCTACAATTTTTGTTGGATGCATTACCGGCAAATGGATTAACTTCGGAGCCTTTTAGAACAGGAATATGTCTTCATCATTATACACTACCAATTTTAAACGCAACGTAACAGATAAGTATACCATTTACAATAGTCTGTTTGCAGCCCTCCCTTTTTCCGGGATCGCCAATGTTGGCGCCTTTCTTCCCATTCTTTTGCAAGCCTGTATAGATGGATATGCCGACGGGAAAAGTCCGGTTGAGATCATCAATGAATTCTTCCAGCAACATACGCACGTACGCGAAGAGACCGATAAGATAGACCGCCTGTTCAAATCTGTACAATACATTGAAAGACAGGTGGTATTATTTGATGCCATCGAAGATGCTGCTTTTGATACCGTCAACAACATCAATGGCGCAGGCAGCCTTAAAGCCCTTTTCAATGAAGCTGTATTCAGTGGTAAAACACAGGCCCTCAAGAATAAGCTGCGCAAGTTCAAAGTACGCGTGGTGCTAACAGCACATCCTACCCAGTTCTATCCGGGTAGCGTATTGGGTATCATCCACGACATGAGCGATGCCATCAGCAAGAATGATTTTCATACCATCAACCAATTCATACAACAACTGGGTATAACACCCTTCTTCAATAAAAAACAGCCTACTCCTTATGACGAAGCTGTTAACCTCATGTGGTACCTGGAAAATGTTTTTTATCAGTCCATCGGCAATATTTATAATTTCATTGCCCGTGAAATATTCGATAATGATTATGACGGCGATAACCCGTTCATTGAATTGGGTTTCTGGCCTGGTGGCGACAGGGATGGAAATCCCTTTGTGAATGCCGCTACTACCATCAAGGTAGCCGATGCATTAAGAAGCGCCATCATTGTATGTTATTACAGGGATATCCGCAAACTTAAGCGCAGACTTACTTTCACGGGGGTAGACCAGATGGTGCATGAACTGGAAGAACAATTGTATGAAAACGTGTTCAGACCCACGGCACATAATCAGATTGGTAAAGATGAATTGCTGCGCAAACTCTACGATATCCGCAGCCTGATGATTTCACAGCACCATTCGTTGTTCCTCCAGCGGCTCGACAGCCTGATCCATAAAGTAAAAATATTTGGCACTCATTTCGCTTCACTGGATGTCAGACAGGACAGCCGCATCCATCGACATGTATTGTTGCAGGTCAATAAAGAGCTGAAAGAAAAATCATTGCACCCCATTCTGCCAGACAATTACGAAACACTTGGGGCAACAGAACAGATCACTTTGCTTTCCGGTTTGCATGGCAATATCGATCCTGCTCTTTTCAATGACACCATTACCCGCGACACGATTGAGAGCATGTATGCCATCAGCCGTATCCAGCAGCTGAATGGTGAAGCGGGCTGTCACCGTTACATCATCAGCAATTGCCAGAGCGCAGTAAACGTGATGGAAGTATATGCTTTGCTTCGTTTATGCGGATGGAACAAAGAGACACTCAATATTGACATTGTACCGTTGTTTGAGACCATCGACGACCTGCAGGATGCAGAATCCATCATGGAACTTCTGTATACCCTACCCGCTTACAAACAACACCTGCATTTGCGCCGACAGCAACAGACCATTATGCTTGGTTTCAGCGATGGCACCAAAGATGGTGGATACTTACAGGCCAATTGGAGTATCTATGCTGCCAAGGAAAACCTCACCGCCATTTCGCGCAAATACAATATCAAAGCGAGGTTTTTTGATGGTCGCGGCGGCCCCCCCTCACGCGGCGGTGGTAAAACCAACAAGTTTTACGCATCATTGGGCAGCAATATTGAAAACGAAGAAATACAGATCACCGTACAGGGACAAACCATTACTTCCAATTTCGGAACCATACAATCATCGCAGTACAACCTGGAACAACTGTTGAGCGCAGGCGCCAGCAACGAGCTTTTTGCCGAAACACGTATACAGATATCACAGCACGACCGCTTCCTGCTGGAAGAACTGGGCAAGATCAGCCACGAAACATACCAGTCGTTCAAAACACACCCGCTTTTCCTTTCCTACTTGCAGCAGTTCAGTCCGCTTGACTATTACAGCAAAAGTAATATCGCCAGCCGTCCTTCCAAAAGAGGCAGTGGCGGAAACCTGAAGTTCGAAGACCTTCGCGCAGTACCCTTTGTAGGAAGCTGGAGCCAGTTGAAGCAAAACGTGCCCGGCTTTTTTGGTGTAGGTACTGCACTCCAGGAAATGAAGAGCAGGGGCCTGTGGAACGACGTAAAAGCCATGTTCAGGAATGTTCTGTTCTTCAGAACACTGATCGACAACAGCATGATGAGCATGTTGAAATCATCTTTTGCACTGACGCAGTATATCAAAGACGATCCGAAATATGGCCCCATCTGGCAGATCATCAAAGATGAGTTCGATCTCACGCGCAGATTGGTACTGCAACTGGCAGATGCTGCAGACCTGATGGACGACGACCTGCCCGGCCGGGCTTCCATTCAGATGCGCGACAAAATCGTATTGCCCCTGCTTACCATCCAGCAATATGCGTTGCACCAGTTACACCAGCCCGGTACCAGTGAGCAGCTGAAAGTAGTGTATGAGAAACTGGTAACGCGCAGTATGTTTGGGATCATTAACGCTGCCAGGAACTCGGCATAGGATAGCCGATGTCTGTCTGATTTGATTTTAGAATGTACAAATCAAATCAGACATCCCTCCAGGCTCTTACCATTTCCCGCTTACCAGTCGGGCCCGGAATTTTTTCCACTCTGAAACCTGCGGCTGTCATGGCTTTCCTGACAATGCTTTTGCTGCAATAGGTTATCAGGCAACTGCCGGGCAGGAGCCAATGGAATAATTTGGCAAACACTGCCTCAGTCCATAATTCAGGTTGCGTCAGGGGAGCAAAAGCATCATAATAAATGCAATGGAATAACTGGCTGGCAGAGAAATCCAATAAAGACATTTTTGTTTTACAGAGGGAAAAGAAAGGTGTTATTTGAACAGGTATTTCCCATTCTGCCGCATGCAACAAAGTGAACTCATTGGTAAGATGCAATCGTTCTCCATAATTTAACGAAGCAGCTTCTATTGCAGAGAGCGGGTATTGTTCTATGGATTGATAAAAAACTTTTTGCTTCCGGTTAATGGTTTCACGCAAGGTAAGCAAAGCATTCAGGCCCGTTCCGAAACCCATTTCGAAGATGCAGATGGGTTCCGGTACATGACCATTCATGTAATGGAGCAGTCCGGCTTCTATGTACACATGCATGCTTTCCCCTATGGCGCCATGCAGACTGTGATAAGTAATATCCAGCGAAGGAATGGCAATCGTGTGCGATCCGTCGGCCGTTAATCTAATTTCCTTTTGCATGGTTTTGCAAATTAGCTAACTTAACCGCATGGAATACATCAAACACCTGCAAAAAGACAAAAAACTGGCGAAGACGATTGGAGAAGAAATTCATGTATTGAAATTGCATAAAAATATCCCCCTGAGACTGATGGCCAGTATCATGAGCCAACAGCTCAGCACCAAAGTAGCGAAAGTCATCTATCATCGTTTCCTGGACCTTTACAAGGGTAAAGAACCAAGTCCGCAACAGGTACTGGATACGGCACCGGAAACTTTGCGAGCCATCGGTCTGAGTAATGCCAAGGTAAGCTATGTACACAATGTTGCACGCTTTTGCATTGAACACAAGATCACCGATAAAAAACTCCTCGCTATGAGCAATGAAGCGATCATCGAACAACTTACCACTATTAAAGGAGTGGGGAAATGGACAGTTGAAATGTTGCTCATGTTTACCCTTGGCCGCGAAGATGTATTTGCAGTGGATGACCTGGGCATTCAACAAGCCATGACAAAACTCTATAACCTCGATAATTCGGACAAGAAAGCCATGAAAGAAAAAATGATCCGGCTTTCTTCTAAATGGACACCCTACAGAACTTATGCGTGCCTGCATCTTTGGGCATGGAAAGATGAGGGTGATGTCTGATTCACAGATACCAGAATATTTAACCATCTCAAAAAACTGTATGAAACAATTTACCCTTTTCGCCATCGCCCTGCTGTATCATGTTGCCATCAGTGCGCAGCAGAAAGACGAAACAGCCATCAGAAAAATTCTGGCCGATCAAACAACAGAATGGAATAAGGGGAATATTGAAGCGTTCATGAAAGGATACTGGAAGAACGACAGCCTTTTATTTGTAGGAAAGACCGGACCGCGTTATGGATTTCAGACAACACTGGAGAATTATAAAAAAGGGTATCCCGATACCACGGCAATGGGGCAATTAAGTTTCAATATTCTCCAGGTAAAACGCCTGTCTCCTGACTATTATTTTGTAGTGGGTAAATGGATGCTCAAAAGAAGCATTGGCAACCTGAGCGGACATTATACCCTGTTACTGAAGAAAATTGCCGGGCAATGGAAGATCATAGCTGACCACAGTAGTTAAACAGTTGTATTTACTCGTCTTCATCAAGCTTCAGGGGCTTACTCCATAACCAAACCACATACCAGATAAAACCTGCCAGACTTAGCAAGAACCATATATAAAAAAGGATATTCTTCAGCATGATGTGATCATGTACAAAAGCCAGGTCGTACATGATGCCCGCTGTTGAATTGATGGCAAGCCAAAACAAGCCAACTGAAAGTGTATTCAGGATTCGTATCAGGTATCGTTTTACGATTGGTTCCATAAGAAGCCATTCTAGTCAAAGCTCTGGTTACTGGCCGCAGCCATTTTCAGTATCCTGTCGAATTGTGCCGGTGTGAGGTCATTATAGAAATAGTAGATCGGATCTACCGGTATGCCATTTTTATGCACTTCATAATGGCAATGCGGACCCGTACTCTTACCCGTATTGCCTACATAGCCTATCACTTCACCCCTTTTTACCGACTGGCCAACCCTCGCCTTGATACGGTACATATGTCCGTATAAGGTCTCATAGCCATACCCGTGGTTGATCACAACACGGTTACCATAGCCGCCGGTATTGAAACCTGCATCCCTTACCATACCATCTGCCGTTGCATAAATGGGGGTACCCTGGGGCGCAGTAAAATCAAGTCCAAGATGCGCTCTTCGTTCTTTGTAAACAGGGTCGATCCGATAACCGAATCCCGATGCAATGCGGTTGAGGTTTTTATTACTTACCGGCTGTATAGAGGGGATGGCCGCCAGGAGTTTTTCCTTGTTTTTGACCATGTTGGTAATCTCATTAAAGGATTTCTCCTGGTAAGCCAGTCTCAAAGCGAGGTTGTTGAGCTGGGTTGTCATGCTTTTGATCAGGTCTGTTTCACCCATTGCCTGCACCAAAGTAACCTCCCTGGTCTTTTCCATTTCCCTGACCCGGGCGCTGTCCGGAATAGGTTTGGCTTCGAAAATAGAGCGGTAAACAGTATTGTCGCGGTTCTCTATTTCATTCATCTGCAGCTCCAGTTGCTTCAGCCGCTCCTGGAATATGCTGTAGTTCTGCGTCAGGTCTTCATACTGCTGGCGCAGGAGTTTCTCCTTCGGCGAATCAATATACTTGAAAGTAACGGCTACAATGATGAGGCCGGTTACCGCCGAAGCCATCATAAAACCTATCACACGCAATAAGCGAACACGCAGGGGTGTTTCCAATTTCTCGTAACGGAGCGTATGTGTATTATAATAATATTTTATTTTCTTCATAGGGGGATGTCTACTTTTCAGAAGTACCAAATCCCTACCTTTGGTGCCCCTGAAAAGCTTCCAAAGATAGTTTCTAACCACATAATGCCTTTATAAAATTTAAATTGAGATGATGACCAGTGCCGAGATCAGACAGCAATTCCTTGATTTCTTTGCTTCCAAACAGCACCAGATCGTTCCATCAGCCCCAATCGTGGTAAAAAACGACCCTACCCTCCTTTTTACCAATGCAGGCATGAACCAGTTCAAGGATTATTTTCTCGGAAACAGGAAAGCTGCCTATCCCCGCGTTGCCGATACCCAGAAATGCCTGCGTGTAAGCGGTAAACACAATGATCTGGAAGAAGTGGGTGTGGACACTTATCATCATACCATGTTTGAAATGCTGGGCAACTGGAGTTTCGGCGATTATTTCAAGAAAGAAGCCATTGCCTGGAGCTGGGAACTGCTTACCAAAGTATACGGAATCGATAAGGACAGACTTTATGTAACGGTATTTGAAGGCGATACCAGGGAAAGACTACCCAAAGATGAAGAAGCGCTGGAAGAATGGAAAAAACACATAGCGGCAGACAGGATATTGCTGGGCGCTAAAAAAGATAATTTCTGGGAAATGGGTGATACGGGGCCTTGCGGTCCTTGTAGCGAAATTCATGTGGACTGCCGTCCGGATGAAGAAAGGAAAGCCGTAGCCGGCAGTATGCTGGTGAATAACGACCATCCACAGGTAATAGAGATATGGAACAATGTATTCATACAATTCAACCGTCTGAAAGATGGCAGTCTGCAGTCATTGCCGGCCCAGCATGTAGATACCGGAATGGGTTTTGAAAGACTGGTAAGGGTATTGCAAAACAAACAAAGCAATTACGATACCGATGTATTTACCGGCACCATCGCAGCCACTGAAAAGATCACAGGCAAGCGCTACCATTTTAGCGACAACAAAACGGATATTGCTTTTCGTGTGCTGGCCGATCATATACGTGCCATTGCATTTACGATTACCGACGGACAATTACCTTCCAATACCGGTGCAGGTTATGTGATCCGCCGCATATTGCGCCGTGCCGTACGATATTATTACTCTTATCTCGATTACAAACAACCTTTGTTGTTCCAGTTACTTCCCCTGCTGGCCCAACAATTCGAATCGGTTTTTCCGGAATTGAAACAGCAGATCGATTTTGTTGGAAAAGTGGTGAAAGAAGAAGAAGAAGCATTCCTGCGCACGCTGGAAAAAGGATTGAAACGGATTGATGATATTGTTACAGCAGCTGCCGGCAGTAAGGAAAAACAGATCGAAGGCAAAGCCGCATTCGAATTATTTGACACTTTTGGTTTCCCTATTGATCTTACCCGGCTGATCGCTGCGGAAAACGGACTCGGTGTTGACGAAAAAGGATTCGAAAAGGAAATGCAGCAACAGAAAAATCGCAGCCGCGCCGCTACAACAATAGATACAGAAGACTGGGTAATACTACAGGAAGATGGCATATCTGAATTCGTGGGATACGATACGCTGGAAATTCACAGCAAACTGGTACGCTATCGCAAAGTAAAAGCGAAAGGAAAAGAACTGGTGCAACTGGTACTGGCAGCCACTCCTTTTTATGCGGAGAGTGGCGGGCAGGCAGGCGATACCGGCACACTTGATTTCAGCGGAGAGCTGATCAATGTGGTGGATACCAGAAAGGAGAACAACCTCATTATTCATTTTGCCGATAAACTGCCCTCCAATATAGAAGCGCCGGTTCTTGCAACAGTGGACCATTCCAAACGGCACAGCACTGCCATTCACCACAGCGCTACCCATTTGCTACACGCAGCATTGAGATTAGTATTGGGTACACATGTTGCACAAAAAGGCAGTCTCGTGAATGAGGAAGGTTTACGCTTCGACTTCTCTCATTTTGCTAAACTTACCGACGAAGAAATTGCCAGGATTGAAGCAATGGTCAATGAAAAGATCAGGGCCAATATTCCTGTTCATATCAAAGAAATGAGCAAGGAAGAAGCCATCAAAATGGGAGCCATGGCTTTGTTTGGCGAAAAATACGGCGATACAGTCCGCGTGGTAATTATAGATCCTGCTTTTTCCATCGAGCTGTGTGGCGGAACCCATGTGGGCAGTACCGGCCAGTTGGGTTTCTTCAAGATCAGGCATGAAACAGCCGTTGCAGCAGGTGTTCGGAGGGTGGAAGCAGTAAGCGGACCAGCTGCTGAAAAATGGATCTCAGAACAATTGGAACAGCTGCAACTGGTAAGAGAAATGCTGAAGCAACCCAAAGAATTGCAGAAGTCGGTCGAAGTACTGATAACCGATAACAATGAATTGCGCAAACGCATAGAAAGCTTTGAAGCAAAACAATTGACCAGTATCAAACAGGAATTGATGAGCCAGGTGGAAACCGTGAACGGTACTTCATTTCTGGGAGCAGTGGTTGAAGTAAGCAATGCCGATGGTCTGAAAAAATTATGTTTCGAGCTAAAAAAAGAACTGAACAGTTACCTGGTAGTACTGGCAGCCAATGTAGATGGTAAAGCGCAGGTGGCCGTGCTGATTGATGAAGCCTTGGGTACGGCACGCGGACTGGAAGCGCCCAAAATCATCAAAGAACAGGTAGCCCCGCTGATCAAGGGAGGAGGAGGGGGTCAGAAAACCCTTGCTACCGCAGGCGGACAAGATGCCGGCAATCTTTTACAGGTTATTGCCAATGTCAGGGCGCTGCTTAACTAATAACCCCCGCAATTCTTTACCCTTATTTAACATTTCCGAAGGTTTTCGTATACCAGGAAAAGCAGTACATTTGACTACTAAACATTTCGTACAACTAAAATCATGTCTTATGTATTTCAAATGTATGGCGGTATCCGTACTGGCTCTGGGCATGGCAGGTACCACTCTCGCACAGAAAAAAATAAACCAGGATGAAGACATCATCATTCGCAAGAAAAGCAATGAAAAGATGACGATTGTAGTAGACGGCGATAAAGTCACGGTCAACGGTAAAGATATTGATACGTTGAGCGATCCTGGTGTACGGGTGATGCGCAGTGCTGACGGTTTGGCCTTAATTGGCCCAAGAATAAGGGAAAAAATCAGGATCAATGGGCCGAAGGCACTTTTGGGGAATGATTTTAATGATGATTTTAATTTCATGTACAGTAGCAACAACGCTGTATTGGGTGTGATGAGCGAGAATGCCGAAAAAGGCGCCAGGATAACCGAAGTAATGAAAGAGAGCGCTGCGGCAAAAGCGGGATTGCAAAAAGGAGACATCATTACCAAAGTAAGCGACACTAAAATTGAAAATTCGGAAGACCTTTATAATGCCATTGGCAAATACAAGCCGGAAGATAAAGTGGCTATCAGCTACTTACGCAATGGCAAAGAAAACAGCGCCAGTGTTATATTAGGAAAAAACAAAAAGGCTGAAAATAAGGTATTCCGTTTCAGGAACAATGACGATCATTTTAATTTCCCGCCGCCCTCCATGCACGAATTCAATGGAATGGATTTCATACAGCGTCCCAAACTGGGTATGCAGGTACAGGACCTTGACAATACCAAAGGGGTGAAAGTGCTGGATGTAGATGAAGATACGCCGGCTGCCAGGGCAGGGCTGCAAAAAGACGACACCATCACTGCCATTGATGGTAAAGAAATAACATCGGTAGAAGATATCCGCAGCAGGCTGCGCGACCTGAAAGAAGGAGATAGTCTTAAAATCACTTATGAACGAAACGGAAAAACACAAACCACCGAAGCCCGTTTCCCCAAAAAATTAAAGACGGCCGATTTATAAAAATATCATAAAATAGCTTTATTTCTCATGTTATATCCTACCGCGCCATTCCTGGCGCGGTTTTTCTTTATTTTTGCGCCCGATGTCAGTTCATTCCAAATACGAAGCAGTCATAGGCCTTGAAGTGCATGCACAACTGGCTACTGTAAGCAAATTATTTTGTGGCGACAGTACTGCTTTCGGTGCAGCTCCCAATGCGCATATCAGTCCCATTACCATGGGTCATCCCGGCACTTTGCCCAAGACCAATCGCAAAGCCGTGGAATATGCCATCAAAATGGGAATTACCTGTCATTGCGAAATTGAACGCGACAATTATTTTGCCCGCAAAAATTATTTCTATCCCGACCTCCCCAAAGGATACCAGATATCACAACATACCACCCCCATTTGCAAGGGGGGTTATGTGACCATCAAAACAGCAGACGGCGAGCGGGCCATCCAGTTGAACCGCATCCACCTGGAAGAAGATGCCGGTAAAAGCATTCATGACATCGACGATCGGTACACCTGTATTGATCTTAACCGTGCCGGCACACCCCTGATTGAGATTGTAACCGAACCGGATATCCATTCTGCTGAAGAAGCATGGCTCTATGTAACAGAAGTTCGTAAAATGGTTCGCTGGCTGGGTATCTGCGATGGAAATATGGAAGAAGGAAGCCTGCGTTGCGATGCCAATATTTCCATACGGCTGAAAGGCGAAACAAAATTGGGCACAAAGGCGGAAGTGAAAAATTTAAACTCTATCCGCAACGTAAAAAAAGCCATCGAGTTTGAGATCAACCGGATGATAGCAATTGTTGAAGCAGGGGGAACCGTTAAACAACAAACCAGGAGTTTCGATGCAACCAATGATACTACATTTGCCATCAGGGACAAAGAAGAAGCGAATGACTATCGCTATTTCCCTGATCCCGATCTGGCCCCCTTTCATCTGACCGAAGCATTCATTGACAAGATCAAAGCATCTTTGCCTGCATTGCCTGCACAGTTGTTTGCCCAATACCAGTCGGCTTATCAACTGGGCGAATACGATGCCAGTCAGTTATGTGAAGACAAAGCCACTGCTGATTATTTTGAAGCTGTAACAAAACATACGACTAACTATAAAGCCATAGCCAACTGGATGCTGGGTCCCATCAGGCAGGCGCTGAATGAAAACAATGCAGGTTTTGAAACACTCAACCTGCTGCCATCGACACTTGCAGACCTGATAAAATTAGTAGACGAGGGGAAACTGGGATTCTCCGTCGCTTCCTCAAAAATATTACCTGCTATTATTACCACTAATGCATTGCCTTTACAGGTAGCCGAATCCATGAACCTGATACAGGTAAGCGATACAGGAGAACTGGATGCCTGGGTAAAACAGGCGCTGGAAAAAATGCCGGAGAAAGTGGCAGAATATAAGAAAGGAAAAAAAGGGTTGATTGGCTTGTTTGTAGGAGAAGTAAAAAAAATGAGCAAAGGAAAAGCAGATCCTAAAATTGTAACACAATTACTCGAAGAAAAACTCAGGTAATCTGACAACTAATATGAAAAGAATCATCTATTTCCTATCTGGTGTATTGGTACTTACCGTTTCCTGCCGTCAACGGCAATCAGGTTCTTTTACCGTAAGCGGTAAAATTACGCATGCGCCAGCCAAAAGAATATACCTCCAGGAATTGCCATACGGAGGAGATCAGCCGGTCATACTTGATTCAGGCAGCCTGCAGGCCAATGGCAGTTTTGAACTGAAAGGGATGGGTAAAGAAGAATCGCTGTATCGCCTGGTATTGGAGAATGGACCGGATGTGTTGCTGGTCAATGACGCCAAACACCTGGAACTCACGCTCGACGTGAACAATTACAAGTCATACAAAATTGAAGGCTCTCTTGCCAGTGTGAGTCTGCATACGCTTTTCGAAGACTACCGCAAAAAAGATGCTGTATTATACCAGGCTTTTCAGCAGCTCGACAGTCTGCAAAAGCAGAAGGCATCAGACAGTGCTTTAACCATTGTTCGCAACACACGCGATGAACAGATCAGGTCAATGAACCAGCTGGTGACCAGTTTCATAGAACAATCTCCCAGTCCCGCTGCCCGTTATTATGCTATTGGCATGGCTTCGCGTACCCTTGCTCCTGATGAATTGAAGAAACTGGTAAATGCTTCCGTAGATAAGTTCAAAGGGCACAGCGGATTGGCCAAGGTCAAAAGCCTGCTTGCCGTACAGCAACAATCCACTGCCGCTCCGAAATATGTGTTGTTGAACCAACAGGCACCCGAGATTAGTCTGCCTGACACCGATGGAAAGCTCTTTCAGTTGAGCAGCCTCAAAGGAAAATATGTACTGGTGGATTTCTGGGCAAGTTGGTGCAGCCCTTGCCGGAGAGAGAATCCAAACGTGGTAGCAGCTTTTAATAAATACAAGAATAAAAATTTCACCATCCTGGGTGTGTCGCTGGATTCTGATAAAGCTTCCTGGGTAGAAGCTATCAAAGCAGACGATCTCAACTGGAAACATGTAAGTGACCTGAAACAATGGGAAAGCAGCATGGTTTCTCTTTACCAGTTCGATGGAATTCCTTTCAATGTGCTGATAGATCCTGCCGGTAAGATCATTGCAACCAGTTTAAGAGGTGATGAACTAGAGAAGAAACTAGAAGAAATATTGAAATAAACGGCATCTTCCATATAGAAGATGCTGTTTATTTCCGTTCTATCAGGGATTGGGTTCACAAAGTTTATTGGCATCCAGTTCTCCCTGCGGAATCAGGAACTGCCAGGTTTTGTCGTCAACAGGAATCTGCAGTACATACGGATCATAAGGATTATCCGCAGCTTTTGCTCCTGTTCTGTCCAGCCCCAGTCCCAATCGTTTCAGATCAAAAAACCTAAAACCTTCTCCCCACAACTCAATTCTGCGATGAAGTAGAATTTCATTCAGCAGTGCTGTTCCTGCATTAACAGATTTTGTATAGGAAGCATCTCTTGTTTTGATCAAATCAAACAGGGTTTGTTGTGCTCCTGCATCATCTCCTAATCTGGACTTGGCCTCGGCCTCAATCAAAAACATCTCGGCTGATCTCATCAAAGGCACATCGCCAACACTGGATCCACTCACCGTATAGTATTGGGAAGGAACATAAGTAGTTCCGGGAATCAGGAATTTACGTTGCATGTATTTCCTGCGGGTACTTCCTGAAGTAGGAATAGGAAAACTAACATCCGAACCTGTGGGATCGAACAATGTTCTTCTTATATCTGTTGCAGGTATCTGGTTATACAAGAGAATATTGATTACTTTAGGACAAGTGCGGTTATGTGTTGAAGAAAAGTTACCGCAATAAGCCAAAAAGCTGGAGAAAAAGCTATTGGCATCTGAGGTTTGATGAGAGCCCCATATCCATTCCGGGTTTGAATAGTCGCTGAAACCTGCAATATATTGTGCCTGGCTCATAGGAAGAGAGCCCGCGTGCGCCTTATTGGCCATATCAGCGGCAACAGCCCAGTTGCCCTGTACCAAGGCAACCCTTGCTTTAATACCTTGGGTAACTGCCAGGTTGATATGGGATTTATTGTTTCTTGAACCGGTAAGAACACCCATAGCATCATCCAGGTCTTTGTTGATCTGGGTATATACATCCTGAATTGAACTACGGCCTTTTTTATCAATATCACCTGCCTTTGTCCGTAAAATAATACCCAATTCATTAAGATTGGAAGGTTTGTATGCCTTGGCAAAAAACTGAACGAGGTTAAAATTAGCCCAGGCCCGGTAGGCCAGCGCCTCTCCTTTTATTTGCTTTTTATCTGCGTCCGTACCAGTTGCTTTATCAACGGCGCCTAAAATGGCATTGACCCCTCCGATAATTCCATAATAAAACTGCCAGCTGAAAGTATTATAGGTTCCCGTAACGTTTCTATGGTCTTTCCATTGATAAAAAGCCCCAAACCAGTTAGAACCTGTTGCCAGGTAATCTTCTCCTAATAAATCTCCCATGATGATGTTCGTTCCCTGCCCCATATCACCCTGGGTACTATAAAACGAACCATTATACATATACCTGTTGATACCATTCAATGCAATCATCAGATTGGCTGTAGAGCTTTCCACAATGGGGGAGCTCACAGACGTAGACGGATTGGTGGAAAGGTAGTCTTTCTTACAAGCGAAAAGGCTTGCAGACAGTAATAGAGCAGTAATATATTTATTTCTCATAACCTTATTTTTAAAAGTTAATATTTACACCGGCACTGATGATTCTTGCGGGAACATATACGTTGGATGTTACACCACTAAATGCCTGATTGGGGTTCATTCCTTTCCTTGCCACAATAAAACCAATATTATCGGCGCTTACAAAGAAGCGGGCCGATGAAGCGCGTATTTTCGACAATACGTTCTGTGGTAAATCACAGGCAAGTGTTATGTTTTCAAAACTTAAGAATGAAGAGCTGGTCAACCAACGGCTGGAGGTTCCTGCACCAAAATCAGTCAATTTATTGGCATCCATCCTTGGTACATTGGTAATATCACCCGGGTTCTGCCAACGCTTCAGCATATCCGTATGCAAAGCCACTCCATAATTACCGGGCGACATCAATTGAGCATAATCTGCATCATAAGTTTTTCCGCCCAACTGGTATTTAAACCTCAATTGCAATTCAAAATTCTTATAACGAACCGAGCTGATAAAACCTCCGTATAAATCCGGTATAGCTGCACCAGCATAGATTTTCCTGGCATTATTGATGTCTGTAGTTACCGTATCTCCCGATTTATTGGTAAAAGTGGTTGCGTTCAGGGTAGTATTATTGGCCCTGTACAAAGCATTTCCAGTATTGGGATCAACTCCCATCCATTCCCTTAACCAGTAATCATAAATTGAATGGCCAACTGCATACTGCTTCGTTCCGCTTACAATGGTGGGGTTATCAACAGGCATAGTTGTAATTACATTCTTTAATGTAGAAGCATTCAAACCAATATTCCAGGTGAAGTTTTTGGTCTTCACCAGGTCTGCATGCAAATCAATCTCAAGACCTCTGTTTCGCATGCTGCCGATATTCCTGTATTCAGAAAACCCACCATTGATGTTACCGCCTGAAGAGGGCGGAAACTGGAAATTGAAAATCATCCTGTCGGTATTCCGGTTGTACCATTCCACCGATCCGTTGATCCTGTTCTTGAACAATGAGAATTCAACTCCAACATCAAAGGTTTTGGCTTCCTCCCATGTCAGTGCATTATTGGGACGGGCATTTTGTAACAAAGCGCCCGGCTCATTGCCTGCATTGGTATATCCCAATTGATAAACAGCCTGGTAGCCGTAGTTGGTTCCGATATTATCGTTTCCAACATTTCCATATGAACTACGGATTTTCAGATTGTTGATCCAGCTGATGTTTTTAATAAACTCTTCATTGCTGAGCACCCATCCCAGTCCGACACCATAAAATGTTTTCCATCTGACATCACTGGAAAAGCGGGAGTTCCCATCTCTTCTTACAGAAAGAGACAATAGATATTTGCTGTCGAAATCGTAGTTGGCTCCTCCGAAATAACTTTCTATCCTTCGCCTGTCTGTTTGAGAAGTGATAGAGTTCATGGTAGTGAAATTGGCGAACTCATATATGCCTGGAAAGTTCTGCCCCTGCATCTCCTGGGAGGTGTAAGAATAATAAAATGCATAATTCTCATGCCCTGCTAAAAAAGACATGTTATGCTTGTTTATTCTTTTCTTATAGTTCAACTGCTCGTTCAGCGTGTAGGTGGTTCTGAGGTACTGGTTCTTATCTAAAATACCAACACCGGCGCCATCACCCACCAGGTTATTTTGATACTGCGAGAAATGTCCCGTATTAACATCACCGCCAAATTTTACAATGAATACCAGGTCCTGCATCGGAATGATATTGACATAAGATCTTCCGCTCAATAAACTACCGGTGAAAGCGTTGTTATTCCATTTTGTTTCAGCTACAACATGACGGCCGCCATAAGCCCCGGTGGGTCTGTTGCCGTTTACCATTGCAGAAGCATAATCATAAATCGGGTTTCCAAAAGCATCCAGGAGCAAATCTCCCGTTGTGGTATTATGTGCGAAAACCGGATAGATGGGTCCAATGGTGCGGGAAAAAAAGAATGGGTTTACAAAAGAGGTTGAACTGGTGATATTCCCATCCTGGGCATTGCTTGAGTTGGAGTAACTATACGCAAGATTGATACCAGTCTTGAACCAATTGGCAGGCCTTGTATTAACTCCTAAACGACCTGAGTATCTTTTCAGGAATGCATCTATTGTGTACCCTTCTTCATTGGTGTATCCGACAGAGCCAAAATAATCTGTTTTCTCGTTACCACCACTGTATGTCATGCCCACATTTTGTCTGTTACCTGTTCTTGTAATTCCTTTGGTCCAGTCGAGGTCATCAGACCACAACAATTTTGCATTAGGATTGAGTTTTCCGCTTATATCAACAATTTGATTAGCTGCCACATTAAAGGGATTATATTTTAATCCGCTGGCACCCGCAATATTATCGGTAGCATATTGTGCTGCTACTGCAGGTGTTGATGGCGATGCATTTGAAAGCCTTGAATTTCTCATGGCCTCCCACATTAACGTATAATAATCGGAAGGATTGGTCCTGTCGTACTCAGATACCAATCTTGAAACATAACCCTGCGTATATTGAAATCCTAATGTTGCTCTTCTATTGCTGCCCGACCTTGTTGTGATCATGATAACACCATTGGATGCCCTGGAGCCATATAGAGCGGTGGTTCCCGCATCTTTTAAAGTGGTAATAGATTCCACATCCTGCGGATTGATCTGGGCAATGTTTCCTTCGTAGGGAGAACCATCTACCACAACCAACGGACCATTGTTTGCAGAAATGGATCCATACCCCCTGATACGAATGGCCAAAGCATCTCCCGGCTGACCGGTTGAAGATGTTTGCAAGCCGGGAGCAGATCCTGCCAAAGCATTTACCACGTTTGAAACGGGTCTGTTGGCAAATTCTTTATTAGACAGTGTTGAAGCTGAGCCTGTAAATTCATTTTTGTTTCTTATGCCGTAAGCTACTACAACTACCTCATCGAGTTTTTTTGCGGACGGTTGCAATATCACAGACAAAATGCCATCAGTTGGGATGGTCACTTCCTGGTCAACGAAACTTACAGAAGAGATCACCAGGGTATTAGCAGATGGCGGAACACCCAGGGTAAAGGTTCCGTCTTCGGCAGTTTTGGTTCCTGTTGATTTGCCTTTGACTAAAACAGATGCACTGGCAACAGGTGCTCCGTTTACATCGGTAACTCTTCCTTTAACTGCTCTTTGTTGTTGTGCATGCGCATTCAACAACAGCAAAACAAAGGAAGTAAGAAAAATAAAAAACTTTCTCATAGCGTGTGAGTTTTTGGTTAAAAGCGGGGCGCAATGTAAATTAAATACGCATTAAAGGTCGACCGTAGCGCATGAATCGCTGCATAAAGCAGCGATTTAATTGATAAGCGGTTAAAAAGCAGATATGAACGCCTGAAATAATCTCACCTGAATGAAAACAAAAACTGTGAATGACAATTCGAATGATGATCATTTCTTTGTTTTCAGAGAGGGCATAAAAAAAGATCAAGCCTGTGAATGTTGGCTCGATCTTTAGGAAAATGATTCTGTAATGAGGTATTTATCTCTCTTACTTTAATTATTGTCTTTACACAAAGGATTCAACAGGAGTTCATCTGCCGAAATAGGCCAGATATACTGTTGCCCTGTATTCGGAATAGAATTCACACCGGGCTTGGCAGGTAAAGGCAGACCAAGACGGGTAATGTCCGTGCCCCGAAGTCCCTCTCCCAGGAACTCAATCCTTCTCTCTGTGAGAATGGCATTGATCAGTGCATTGGCATCTGCAAAACCCGCTACCGGAAACACAGTAGATGCATCTGAACGACCGCGCACTGCATTTAACAAAGCTACTGATTGCGCGTCTACAGTATTGGTTGTACGTGCTTTGGCTTCAGCCAGGTTCAGCAATATTTCGGCATACCTCATCACCGGAGCCCAGTCAGAGAAAGTAGCAGGTACGCTGTACTTGGTCAGGTAGTTTTTACTGCCGAATACCTGCACAAAATTCCTTCTGGTATCGGTGGCTTTCCATCCGGTATTAGCAATGATACCGGTAGATAACAGGGAGTATTCTCCATTACCGTTATTGAACGCTGAGGGTCCATAATAATATCCCAGCTGGTTCTGTGTTCCTGGCTGTTCAGTAGCCGAGAAAGGCATGGAGAGTATTGATTCCGAAGAAGTATAAGGTGGTTTGAACAACGCTGTATAATCCGCTTGCAGCGCATGCGCCACACCAGATGTAGCCGTAAAGGGAGCGTTGGCCGATACAATTTTATTAGCTTCAGTAATGGTTTCGGCATATTTCTGCATGGTCAGATACACCCTTGTTTTCCAGGCAATCGCAGTATTCCTGTGTGCCCTGGTGGTATTAAGCGCCGCATTACCATAATCAAGCGGAAGATTCTGTTCGGCGAAATTGAGGTCGTTCAGAATTTGCGTGTACACTTCCGCTACCGAAGCCCTTGTCAGCGCATAGTCACCCGAACTGGTATTCCCTTTTAACCGAAGGGGAACACCTGGTTTCGATCCATTGCCATCCCAATATGGACGGGCATACAACTGAAGTAATGAATAATAACTGATGGCACGCAGAAACCTTGCTTCGCCCAGGTAATTATTCGAAAGAGTTGCGCCCACCACATTGGTGCCTTTGGCAGCCATACCATCGATGAATACATTGGCGAGGTTGATTACATAATAAGCACGTGCCCAGTGATTCAATACACTATTGGTAGAACTGTTACTGGGTGTGTAGTTCCAGATATCAAACCCGGTTACCACGTTGGTACGTTCATTATTGAACTCTTCGCCGCGTATATCATTGAATATTTGGTAGCGGCCACCATACATGCCAGCGTTCTTGATAGATGCATAAATGCCACGCACCTGTCCTTCAATCCTTTCCTTTGTATTGAATGCCGTAAGGTCCGAGATTGAAGTGGACGGAACCGGGCTCAGTGCATCCTTTTTGGCGCAGGATGTTACCTGAACAATCGCTGCGGCCAGTATAATATAAATGAAGTTCTTTTTCATTTTGTGGAATTAATAATTAAACAATCAGAATCCAACATTTAAGCCAACAGTGATGGTCCTTTGGTTTGCAACAGTATTCCTGTCGATACCAAAATTGGTGGTACCATTACCATTGGATGAAACTTCAGGATCAGGACCCGGGTAATCGGTAATGATCAGCAGGTTGGAGCCAGACACATAAAAACGTGCATTGCTGATCTTTACCTTCTCCAGCATTGTTTTGGGAAGATTATAGCCGATGGTCAGTGATTTGAGTTTCACAAAATCTCCCTTGAACACATTGATGTTGAGCGGGAATGATGAACCATTGGAAATATTATCGCCAAATATGGGCTTGGGGTAAGTGGTTATATCACCCGCTTTCTGCCAGCGATTCAGCACACCTACTTCATTATTCCAGAAACGCTGGTCTCTCAAGCCCGCCTGTGTACCATAATAAAGGTAATTACCAAACTGGTACGTCATCATGGCCGTTAATTCAAAGCCTTTATAACGGAAAGTATTTTCCCATCCGCCAAAAACTTTGGGTTGGGTGCTTCTGTATACAATCGCATCGGCGCTGCTAACCGAAGGTGCAATTGTCCCATCGGCATACATAAACCTTGATTGCCCTGCTGGCGCTACATGCTGGAAATACACATCTTTACCCTGGGCATTTACAAAAATCCTTCTTCCGGTTGCAGGATCAACACCTTTTGTTTGCGTTACAAACAGCATTGCAATAGGATATCCCGGTAAGGTAATGCTCGGGTTTTCCAGTCCGCCCGTTGCAGCAATGATATTGTTTACTCCCGGAGCTAAAGCAGTCACTTTATTTGTATTGGTACTAATGTTGAGACTGCTGTTCCAGCTGAAATCCTTTTTCTGCAGGATGGCAGCATTCAGCGTAAATTCAAATCCCCTGTTGTACATGGTACCAATATTCTGGGGTATACTGGTGGGTACACCGGCAGAAGGCGGTTGAGGTACAAACAGCAAGAGTCCATCGATATTGTTGTTATAATAAACCACTTCACCAGTAATGCGGTCGTTCAGGATGCCGAAATTCAAACCGATGTCTGTTTTCTTACTGGTTTCCCAGGTAAGATTGCTATTGCCGGCCTGGTTATATACAACTGTTCCATTGCCGCCATAAAGACCCGATCCATAAGTGGAGAGGGAAGCAAAGTTCCCCAGCCCACCTATATTTCCCACCTTACCATAACTACCTCTCAGTTTAAAGCTGCTGAATACCCTGTCCAGCCTGGCGGCGGACCAGAACTTTTCTTTCATGATCTCCCAACCAGCCGATACACCCCAGAAAGTACCATATTTTGTACTGGCGCCGAGTTGGGAAGCACCGTCCCTGCGCAGGTTACCACTGATGTAATATTTTCTGTCGTAATTGTATTGTACACGGCCGAACTCTGAATAGAGATAATTTTCTCCTATCCCTAAACCTGCAGTATTGGGAGTAGCCCATCCGCCCTGTATATTGGTAAAGGCAGGGTCTGAAACCGTCGTACGGTTCAAACCAAATCCCGCACTATTTGATTTCTGGTGTTCCAAACCAGCCAGTAATCCAACAGTATGTTTTTCTGCGAAAGTCTGGTCATACTGAATGGTGTTGGTCCATACCCATCTCTTATTCTTATTCGATGTCTCCGTTACAGATCCTGTAGAACTGAAACCTTCACCGGAAATAGGACTATAATAGATGTCATTATCTGCCAGCACATAATCAATACCGAAAACAGTTCGTGCTGTAACTGAACTGATGGGTTTCACCTGTGCATACGCATTACCAATGATATGCTCAATTTCTGTATTATTTCGGTTCTGATCCAGCTGTATCGCCGGATTATTGAATCCGGCCTGGCCAACCTTATTGTTCATGACCCCGATCAGGGCGCCGGAGTAATTATAGCTTCCGTCATTATTATAAGGAGATATATTGGGAGCAGTAATTAGTGCTACGCGACCCAGGCCCGCTGTTGCAAAGGCATCGCCCAGGGATCCTGAACTTACCGCAGCAAGGTTCTTTTCATTGGTATACTGAATCTTACCTCCCAGGTTGATTGCTTTGCCAATTTTATGGTCGATGTTCATCAACATACCCAGCCTTTTAAAATCATTGCGCTGGATGATACCCTGTTGTTCAGTATACCCGGCTGAAAAATAATAGCTGGTAGATTCATTGGCGCCTGAGATACTCACGGTATTACTGTGCTGGAATCCCGTACGGTATACATAATCGTACCAACGGGTATTGATGGGGTTTCCATTAGGACCGTTTGTCAATGCAAATGCATTGCTGGCGGGATTATAGGTACCGGCATTTTTCAATGCTTCGTTTTTATAATCCGTATACTGGAAAGCGTCCATCAGAACAGGCAGGCGCTGTGCTTTGCTCCATCCCATCCAACTGTCAACCACTACTTTGCTCTTACCGGCCTTGCCTTTCTTGGTAGTAACAAACAAAACGCCGTTTGCAGCACGGCTTCCATAAATAGCTGTGGCGGCAGCATCTTTGGCGATGTCGATGCTTTCAATATCATTCGGATTGATGCTGGCAAGGATATTACCGGCAGCGGCGGTGGAACTGAAATCACCCGTAAAAGAGGGGATGCCGTCTACCACAATCAACGGATAGGACGAGAGCGAAATAGAATTGGTACCCCTGATGCGTATCACCGGCGGTGCATTCAATACTCCGCTGGGGATTGTAATTTGTACCCCGGCTGCACGGCCACCCAGGTTCTGGTCAAAGCTTTGAGCAGGCTTATCTTTCAAAGCGTCGCCTTTTACCGTTACAATGTCGCCGGTTACTTCCCTCTTCTTTTGAACACCATATCCAACCACCACTACTTCTGACAATGCTTTGTCTTCCGGGACAAGACTGAGACTGACAGAAGATTTTCCTGTAACGGACACGTCCGTCGCAACATAACCTACATAACTAAAATGTAAGGATTTAACAGCGGCTGAAACCTGTATGGTAAAATTCCCGCCATTATCTGTGACAGTCCGCCTGTCAGAACCAGCCGAAACAGTTACGCCGGAAAGCGGGGAACCTTTGTCGTCGGTTACTTTTCCCGTAACCGAACGGTTAGATTGGGCTTGTAGTTGTACCATAAACAATACAATACCCGCCACAAGAGTGAATAGTTTTCTCATTGCAATAGAGTTTTGATTTTAATGACCAGCTAAAGCTAACAATTATTCGTTTAATAACTGCCGGTCTCTGCCGAAAAAAATTAAAAAAAAGTTAATTGACGAGCCGCCAACTACTTCTTTTTTCGGGAACTATGCAGAATTAGTACTGGCAACAGGATCAGGTTGGTAAGGGTACCTGTTACCAAAGTCAGGGAAGTGAGCCATCCCAATGCCTTGGTTCCGCCAAAATTGCTCCAGCAGAAAATGATGAAACCGGCGATCAGCACAAGTGAAGTATAAATGATACTGATGCCCGTATGCCGGATCGTTTGTACCAGGGTGGACGACACCTGTTTGTTGTGATGCGGCAATTCCTGTTTATAATTGATGAGAAAACGGATGGTGACATCTATTGCAATACCCAAGGCAACGCTGAACACCAGTACTGTAGAAGGTTTCAGCGCAATGCCCGCCCAGCCCATCACACCCGCGGTGATCACCAATGGGATCAGGTTGGGTATGAGCGAACAAATCAGGATACGGAATGAGCGGAACAAATACAACATACAGAGCGTGATCAGCAGGAAAGCCCAGAAAACACTTTCTTTCAATCCTTTGATGATGAAGCTGGAACCTTCCAGGAAAGTAATGCTGCTGCCTGTAAAAGTGACATGATAATTGGCCGTATCGAATATCTCACCGGCTTTGTGTTCAAAATCTTTCAACAACACAGGTAATTTTGCACTACCTACATCTTTCATGTTCACACTAATGCGCGCTACCTGGCGGGAACTGTCCATAAAACTGCTCATCAACTGTGCAAATCCTGATTTTTTCTGAGTACCTTCCGCACTATCAGGCCTGGTTTTTAAATAAGGGGCCATGAAAGCCAGGTCGCCTTCATAAGGAATAGCATAACTCAGGGTATCTCCGTCAAAATAAGCCTGCTTGGCAAATTTCAACCCCTCTACAAAAGAAAGCGGCCGTGCGGTTTCAGGGCTGTTCGCGATATACTGCGACAACTCTTCAATATTTGCAATGGGTTTCACTGAACGCACCAGTCCGTTCTTCTTTTTGGTATCCACCAGTATCTCCAACGGCATCACACCCCCGAAATTGCCTTCAAACCATTTCAGGTCGGTATAGATATGGTCGTTTTTGGGCAGATCATCTACAATAAAGCCTTCGCTTTTGATCCTAAACAGACCCATAGCCGCCAATACGGTCAGTACAATCGTTACGCCATAGACCCATCGGGCATGATGAAAAGTCCAGCGTTCAATACGCACCAGTATCCGCTCGATGAATTTATTATCTAGGTAACGGGTATGCTTATTCCTGGGGGCAGGAAGATAGCTCAATATCACAGGGATGAATATGAGGGAAATGAGGAACAATGCAATAATATTGATACCGGCCACTGCGCCAAATTCTTTGAGCACGGCACTGCGCGTAAGGGCAAATACAGCAAAACCAATTGCAGCGGCAATATTGCAGAATAGGGTTACAATGCCCATTCTTCCCACCATGGTCACAAGCGCTTTTTGTTTATCGCCGGTCTCGCGGTAAGCAGTATGATATTTATTGAGGAAATAAATGCAGTTAGGCACACCAATCACCACCACCAATGGTGGTATGATGGCCGTGAGCAGGGTGATCTTATAGCCAAAAAGCACCACCGTACCCAGGCTCCATATTACGCCCATCCCTACCACAAACAGGCTCATGAACATGGCGCTGATGGAGCGGAAAAACAGGATCAGGGTGATGGCAGACAGCAGCAATGAACCAATCAGGAACCAGTTCATCTCATCTTTGATGCGGTTGCTCATGATGGTTCTGATATAGGGTAGTCCGCTGGTATGTACCGAAACATGCGTTTTTTTCTCAAAATCATGCACCTGCTGCATGATGTCATTGATCAGCCGGGTACGGCTCTTGCTGTTGACCGTATCCTTGTTCACATTCACCCCCATCAGGTAAGCGTGGGTAGCGGGATTGTAAAGCAGCCGGCGATAAAAGGGGAGATTTTCAAAAACCTGCCGGGTACTGTCCAATGTAGACTGGCCGGTATACGGATAATGAAATATTTTATATGGCAACAAGCGCTTATTAAGTGTGTCGTTTTGCAGGTTCACTGCCTCCGGTATGCTGGCAATATCAGTAACGCCGGCTACCCTTTTCAGGCTTTGGTGTAATTCGCCTACCTGGTTGAAAAAATTGGCCTTGAAAAAGCTATCTGTTTGAATACCAATTACTACTGTTGCTCCATCTCCGCCAAATTTTTGCAAAAAAGCCTGGTAATCGCGGTATCTCGGGTTGTCGTCGGGGATGGCTTTCGTGAATTCATAGCTCAATTTTACCTGGCTGCCATAATAGCCCATCACGGCTGTGGCACCCAATAAAAGAATCAATAATATCAGTCGGTTTTTCAGGATAAATTGCCCCAGGCGGTACCACATAGAAAGGTTAAGTATTTATTAAATAATTATATCGGCAAAAGTCCCTAACTGGCTCAAGGGCAATACCGATGGCTATCATAAAAAGACTACAAAGAAAAGAAGAAAGGACTACATGGCATCACACAATATTGAGCGAACATTGATCGTTGAAAAAACCCCGTTTGAAGTGCAGTGAGTGGTTTAAATTATTAAAATCCCGCGGATGATCCATTTTTAGTTAATGGCTTATACCCCCAATATCCATTATGAAAAATCGCAGGCATACATATTTGCTTCTGTTCGTCGTCCTTTCGTGCCTGTGTTGCGATATTTCTTTTGCGCAAGGAGTTTGTAATAGCACTGCACTTGCTCCTGTATACAAACAAGATTTCGGAGTTAATACACCAAAAGATTCTGTACTCTACCATGTACCTCCCGGGTTCACTACCTATTACAAGTTTGGTCTTAGTAAGTCGACCGGAAATTTAGACGATGGCTACTACGTTGTAACATCAAAAGTAGAAAATGCTGGTCACTCTGATTGGACCACAGGAGGAGACCATACCGGAAACACCAATGGCAGAATGCTCCTGATCAATGCGGGGAGGCCCTCTACGGGGCCTGTTGATTTGATTTTTTCACAATCAGTGACTGGTCTTTGTCCTGGTTCAGTATATAGTTTTTCAGCCTGGCTTGCCAACGTCAATACTCAAACTCTCACCTTACCTATTTGCGGATCAAGTTATGTGCCGGCTAAAGTTACTTTTAACATCAAAGACGCATCCGGTAATCTTTTACAAACCTACACCACACCAGACCTGCCACTTACCGCTACTACGGCTGGCCCCCCCAACTGGCAACAGTATGGATTTCAGTTCGCGCTTCCTGCCGGAACCACTTCTTTGATACTGGAAATGCGTGACGCGCTAGGTGGACAGTTAAATTATTGTGGCAATGACCTCGCTGTTGATGATATTCTTTTTTCTGCCTGTACGCCTACTGCAACAGCTTCGATCAATTCAGGCACTACCGCCACCATTTGCGCCGGCAACAGTGTTACCATCAACAGTTCATTGACCAATAGTCCCTTCTCCAGTCCGGCTTACCAGTGGCAGAAAAGCACCGATGGTGGTATTACGTGGGTGAATGTGGGGACGCCTGGTAATACCGCTACCAGCTATACGTTTACCAATGCTGCAGTAACCAATACGGGCATGTATCGTGTACTGGTAGGGCCCGATGTATCCAGTTTATCCAGCAGTACCTGTGTCACCGCATCCAATTCGGTTACACTCAATGTCAATCCGTCTCCTACCGTGTCTGTCTCCGGCAGCAGCCCGGTTTGTTCCGGCAACAGCGTGGTATTATCCTCTACTGCATCCGGTGGAACACCCACTTATACGTATAGCTGGACAGGGCCAAACGGTTTTAGCTCTGCCATCAGCAATCCGTCTATTACCAACTCCACAACAGCAGCCTCCGGTACTTATTCCTTAACTATTACTGATACCAAAGGTTGTACCGCTAATGCCAGCACCGCTGTTACTGTTAACCAAACACCAGTTGTGGCAGCCATCAGCGGCCCGAACGGGGGTTGTGTAGGAAAGACCATCCAGATGAGTGATGCAACACCGGGCGGTACCTGGGCCAGTAGTAATACTGCTGTTGCCACTATTGATAATAACGGCCTTGTAACAATCGTAGGTATCGGAACCAGCAATATCACATATACTGTCACTAACATTGGTTGCACCACTACTGTATCAAAAACAATCAATACAGCCAGTTTAAAAATGCAACCCCCGGTAATCGCTTGTAACCAAGGGTCCATTCACTTTGATTCGCCTTCTTTTGTACCCATTTATAGCAGCAACCTGAGCTCTGATACATATTTCTGGAACATTACCACAAATGGTGGTACCGTTCAATATCAACCAGGTAGTTCTCCTAGCTCCCAATATCCTTATGTAAAATTGAATAACGGCTTCGTTTATACTATTGCCTTACAATATACCACCAATGGTGTTACCTGCTCCGATACACAAATGGTTTACAAAGCCGTATTCCCGGGTGTAAGCATACAGGGATCGCATGATACTACTGTTTGTTACAATACAGCCCCCATTTTACTCAACGGAACCGCAACGGCCTCAACCAACATTTTAAACTGGACTACTTCCGGTTCCGGTACTTTTTCCAATCCTAATACATTAAGCACGACTTATACACCCAGTGCAGCCGATAAGGCAGCAGGTTCTGTAAAAATTATTCTGACCGGGAACAGCAGTTATAACTATACGGGTAATTGTCCGGCTCAACCTCCGGCCATTGACTCAATGATCTTAAGGATTTACCCCAACAATACCGGTAAAGACTCAGCCGTAACCATTTGCTCCAATCAAACCACCAATTATACACCGGTGTCTGCCGTATCAGGCAGTACTTTCTCATGGGCCTCTTCCGTTACATCGGGTAGTGTGTCCGGCAATTCCCCAACGGGTACCGGTAAAATCATTGATTCGCTGGTCAACCTTTCAAATACCAATAATGCTATTGTAACTTATAACATTACTCCTTATGTATTTACGCCGAGTAATGTGAGCTGTCCGGGGACTCCTTTCAATTTTGTGGCTACACTGCTACCCAGGCCGGCCGTAAATATTACCAACAATACGGCTTCGCTTTGTACGGGAACTGCAGTCAACATCAAATTCAACAGCTCCATTCCGGGCTCTCTGTATACCTGGAGTTCTGCCGTGATTTCCGGCACTGCTTCCGGCAATTCATCCAACGCTGTAGCTTCTTCTACGAATACAATAAACGATATTTTAACGAATACATCAACAACCAGTAACGCAACAGTGCGTTATCGAATCACTGCCATCCCTCCAACAGGTTGCAGCAGAAAAGATTCAACCGACGTCCTGGTATATGCGTTGCCCACCAAAGCCATTGCCGGCACAGCACAAAATCTTTGTAATGTAACTTCAGCATTGCTAACCGGCAATACCCCAGTGATAGGTTCTGGCAGCTGGTCTGTGGCTTCGGGGCCTTCTGGTTCCAGCTTCAGCAATCCAAATGCCCCCTCAACTGCTGTAAATGGACTTACTCCCGGCATTTATAAATTTGTCTGGGCCATCACCAATGGATCCTGTGCCACATCGACAGACACAGTGACTATTGTAAACAACACGCCCACTATCGCCGGCACACTGGCTTCGCCTGCAACTGTTTGCGCCGGATCCAACTCGGGCACACTTACCTTAACAGGGTATACCGGAAGCATTATCCGCTGGGAATCTTCTGTCGATGGCGCCGCTACCTGGTCTGCCATTGCCAATACCACCGGCAGTTACAGCTATACTAATTTAACTACCACAACTCTTTACAGAGCCGTTGTACAAAGTGGCAATTGCAGTGTTGCCAATTCACCATCTGTTAGTATTACAGTCACTCCAGCCTCCACTCCGGGCACTCTTTCTTCAGATGCTACTGTTTGCGCTGCAAGCAATAGCGGTACCCTCAATTTGACAGGTTATACCGGAACCGTTATCCGCTGGGAATCTTCTGTCGATGGCGGCACCACCTGGTCTGGCATTGCCAATACTACCAGCAGTTACAGCTATACTAATTTAACTACTACAACTCTTTACAGAGCCGTTGTACAAAGTGGCAATTGCGGAATAGTGAATTCCAATACTGTCACCATTACCGTAAACCCGCAAACAGTTGCCGGTACACTTGCTGCCGGCAACACTGTTTGTGCCACATCCAATAACGGTACATTAACACTTTCCGGTAATACAGGGTCTGTCGTTCGCTGGGAATCTTCTACCAACAACGGAGCTTCCTGGACCTCAATTTCCAATACTACTAACACATATACCTATACCAACCTTACTGCTACCACTCAATATAGGGTGTTGGTTCAAAGTGGCGTTTGTAATTCCGCTTATTCCAACATCATTACCATTACCGTGATGCAACCGGTGACCTCTGCCAATGCAGGGCCCAATCAAACGCTCTGTAGCGTTAATTCTGCTACCATGGCGGCCAATGCCCCCACATCGGGCACTGGTACATGGACACAGGTGTCCGGTCCCAATACCGCCAGTTTTACCAATGCAAATGATCCCTTTACAACTGTAAATGGTCTCACTACCGGCGCTTACCAATTCCAGTGGACCGTTTCCAACGGTGTTTGTGCTTCTTCTCAAAGCACTGTACAAATACAAATTGATCCGCAAACTGTGCCGGGTACACTGGCATCACCCGCCACCGTTTGCGCTACCTCCAATACCGGCACACTCACCCTTTCCGGCTATACTTCGGCCATATTAAAATGGCAGTCTTCCACCGATGGTGTCAATTGGACTGATATTGCCAATACAACTGCTACGTACACGTACAACAACCTGACCAATACCACCCAATTCAGGACTTCCGTAAAAAGCAGCAGTTGTGCAGCACAATATTCTAATAATATAACCATCACTGTTGCCCAGGCAGTAACTCCTGCCAATGCTGGTCCGAACCAGGCGCTTTGCAGTGTAAGTTCCACTACTATGGCTGCTACGGCCGTTAGTTCAGGTACCGGCACCTGGACACAAATAGCTGGCCCTACTACTGCCAGCTTTACCAACATACACGATCCTTTCACTACTGTTAATAATTTAGGCACGGGCATTTATCAGTTTCAATGGACCGTTGCCAACGGCGTTTGTGCTTCTTCACAAAGTACTGTGCAGGTGAGCATTGATCTGCAAACTGTGCCAGGTACGCTGGCATCGCCGGCCACCGTTTGTGCTACTTCCAATACCGGCACACTCACACTCTCAGGATATACTTCTTCCATTTTGAAATGGCAGTCTTCGATCGATGGCGGTACTAACTGGACCGATATTGCAAATACCACCGGCAGCTATACTTATACCAATCTTTCAACAACAACGTTGTTCAAGGCTTCTGTGAAAAGCGGCGTTTGTGCAGCACAGAACTCTAATACTGTAGCCATTACTGTATTGCAACCGGTAACACCTGCCAATGCAGGACCCGATCAGCAACTCTGTAATGTTACTTCAGCCACCATGGCTGCTACGGTGCCTGCATCCGGTACCGGTACCTGGACCTTCGTATCCGGTCCTTCTGCCGTCACTTTCACCAACCTCCACGATCCCAATACCACTGTCAACGGTCTCGCTTTCGGATCCTATCAATTCAAATGGACCGTTTCCAATGGCTATTGCGCCAATTCAGAAGCTACCGTTAATGTTACCGTCAATACCCCCACTGTTCCCGGAACCCTGGCCGCCAATGCCACTGTCTGTGCCACTGCCAACA
>JBHCAK010000006.1:0-10715 GCA_041798205.1 Sediminibacterium sp.
AACGGAGGTGTACCCAGTCGTTCTCGAATTCAATTTTCAACCCGTCTTCTGTATTAATGGGGTGAGATTTGTATTTTTTTCTGATGTGATCGAATATCTTTTTCAGATCGAATCCTGCATGGAGTTCAATCTTGTTCTTGCTCATGAAATAATTGGGGTAGGTATTGCGCAGTTGTTTGGCAGATTTTTTTTCTTTGGCCAGGTGGGTGAGAAAAAGTGCAATACCAATCAACGCATCCCTGCCATAATGCAGGTCTGGTACAATAATACCCCCATTGCCTTCACCGCCGATAACGGCATTGACAGCTTTCATTTTATTTACCACATTCACTTCACCCACTGCACTGGGTGTATAAGTACCTCCATGCTTGAGGGTAATATCTTTCAACGCACGGGTAGACGACATATTACTAACCGTATTACCATTCCGATGTGTTAAAACATAATCTGCCACAGCCACCAGCGTATATTCTTCGCCAAAAAGACTGCCATCTTCACACACAAAGCATAGCCTGTCCACATCCGGATCAACGGCAATACCCAGGTCAGCCTTCTGTTTGTTCACTTCATTGCATAATTCGGTAAGATGTTCCGGAAGCGGTTCGGGATTATGGGCAAATTTCCCGTTCACTTCAGCATTCAGCACCGTGATGTCTTTTACCCCCAATGCCCTGAGTAATTCAGGAACGGCAAAAGCGCCGCTGCTGTTGATGGCATCGAGCACAATTTTGAACTTCGCTTTTTTAATGGCGGCAATATCTACCAGCGGATAACGAATAATGGCATCGATATGCTGTTGTAAAGCGGTATGGTTGGCGGTATGGCTGCCCAGTTTATCAACGCCGGCAAAATGATAATCGTCTTTGGAGGCGATGTCAAGCACTTTGGCGCCGTCTTCCCCACTGATGAATTCACCTTTATTGTTCAGTAATTTCAGCGCATTCCATTCTTTGGGGTTATGGCTTGCAGTAAGGATGATGCCACCTGCTGCTTTCTCAAAAACAACAGCCATCTCCACCGTAGGAGTAGTGCTCAGCCCCAGGTCAATCACATCAATGCCCAGTGCATTGAGCGTGCTGATGACAAGACGTTGTACCATTTCACCACTGATCCTTCCATCCCTGCCCAGTATTACTTTTCTGTTTTTGGAGTGATGCATGAGCCAGGTGCCGTAAGCTGCGGTGAAGCGGACAATATCCAAGGGGCTTAAAGTTTCGCCCGGCTTGCCTCCAATTGTTCCGCGGATACCGGAAATGCTCTTGATCAATGCCATGTAACATGGGTTTAGGTGGACTGCAAACATAATTGAAAATTTTTGTTTGCGCCACAAGCGTAATTTTGCGTTCATAAAGGGTAGACATGCCGGATAAATCGTGGTATAAAGACTGGTTTAATTCACATTATTATCATTTGTTGTATCAGCACAGGGATGAGGAGGAAGCAATGGCATTCATCCAGACATTGATAGGTTATCTTCAGCCAGCCTGCGGGGTCAGGATGCTGGACGTGGCTTGTGGGAAAGGAAGGCATAGCAAAGCGCTGGCAGATATGGGATTCGATGTTACCGGCATTGATCTTTCGGAAGCATCTATTGCAGAAGCCAGGACCCAGGAATCAGATAACCTGCATTTTTACCAGCATGACATGCGTCTGCCTTTCTGGGTGAATTACTACGATTATGCATTCAATTTTTTTACCAGCTTTGGCTATTTCAGAACCAGGCGTGAGCATGATAATGCCATTCGCACCATTACTCAGAGCCTGAAGCACGAAGGCGTATTTGTAATAGACTACCTGAATGTGCATTATGTGGAAGACCGGCTCGAAAAATCATTCATCGCTACCATAGAAGATGTGGCTTTCCACATTACCAAATGGCAGGATGAAGAACATTTTTTCAAACAGATACAAATTACGGATGCATCAAATAAAACGCCTAGACATTTATACACAGAACGTGTGGCCAAGTTTTCGCTGGGTGATTTTACCGATATGCTGTCATACCAGGATATGCAGGTGCAGGAAGTTTTTGGTGATTACCAACTGGGGCATTATGATGTGCGCAAATCGCCTAGAATGATCATTGTTGCGAAAAAGAAATGATGATGCAATTAATTGCTAAATGGCTCAATACCCAATGGCTCAATGAAGGGGGCGATGATCTCTTTCGGAATTGAGAAATAGAAACGGGCATTCATATTGGAAACAAAACTACTGTCGGGCTTCGCAATGGTCAGTAAAATTGTCATAATATTAATTTGGATAATCTGATTGGGTTCTGCAACAGAGGGCTGTGGTCATTTTGTTAAAATCGATTGCCAATATCTTGCTGGTGCGTAAAGTCTTGCCCTAACTTTACATTATTATGCTGCATTATCTACTGACGTTCAGCTTTTTTCAAAAAATATGGTCCTGGCTCAATCAATGGGATACGGATCTGTTTCTGCAGATCAATACCCGGTGGACCAATAGGTTTCTTGACAGCGTATTCCCCTGGTGGCGCGATGCGAATACCTGGATACCCCTTTATCTTTTTCTGGTGGTATTCGCGCTGATGAATTTCAAGAAAAAAGCCTTTCCCTGGATATTGTTTGCGTTGGTTACAGTAGTGCTGACTGATCAATGCAGCAGTACCCTGCTCAAACACTGGGTAGCAAGGCCCAGGCCCTGCCAGGAAGGTTTTTTGATTGGCCAGATGCGATTGCTGTTGAGCGGCTGTTCGGGAGGGTATAGTTTTACTTCTTCTCATGCCACTAACCATTTTGGCTTTGCTACGTTTGTGTACCTGACCACCAGGTCTGTTTTAGGAAGATGGGGAAAACTGTTTTTTATATGGGCAGCTACCATTAGCTATGGCCAGGTATATGTTGGCGTACATTATCCGCTGGATGTTTTATGTGGCGCTTTGCTTGGCTGTTGCATTGGTTATGTTACCGCGTATTTTTTCAACCAAAAGATCGGCCTTCCTTCTTTCAGTGAAGAACCGTCAACCCCCGCTGTATGATCAACAACCGGACATTATTTACTGTACTGGCATCCTGCCTGGTAGTTTATTTATTGGGTATGTTCCTGATACCTCTAATGGATATTGATGCTGCGCAATATGCCTCCATCAGTCGGGAAATGCTGGAGAATAAAAACTATTTACAGGTATACGATCTGGGCCATGATTACCTCGACAAGCCACCCATGTTGTTCTGGCTGTCGGCCCTGAGTATGAAAGTATTCGGTGTACACGACTGGGCTTACCGCATTCCTTCATTTTTGTTTGCATTACTGGCTGTTTATGCTACTTACCGCCTGGCATTATTGTTCTACCATAAAACCATTGCACAATTATCGGCATTGGTACTGGCTACTTCACAGGCCATGTTCCTGATCATGCATGATGTACGTTGCGATACCATGCTGATGGGTTGGGTGGCATTCAGTCTCTGGCAACTGGCTGCCTGGTACCGGTATGCGAAATGGAAACACCTCTTGCTGGCGTTTGCAGCTATTGCAGGAGGTATGATGACCAAAGGCCCCATTGCTTTAATGGTACCTGTATTTGCTTTTGCCCCCCACCTGTTGTTGCGCCGTGAATGGAAACAATTGTTTCGATGGGAGTACCTCGTGGGCTTACTGGTTGTGGCCTTTTTGCTGGTACCCATGAGTATCGGGTTATACCGGCAGTACGACCTGCACCCGGGCAAACTCATCAATGGGATACCCATTCAGTCGGGCTTACGCTTTTATTACTGGACACAAAGTTTCGGCCGATACACCGGCGAAAATTATTACCATGAGATGGGTCATTTTACTTTCCTGCTGGAGAATATGCTCTGGAGTTTTCTTCCCTGGATATTGCTTTTCTTGGCCGGATTGCTTTTTGAGGTGAAAGAACTGGTGAAGAAAAAGTTTAAGTTGAGCGAACAGGAAGAATGGATCTGCGCTGGGGGTTTTATTGTCACTTATTGCATCCTGGCGCGCAGCCAGGCACAGTTGCCGCATTATATTTTTGTTGTGTTTCCGCTGGCAGCCATCATTACTGCGAAATTTGCATACCGTTTATACTATACAGATGAGCTGACGAAGTGGAGAAAACCGGTATTAATGGTTCATGCAGTGATTTTTTTATTATTGTGGGTTTCAGTGGTGGTGTTGATGAAATTTCCTTTCCCTTCGCTGCCATGGTATGTATCGGTATTGGCAATATTGGGACTGCTTCGCTGCGGCAAGCTGCTTTTTTCAAAGGTTATTACTATGGAACCCTTTCTCAGGGCGGCTTTGTTTACCGCAGTGGGGGTTAATTTTTTTCTGAACAGTTTTTTTTACCCGCACTTGCTGCAATACCAGTTAGGGAACAGGATAGCGGATATCATCCATGAAAAGAAACTTGACAAAAGCAAAATGGTGCAATACAATATCGACATGAGCCGTGCATTGGCATTTTATGCGCAACACATCATTCCTTTTAAAGAGCAGCAGGAATTGAAGCAAAATGATGTAGTGATCACAAGGAAAGAAAGTATTCCAGCGCTTCAACAACAGTTTCCTGCCATGCAAATTATATTTGAAGGCGAATATTACGGGGTGTCTATGCTCAGTCTTCCTTTTCTCAACCCGGCGACCAGGGGAAAAGAAGTCACTAAATACGCCATCGTAAAACTGGCAAGCCAATAAACCAATGAAAAACCATGACAGAAGTATTCATTATACTTGGGTTGATATTTGTAAACGGACTTTTCTCCATGGCTGAAATTGCATTGGTTTCGGCCAGGAGGGCAAGGCTGGAATCACAGGCTGCCAAGGGCGATGCAGATGCCAGGCGGGCCTTGGAAATGGCCGGACGCCCCGATAAATTTCTTTCCACCGTACAAATTGGTATTACCCTGATAGGGGTTCTGACAGGCATTTATTCAGGAGATAGTTTCAAAAAGCCTTTGGATACCTGGCTACAGCATTTTCCATTCATTGGTGCATACAGCAGTTCACTGGCTACCATACTGATTGTTGTGGTGATCACTTATTTTACACTGGTATTGGGTGAGCTGGTACCCAAAAGAATAGGAATGAGCAGACCGGAAAGCATTGCCAAAATGGTTGCCGGGCCTATGCGATTGGTATATTGGCTCACATTCCCTTTTATATGGTTGTTGAACAAGTCCTCCTTACTGATCATCCGCCTGTTGAACATCAGGGAGAATGATCAACAGGTTACGGAAGAAGAGATCAAAGCCATCATCAGTGAAGGAACCGAACAAGGTACCATAGAAGAAGCAGAACAGGAAATCATTGAAAGGGTATTCCACTTGAGCGACCGCAACCTTACTTCACTTATGACACACAGAAGTGATATTGTGTGGATTGATAAAAACAAAACGGTAGGGGAAGTGCGCAAAGAACTGGCCGACCTGATGCATTCCATTTACCCCGTATGCAAAGGGAATATAGACCATATTGAAGGGGTGGTTACCATCAAAGAATTGTTTTCGGCAGAATCGGATGTTGCTGTGGTGTCGGTGATGAAAGAAGCCATGTATGTACCGGAAGGAAATACGGCTTACCAGGTACTGGAAAAGTTCAAACAAACCAAGGTTCATCACTGTTTTATTGTAAATGAATATGGTTCGGTAGAGGGGTTGATTACAATGAATGATATACTGGAAGCCATCGTGGGCGATATTCCGCAGGCAGAAGATGAAAACTATGAGATCACGGAACGGACCGATGGTTCTTTCCTGGTAGATGCCCAGATACCTTTTTATGATTTCCTGGCCAGGTTCGATAGAGAAGAATGGATGATGGAGGGCGACCAGGATTTTGACACCTTGGCAGGCTTTATCATACATAAACTGGAAAAAATACCCATTACAGGAGATACATTAGAATGGAAGATATTTCGTTTTGAGATCGTGGACATGGATCATCATCGTATTGATAAGATACTGGTGACGATAACAGAAGCTGAGATGGATCTGGATAATTTCTGATTTCAAGCATCGATACACATAATGACAGGCCAATTAATAAATAACCAAATCAAATCAGAAATCAAAACTGATCATGGTCACCGGATTGTCCAGCTTATAACTTTTCTCGATCTTATTGCTCTTTACGTGAAAGATGTTCATCTGTCCTGATTCAAAATCATACAATAAGTTGCAATTGACTTCTACTTTTTTAAAAGGCGCTATTTTCCGAACCTCGAAATAGCTCCATACACTCTCACGCTGTATCTCATAACCCAGGTAGTGTAATATCACCGGCTGGTTATTAATTTTTAATTTCAACTTTTGACTTATATACGCCGCCAATTGTTTCTCCACGAAAGCCCTGTCAGCCGGATGGGTAAGATCGATCTTTGAGCCGGAAAAATGTTGCAATGTTTTTTCAAAATCGTCCGTAAAAATGCGAACACTGATCTCTGCAGTGGATTCTTTCGCATTGTGGCTGATATCGATTACCGACACAAAGAATGGATGAAGTACCGATAGTAGTCCCGTCACCATCCACTGAACCATTATATTTGCCATTCAACATTATTTTTTTACCCAAACCAAGTCCATCACTAATTTAATTCCCGCACATGAACGAGTTCGGATTATATTTCAAGATAGGTTATCAGCACATAGCGGACCTCAAAGGAATTGACCATATCCTTTTCATCATGGCGCTTTGCCTGAGGTACCAGTTTACCGACTGGACAAAGATACTGATACTGGTAACAGCCTTCACCATTGGTCATTCCATTACCCTGGCCTTGAGTGTCTTTGATATTGTGCATTATTCTGTCCGCTGGATAGAATTCCTGATACCCTGCACTATTGTTATTACAGCAATCAGCAATTTGTTTGTGAAGAAATTCAGTTTCAAATCAAGGTTTCCCATTATTTATTTCTTCGCACTTTTCTTTGGGCTTATACATGGGTTGGGCTTCAGTAATTACCTGAAAAGCTTATTGGGAAAGGATCATACTGTGATCCTGCAGTTGTTTGCTTTTAATTTGGGATTGGAAGCGGGTCAACTGCTCATTGTGTTCGCAGTGTTATTGATTTCATTTATTTTCGTAACCATTTTCCGTTTCAGCAGGCGGGAATACCTTTTATATGTTTCGGGAGGTATTTTTGCGCTTGCTTTGCAGATGGCATTGGAAAGAATACCTTTTTAAAACTATAGTAATGAGAAAAATCACATCAATGCTTATTTTGGTATGCATCGGTTTGACGCTGCATGCGCAGAATATCATGAACAACCCTGGCTCCAATCATGGTAACAGGTTTGAGCAGTTGGGAACCATTCTCCCTACCCCGAATGAATACCGTACTGCGAGTGGAGCACCTGGTCCCAAATACTGGCAACAGCGGGCGGATTACAACATCAAATGTGAACTTGATGAGACGAATCTTGTCCTGAAGGGAAGTGAAACAGTTACTTATTTCAACAACTCACCCGATGTGCTGAGATACCTGTGGTTACAGCTGGATGAAAATGAACACAGTAGTATTGATAATGCCAATTACCAGGAATCTACTACACTGGGTAAGCAACCAAGCCTGGCGGCGGTTGACAGGTTACTGGAAGCCAAGACAGACAATGGTTATGGGCATAAAATAGCCAAGCTCACCGATGCAGGCGGCAAAGCATTGAAATATACCATCAATAAAACCATGATGCGGATTGATCTGCCAGCGCCATTGAAGCCGGGGCAGCAATTTGTGTTCAATGTTGACTGGCATTATAAAATTTCCAACCGCATGACCGTAGGTGGACGCGGCGGGTATGAGTATTTTCCGGAAGACGGCAACTATCTCTTCACCATGACCCAGTGGTTTCCACGTTTATGTGTATACAGCGATTTCCAGGGATGGCAGAACCACCAGTTTACCGGACGGGGGGAGTTTGCACTTACTTTCGGTAACTACAGCGTACAGATGACCGTACCGGCCGACCATGTAGTGATGGCTACAGGTCAGTGTCAGAACTATGCGCAGGTCCTATCTTCTGCACAATTGAACAGGTGGAACCAGGCACAAACAGCCAAAGAACCGGTAGAAGTAGTTACACTGGAGGAAGCAAAAAAAGCAGAACAGCAAAAAAGCCCACAAAAGAAGACCTGGGTATTCAAGGCAGAGAACGTACGGGATTTTGCCTGGGGTTCCAGTCGCAAATTTGTTTGGGATGCTGTGCCCGCTTATGTGGAAGGAAAGAAAGTAATGTGTATGAGCGCTTATGGCAAAGAAGCATACGGACTGTACCGGAAATTTTCTTCTAAAGCGGTAGCACATACCATTAAAACCTATTCCAGGTTCTCTATTCCATATCCTTATCCTGTGGCACAAAGTATTGAAGCTGCAAATGGAATGGAGTACCCGATGATTTGTTTCAACTACGGACGTACAGATAAAGATGGTACTTACAGTGAATCTGCCAAGAATGGTATGTTAGGTGTGATCATCCACGAAGTGGGGCATAATTTCTTCCCCATGATCATCAACAGTGACGAACGCCAGTGGACCTGGATGGACGAAGGGTTGAACAGTTTTGTGGAATACCTGACAGAAGAATTGTATGATAATAAGTTCCCTTCGCGCAAAGGTGCTGCCTGGGCCATTGTGGATTATATGAAGCTGCCCAAAGACCAGTTGGAACCTATCATGACCAATAGCGAAAACATTGTAAGGTTTGGTCCGAATGCCTATACCAAGCCCGCAACTGCACTGAATATCCTGCGGGAAACGATCATGGGCAGGGAACTGTTCGATTTTGCATTCAGGGAATACGCCAGGCGCTGGGCTTTCAAGCATCCTACACCAGCCGATCTGTTCCGTACCATGGAAGACGCAAGTGGTGAAGACCTGGATTGGTTTTGGAGGGGATGGTTCTATGGTATAGAACCCTGTGATATAGCCATCGATAGTGTTAAGCATGCGGTATACGACCCCAATGCATCGTTTGCTGCAGGCAACGATAACCGCGGAGGCATGCAGCGTAGCAATGGTCTTGATAAACCGGCTGTGAATGCGTTTGAGGATATATCCAAGGTACGCAACAGGCAGGATAAAAACATTGTATTCCTGACTGATGCAGATACCACATTGAGGGATTTTTATTGGCGTTACGACAGGGGGATAGAACCTTACGATTCTACTGTAAAACAACCCGTACAACAACTGGTGGCACCTGAGCCGATAACTGATACAGAAAAAGCAAAATACCAGGGTATTCATTTGTATGAAGTGTCTTTTTCTAACAAAGGCGGATTGGTAATGCCCATCATTGTGGAATTTACTTTTGAAGATGGCACAAAAGAGGTGGAGAAGATACCGGCGCAAATATGGCGTAAGAATGAGAACAATGTAAGCAAGGTATTCCTTACCAGGAAGAAGGTGGTACGGATTCAGCTGGATCCCATGAAAGAGACAGCAGATATTGATGAGAGCAACAACAGCTGGCCTGCTATTGCCGAGCCCAGCAAATTCTCCCTGTTTAAATCAAGATCGGCTACCCGCGGGCAATCACAGGGTATGAATCCGATGCAACATGCAGCAGAAAAAAAATAAAAACTTATCTTTATAAAGCTGAAAACCACCCATGCATTGATTGGGTGGTTTTTTTATTCTTTTCATTTTAATAGCCCCTCATGAAAAAAGCAGTGTTGTTTCTTTCCTTATTTCTGTCTGCATTTGCCACGGATGCAGCAGTTACCGATACGGTGAAGGTTTACAGTAACAGCATGCACAAAGAGATTAGGGTAGTGGTCATTAAACCTGCGGATTATAATGATAAAGAGAAACGCTTCCCGGTGGTTTATCTTTTGCATGGGCACAGCGGTAATTATGCTGCCTGGCTGCGGGATGCACCGCAATTGCCGGCAAAAGCAGATGAAATGGATATGTTATTGGTTTGTCCGGATGGAGGCTATAATAGTTGGTATTTCAACAGTCCGCTGGATTCAACAGTACGTTATGAGACTTTTGTTTCGGACGAATTGATCCGGTATATGGATGAACATTATCGTACGGCTGCGAACAAAGAACATCGAGCTATTACGGGATTAAGTATGGGTGGACATGGGGCTTTTTACCTGGCTATGCAGCATAAAAACGTTTTTGGCGCAGCCGGTAGCATTTGCGGAGGCTTAGATATCAGGCCTTTTCCCCGGAATTGGGAAATAGCGAGGGTGCTGGGCGATACTACATTGTACAGGGCTAATTGGGAAAACAATACCGTTATCAATGTTGTTAATGAGTTGAAGAATGGGGAATTAAAACTGGTAATGGATTGCGGAACGGACGATTTCTTTTTGCAGGTAAACAGGAACCTGCACAGGAAGCTGCTGGAAATGAAGGTGGATCACGATTACAGTGAAAGGCCTGGCGGGCATAACAGGGCCTATTGGGGTAATAGTATTGATTATCACCTGCTTTTTTTCAAAAAATATTTTCAAAACTTTCAAGAAAATATTGGCAGTTAATATTCAACTCCCTATCTTCGCCGCCCGTTCGGTAAAAGCGGTATAGTTCATTGAAGATCAGTCACAAGCGCAAGGAAAAAATCCGAATAAATTTGAATAAAATTTGGAACTGCGATGAAACTGTTTATCTTTGCAACCCGTTTAAAAAAAGGCGGGCTGGTTTTTAGGGGGAGAGGGGGAGGAAAAAAGGGAGTAAAAGTGGAAGATAGATTTGGAGGGTAATTGAGGAAGTGGTAGTTTTGCACCCCGGTTAAAA
>JBHCAK010000007.1:0-175149 GCA_041798205.1 Sediminibacterium sp.
GCAAGAACAAGATTGAACTCCATGCAGGATTCGATCTGAAAAAGATATTCGATCACATCAGAAAAAAATACAAATCTCACCCCATTAATACAGAAGACGGGTTGAAAATTGAATTCGAGAACGACTGGGTACACCTCCGTTCCAGTAATACCGAGCCCATCATCCGTATTTATGCGGAAAGCAATTTTGAGACAACAGCAGCCAATGTTGCGGCCAAACTGATGAAGGATATAAAAGAAGTGATGTAGTACATTTCTGATGTCTGATTTGATCATTTCTGATTTACCGTTTGGAGATTTCTTACTTTTGGGCTATGGAAAGAATTTATTTCGATAACGCAGCTACTACAGCTTTAGACCCGCAGGTACTGGAGGCCATGATGCCTTACCTGACCTCCCATTTTGGCAACCCCTCTTCTATATACAGTTATGGCCGTGAAAGCAGGCTGGCTATAGAAAATGCACGTAAATTGGTGGCCAAAACGCTGAATGCACATCCGGCCGAAATTTTCTTTACCAGTGGCGGTACTGAAAGCAGTAATACAGCCATCACAGCCGCCGTGCGTGATCTCGGCTGTAAACACATCATTTCTTCCACAATAGAACATCACGCCACTACCCATACGGTGGAATATTTATACCACAATGGAGAAGCGGCCCTGAGTTATGTTAAACTTTTGCCCAATGGCCATGTAGATATGGAAGACCTGGAACGCATCCTGGCTGAAAGCGAGGAGAAATGCCTGGTTACCCTGATGCATGCCAATAACGAGATCGGCAATATGCTCGATATACATGCCGTAGGCGAATTGTGCAAGCTTTATGGAGCCATCTTCCATAGTGATACTGTACAAACAGTGGGACATTTCCCTTTCGACCTGCGAAACACGCCGGTTCATTTTATCACAGGCGCCGGACATAAATTCCACGGCCCCAAAGGGGTAGGCATCTTGTACATCAACGAGAATGTAAAGATCAAACCTTTTGTACACGGCGGCAGCCAGGAAAGGAATATGCGGGCCGGCACCGAAAACCTTTATGGCATTGTAGGGTTTGCCAAAGCGCTGGAACTCGCCACTATACACCATGAGCAGGACAGCAGCTATATCAAAAGTCTGAAAGTATACCTGATGGAGCAGTTGAAAAAACACATCAAAGGTATTTCCTTCAATGGCGATCCGCTGGGCCGCAGCCTGTACACTGTATTAAGCGTAAGCTTCCCTAAAACAGAAAAAAGTGAGATGATCCTCTTTAATCTCGATATCAACCATATCTGCGCCAGTGGCGGTAGTGCCTGCACCAGCGGGGCCGACCAGGGATCACATGTGATCCGGGCTATTAATCACAACCCTAACCAGGTTACCGTTCGTTTCTCTTTCTGCAAACACAATACAAAAGCTGAAATCGACGCTGTTGTGGAGAAACTGAAAGAACTGATCTAAAAGATTCTTTCCATAGCAGGCAACGTGCCCTTTTTGCGCTGTATCATAGATATACAATCAAGTACTATGAGAACAGGGCTAAACCTTTTATGGGCAAGCTGTTTGCTCATATCCGCCACAATTGCCAATGCACAATCCAGACACAATCCGCTTCCTGTAGGCGGACCAGCATTGAACATTTATGGAGATGCAGGCGGCCCCGGGGGTATCCTTTCCATTAATTATGATCGTCGCTTTACAGGTGAAAAAGGGTTAGGTTTCAGGGCCGGCATAGGTGCTTGTTTGTTAACCACCACATCACCCGATTTTATTGAAGAAACCAAACTCCATCCCACGTTTCCGCTGGAACTGAACTATCTCGCTGGTAAAGCCGGCCATTATGCAGAATTCGGTGCAGGAATGACTTTTCTCGGCAACATGAATAATACCGTGTCTGAAAAAGGAGAAGTTACCATTACTCCCGATCTCATCTGGCATGTTTCGCTTGGTTATCGTTACCAACCCCTTACACGTGGGCTCACTACTAGAGTATTTTTATCTCCCATGGTCACAGCCTATTCCTCGATATTCTTTTACGGGGGAGTATCTTTCGGACTCAGGTTCTAATGAAAGCTTTTATTTATAATCATCCCCACCGGCCTCGTCTGTTTCATCACCCAATTCCAATTGTCCCAGGTTCATCATGCTACCCATGAGGTCCTTGAATTCAATGCGGGCACCAATCATTTTTTTGCTGAGCATAGAATAGGCAGCAAGCCCATGAAGTACCAGTTCCATTAATAAAGCTGTTTCTTTTTCATTGGCCTGCGGATAATGTTTCTTGGCCACGGCATAAAGTCCGGTTACCTGGTAAAGGGCGGCAATCCTGTCCTCATCCTTCATATCCAGCATCAGGTCCAGGTGATTGCCTGCATCAAACCAGCGGGTAATTGCTTTATATGGATTCTCCGGTTCTTTTTCTTCCGCCGAACGTTTGCCTGTATTTCTTCTCTTCTTCAGCTGTTCAGGATTGGGGAAATACTGCACAAAAAGAGTCCTGATCGACTTGTCCAACAAGTTCAGTGCAACCTGGTAAGGGCCCTCCTGCTCTCCTTCATATACCAGTTCAATTTTACCGGTAATAGCCGGAATAATCCCCGTAAGATCGCTGATCCACACCTGTGTGTGTTTTTCACGAAAAATGATGGCCCTTCTTTCAGCACTGCTGATGGCATTTTCATAAGCGGCAATACTAAGCCTGGCGCTTACCCCGCTTTTTTTGTCCACATATTCATTCGTTCGCGCTTCAAAAGCTACCTGCTCTATCAGCCTTTTTGCCAAGTCACTTACTTTCACCATTTCCTGCTGCTGCTCTGGCACATCAGCCTCCTGTTCTGTAATGGCAAGAGCCGTTTCAATGTCTTTAGGATAATGTGTGAGTATCTGGCTTTCAATCCTGTCCTTCAAAGGTGTTACAATGCTTCCCCTGTTGGTATAATCTTCCGGGTTGGCGGTGAACACGAACAAAATATCCAGGGGCATGCGCAGTTTAAAGCCCCTGATCTGTATATCCCCTTCCTGCAGGATATTAAACAGTGCCACCTGGATGCGTGCCTGTAGGTCGGGCAATTCATTGATAACAAAAATGCTGCGATTACACCGGGGTATGATACCGTAATGGATCACTTTCTCATCGGCAAAACTGAGTTTCAGGTTGGCCGCTTTGATAGGGTCAATGTCGCCAATCAGGTCCGCCACACTTACATCGGGAGTGGCCAGTTTTTCCCCATAGCGTTCGGTACAATGCAACCATTGCACAGGGGTCTCATCGCCATGTTCGGCCACCATGTCTTTCCCGAATTTGCTCAGCGGCCGCAAAGGATCGTCATTCACTTCACTGCCTGCAATCACAGGTATGTATTCGTCCAGGAGGTCCACCATCTGCCGGGCCATCCTCGTCTTGGCCTGTCCCCTTAATCCCAGGAAGAGAATATTGTGTTTACTCAGCAATGCCCGCTCTGTATCCGGGATCACCGTATCTTCATAACCCATGATGCCTGTAAAAGGATTTTCCCTGTTCCTGATGCATTGTACCAGGTTATTGCGTATTTCCTCTTTGATTGATCTTGACTGATAGCCTGATTTTTTAAGTTCGCCTAGTGTTTTGATATGTTGGATATTCATAGTTAAAATGTCTGATGTCTGATGTCTGATGCGTCCAAGTCTGATTTGATTGGTAAATTTAAAAATGTGAAAATCAAATCAGATATCAGTCATCAGGCGTGAATAAATCATTCTTTAGTACACTGTTTTTCTTTTCCCGTTTTCAAAATCCTTAAAAATGAATGTTCCCAGGTTATCCAGTGAGGCAAAGAATGCTTTTCCGTTGTTCATCTCAGTAAACTCCTGAACAAAACTCTGCAGGTAAGGGTCCGATGCGATCATAAATGTAGTAATGGGTATTTTCAATTTTTTACATTGGGCTGCCAGGTTGATACACCTGTTCACCACTTTCCTGTCCAGGCCAAAGCTGTTCTTATAATAACGCTTGCCTATTTTCAGGCAGGTAGGTTTCCCGTCGGTGATCATGAATATCTGCTTGTTCGGATTTTTCCTCCGGCGAAGGATATCCATGGCCAGTTCCAGTCCGGCTACGGTATTCGTATGATATGGCCCCACCTGCAGGTAAGGCAGGTCTTTGATCTCAATACTCCACGCGTCATTACCGAACACTACAATATCCAGGGTGTCTTTGGGATATTTGGTGGTGATGAGTTCGCTCAAAGCCATTGCCACTTTTTTCGCCGGTGTAATACGGTCCTCACCGTACAGGATCATCGAATGCGAAATATCGATCATCAGCACAGTGGAAGTCTGTGTTTTAAAATCATTCTCACGGATCACCAGGTCGTCTTCTTTCATGGTAAAACTGCCGATACCATGGTTGATCTGCGCATTACGGATGCTTTCGGTGAAATCGATCTGTTCAGGCATATCGCCAAACTGGAAGGGCCGTGTATCCGGATTGATTTCATCGCCCTGGCCGGGTTTGAAAGTCTGGTGATTACCTTGTTTTGTCTTTTTCAACTTACCGAAGATCTCTTCCAGGCTTCGCTTGCGGATGGTTTGTTCAGATTTGCGCGTGATCCGGAAGCTGCCATCCTGCGGATTTTCTTGCAGGTAGCCATTCTCTTTCAATTCATCAATGAAATCGCCCATGCCGTAATCGGGTGTGGTAAGATTGTATTGGCGATCCAGTTCATTCAACCATTGCAATGCCTCTGTAGCGTCTCCATTGGTATAGGTCAGCAGTTGCATGAAAATATTCAGCAACTGTTCAAACTTATCCATACTGTTCTCCGACGGATCGAATTTTATGAAGCGATGGCCTTTCATATCAACTGCAAGCTACGAAAAAACAAGGCAAGCGCGACCACGCATTGATGAGCGAAATCAATTGGTGGAAAAACTTAATGAGCCACACTGTCCTGCGCTGCCTTTCCCTGGAGTTGCACTCCAGGCTTGTACATAGCCTGCATCTGCTGCAGGGCCTGGAGATAACTATCGGCAATCCTTCTTTCATCGGAAAGATAATCTGCCATAGAACCACTCAGTGAGTTATAGTACCTGAGTTGCTGTTGCAGGTCTTTCTTTACAGAAGCCGATACTTTTTGTGCCAGGGTTGAATCACCGGCCAGGTAACAGGCTTCCAGGAACATCAGTGAATTGCGGTTATGCATGTTACCCCTGCTGGTCATGCCATAATCAAAATTCGCAGGATTCATCATGCTGTCAATCCGGTTCAATACTTTACGTGCATCTTCTTTACGTCCTTTATTGGCAAGATCAGTGGCCAGCTCTGAATAAGCCGTACGAATGGTGTTGAGGTGGCGGCGGTTCTCTTCATCAAAATACACCCCCTTGATCTGCGCATTACCGAATGCAAACTGGTGCAATGCCTTATCCAGCATCCAGTCTGTATTCACGCGATTACCCATCACAGGCACCAGGCGGAAGCTCAGTCCGTCCCTACGCAAGTAACGATCGAACCCAAGTTCAACAGCCGGCTGGGTAAAATAAATGGGCCTGTTCCACTTATTAGCAGCAATAACATTCAGCACTGCCAGATCGTTCTTCATCAATGCGTTCTTGGATATTTCAAAACGCATTTCCGTCACCACACTGTCAGTTGCACTCACCGTACCATTCTTAAGTACGGCCGCTTTATCAACGGGTACCGACATTTTCTTTACCGGGAAAGTATTCACGCTTTCTCCACCTCCCCTGTCTTCCATTTTTGCGGGATCATCGGTCCCTACATAATTTTTCATGACGTCGAACAGGTCATAATAACGGTCTTCGGGAATACCGGGTTTGGGCCGGTAAAGGATATAATTCCTTTTGTCTCCTTCAATTTGTTCGGGAGTCCATATCACATCAATGGGTCCGCTCTGGTTTATTTTATAACGCAACTGGTTAATGTACCAGTCAATCCCTAGCAGGCTGTAGTTGATCACGCGCACATCCGGACGAATGCCTTCTACTTCCTGTGCATACCACAGCGGATAAGTATCATTATCGCCGAAAGTGAACAGAATGGCATTGGGCGCACAGCTTTCCAGGTAATTTTTTGCCAGGTCGCGCGCCAGTTGTTTCTGGCTGCGGTCGTGATCGTCCCATTCCTGTTGCGCCATCACCACCGGAACGGCCAGCAAACAGATCATGGTGGCCAGTACAGCGGCAGTGGTTTGTGAAACGGCTTTGCCCAGCCAGTCGCGCACTTTGAGTACACCCAATCCTACCCATACAGCAAAAGCATAGAAACTGCCCACATAAGCGTAGTCACGCTCACGTGGCTGGAAACCCGCCTGGTTCAGGTAGATCACAATGGCAAAGCCGGTGAAAAAGAACATAAGGAAATTAACCACTGCATCGTCGCCACGCTTTTTAAAGTGATAGAACAGACCAATCAATCCAAGGATGAATGGCAGGGCGAACAATTTATTGTTCGATTTATTGTTCTTGAGGCTATCGGGCATGGCACTCTGGTCGCCATACAGTATCCTGTCTATAAAAGGTATGCCGGTGATCCAGTTACCATCTCTTGAGTTGCCAGTGAAGAGGCCCTGGTTATCGTTCTGCTTACCGGAGAAATTCCACATGAAATAGCGGAAATACATCCAGTACGATTGATAGCTGACAAAGAATTTTATATTATCCAACTGATTGGGCGCCCTTTCATAGGACCCGTCTTTCATTCTTCCGATACCCAGGAACGAAGCGTAGTAATCGGCATGGTTCTGCTCATTACTGGCGTCCCATACACGGGGAAATATCATTTTATCTTCCGGAGCGTAAATGTATTTTTTATCGGGCCCTACTTCAATGTATTTATCGCGCGCTTTTTCATAGCGCATACCCGTATTCTTCACATCTTTCAGATCGGCCGTGAATTTCTGTCCGTATACCAGCGGGAAATCTCCATACTGATCACGTCCCAGATAACCAACCAGGCTGATGGGATTGTCAACATTGTACATATCCACTGCAGGATCAGCATTACTGCGGATCATGGTGGTCACATATGTGCTGTATCCGATGAGCATAAAAGAAAAACACCAGAGCCCCAGGCGCAGGTAAGGCCAGCCTTTTTTGGCGGCGATCCTGAAGCCGTACCAAACGATCGCTGCCAGTAGTATGAAGAAAAAAACAAACCCATAAAAGAAAGGCATACCCATTCCGTTCACAAACCAGCGGTCGAAAGTGCCGGCAATTTTAACAGAATACTGTATCACACCTACCTGCACCAGTCCGGTGATGACACATCCGATCACAAAAAAGATATAAATGCCTCCGTAGTATTCTTTTTTATCTTTTTTATATCGTTCGGCAAGTATCAGCAATCCGATGGCTGCGGCTATTCCCAGCACCACCAGTCCCGCCATGGTTCCGTCCATACTAACTCCCCTTTCTTCACTCGTTTCGCCATTAGCCATCAGCAAAGCCAGTATAAATGCCAATATGCCGCCAATAACAGTCAAACGAATAAACCAGGTACGTATCAGTGTATAATTAAAAGAAGCCCTTCTGCGGAAATAATACACCATTACAATGGCCGGAATGGTCAACAGGTTCAGCAGGTGTACGCCTATGGAGAGTCCCATCATGAAAAAGATGAAAACGATCCACCGGTCAGCCCCTGGTTCATCTGCATGGTTTTCCCATTTGAGTATGGCCCAGAATACAATGGCAGTGAAGAAAGAAGACATGGCGTATACTTCACCTTCCACCGCACTGTACCAGAATGAATCGGTAAAAGTGTATGCCAGTGCTCCTACTACTCCTGCACCCATGATGGCCCAGGCCTGGGATCCGCTGACTGCATCGCTGGTCTTCACATTCATGATACGACGAGCAAAATGCGTAATGGTCCAGAAGAGGAACAGGATGGTAAAACCGCTGGCCAGTGCACTCATGATGTTCACGGCTTTAGCGGCACCCATGGGATTATTGCCAAAAAGAATGATGAAAATCCTTCCTAATATCACGAACAATGGCGCCCCGGGCGGGTGTGGTATCTGTACTTTGAAACAACTGCTCACAAATTCGCCGCAATCCCAGAAACTGCCTCCTGCTTCTGCGGTTAAAATATACACGGTACAGGCAAGCAAGCATACCGCCCATCCCACCATGTTGTTAATTCTGTTAAACTGCATACTGGTTTTCAATTTTTAAGACGGACAAACATAGCCCAATAATTGTAAATAAAATGGAAAATGTCAATGATGATCACCGGGGCAATCGCAAGGCCATTCCCTGTCCAGGTCAATACAGGTAATCACAGTCATTTCATCTCCACAAGGCGCGAATATGACACGCAGGCGCTGGTTATCACTCGTATTTCCTTCCACGGCATATTTGTGACGGCAAGGCTCCCCATCCAGCACACTCTTCCTGTAGTTGATGGTCCCGTTCCTGAGGATTTCCGAGATCTCGGCTTCATCGATATGGCGGCAACCCATGCGACACCTTACATGTTTGGTATAATTGATACGTGAAGGATGCCTGTTCAGACCCTCCTCTCCCGCAGGTGGATTAGCTGTTTGCGAAGGTGGTATTACAGCAGACGGATTGGTTTTTATCAAAGTCCTGTGCCTGTTGCAATTGCGGATGGAGAAGAACAACAATGCCAGTACAAGCAGGAGCAGAAGCGGGGCTGATTTTCTGGTATTCATTTGGCGGGGATTAGCGAAGGCGAATTAAACACATTTTAGTCATAAAACAGACCTCAAACCCCTATAATTCGCATATAACTTATCTTTGCGCCCTCTATGGAAAAGAAGCGTTCGGTAGCCTTTCATACTTTAGGTTGTAAATTGAATTTTTCCGAGACCTCCACCCTCACGCGCCTGATGGAAGGGGAAGGTTTTGAGAAGAAGGAATTCGACGATCTGGCCGACGTGTACGTGATCAATACCTGCTCTGTAACCGATAATGCCGATAAGGAATGCCGCCAGTTGGTCCGGCGTATCCAGCGCAAATCGCCCGAAAGTTTTGTGGTCATCACCGGCTGTTACGCCCAGTTAAAGCCGCAGGAGATCGCTTCTATCCCCGGGGTTGACCTTGTATTGGGCGCCGCCGAAAAATTCAATATCGCCCGCCATATCAGCGAACTGGCCAAAAGTGATGATGCCAAAATATGCAGCTGCGATATTGAAGAAGTGAGTGGTTTCAACGCCTCTTTCTCACAGAATGACAGAACCCGCACTTTCCTGAAAGTACAGGACGGCTGCGATTACAACTGCTCTTTCTGCACCATTCCGTTGGCCAGGGGTAAAAGCCGGAGTGATCATATTGTCAATGTGGTGAAACATGCAGAGGATCTCGCTGCTGATGGTGTAAAAGAAATTGTACTCACAGGGGTTAACCTGGGCGATTTTGGCAAGGGTCCCGACGGAGGCAGGCATGAAGAGGATTTCTTTTCGTTGGTGAGGGAACTCGATAAAGTAGCGGGTATTGAGCGTTACCGTATTTCATCCATCGAACCTAACCTGCTTACCAACGATATCATTGCTTTGGTAGCCAACAGCAATAAGTTCATGCCTCATTTCCATATCCCCCTGCAAAGCGGCAGTAACGAAATTCTTGGTCTCATGCGCAGGCGCTACCGCAGAGAGCTTTATGCCGATCGTGTAGGGCTCATTAAAAAGCTGATGCCGCATTGCGCCATTGGAGTAGATATAATCGTTGGATTTCCCGGCGAAACCGATGGACATTTCAAAGAGACTTTCGATTTCCTGCATTCACTGGATATATCCTACCTGCACGTATTCACTTATTCCGAAAGAGATCATACCAGGGCACTGGAAATCAAACCTGTGATACCCATGCAGGTGCGCCATGAGCGGAACAAAACCCTGCGCAACCTTTCTTACATGAAGCTGCAATATTTTACACAACAGCAGGCCGGACAATCCCGCAAGGTGTTGTTTGAAGAATTCAACAAGAATGGTATGATGGAAGGGTATACCGACAACTATATCCGCGTGAGTACACCCTATCGCCAGGAATGGGCGAATGAAATCATTGAATGGAAACTTTAGGCGGGAGAAAGGTATTCTGCCGGGAATTCCACCACCATTACCTGCCCAAGGCTTTGTAATTTTACGTACACTTTTTTCTTGCCTCCCCTGATCACAGTTCCTTCATTGCCCATGAAAACGCCATAATTAACTTTGATCTTCATCTCTTCCATAAAACCCTCTTCAGATATAATGGCAATGCTGGCATCTTTTTCGGCCAGGTATTTTTTAATGGTCGCTATTTCTTCGTCCCTGATGACGGCAGGCTTGCCCAGGTAATAAACAAAATTCAATACACCATCGGTCATCAGTACTTTGGCGCGTTCGGCATCCTCGATACGTACAAAGACATAAGATTTGAAAAGCGGATCTTCGATGATTTTTTTACGATCACTCCACTGCCGCTCTACTTTCTGCAAAGGGCACCAGCTTTCCATCCCTTTTTTCAGCAGTAGCTGGTCGATCTTTTTTTCCCAGCGCGGTTTGGTATAGAGCGCAAACCATTTTTTACTCTTCTCGTTCATTGTGATTATCAACCTATGAGATAAAGGTAAAGAAAAACGCTTACTTAGCTACTATATGTACCTGTTGTTCACGGGCAACTTCCATCACGGTCTTTACTGCTTCACTGATGTACAAGTCTGATCTGAGTGCTTTAAGCCAGTCCTGGTAACGCAATCCCTTGGCTTTATCGGGATTATTGTAAAATTTATCTTTATCCTGTTGCAAGGCGGCCACTGCCATATCAGCACCCGGTTTCAGCAAGCCGTTATTCTGTGTTACGGTTGACTTTATTTGCTTTTGCATCTGGCGGTATTTTTCCAGGTTCAGGCTTGCCGGCTCCTCGCCCAGTTTTGACAACCAGAGCAGGTTATTGTTCAATAAGGTAAGTGAAGCATTTTGTTTGATGCGGGCATTCTCTTTCCGTATCACCGTTTCATAAGGCAGGTCTCCTTTCCATACCTGGTAAGGCGCTTTGGGAATTTCATCCCATGGCAGGGCCGATGGATTGTCTTTTTCCCGGATCTTCAGGTATTCATAGGCATCGGGTAAAATCACGTCTGGCGTTACGCCTTTCAATTGAGTGGATCCACCATTTACACGATAGAATTTCTGGAAAGTAAGTTTCATGGCACCCAGTTCCGTACGGCCGCTATAGGGATCAATCCGGTTACCAAACGGTATAGGTTTTTGTACAGTTCCTTTTCCAAAGGTAGAAGTACTGCCAATGATGATACCCCGCTTATAATCCTGTATGGCTGCAGCGAATATTTCGCTGGCCGAAGCACTGAGCTCATTTACCATTACCGCAAGAGGTCCGTCGTAAATGGTACCCTGCTGTTTATCACTCAACACAGAAGACCGGCCATCCCTTTCCCTTACCTGCACTACCGGGCCCTGGTTTACAAACAGACCCACCATCTGCACTACTTCATACAGATAACCGCCGCCATTGCTGCGCACATCAATGATGATACCTTTCACATTTTCGGCTTTCAGTTTATTTACCTCGCGCGCTACGTCTTCCGAGCAACGGGACCCGTCTTCCTTTTCAAAATCTGCATAAAAATCGGGCAGGTAGATATAACCTATCTTGTCCTTGCCTTCCCCAATCACGGCACTTCTTACATAAGTTTCATCCAATACAATCTCATCCCTGAGCATGGATACTACTTTAATGGTACCATCTGTTTTCTTCAGTGTCAACCTCACTTCGGTGCCTTTGTTACCCCTGATCAGTTTCACTGCATCCTGCGTTTCGAAGCCTGTAACATCTACAGGCTCGTCTTTGCCCTGCCCTACTTTAGTGATGATGTCATTCACTGCCACTTCACCCAATTTCCAGGCTGCACCGCCGGTTTGTATACTAACGATCTTGATACCATAATCATCCTGTCCCAGTTGCGCACCAATACCATAAAATCGCCCGCTCATCTGTTCATCAAAAGAACGTTTCTCGGTGGGAGGCATATAATCCGTATGCGGATCCATCAAACTGGTTATGGCATTGATGAAAGCAGAAAAACGCTGGTTTTCAGTAAAAGTGCCTTTGATACGGTCGTAACGTTTGTCCATATACCTGAGCACTTTATTACGCGCTTCTTTTTCCAGTTCTGCATCTGATTTCACCACAAAATCTTTCTGTCCTTTATTCTTTTCACGTTGTTCCAGCAGGTCGGCATAACGTTCCAGTGTATGGAATTTGAGTTGTTTTCTCAACCTGTCTTTACGCTCGGCTTCTGAAGCAGCATAGGCAAGTTTGTCGGCATCCAGCATTACTTTCTCATCTATACTGAAATCAAAAGGTTGCGAAAGTATCTCTTTGTATAAAGTAACTACCTGTCCGAACCTTTTATCATAAATGGCACTGACTGCCGGTTCAAATTCAATAGGAGCACCATGGATCTCATCGTCGATCCTGGTTTCATATTTTTTCAGTGAATCAATGTCCGACCGAAGGAACAGGGTTTTATCTCCGTCCAGGTCTTCCAGGTACTTTTTGAATACCTGCCTGGAAAAATTATCGTTGATGTTCTTCGGACTATAATGCTGTTTTTCCAATAAATACCCAACTGTTGACAGTAACTGCTGGCGTTGTGCCGCCGTTACATCCGTTCCCCCCAGCCATTTATTCCTGAAAGCAAAGAACAAACCTCCGAATAGGGCCACAACCAATATCAACAATCCTTTTCTGCTCTTCATAAATCTTATAAATTTTGGCATTTGCTGCAAGATAGGTACCAAAAGTAACTGAAAAAGAGCTTTCACTGCGCCCAACTGCCCCAATTAACAAAGGTTTTCATCTGTTCATTTCAAAAAAAAGCTGCCCGGCAGTTTTGAGTAAAGCCGTTTTACCTTAGTTTTGCAAACCCAATAAACGGAGAGCGTAGCTCAGTTGGTTAGAGCGTCAGTTTGTGGCACTGAAGGCCGTGGGTTCGAGACCCATCGTTCTCCCTTTCAAACCAAAAACCTATAAGGCTGTTCCTTATAGGTTTTTAAATTTTATAACATGAGTTATGGTCTTGTACTGATTCCCCTGAGTTCTGCCTTTATCGGTTGGTTTACTGTTCGTATGGGTATTAAGTTGGTTTTCCATCCCCGGAAAGCAATACGGTTTGCCGGGTTTACCTTCCAGGGTATGCTTCCCAGGTACCAGTCACAGGCCGCTTTGCAAATAGGCAAACTGGTCAATACCTGTTTGTTTTCTTTTGCTGATATTTCGAAACAAATCACTCATCCCGACCAGGTACAAAAAATAATGCCCTTGGTAGAAGCGCATATCGACCAATTCCTGCGCCAGAAGCTGGTCAGTGAAATGCCCATGATCAGTATGTTCATTGGTGAAAAGACCATTACCCAATTGAAAGGGGTTTTTATTGCCGAAATACAGCAATTATTTCCCCAAATGATTGAACAATATCTGGGCAACCTTGAACGCGATCTTGACCTGGGGAAGATGCTATCAGATAAACTGACCGCTATTTCTGCAGATCAACTGGAACAAGCCTTTTACAAATCCATTGGAGGCACATTACGAAAGGCAGAAATACTGGCCGGGTTATTTGGCCTGACCGTGGGGCTTTTGCAGCTTCTATTGTTTAACTGACACTGATCCACCGGCAAAGTCGCTTTCTTTCCCAGTCCCTATCCGGGTCTCGCCCATTCAGAATTGCCTAATTACCGTTTATATAATGAAGCGGTTTCTTTGGGTAATGCACTTCGCAATTTTGCCCTGTATTTCAATATAAAATATCACCATGAGAAAGGTTTTTGTCTTTTTAGGAGCAGTTTTGCTCACAATTGCCGCAACTGCCCAATTTCCTGCCGGCGTCGGTATGCGCCAGGGTAACGGAGGTACAGGATCTGCAGCCAATATCGGTCACCTGTACGGTAAAATTGTGGATAATACCACCAATAAAGGTATTGAAGCCGTAACCATACAGCTTACAGGCAATAAATTTGATACAGCTACCCACAAAATGAAAGAAGTGGTATTGCGCACCATGATTACCAAGGCCAATGGTGATTTCAGTTTCGAAAGTCTCCCCGTGATGGGTAAATTCAAGCTCAAAATCGGTGCCCTGGGCTATAAAGCCATTGAAAAACCGGTGGGTTTTGACCTGAAAATGCCGCAGGGAGGCGGGCAGAATGGTGGAGGCATGCAACAATTCCTAGGCATGACAGACAAGGACCTGGGCAATATCAAAATGGAACAGGATGCCACCAACCTGGGAACAGTAACTGTTACCTCTTCGGCTAAACAACAGTTTGAGTTGGGAATCGACCGGAAAATATTCAATGTAGACAAGAATCTCGTTAGTACGGGCCAAACAGCTACCGAAATCATGAAAAGCATCCCTTCCCTGAACGTAGATATCGACGGGAACGTAACCATGCGTAATGCCACTCCCACGCTTTTCATCGATGGAAGGCCCACCACCCTTACCCTCGACCAGATCCCTGCCGATATCATTGATAAGGTAGAACTCATTACCAACCCATCTGCCAAATACGACGCATCGGGTGGTAACGCAGGTATCCTGAACATTGTATTAAAGAAAAATAAGAAAACAGGGTATAATGGCGGCCTCCGAAGCGGTATTGATTCCAGGGCTAAGATCAACCTGGGAGGTGATATTAACCTGCGCCAGAATAAAATGAATATTTCATTGAGCGGCAACTACAACCAGCGTAAATCCATTTCCAATGGCATTACCGATCGCGACAATTTTCTTACCACACCCAGCGCTGTACATAATGTAAGCGATGGCACCAATAATGGCACTTTCAGCTTTTTCAGGGGTGGTATCGACTATTTTCTCGACAACAGGAACACCATTTCCCTGGCAGGTAATTATGTAAGGGGACAATTCGACAATGACAATTTTCAGACTGTTGATTCTACCATCAAGGGTTCTTTTTCTTCTTTTAACCGCATCGCCAGCAACAGCAATTTTGGTTTCCGTAACCTGGGAACCCAACTGAGTTTCAAACACAATTTTGCCAAAAGCGGGGAAGACTTCACCATTGATGCGAACTTCAATTCAAGTACCAATAACAACCATTCGCTCACCAGTACCCAAACCTTTTATCCCGATAATTCCGTGAAAGGCCGTCCCCTGCTGCAGCAAACACTCGGTGATGGTTACAACCGCTTCTACACAATCCAGTCCGACTACGAGAACCCCTTCTCGGAAGACAAGAAACTGGAAGCAGGTGTACGTGCGGCCATCCGCGATTTTGGCAACAACAGTAACCAGTTTATATTCAATCCGAATACCAACCAGTATATGCTCATACCGCTGATCAGTAACAAATACAAGTTCAACGACCAGGTATATGCAGGTTATCTGTCTTATGGTTTCAAGGTAAAAAAATGGAACTATCAATTGGGACTTCGGGCAGAAAGTTCCAACTATACCGGCACATTGCTGAACGCTTCCGGTGCCGATTCTGCACAGTTCAAAGTGAATTACCCGCTGAGCCTTTTCCCCAGCGCCTTTATTACCTATAAGTACAATGACAAACAGGATTTCCAGGTCAACTATTCGCGTCGCATCAACCGTCCGAATTTCTTCCAGCTGATGCCATTCCCTGATTATTCAGACCCGCAGAACATCAATATTGGTAATGCCAGCCTGAAACCTGAATTCACCAATTCTTTTGAATTGTCTTACAACAATGCTTATAAACGCGGTGCTAACTTCCTGGCAACTGTATTCTTTAAATACAGTACCGACCTTATTACACGATATGTATACAGAGATAAGAGTGCCCTGAGTCCGACAGATAGTGCTTATTTCAGCACTTTCATCAATGCCAACAGCAGTTATTCATACGGACTGGAGCTTACCAACAAAATGCCGGTTACCAAATGGTGGGACCTGACCCTTGCGGTGAACCTGTATAATTCCAAGATCAATGCTTCAGTTCCCGGTCAGACACTGGATAATTCTCTCCTGAGCTGGTTTGGAAAAATGAACAGTAGTTTCAAGCTGACTAAAACCATTTCCATCCAACTCAGTGGCGACTACCAGGCCAAAACCGTCTTGGCTCCCAGCGTAGGCGGCGGAGGTGGCGCTCGGGGCGGCGGAGGTGGCGGATTCATGTTCGGCGGACCGCAGGGTACTGCACAGGGGTATAACCTGCCTCGCTATGGTTTCGACCTGGCCATCCGTAAAGACTGGACCTGGAAGAATGGTCAGAGCGGTTCACTTACCCTTGGCATGAACGATATATTCCGTACCCAGGTATTCAAGTCTTATTCGGTGAGTACTTATTTTGATCAGACTACAGAAAGAAGAAGGGACCCCCAGATATTGCGCCTGAATTTCAGTTACCGTTTCGGTAAATTCGATGCCACTTTATTCAAACGCAAGAACACCAAAGCAGATCAGGGCGGTGGGGTAGATATGATGCAGCAATAGAAAAACGGGTAGAGATGTCTACCCATTTTTTCCTGATAACATGGGTACAAAAGAAAACTGGTCGAAGGCTTCTTCTATAAGGGAGCCTTCAGCTGTTTTGGTCACACGTACCATGCGTTGCGACTCACCCTCATCCAACGGCAATACCATCATTCCGCCGGGCTTCAGCTGTTCTACCAATTTGGGTGGAATAAAAGGAGCTGCAGCTGTTACAATAATCTTATCGAATGGTCCGAAACTTGGCAGGCCTTCAAAACCATCTCCGTAAAAGAATTTCAGATTGGGATATTTATTTCGGAAATAAAACTTTTTGTGCAGTTCGTATAATTTTTTCTGCCGTTCAATCGTATGCACCCAGGCGCCCAGTTCGGCTAAGATCGTAGCCTGGTATACACTACCGGTACCTATTTCCAGCACTTTTTCAGATCGTTTTACCTGGAGTAATTGCGTCTGGTAAGCTACGGTATAAGGCTGTGATATGGTTTGTCCTTCACCTATCGGGAAGGCGCGGTCTTCATATGCAATCTTATCAAAAGCCGAATCCAGAAAGAAATGCCTGGGAATGGTGTTGATGGCATCAAGTACTTTTTCATCACTGATGCCTTTCTCTCTCAACAGGTTTACCAACTGGCGTCGCAGTCCCTTGTGCTGATATGTATCTTCGTAATTTCTCATAAGCGGCACGAATATACATTTAACCAGCCAAGCGCCTGGCGCGTATAAGCCGTTGTGAAAAGAAAAATACTGTTACAAAATTACGCACAGTTTATTGCAATTGCAGCGAAGCAATGATCCTTTTGATCTTTGTCTCCAGCGAAGCATACTGGCGGTCGAAATACTCTTTTTTTTCCAGCCCGGTGTGAACACTGAAATAGAATTTGATCTTGGGCTCTGTTCCCGACGGCCTTGCCGATACCTTGCTTCCGTCTTCCAGTATGAACTGCAGTACATTGCTCTTGGGCAGTGCAATGGGCCAACTTTCTCCTGTCAACAGGTTTCGCCCGGTTTGCAATTCATAATCCAGTAACTGCGCTACTTTCACCCCGTCGATCAACCGGGGTGGATTATTGCGATATCCTTCCATCATATCGGCAATTTCTTTCTGTCCGTTCATTCCCTTTTTGGTAATGCTGATGAGGTTTTCATAATAGAACCCGTATTTTATATACAGGTCGATCAGTTTATCGAATAAAGTTCTGCCGCAGTTCTTTTCATAGGCTGCCATTTCACAAAGCAATGCCACAGCGCTCACCGCATCTTTATCCCTCAGTTGGTCTCCGATCATCAGGCCAAAACTTTCTTCACCCCCTATCACATAATTTTCTTTGGCTTCTTTTTCCTTGATAAGCTCTGCGATCCACTTGAAACCGGTGAGTACATTGTAACAGGCTACTCCATTCTGCCTGGCGAGCTCATTGATCATGCCTGTGGTAACAATGGTGGTGATCACCATATCATTGGGTTGCGCAATACCTTTTAATTTGCGGGCTTCAATAAGGTAAGCAAAAGCCAGTACTGCCGTTTGGTTTCCGTTCATCAGCACCCATTCGCCTTTGTGGTTTTTCACGCCCACGCCCACCCTGTCCGCATCGGGATCAGTACCCAGTAATATGTCCGCATCCATGGCTTTGGCTTTCTTAAGTCCAATACCCATGGTTTCGCTTTCTTCCGGGTTGGGGTAAGCCACTGTTGGAAAATCGCCGTTGGGCGTGGCCTGTTCTTCCACCACGGTAACATTGGTAAACCCAAAACGGCTCAGTACTTCCGGTACCAATGTAATACCAGTTCCGTGTATAGGCGTATACACTATCTTAAGATCATGCTGTTCGGCTATTACGTCGGGGTATACACTCAACCCCTTTACCATGTCCATGTAAGCATGGTCCATTTCCGTGCCCATGAGAGAAATATTGGCTTCCCCTCCTCCCCACTTCACTTCATCAACACCTGTAATCGCTTCTACTTCTTTGATCACATTTTTATCGTGGGGCGGCACCAGTTGTCCGCCATCGTTCCAATAGGCTTTGTATCCGTTATATTCTTTGGGATTGTGTGAAGCGGTACACACCACACCGCCCTGGCAATTGAGCCGGCGAATAGCAAAGCTGAGCTCAGGCGTAGGCCGCAAAGCTTCGAAGAGAAATACCCTGATACCGTTCGCAGCAAACACATTTGCTGTGGTCTCCGCAAAAAAGCGACTGTTGTTACGGCTGTCATGACCAATTGCCACGCGTATTTCAGCCGATCCGTAGGTCTTCCTGAGGTAATTGGCGAAGCCCTGTGTGGCCATGCCAACTGTATATTTATTCATCCGGTTGGTGCCCACACCCATGATGCCCCGCAGTCCGCCTGTACCGAATTCCAGGTTCCTGTAAAACGAATCAGCCAGCTCATCAGGGTTACCGGTTTGTAATGACCGGATGTTATCTTTGGTAGCCTGGTCATAATGGCCTTCGAGCCAGGCAGTCACTCTTTGCTGTATGGCAGTATCCATGGGTCTTGACTTTTAAAGGATGTTTGTTTGTATGCTCACACGCAAGTTACTGGATTCATTTTTAATATTTACATAATCTCATTCCTTCACGCATGTTCTTTCTCTTGCATACTTTAGTTGCATGATCCATCGCCTCCTGGCGCCTGTTACTTATGTTATTGCGCTGGCCGCTTTTTGTATTGCGGCCTATGCAAAATTATCGGGATCATTGATACATCCGCTGATCCCATCCCTCTCCTGCTTTGTATCGCAAGCTGTTTTTAGTTCCATCGGTATCTATGAGATAAGCCGGTCTACCCAACTGCTCCCTGCAGAGAAAAGGAACTGGCGTTTGTATCTTTTCTTCCTGCCGTTGGTATTCGGTTTTTTTTATCTTGGTTGGATTAGGAAAAAAGCCATTGTAGCCGGTATTGAAGCCATCTGAACGACACTTCCGAAAAAGGGTTCTTGGAATATTGAAAACAAATTTTTAATTTCGATATGTATGAAATGGAAAATAGTTCCCTTCATGTATGTTGTGGCTGTGCTTTGTGCTATACTGGCCATTTATTGTTTTATAGTGAACTATCGCAATGGTATTGTGAGTTCATTGGCAGTCAGTGCCATTTCCCAATTTGTATTTGCATTTGCTGCCATTGCTGAATTGAATGGAGTAGCCAGCCTGACCATCGATCAAAAAAAATGGTGGCGGGGTTACTTGTTATCCTCCCCGCTCATTTTCGGGTTTGCTTATCTTAAAGTGCTGCGCAGTCATTTTCCAGCTGCTTAAGGAATACCATCAAACAATATAAGCCCCTTCTACTTCTCCATTGGCGACTTCCACCTGTATATGATCCTGTAAAGTGGTAGCAATGGATAATCCTACATAATCAGGTTTTACAGGGAAGAGTTTATGCATCCTTTCTACCAGCACCATGGTCTGTATGCTCTTAGGATGATAAGACAACAAAGGTTTCAAAGCGTATAACAGGGTTCTGCCGCTGTTGGTAACATCGTCTACCAACACAACTTGCAATCCGTTAAAGTCTATCGATTCGCTCAACGTTACGTCTTTGGGCAGGGTCTTATCCAGGCTGGCAGCAATGATCCTAATGTCTCCCGAAATATATTGCTTCAGGAAGCTCCCTATTTTCTCTGCTATCACCATACCGCTGTTACGAATACCGATCAATACCACCGGCACACCGTCGCCGTTGAGGTTCTCGGCCAGTTCCAATGCCATGCGGTGCAGTTTCTGTACGGCGGCTTCCCTGTTTAAAATATTTTTTTTCTCAGCCATAAGTCAAATTCTCTCCAAATATACACAGGGATGGTTAATGGCTGATGCCTGATTTTATCATGTCTGATTTGATTTATACATTGCCAGATCGCCACATCAAATCAGGCATTTTCACACATTTCCCAGTATCTTAGCACATCAACCTTGTGTATGCACTATATACAGCAATTACTATTTGCAGCGCTTTCGGTTCTGGCCATCTGGTTGTTCGCTAAAAAGATCGGTGAGATTCGGCGGAATATTTTACTGGGGAAGGACGAGGATTTCAGTGATAACAGCAGGCTGCGCTGGCGTAATCTCCTGTTACTGGCATTCGGACAGAAAAAAATGTTCCGCAACCCGTTGGTTGCCCTCATGCATTTTGTGATCTATGCCGGTTTCATCATCATCAACCTGGAAGTACTGGAGATCGTGCTGGATGGATTGCTGGGTACACACCGTCTTTTCTTTGCTCCGCTTGGTCCGCTTTATAACTGGCTCATCAATGCTTTTGAATTCCTGGCCATAGGCGTGATCACGGTTTGCGTTATTTTCCTCTGCCGCAGGAACATCATCAAACTGCGACGTTTCATCAGTAAGGACCTCAATGGATGGCCCAGGAGCGACGCCAATTATATCCTGATTACCGAGATCATACTTATGCTCCTTTTCCTCAACCTCAATGCAACGGACCAGGTGATGCAATCCAGGGGCAATCCACATTATCATTCAACCGGTTCATTTTATTTTTCCGGCTTCATCATGCCTTTCTTCAGCGGTTTCAACGACAGTGCTGTTATCGCTGTTGAACGCACCTGCTGGTGGTTGCATATCGCAGGTATTTTTGCCTTCCTTAATTACCTGCCTTATTCCAAGCACCTGCACATATTGCTGGCATTCCCCAATGCTTATTATGCACGCCTGGCGCCGGAAGGGAAAATGAAGAATATGCCTGCTGTGCAAAAAGAAGTGTTGTATGCCATGCAGCCTGAATTAGCCCCAACTGACGCTGCACCACCTGCACATTTTGGCGCTAAAGATGTGTTCGACCTTAGCTGGCGCAACCTGATGGATGCCTATAGTTGTACCGAATGCGGCAGGTGTACCGCTGCCTGTCCGGCCAATACTACCGGCAAACTGCTGAGCCCGCGCAAGATCATGATGGCTACACGCGACAGGTTGGAAGAAGTGGGTAGGAATATCAATCAGCATAAAAATTTTGTACCTGATGATAAATCGCTCCTGCACGATTATATCAGTGTTGAAGAGTTGCGCGCCTGCACAACCTGTAATGCCTGTGTGGAAGAATGTCCCGTAAGCATTTCTCCCCTCGAGATCATTACAGAATTACGTCGTTCGCTGGTGATGGAAGAAAGCAATGCACCGCAGGAATGGAACAGCATGTTCAGCAATACAGAAAATAATTTCGCTCCCTGGAAATTTGCGCCTGATGAGCGTGACCGCTGGACTCAGGAAATGGGTAATAATTAAAACGCTAACAAAACAAGATAACAACAGGTATATGAAGGTGAATACTATGGCCGAAATGATGATGAATGGCGAAACGCCGGAGATCCTTTTCTGGGTAGGCTGTGCCGGTAGTTTTGACCAGCGCGCGCAAAAGATTACCAAAGCTTTTGCCGCCATCCTCAACAAAACAGGCATCAGGTATGCTATATTAGGCAAAGAAGAAGCCTGCACAGGCGATCCTGCCCGCCGCGCCGGCAATGAATTCCTGTTCCAGATGATGGCTTACCAGAATATACAGGTGCTTAACGGTTATGGTATTAAAAAGATTGTCACTACTTGTCCGCATTGCTTCAACACCCTCAAAAACGAATACCCCGAACTAGGCGGCCACTATGAAGTCATTCACCATACCACGCTGTTGCAGGAACTGATCGATGAAGGGCGCATCAAACTGAAAGAAGGCGGTTCTTTCAAAGGGAAGAAGATATCTTACCACGACAGTTGCTACCTGGGCCGGGCCAACCATATTTACGAAGCTCCGCGTAAAGTGCTGGAAGCTTTGGATGCTGAACTGGTGGAAATGAAACGTTGCCGGTCCAAAGGGCTTTGTTGCGGGGCCGGCGGTGCGCAGATGTTCAAGGAAGATGAGCCGGGGAATAAACGCATCAATATTGAAAGGACCGAAGATGCCCTCGAAACAGGTGCATCCGTGATTGCTTCTGCCTGCCCTTTCTGCAATACCATGATGACCGACGGAGTAAAGAACAAAGAAAAAGAACAGGAAGTAGCTGTACTTGATATTGCCGAAATGATTGCTGCCGACCTGGCCTGAACCCAATTCCCGGGGAATTGGTATTTTTGCAGTATGGATTTCGCATACCATCAGTTTATACCAGAAGATTTTCATCCTTCTTCCAGGGTCTGGGTCTACCAGAGCAACCGGCTTTTCACTATTGCAGAAGCATTCAAAATAGAAGATTTGCTGAACGGTTTTGTGGCAGAATGGAAAACACATGGCGAGCCCGTGAAAGGTTATGCCAACCTGCTTTTTGGTCAGTTCCTCGTATTCATGGCCGATATCACTACCGGGGGTGGCGTGAGCGGATGTAGTACCGACAGCTCGGTGCGCGTATTGAAAGAAATAGAGAAGATGTACAAAGTAGACTTGTTCAACCGACAGAACCTGGCTTTTGTAGTGAAAGATAAAATAGAGGTATTGCCCATGGCACAACTGAATTATGCCCTTGAAAATAATTTTATCCGGGCCGATACGCTTTACTTCAATAACCTGGTAAACACCAAGGAAGAATGGCTGAACCAATGGCTTATGCCTGCCAAAGAAAGCTGGCTTTCGACAAAGATTCCCGCCTTACAAACAGCCTGAGCTGTTTTCTCATCCCTGTTCGTTCCTGCGCTTCTTTTTAAGTATCATTTCAAATAAAATCGGCTAAAATGTATATTGTTTACGGCATTCCTAATTGCGATACGATCAAGAAAACACTTCAATGGTTACAATCTCATGAAATACCATATAGTTTTCACGATTATAAAAAACAGGGTATCAGTGCTGCAAAACTCCGATCCTGGTGCAAACAGGCGGGATGGGAAATGATACTTAACAAGAAAAGCACCACCTGGCGAGAACTGGATGCCAAAGTGCAGGCATCCATTACTACGGAAGTCAAAGCCATAGAATTAATGACGCTATTTACCAGTAGTATTAAACGGCCAGTGATAGAGAAAGACGGCAAACTGGTAACAGTAGGCTTCAACGAAAAAAACTACACTGCCTTATTTTAAAATTTTTTTGAGGGCTTCTTCCAGGGCTTCTTCACGAAGATCCCTTGCAATAATCCTGCCATCCGGGTCAATGAGCATGTTCGCCGGTATTCCCTGTATGTTATACAACCTGGCAACAGCATTGTTCCAGTATTGAAGATCACTTACATGTGTCCAGGTAAGGCCGTCGGTCCTGATGGCTTGCAGCCATGCATCCCTGTTCTGATCGAGCGATACGCCGAGTACAGTGAAATTTCTGTCTTTGAAGGTATTGAATGCTTTTACCACATTGGGGTTCTCCTTGCGGCAAGGGCCACACCAGCTTGCCCAAAAATCCACCAGTACATATTTGCCTTTGAATGAAGCCAGTGAAACAGGTCTGTTGGCCGTATCTTTCTGTGTAAAGGCGATCGCTTTGGAGCCTACTGCACCTACCCTGGCATCCTCAATATTTTTTTCGATCTGCCGGGCATATACGGTTGTTCGCGCGGCGGGTTTCAGCTGGCCATAATTCGCATCAACTTCTTCCATACTGCTCATGAGCGGGGCAATAATGAATAATACAAACCCACTCACCGGTGAAGTTTGTTTTTCTTTGATGAAACGGACCGTTGCGGCAATTACTTCATTTTTATAATGGTTGAACAGTCCAAGCAGGGAATCACGCCTGGCAGGATTCTTCTCAGAATCAATTTTCATGGCTACTCCGTTCAACTTATCTTTTAAAGGATTGAATCTTTCTTTGAATTCTGCATAATCGTCCTGCACAACAGAACCCTTAACAGTGGCAGCATTTATATTAGCGGCATTACCTGAAACCGTCACCTTATCATTAGGATTCATGAACAGGTCAATATTTCCGTTCTGACCGGGAAAACTAATCTGGCATATATCGGGCGCTGTTAATGTTCCTTTCAATGTGAATAATCCCTTCGTGGCTGTAACAGACGCAATCTTTTTGCCATCCAGTCCGCTTACTAACACAACCATGCTGCTGTCTTTCAGTCCTTCCAGTTTTCCGCTGATTTGAAAACCTTCCATTTTTTTGGCCTGCGCCAGTCCCGCTAAAGGGAACAATACTGCTATCCAGGTATGTTTCATAGTTATTTGGAATGACGTTTTTGCAAAATTTCAGTTACTTGCCGCAAGTTATGCCCTTTCGCGTTAAGTAAAAGTAAATAGTGAAAGAGCAGATCAGCCGCTTCCTCCAGGAAAAGTTCCTCGTTCTGGTCTTTCGCTTCAATCACCAGTTCCACCGCTTCCTCCCCTACTTTCTGCGCAATCTTATTGATCCCTTTGGCAAAAAGCCTGGCCACATAAGAATCTTCCGGTTTGGCCTGCTTGCGCAGCCTGATGATGTCTTCCAGGTACAATAAAAAATCATCGCTGTGGTTACGCTCGCTCCAGCAGGTATCGGCACCGGTATGGCATACGGGCCCCAACGGGTGGGCTTTTATCAGCAATGTATCGTTATCACAGTCCACTGTAATGCTTTTCAGTTCCAGGAAATTACCGCTTTCTTCCCCCTTGGTCCACAGTCTTTGTTTACTGCGGCTATAGAAGGTCACTTTTCCCTGTTTCTCGGTTTCTTTCAATGCAGCTTCGTTCATAAAGCCCAGCATCAGTACTTTGTGTGTAGTGTAGTCCTGCACTATTGCCGGAACAAGGCCATCTGCGTATTTTGAAAAATCTATTTTCATGTTTAATTATTTGAATCAGATCCGCACCACAATACCCTGCCGGTGCAAATAAGTTTTTAATGCTGGTATGGCAATCTCCTTGAAATGGAAGATACTGGCTGCCAGGGCTGCATCTGCCTTCCCCTGGTTAAACACATCCACAAAATGCTGCATGGTTCCGCCGCCACCCGATGCAATCACCGGTACCGGTAACTGCGAGGCCAAAGTTCCGGTAATATCCAATGCAAACCCCTGTTTTGTTCCGTCGTGGTTCATGGAAGTGAGCAAAATTTCACCGGCCCCTGAATCTACCGCCTGCCTGGCCCAATCGATGCAGCGGGTTTCTGTTTTCACCCTGCCCCCATTCAGGTATACATACCACTCTCCATCAGCTTCCTGTCTGGTATCAATGGCCAGTACCACACACTGACTGCCAAATTCAAGGGCCAGGTCACTCACCAGCAACGGGTTCCTGAAAGCGGCTGTATTAACCGATATTTTATCCGCTCCGTTTTGCAGTAACACCTGTACATCTTCCACACTGCTGATGCCCCCGCCTACTGTAAAAGGGATATTGATGTGATGCGAAATGCGATTAACCAGTTCGCTCAGTGTTTTTCTTTTTTCGTTGGTAGCCGTAATGTCCAGGAATACCAGTTCATCGGCCCCCTGTTGCGCATACAAAGCACCCAGCTCTACCGGGTCGCCTGCATCGCGGATATTTTCAAAGTTGATACCTTTAACGGTACGGCCGTCTTTGATATCAAGACAGGGTATGATTCTTTTGGTTAGCATAATTTCTTCAGATCATTCAGTGTTATCCGGTTTTCATAAATGGCTTTCCCTACAATCGCGCCGCTGCAGCCGATCTCCTGCAATGCATACAGGTCATCCATTGAGCTTACACCGCCGCTGGCAATAAAATGCAGGGAAGGGAACCGGCCTATGATGTTCTTGTACAATATTGTTGACGGGCCTTCCAGCTTGCCATCCTTGCTCACATCGGTGCAGAACAGTTGCTTAATGCCATGTACCAGGTATTTTTCAATGAAGCCGTATATCCCGATCGTTGTAGTTTCCAGCCATCCGCCTACGGCAATTTTTTCCTCTTTCACATCTGCACCTAATAAAAATTTATCGGCCCCATATTGCTGTAGCCACTGCACAAACAAAGCCTCATTTTTCACTGCCAGGCTGCCAATAGTAGCCAGTGCGGCTCCCGATTCAAAAATGATCTTCAGGTCTTCTTCTTGTTTGATGCCGCCGCCAAAGTCTATGACCAGCGATGTATTGTCTGCAATTGATTCCAGTACTTTCCAGTTTTTCACTGCACCGGATTTTGCGCCGTCGAGATCAACCAGGTGCAGGCGTTTCAGCCCGGCATCTTCAAATTGTTTTGCTACTTCCAGCGGATATTCATTGTAAACCGTCTTTTGCCCGTAATCGCCCTGGGTAAGCCTTACACACTTACCATCGATGATATCTATTGCCGGAATAATTTCCATGAAATATTAATTGATTAACGTGATGAAATTCCGGAGGATCTGTTCTCCAACCCCTGCACTTTTCTCCGGGTGAAACTGCACACCATAGAAGTTATTTTTGTGTAAGGCAGAACTATAAGGCTGCACATAATGGGTTGTTGCAATGGTATGTTCTCCAGATGCAGCATAATAGCCATGCACAAAATAGCAATAACTGTTTTCCGGAATGCTGGTAAACAAAGGTGTTCTGAGGTCATAGATATTGTTCCACCCTATCTGTGGCACTTTCACTGTAACTTCTCCGACTCCCTTGAACCATTTTACCTGCTCGTCAAAAATGCCCAGGCAATCTGTATTGTTCTCCTCTGAATGCCGGCACATCAGCTGCATACCCAGACAAATACCCAGTACAGGCTGTTTCAGGTCCCTGATCACTGCGTCTAGTTTTCTTTCTCTCAGGTAGTTCATAGCAGTACTGGCTTCTCCCACTCCCGGAAAGATCACTTTGTCGGCCGTTTTGATGACATCTGTATCATCCGTTACCAGCGCTTCCGCTCCAATCCGTTCCAATGCATAACGCACCGACTGTATATTGCCTGCGTTGTATTTGATGATGACTATTTTCATTCCTGATGATTTTATGACAACACCCCGGAAAGGAACTCTTTCGTTGATACATATACGTCTTTACTCTTTTCCAGCGCTTTGATATAGGCTGTTCCTATGATCGCTCCATTGGCATATTTCGATGCTGATTGAAAAGTTTCTTTGTCTTTTACGCCAAATCCGACCAGTACCGGGTTTTTCAGTTTCATTTCCTTCAGGCGTTTCAAATAAATTTCCACTGCTGAAAAATCTTTATCCTTCCCGGTCGTCGCGGAAGAGCTCACTGCATAAAGAAACCCGCTGCTCAGTATATCAAGTTGGCGAATCCTTGCTTCCGTTGTTTCCGGTGTTACCAGAAAAATAAAATCCAGTCCATATTTTTTAATGACCATTCCATATTCCGTTTCAAATTCATATTCTGGCAAATCCGGTAATATCAATCCGTCAATACCTGCCGCAGTCGCATCAGCACAAAATTTCTCAAATCCGTACTGTAAGACCGGGTTCATGTATCCCATCAGTACTACCGGCAGTTGTATATCTTTCCTGAAATCCTTCAGTTGTTCAAATAAAGTGGCAATGGTCATGCCATTGGCCAGGGCTACCGTACTGCTGGCTTGTATCACAGGTCCGTCGGCCAGCGGATCACTGTAAGGCATTCCCAGTTCTACCAGGTCAGCTCCATGATCCTGCAACGCTTTCATCACCTGCACCGTACTGTTGAGTTCCGGGTACCCTGCCGTACAATACACGTTCAATATGCCTTGATTTTTTTTAGCAAATAAATCCTTGATTCTTCCCATGGTTAAAAATTAAAAAGCACAATCATTTTTGAATTACAATTTCATGTTGTTCATATAAGTAGCCAGGTCTTTGTCTCCTCTTCCACTCAAACAAAGCACTACCTTATCGGTTGGTTTCAATGACAAAGATTTCAATGCGGCCAACGCATGCGCCGATTCCAGCGCGGGAATGATGCCTTCTGTTTTGGTAACATGAAAAGCGGCTTCCAAAGCTTCTTCATCGGTAGCATTCAGGAACAATGCTCTTCCACTGTCGAATAAATTGGCATGCATCGGACCAATGCCCGGATAATCCAGTCCCGCTGAAATACTGTGCGGCTCTACCACCTGTCCGTCTACCGTCTGCATCACCAAGCTCTTGCTTCCATGCAGTACGCCCGGTTTACCCAGCTGGGTTGTAGCTGCAGACATGCCACTGTGTACACCATGCCCCGCTGCTTCCACCGCTACCAACTGTACGGAAGGCTCATCCAAAAAATGATAGAAAGCACCGGCAGCATTACTGCCACCACCTACACAGGCCACCACATAATCGGGTAATTCGGTTCCGGTAGCTTCTTTCAGTTGCCACCTGGTTTCTTCACTGATAACGCTTTGAAAACGGGCCACCATATCGGGGTATGGATGCGGACCCACCACGCTGCCAATGATATAATGGGTATCTGCAGGGTTGTTGATCCAATCGCGGATGGCTTCATTGGTAGCATCTTTCAAAGTCTTGCTGCCGCTGGTGGCGGGAATCACCTGTGCCCCCAGCATTTTCATACGGGCTACATTAGGTGCCTGCCGCTCAATGTCTTTTTCACCCATGTACACAATGCAATCCATGCCTTTCAATGCACATACGGTGGCGGTGGCTACACCATGCTGGCCGGCCCCTGTTTCCGCAATGATCCTTGTTTTACCCAACCGGCGTGCCAGCAGTATCTGGCCTATCGTGTTGTTGATCTTGTGAGCCCCGGTATGGCAAAGATCTTCACGTTTGAGGTAAATGGATGCATTGAGCTCTTTGCTAAGTCTTGTTGCCAGAAACAAAGGTGTAGGCCTGCCTACATAATCTTTCAGCAAGTGCCTGAACTCCTGTTGAAAAGAAGCTTCCGCCATGATCTCCAGGTAACGTGTTCTCAATTCCTCCACATTGCGGTGCAGCATTTCAGGAATATAAGCGCCGCCGAATTTTCCGTAATAGCCCTGTTCATCAGGCCGTTGGTATGTTGTTGTACTCATTGCTCTTTAAAACTGTTTAACAGTTGTTACAAATTTTCTCAATTTATCCATGTCCTTGATGCCAGGCGCAGTTTCGAACCTGCTGTTCACATCTATGGAAAACAGATCTTTGGCCACGGGTTCGCCTGCAAAGGCTTTCAGCAGGTCTGCGTCTTCCGGTTGTATGCCGCCACTCAGGAAAAAAGGCTTGCCTATGTTCAATCCTTTCAATACATCCCAATTGAATTTTTTTCCCGTACCGCCATATCCCGCACCTTCTGTGTCAAACAGAAACATATCAGCAACATCCTGGTAGTCCTTGATCTTCCACAATATATTATCATCTTCACGCAGGCGGAATGCCTTGATCACACCTATATAATCTGCAATCTTTTCACAGTATTTGGGTGTTTCATCGCCATGCAACTGCACCAGGTAAAGACCACAATCGTCTACGGTCTGCAATACTTCTTCCACCGGTGCATTCACAAACACACCCACTTTATTGATCTGCTTTCCCCTGATCTTTTTGATATCGGGTCTGGGCATGGTTCGAAAAACATAGCGGGGTGATTTTGGATAGAAAATGAAACCTCCAAATTCCACACCCATTTCATCGAGTTGCAATACCTGTTCGGCACTTGTCATGCCACAAACTTTAATGCGCATGTTGTTTTGCTTTTAGTTGATCCACAAAATCAGTAAAAGCAATCGAAGGGTTGGCCTGTTTCATGAAATTCTCTCCGATCAGGAATCCTTTGAAACCTGCCTGCTGTAAAGTTACAATAGTATTCACATCGCTGATGCCGCTTTCGGCAACAGCCGGTTTGGTATGTGGTATCTTTTGTACCAGTTGCAGCGAAGTATTGATGTCCACTTCAAATGTTTTGAGGTTGCGGTTGTTCACTCCCACCATATCTACCAGGTCGGTAATATGTTCCAGCTCCGCTTCATTGTGTATTTCCAGCAACACTTCCAGTCCCAGACCCTTTGCGCAGGCTGCCAGCTCCCTTACTTCCGCCGGTGTGAGACAGGCGGCAATCAGCAATATCACATCAGCGCCCATGGCTTTGGCTTCATATACCTGGTATTCGTCGATCATAAAATCTTTGCGCAATATGGGTACCTGGTTTACCCGGGCAGTTTCCAGGTCGGCAGTTGTTCCTCCAAAAAACGCCGTATCGGTCAATACCGACAGTCCCGATGCAGCAGTAGCATAAGCACTGGTTACCGCCAGTACATCGGCCTGGTCATTGATGATGCCTTTGGAGGGTGATTTTCTTTTGAACTCGGCAATAATACCGGTACGGGTTTCGTCCAGCAAAAAATCACAAAGCGATAAAGTGCGCCTGGTAAAGAAAGGCTGCTTCTCCAGTTCTATCAGGGGAGCGAGCACTTTACGTTCCGCCACTTCTTTTCTTTTATGCGCAATGATGGTATCCAGTATGTTCATGACAATTGCTGGTTAATCAGGTTTTGTAATGATTGATGCGCTTTACCGCTTTCAAGACTTTCCACCGCAGCTGCATACGCATCGTCGTAGTTCTGGTAAGCACCTGTACAGTGCAGTGCCATAGCCGCATTGGCCAGCACTACTGCATTCTGTGCCCAACTGCCTTCTCCCTTGATGATTTTCGTGAACAGCCTGGCTGCTTCTTCTACCGTATTACCTCCATAAATATCTTCGGCAGCCACTATGCGTTTACCCAGTTGCTCAGGCGTCATAATGCGTTCCCCGGTATTGGTGATCACTTTGGTGTCATTGGTCAGCGATATTTCATCATAACCATCCAGGCTATGGATAATCGTGAAGGCCTTGCCCGTTTCCTGCAGGAAATAATTATAAATACGCGCCATTTCCAGGTTGTACACTCCCACCAGTTGAAAATCCGGTGCAGCCGGGTTCACCATAGGGCCCAGCATATTAAAGAAAGTGCGGATGCCCAGGTTCTTTCGAATAGGCCCTACCGCTTTCAATGCCGGGTGAAACATTGGCGCGTGCAGGAAGCAGATATTGGCCGTATCCAGTTCCTGTTTCAGACGCACTGTATCGTTCTTGAAATGGTAACCTAATTGCTCCATCACATTGGAAGCGCCGCTGACACTGGAAGCGCCATAGTTGCCATGCTTGGCCACTTTTTGCCCCGTACCGGCCACAATGAAACAAGCCAGGGTAGAAATATTGAACGTATTTTTCCCATCCCCACCCGTGCCTACGATGTCCATGACCTTATACCCGTTGAGGTCTACTTTCACACAAAGCTCCAGTAAAGCATCTGTAAAACCCTGCAGTTCTTCAATGGTAATACTTCGCATGAGGAATACCGTTACAAAAGCAGTCACTTCACTCTCGTTGTACTGTCCTGCCGATATCTGCAGCAACACTTCTTTCGCTTTGTCGCGTGAAAGGGTTTTATGTTCGAATAAATATTGAAGTATTTTTTTCATGGAATATGATTATTGATGCAGCCAGTTGTACAATAGTTGTTCTCCTTTGGGTGTAAGTACACTTTCCGGGTGGAATTGCACACCCTGTACATCGTAGGTCTTGTGTTGCAGGGCCATAATATAGTTGTGCTCATCACGTGCAGTTACTTCCAGTTCTTCAGGAAAATGATCATCGCTCACCACCCAACTGTGGTAGCGCCCCACTTCCAGAGTAGTATCCAATCCTTTGAATATTTTTTCAGTATTGTTGAGCCGTATATCAGTAGCCACACCATGGTATACGACGGACAGGTTCACCAGCCTGGCGCCGAACGCTTCTCCAATCGCCTGGTGCCCCAGGCAAACACCCAATATGGATTTGGTGGGAGCATAGGCTTTGATCAGTGGCAGCAGCTGTCCGGCTTCGGAAGGTATACCCGGACCGGGAGACAAGATGATCTTGTCGTAATCCTTCACTTTTTCCAGTGCAATCTCATCATTCCTGAATACGTCTACCCGCTGGTGCAATATTTTTTCCACCAGGTGTACCAGGTTATAGGTGAAAGAATCGTAATTATCGAATACTAATATTTTCATGTGTTTGGGTTAGAGGGTAGTGGCTATTTCGATGGCTGTTTTCAACGCATTGAGTTTGTTGTTCACTTCCTGCAGTTCGCTTTCAGGATTTGATGCAGCTACGATGCCCGCACCTGCCTGGTATACCAATGTATTGTTCCTGCTCAGGAAAGTCCTGATCATGATGGCATGGTTGCAACTGCCGTCGAAGCCCATGAAACCGATGGCTCCTCCATAATAACTGCGTGCAGTGGGTTCATAATGGTCTATCAGTTCCATGGCTTTGAATTTTGGCGCCCCACTTAAAGTGCCCGCAGGAAATGTCTTGGCCAGGAGTATAAAAGGGTTCTGTCCCGCTCTCACTTTTCCTGTTACTTCACTCACCAGGTGTATCACGTGGCTGTAATACTGCACCTGCCGGTACTGGCTCACGTTTACGCCATCACAGGCGCGACTGAGGTCGTTACGCGCCAGGTCAACCAGCATCACGTGCTCGGCATTCTCTTTTGCATCTGTCAACAGCTTTTCGGCAGCCTGCTGGTCAATCTCATCATCACCTGTTCGCCTGAAAGTGCCGGCGATCGGGTGTACTACCGCTTTCCCATTCCGGATGATCAGTTGCGATTCAGGCGAAGAGCCCATCAGTTTATAATCGCCATAATCGAAAAAGAACAGGTAAGGCGAAGGGTTCACGCTGCGCAGTGCACGGTATACATTGAATTCATCTCCCATGAACTGTTGTTCAAACCTCCTGCTCAGCACAATCTGGAACACATCGCCGCGCAGGCAGCTCTGTATACCTTTCCGTACCATCTGCAGGTAGTCATCGTTCGTCATGTTAGACAATTCGGCGCCTTTGGTGCGGAACGGGTAAACCGGCACATCCTTGCTGCGTATCAATGATTCCACTGCGTTCAGTTCACTTTCTATTCCCGCCAGTTTGTTTTCACAGATGAAAAGTTCATCCTTGAAATGATTGAAGGCAATCACATACTGGTACAGACGATAACGCATGAGCGGAATGGGCACTTGCATCGTCTCCCTGTTTTGTAAACGGATGGTATCAAAGAATTGCACCGAATCGAAAGTGGAATAGCCGAATAATCCCTGCGAAAATTTCGCTTCTTTCTGTTCAGAAGCTTGCACATCGAAGCGTTGCATGAATTCCCACAACAGTTCCGGCACCTGTGCAGCATCATTGAAAGCAATTCTTTCTGGTTTTTGTGCAGGTAGTTTGAATTCAATGCTTTGTTTGTTACTGATTTCCATACCTGCAATGGCATTGATGCAGATAAAAGAGTAACTGTTCTCCGCAGCATGGTGGTCGGTGCTTTCGAGCAATACCGTATCCCGGAACCGGTCACGCACCCGCAGGTAAATGCCTACCGGCGTGAATACATCGGCCAGCATTTTCTTACAGGTGGTTTCTAAACTTATTTTTTTCATGTTCACGCTGATGCTTTATGCGATAAAAAAAGCCCCGACAAGTCTGTCGGGGCTTTGAAAATTATATTCAAATAAAGTACTGGCAATGCCACTACAATCCCCGAACGGAGTTTGTATGCCACCACCAATGTTTATTTATCAATTGTTTCATTACGTGTGCAAATATGGGTTACAATTCTTTTTTCACCAAATTTTTTATTGGGCTGTCTCCGGGTATTATTTTGCTTCCCTGATCAGTAAAATCAAGCCTTTTTGTTGCGCCACAGGCAGCCTGCTTTCAGCTCCGAATACCCGGTGTTGCTGCAAGCCCCTGATTTCAGGGGCTTCTATCAAGGCTTTGCGGGGGTTGATATCCAGCTTCTGCCAGTCAATCTTAAGACCCGCTTCCACATCTGTTCCTGCCCAGCTGGCCAGGCTCACCAGGGCGGCGCCTTTCTTTTTGTATACGGTAGCCATCACTTGTGGATGGGTAGTAGTTACCGGACAGTTGACACTCCAGTATCCGATCATTTCCGATCCTTTCATACCGAAATCGTTCCAGAGTTTCCATAAGGGACGGGGATCGGCGTTCTCGCTCCAGGGCATGCGGTTGGTCATGCCATAGATCATCCCACGCCATGGATTGCCGCCATCCTGCAACATTTCACCCATGAGACCAAATGGAATACCACTTACTTCTGTAAGGAAAAAATCGGGTGAATTCTTTTCATAATCAAAATACTCACCAAACCACAACCGGTTGAGGTAAGGAAAATGTTCCATGTACAGGTTGGCACTGTTATTAAAACCATCGCTTTTATTGTACTGGTTGGCAGAGTGCAGGTCAATGATGCCGGGGTGACCACCATTAGTCAGTACGCGTTTGATACGTTTCATAGTGATTCTGTCAAACGCCACATCGTCGAGATAAATGCCATCGATGCCTACATTTTTCGTCAGCCAGTTCATACCTTCCACATAATAATTATGCCAACGGTTCATGCCGCTGTTTACAATAGCCGCATCCCTGATTTCCGGCACAAACCATGCAGCAATATAATCGCTGTCTACATGCTCCTGCAACCAGCTAAACCCGCCGCCCTTGCCGGGTGAGTATACTTCATGGCCCAGGCTTCTCAAAGCAAAGGTTTCATATGCGTGGTTCGACAATTCCCTTACCGTATTGTATATCTTCACTTTCAATCCTTTTCTATGTGCTTGATCGATATAATCCTTCATTTTTTTATGTTCTATGAAAGGATAATTGATCCATGGATTGATGGGTGTAGCATGGTGTATGTTCACTACTGTAGCACCGGTATTTTTGATGGTGTCGAGGTTATCGTATTTGTGATAAAAACGCGTATCCCACTGAAAATCGGTATGAATAGGGTGGAATGGCGTGATGAGCAGGTTGAAATTATAATACAACGTCTCTCCTTTTTTCATCGCACGATTGCCGCTGTAATTGTTCACCCATATTGTTTGCGGATCCTGGGTAATGCGTATGCCTCCCTTGCCTTCATTCCCCCATGATACCGGTAACAGCAGCGGTTTTTGTAAATAAAAATTGGTATTAAGCGGCCGCACATAATGTTCATCACGCAAAGAGAACTGCATGCCTGCATTCACAGCGCCTATCCAGGCACCGTCCTGGTTCCTGGTAGCCACTTCCCATTTCCAGTCAACTAATGCAGGTCTTTTCTGCCCCTTCAGGCCCAATCCCATGATGTATGCTGCTGCAGAGGGGTGATAGGGTATCAGCAATTGTATATCGGTTATGTCCATATCCTGCAATGCCGTCAGCGCTATGGAATAAGACACGAAGCCGTCAAATTCAAGACTACCCTTTACATCCATTTGCAGCGAAGTGTTGGATGACCTGCCCTGCCATTGCACTGTGCCTTCAGATTGTTGTGTAAAGCGAAGGCCCTGTTGTTTGAAACGAAGGGTATCGCCTTTTCCATCTTTTACTACAAACTGCATGGGAGTTTTCAGCACATGGTTAGGCTTTTCGGTATAACCTGTCATTTCTTCTGTGAAGAAAGTTTGTATGTCCGCCGGAAGGCCATCCTCTTTCAGTACCAGTTTTCTCCCCAGCAAACCCAGTTCTTTTCCTTTTACTTTGATAGCTGTATAAGGTGCAATTATTTTGTTTTCCTGTGCCAGCGTTGAATTCAGCCACTTCAGCCTGGTTTGTTTCCAGGGTTCATTTTCGCCGCCATTAACTGCTGCCTGGCTGGTTATCTCCAGGTTTATATTGATGGTTTCAGCAGGAATACCGGCTGCTTTTACAATAGCTTTTCCCCTGTATACACCCGGCACAGCTGTGGCCGGCACATCAATACCGCACCACATGGCCTGTACCTGATGAGCAGGTACGTTTACTTCTTTTACAATGATTTTACCATCGTATCCTGTACCGTTTGTATTGATGCAGCTGATCCTGCCGGCGCTGATCTTATTACTACCGTTATCAGTAAGATCAGAGAACTGTATCTCCAGTTTTCGCAACGGCTGTAATGCATATATGCCCAGTTGGCAGGCGTAATATTCTCCTTTCATTGCTGTTCCTTTCAGCAAACCGCCTGCTCCTTTTTGTATCCATCGTTGCGGAAGATCGTGCTGCATGCGTATAGACAATTCCCTGTTTTCGGGAAAGACAAGCATGGTTTTACCCGGGTGTGCTTTTATTAATTGTTGGGTTTCATCAGCGGTAGCAATTACTTCCATAGGATAGAAGCTATTGAATGCGTCGATGGATTGTATCTCCTTAGCTACTGCATTCTCTGGTAGGGAGTTGACATTAAAAGAAGCCAGCCAATCTGCCGATGTGGCGGCTTCCGGTTTTAAATAAGTCCCTTTGGGATAATTACTCCTGCCTTCATTCCGGTAAGGCATGTAATAGATATAATAACTCCCTTTTCCTGGAGATGGTTCAAATACAATTTCGCCAAATTCCCTGTTCACTGCAAGAACCAGTACATTGGTGATTTGCTTTTGCGTTTGCGCGTCCTGCACAATAATGCGCTTTAATTGCGGCTGTTCGTCGCGCCTCCTCCACCAGAGTTTTACTTTGGCAATTTTACCAGTTCCTTCAAAAGACACCAGTGCCCTGTGATTACCCAGTGAATCGGCATTCCAGCAGTGATCGCATGAAGTATATTTCAATTCCTGCGCCACTAGCCTGCCTGCGCAAAAGAGCATACAAAAAAATAGTATTCTTTTCATGCGTTAAAAGTAATACTATTGAGATGTCCTTCAACGTCTCACAGAAACGCAATCGTTTGACTGTTTTTACGCCGCTCTATAACACACCTTTTGTAGACGGTAAATAGTTGGATAAAGGGTCTCGTTTCACCGCCATTTTGATGGCTTTGGCAAATGCTTTGAAGATGGCTTCTATCTTGTGGTGCTCATTGTCTCCCCTGCACTCTATGTTCAGGTTACATTTGGCTGCATCACTGAAAGATTTGAAGAAATGGAAGAACATTTCTGTAGGCATTTCTCCTATTTTTTCTCTCTTAAATTCGGCATTCCAAACAATCCAGTTACGTCCCCCAAAATCAATCAGTACTTTGGCTTCAGCCTCATCCATAGGTAAAGCAAACCCATAACGTTCCATGCCACGCTTATCTGTAAGCGCTTTTGCAAATGCTTCTCCCAGGGCAATGCCCGTGTCTTCAATAGTATGGTGTTCATCTATGTGAAGGTCACCCTTCGTTACAATGGTCATATCCATTTTTCCGTGTCTTGCGATCTGGTCAAGCATGTGATCAAAAAATCCCAGCCCTGTATGGATAGCTGCTTTACCACTTCCATCTAGGTTCAGCTCTACATGTATTTTCGTTTCATTGGTATTGCGATCGTGTACTACTTTTCGCTGGCCCAGTTTCAGAAATTCATAGATGGCTGCCCAGTTATCTGTTTCCAATGCAATTGTTTCCCGTAAACTGCTCTCCTGATCGGCTGTTAACCCATGTAATGGAGAAAGCAGGTAAATGGCTTTGCATCCCAGGTTTTTCGCCAGCTGTATATCGCTCCAGCGATCGCCAATAACAAAAGAGTTCGCTACATCAAATTGTTCATTGTTGATGAAATGCTGCAGCAATGCCGTACCGGGTTTTCGGGTGGATTTGTTCTCATGCGCAAAAGTCCTGTCAATATGCATTTCATCAAATACGAATCCTTCTCCTTCCAATGTGCGCAGCATCAGGTCGTGGTAAGGATGAAAATCCTTTTCCGGGTAAGCATCTGTTCCCAGCCCATCCTGGTTGGTGATCATCACTTTGTAAAAATCCAGTTCCGCCGATATGCGCGACAAAGCGGTGATCACGCCCGCCACAAAACTTGTTTTCTCAATACTATCTACCTGGTAGTTTGTGGGCGGTTCCTGTAATACTACCCCATCCCTGTCTATGAACAAAACCCTTTTCATTATTTCTAATTGCTGATTTGGTGATTTCTGATTTAGTAAGCTCCTTTATTTTCCTCGGTACATAATCCTGTAAACAGTGCCTTTCAGATCGTCTGTTACATATAGTGAACCGTCTGGCCCCTGTGCCAGTCCGCATGGCCTGTGCTGCGCGCCACTCGAAGCCGTTACTACTGCTACCCCTGAAAACCCATCGGCAAATATTTCCCATTTGCCGGTAGGCTTGCCATTTTCAAAGGGAACAAACGCCACATAATATCCTGCCTGTGGCAAAGGCGCACGGTTCCAGGATCCGTGAAATGCAATGAAGGCTCCGTTCCTATACCTTTCCGGGAATTGATTCCCTGTATAAAAAAGCAATCCGTTGGGCGCCAGGTGGCCGGGAAAAGCCATCACCGGGTCAATCGCATCTTGTCCGCCTTCTTTTTTTCCATCGCCACCATATTCCGGTGCCTGTATCTTTTTGTGTTGCAACTGGTCATAATAGATATATGGCCAGCCTGCATTGTCGCCTTTCTTCAGGGCATACATACATTCTGCCGGTAATTCGGCACTTGCCTTATCATCGTACAGGTCGGGGTACAGGTCATGCAACTGGTCACGACCATGTTGCATCACAAAAAGCTGGTTCAATTGGGTATTCCAGTCGAGTCCCACCACATTACGCAAACCGGTGGCAAAACGGGTGCCTTCGGGATAGGACTGGTTCAGTTTTCCGGCACTGAATTGCCAGATTCCTCCGGCTTTTTCCAGAATCGGACAAGGCATCATTCCTTTCGATCCCTTGGTCCTGTCCTGCTCCTGGCAAGAATTAGAATAAGCACCAATGTTCACATAAATATTGCCTGTATCATCCAGTGTAATGGATTTGGAAGCGTGCTGCCCGCGACTGATCAGTCCTGTGATGATTTTCTCAGGTTGATCTGCATTCGTTACTTCGCCTTTGTCGTTCAGTTTATAGCGGAACACTTCTTCATCCGATGAAGCATAGAGGTAATCTTTTTTTATAGCTATACCGGTGCCACCATAGTTACCAAAACCTGTGGTTTCTTCGGCTTTCCCATCACCATTTGTATCCCGTAAACGGAGTATGCCTTTTCCGCCAACGGGTGCAGATAGTTTCACATAAATATCACCTTGTGCAGTCACTGCAATATGACGGGGACTTCCAATGTTTTCAGCTACTTTCAGCGCTGCAAAGCCTGGCAGTAGCCTGAGTCCTGCATTATTGGAATCTGCTTTCACCACGGCTGTTTCCGATGTCTTGTTTTTACCTGGTCCGCATGACCACAACGCAACTGCGATGAGTGCAAAAGCCAGGAAGGAGGATGCTAACTTTTTCATACCATTGAATTTAGACATGAATTTACAACGCAAAAAAGGAAATCCGTCATTTTGCCTGTAAAGCATACCAGTCCTGCATGGCATCTACTAATTGCGTATTTTCTTTTTCGGTTCCCACAGTAATGCGCAGGCAATCTTCACAGAGTTTCACATTACTCCGGTCGCGCAATACAATGCCTTTGGTAAGCAGGAACTCATATACATTCCTGGCATTTTTTATTCTTACCAGGATGAAATTGGCATCAGACGGGTAAACTTTTTCTACTGTAGGCATGGATTCAAACACACTTGCCAGTGCTCCGCGCATGTCTACCAGTATTTTGATCATATCATTCACCTGCCCCACTTCTTCCAGGGCCTGCAATACCAGTTCCTGTGTAGCCTGGCCAATATTATAAGGCGGCTTCACTTTATTGAGCAGGTCTATGATGGACGTGGAAGCAAAAGCCATTCCGAGCCGAAGGCCCGCCAATCCCCACGCTTTGCTCAGTGTCTGCATCACCACCAGGTTGGGATATTCCGCCAGTTCCTGTACAAAGGATTTTTGTTTGGCAAAATTGATATAGGCTTCATCAACTACCACAATGCCGTTGAAATTATTCAGAACTGTTTCCATATCGGAACGGTTCAACGAATTGCCGGTGGGGTTATTGGGCGAGCAAAGCCAGATCAGTTTGGTACGGGCATCTGTCAGGTTTTCCAGGTGTACCAGGTCGAGCTGGAAATTTTCCAGCAGGGGAGCCCTGCGTACTTCTACGTCGTTGATATGGGCACTCACTTCGTACATGCCATAAGTAGGCGGACAAATGATTACATTGTCTTTCCCCGGCTCGCAGAAGCAACGGTACAACAGGTCGATGCATTCATCACTGCCATTTCCCAGGAAAATATGTCCGGCACCAATGCCCTTGATGGCGCTTAATTTTTGTTTAATGCGTTGCTGATGAGGATCGGGATAACGGTTATACCATTTGATCAGCGGTGAACCGAGGCTATTCTCATTCGCATCTAAAAATACTTTTGCTTCTCCGCTGAATTCATCACGCGCAGAAGAATAAGGAGTTAGTTTTTTGATGTTATCCCTGGTGAGTGTGTCGAGATTGAACATTGTTTATTGCTTTAATCGTATCGTAACTGCATTTTTGTGTGCATCCAGACCTTCGGCTTCTGCCATCAGTTCTACTGTTTTACCAATGGCTTCCAGTCCTTCCCTGCTAAGTTTCTGGTAAGTGATCTTTTTCACGAAGGAATCCAGGCTCACTCCACTGTATGCTTTGGCAAATCCGTTGGTAGGCAGGGTGTGGTTGGTACCGCTGGCATAATCGCCCACGCTTTCAGGTGAATAATTGCCCAGGAAAACAGACCCCGCATTGATGATCTTTTCGGCAATGGTTTCTTCATCAGCGCAGGAAATGATCAGGTGTTCAGCTGCATATTCATTCACCAGTGCAATGGCTTCATTCATGTTTCTCATTACAATGGCCTTGCTGTTGCGCAATGCAGCTGTTGCTATTTCTTTGCGGGGCAGCAATTCCAATTGTTGTTCCAGTTCTTTGTTCACTTTTTCCACCAATACCGCATCGGTGGTTACCAGCAATACCTGGCTGTCGGCTCCGTGTTCCGCCTGGCTTAATAAGTCGGCCGCTACAAAAGCCGCATTGGCTGTTGCATCGGCCAGTATGCATACTTCGCTCGGACCGGCAGGCATGTCAATGGCCACACCTTCCTGTTGTACCAGTTGTTTGGCGCAGGTAACATATTGATTGCCGGGGCCAAATATTTTATACACCTGCGGCAACGTTTCTGTACCATAGGCCATGGCGGCAATGGCCTGCACGCCGCCCACCCTGAATATTTTAGAAACGCCGGTCAGCTGCGCAGCATACAATATGGCCGGGTTGAGTTTACCGTCTTTACCGGGAGGCGAGCAGAGGATGATCTCTTTGCATCCCGCCATCTTTGCCGGGATGGCCAGCATTAAAATGGTAGAGAACAAGGGCGCTGAACCGCCGGGTATGTAGAGACCCACTTTTTCAATACCTACGCTTTTTCTCCAGCATTGGATACCGGGCATGGTTTCAACCATTTCTACGGCAGCGGCCTGCTTTTTATGAAATTTACGGATATTGGCAGCAGCCTGTTCGATGGCATTTTTCAACTCTGCCGAAACAGCAGTCATAGCTGCTTCCAGTTCTTCTGCCGGCACTTCAAAAGATTCGAGGCTTACTTCATCAAACTGGCGGGTAAATTGCCGCACAGCTTTGTCTCCATCCTGTTTCACTACTTCCAGCATGGCCCTCACCTGTTGCTGCAGGGCAGCGGTATCCAGAACAGGTCTTTGTAATAAAGCTGACCAGTCTTTCCCGGGTGGCTGGGTAACAACATTCATGATCATAACCTATAATTAAAAAGATTTCTGCTAAACAACCATTTTTTCTATCGGCACCACCAATATACCTTGTGCACCGGCGGCCTTCAATTGTTCAATGATATCCCAGAACTGGTTTTCATTGAGTACGCTGTGTACACTGCTCCAGCCTGCTTCAGCAAGGGGCAGCACTGTGGGGCTTTTCATACCGGGTAATAGCGATATGATCTCTTTCAGTTTCTCATTGGGGGCATTGAGCAACACATACTTGTTGTTCTTTGCTTTCTTCACTGCCTGTATCCTGAACAATAATCGGTCCAACAATTGTTGTTTTTCTTTATCGAGATCCTGGCTTTTGATCAAAACGGCCTGCGATTGAAGAATGGTTTCCACTTCCTTCAGTCCGTTCATGAATAAAGTAGAGCCGCTGCTCACCAGGTCACAGATGGCATCGGCCAATCCTATGCCTGGTGCAATTTCCACGCTACCACTGATCTCGTGAATCTCTGCTTCGATTCCTTTTTCTTTCAGAAAACCCGATACAATCACCGGGTAGCTGGTAGCTATCTTTTTACCGGCAAGGTATTGAGGTCCGCTGTAATCTTCATTACGGTGAACAGCGATGCTGAGGCGACATTTGCCGAAGCCCAGCTTATCAGCCACCGCTATTTTTTTTGCTTTTTCGTATACCACATTCTCACCCACAAAACCAATATCGGCAACGGCATCTTCCACGTATTGCGGGATATCATCATCACGCAGGAAATACACTTCCAATGGGAAATTGCTCGCATCAGCTTTCAGCTTGTTTACGCCGTTACTGATGTCTATACCACATTCTTTCAGGAGACGCATGGAGTCGTCGTGTAAACGGCCGCTTTTCTGGATCGCTAACTTTAGCTTCATAGTATTGTTTTAAATGACAAAGGGCCTACCATTCGGTAAGCCCTTCAATGTTTTATCTGTACACACAAAACACCAACAGCCTACCCTTTGGGTAAGAAATGATGATGGTGGATATGTGCGAATAATCTCATGATCGGGCACGAAATTAATGCCTGGGGCGTATACCCCCAAATTTATTTCTCAATCCCGGATGAGGGATGTTATGAAACCTGGGCCTGGTTTGTGAGGAGTTACCTTAAATAATCTTTTCAACTAAGGAATACAATACACCCCATCCGGTGCAGGCATCCCAGCCGGGAACAGCCACATAACCTTTGGCTCCTGCAGCTGTTTTATTATCGCCCAATACAATGTCACGGTATTGATACATGCTTTTAGCACCGTATAACTTAGGATGAATGAAGCCCACCGGCTTCCCTTTCAGTTCGTTGATACGCGCAATCAATCCTGCTACGAGGGGCGCTACAGCGCTGGTGCCTCCGATGACCAGGTCCTGTCCGTCTACCCGCATACGGTAACCGGTTTCGGGATCGGCATTAGCAGCCACGTCGGGTACGCCCCTTCCGGCAAAATTATTGTTCAGAGATACCGGAACATTGATCTTTTGCTGGTAGTCTGGTTTAGGAAAATACTCGCTGATTCCGCCGCCGGTGGCACCACCATCCGCGTTATGCCAAACGATTTCCGAGACCGGTTTTTTATCCTTTGTGGTGAGTGTAGTACCTCCGCAGCCCAATACAAAGGGACTGGAAGCGGGAAAATCTACGTGCACTTTCCCATCGTGTTCGCCATCTGCCGAGCCATTATCACCAGCGGCGGCGCAAACGGTAATACCCAGCATTGCAGCGGTTTGAAAGGCCTTATTATAGGCTTTGAGTGATTGTTCTGTCCAGTTATTTTCCGAAGCACCCCAACTGATGGAAATTATGGTTGGTTTATGTTCTTTGTCGTAGACAGCCTTTTGTATGGCATTGAAAAAGCCTTTATCAGTATTGGGTGCAAAATAAACTACAATAGTGGCATGAGGTGCAATAGCTGCGGCTACTTCAATATCGAGCACCACTTCTGCATCGGCACTGTCGGGTATTGTAGGGGCATTCAGTCCGCCGTCAACCAATACCTCTACCAGGTTGGGCGCAGGTAAACCCAATTGTTTGAAATAGTTGTTGATGTCTTCATTGCGGTATCCGCCTCCCAATTCAATGATGGCAATGCTTTGTCCTGCCCCCGTTCCTTTTTCGGGAAATCCGTAGATATCGGATAGTTGGTTGGGATAAAAACTTTTGGGGGAAGCGGCGTGCGCAATGAATTGTCCATCCTGTTTGGCAATGCGGTATTTAGGGGAAGCAGCAGGACGATCATCGAGTCCAAATACCGCTTCCACTACCGGCAATAGCTGTTCGGGCAGGTGGATATTGCCTGTTCTGCCGCGGAATACGACGCCATCCGCATCGCAGCAGGCGAAAAGTTGTATCTTGAAGGCATTCTCAAACGCTTCCACGGTTCCTTGCAGGTTTACCATACGTTGATCAGGCAAAATTTCCGTGATGTTTAGCCCGAAATGCCTGGCAAAATCTTCCAGCAGCTGGATATCGGCTTCGCCAGCGTGGAATTTAGCGGTGAACTGTTCGCGGGTTTTGGTGGTTGTTCGGGATTTGTAAGTGCCCGGGCTTTTTTCATAACGTAACAGTACAGATACGTTAATGGGCATTTTCTGGTCCAGTTCACCCAGGCGAGTGAAGTCAGACGCCTGGCGATAACTGCCTTCCAACGGGAAATAGGCAGTATGGTTGAAGTTGATAACAGGCATGGGGCTCAGATCTTTATACAAGATCTGCAATTACCGTGCGGGAAACCATTTAGGATATGCTAAATATGTGGGTATTTTATGGCACATTTAATATAAGATTACAAAAATTACCTATAATTTCAGAGCAGTTTTTTTGTCATCAAAACCAATCCAATAATTTACCTAACAACTAAAACGCAATCCTATGATCTGGCATTTAATTTTAGGCGGAGTAGCAGGTTTTTTAGCCGGCAAAGTAATGAGTGGCAACGGCTACGGTATTTTTGTCGACGTTATTCTCGGTATAGTTGGCGGCTGGTTCGGCGGCTGGCTGGGCGAGAAATTAGGCATTCATTTGGGCGGTAGCTTTGGTTATTTAGTTACTGCTTTTGTGGGAGCCGTTATTTTGGTATGGGCTGGAAGAATGATCAGGAAAGTTGTTTAACTGATCAGTGCTTGTGAAATCATTAAAACAAAAGCGCCGGTTTATCGGCGCTTTTGTTTTAAGTAGCACCTGGCCCTGAAATGGCTTTACGGCAATGCCTTCTCGATTGGATATCATGGGCACACCGAAACTTATGGATTCAATGTAAGAAATGCAATAAAGGAAGATAAAATGGGCTAAAACTACAGGCAATATCAGTTGGATTTCTGACCAGGTCACTGTAATTTAGTTTTCAGATAATCGAGTCTTTTGTAGCTAAGTCAGCGACAGGAATATCTCCCCTAACCTTCGCAAAGCCTGGGCCGTTGTGTGTAAGTTAATAACGGGCATCCATTCTTAAACACTAAAAGAATAATTATGCAACGCCGGGCATTTATCAAAAATTCAACGCTGACAGTTATTAGCGTCAGCGCTTTCGGGGTTTTAAACTGGAATGGCAAAAACTTTGAAAGTGACACCCCTACTACAACTGATATTCTTGGGCCGTTTTATAGACCAGGTTCGCCAATTAGGAAAAACCTTAGGCTTGCTAATTCAAAAGGAACACCAATAGTTTTAAAAGGCTTCATTTTTAAAGACGACGGGAAAACTCCTATTAATAATGCCTTAGTTGAAATTTGGCATTGTGATGAGAATGAAGTGTACGACAATACATCAGATGAATACAAATATCGTGGCAGACAAAGAACAAAAGCCGATGGAAAATATGAATTCAAATCTATACTGCCAGTTCCTTATAAAGTCGACTCAAGAGACGGAGTATTTTGGCGACCTGCACATATACACATGAGGGTGTCCGTACCAGATCAACAAGATTTAATTACTCAAATTTATTTTAAAGGGGGTAGGTATGTTGACACCGATCAGTGGTCTTCTGCTCCACAAGCTGTAAACAGGATTCTTAATATTACTAAAAATAAATCTGGTGAAAGTGAAATAGTTTTTAATGTAACCATGAGTAAAGAATTTCCTCTTGAGCAAAAAGTTTACGACAAGGTTACCGGGCTTTTTGATGTTGGAGAAGGCAATTTTATTGAGTTTATTAAAAATGACGATTTGCTATTTATGAAACAAAATGGACAACTTAGGGAAGGCATAAAATACGTTGGCAATAATACGTTTGAAGGAGGTATCGGATTTCCGAAAGTGACTTTTGAATTACAAAAAGACGGAAGTGTGAAAGTTGTGGTAGTGACACCAACAAAAACTTATAACGGGACCAAATATTTAAAATACAACTAATCAATGAAAATGATAAGGCTTCATTGGTAGCCCCTATCAAACAAATGTCGAACTCATTTTTTTTTCACCCGCCTACTTTAAAAGTATTTTCCAAAGAATATAAAGACGAATAAAAAAAATAGATAAATTGACACTGTTTAAAACGTTATCCTATGGTATCAGCGTTTTTTCCAGTAAGGGGGGTAGGAATTTGAATAGTAATTGTTAGTCATTAGAAATCCCCCCCCCAAAAAAAAATTGCGTAGTTAAATAACTACACTTATATTTGTAGTCAAATAGCTACATTATGAACTTTAGACGAGACGCTTTTCAGGCAATAGCAGATCCTACTAGAAGGGCAATACTTACTTTAGTTGCTACGCAAGCAATGACGGCAGGTGCAATTGCTGCAAACTTTGATACAGCCCGCCCAACAGTTTCGAAACATTTGCAAATACTTACTGAATGTGAATTGCTAAAACAGGAACAAAGTGGCAGGGAAATTTATTATCATTTTAACCCCAAAAAAATGAAAGAAATAGCAAACTTTATTGAACCGTTCCGCAAAATGTGGGACGACAGGTTTAACAAATTAGAAACTGTTATGAAAAAATGAAAGGCAAAAAAATAATATGGAACTAAAAACACAAGTGCATGCCGAAGAAGGCAGACAGGACATTTTTATTACCCGTGACTTTGATTTGCCTGTGGAGTTATTATTCAATGCATACACAAAGCCTGAAATTATTGAACAATGGATGGGAACGAAAGTTATAAAACTTGAAAATAAAAATCACGGAAGTTTTCAATTTGAAACCACAGCAAGTAATGGGGTGAAGCATAAATTTAATGGAGCAATTCATTCGATAATTGAAAATATAAAAATCATTCGCACTTATGAATTTGAGAATACGCCCTTCGGTGTCCAACTTGAAGTTATAGATTTTGAAAAATCAACTGATGATACTTCTAGATTAACATCTCATCAAATTTTTCAATCATTAGAGCAAAGAGATGCCTTACTTAAACTCCCTTTCAGGCATGGCATTAGTATAGCTCATAACAAACTGGAAGAATTATTGATTAAATTAAAAAAACATGACAAAGAGAAACAAAATTATTTACTGGGTTGCCACCGTATTAATTGTATTCGGCATGTTGCCAAGCGGCATTGGACAAACCATTCATGCAAAATGGAGCATAGCCCTTTTTCAGGGATTAGGTTATCCCTTGTATCTTTTAACACTTATTGGCTTATGGAAAATTTTAGGCTGCATTGCAATAGTAGTTCCAAAATTTCCTTTAGTAAAAGAATGGGCGTATGCAGGTTTGGTCTTTGCAATGAGCGGTGCAGCCTATTCGCACCTCGCTGCGGGGCATTCAGCTAACGATTATTTACCATCCATGACACTTTTAGTTTTAATAGTTGTATCATGGTATTACAGACCAGCCGATAGAAAAATAGTTTCTGCAAAACAATAATTTTCAGTACTTAAAAAATGGTAGAGTTTTTTATTAATCGGCAACAGTTTTTCATAGCATCAAAAGCTTAAAAATAACTTTTGCTCACTAAATCAAACAATCTTTTTAATTATTAAAAACAATTACTATGGCAAGCGTATCAATTTATTTAAACTTTCAGGGCAAAACAGAACAAGCATTCAATCATTACAAAAAAATTTTTGGAACAGAGTTTTCAAATCCAATCATGCGATTTAAGGATGCTCCTCCACATAAAGGAATAACATTATCTGATGAAGACGAAAACAAAGTGGCCCATGTGGCATTACCCATACTTACCGGCATACAAATTATGGGAACAGATATGCTTGAAAGCTTGGGGCAAAAATTAGTTGAAGGAAATAATTTTACCATCAACTTAAACCCTGATACAAAAGAAGAAGCGGATAAATTATATGCAGGTCTTTCAGAAGGAACTACAGATGGCGTGCCGCCACATGATGAGTTTTGGGGTTACTGGGGCACATGCAAAGACCGCTTTGGCATTCGCTGGATGTTTAATATTATTAAGCATTAATAGTAATTTTAAAGTTTTACAAAGATGAAAACAATAAACCCCAAAGTAGATTTTATTTTTAATAAAGAAACTAAATGGCAAACAGAATATAATGCCTTAAGAAAAATTATTCTTGAATTTGATTTCAAAGAAGAATTGAAATGGGGTTGGCCATGTTATGCATTTAATGATGGCGGTAATGTTGTGTTGATACACGGCTTTAAAGAATATTGTGCCATCATGTTTTTTAAAGGCTCGTTATTAAAAGATGAAAAGAAGTTGTTGGTTGCACCATCAGAAAATATGCAGGCAACAAGGCAGCTACGGTTTACCAATGTAAAAGAAATTGAGAAGCAAAAAGCGGTTATAAAATCATACATTAAACAAGCCATTGATGCAGAAAAAGCAGGATTGAAAGTTAAAATGAAAACTACTGCCGAATATAAAATGATTGATGAGTTTAAAATTGTTTTACAAAAAAATCTAAAAGTAAAAAAAGCATTTGAAGCATTAACACCGGGCAGGCAAAGAGGTTATTTGTTTTACTTCTCCCAAGCCAAGCAAGCTGCAACAAGAGAAGCAAGAATAGAAAAATGTATCCCAAATATTTTAAATGGCAAAGGTTTGACGGATTAGGAAAAAAGAATGCTTAATTTAGGTTCAATTATAAAGTTATAAAACTTAAACCATTTATCTATTTACCCCATATGTAAGCTTCCCCTGAATGTTACCCATGTGAGGTTAGCTCTGTTATCAATATGTTTCCTACTTCTTGGGCAAATAAACAATCCGCAGGTCAAGTATTTGTTTCTCTCATGAATTCTTCCGTAGGGCCTGTTGATATGACTTTACTTTTTGAATATGATGTCAACACAAATCTGATAACGGGAATATCTGTGCAACAATAGGTCATTTGAAAGCGGGCGGATTGAATTTCTAAACATTCTTACATGTAATAAAAATTATGAAATGAAAAAAAAATTGCTTCACATTTTGTTACTAGGAAATTTTTTTCCGGTTCTAAGTCAACCTATTCCTAAAGATCAAAGCGCAGTTATAGGAAAAGTCTATAAACAAATTAATGAGATAGGAGTATTTAAAAACTACAAAGTAACAGCAGGCAATTTAATAGAGAACTCGGTAAATAATCGAACTGGCTTTACTGAAATATCCGATGGCAGCAATGTGATAATCTTGCTTACCAAATTCATTGCGCCTTCATCTAGTAAAATATTAGCGGTTCTTGATATCGGCAAGACAGAAAGCAACACCCAGGTCATAATAATGGGGTGTAGAGTTGATAAAAAGAAAGACGGACACATTGTTGCGTTAGCGAAACCCACGACGGGACCTTATATCAAGAATATTATCAAAGCCTGGAAAGTAGATTTAAATACAAATCGGTTCATTAGTATCTCGGTTAAAGGAATAGATTGTATAGATGTCGGAGAAGATGCTGATTAAGGATAATTCATCCATGTTTCAAATCCGATTGTAGGGCGGTCGTGCTACTTTTTAGAGACATATTCTGTAATCGTAAGAATCTTTGTTTTACCAACTTTTTTTAAGACCAAAAGATCTTTGTCGCCAGTTAGTAAATGTGTTGCATATCCATCGTGGGCTAAAGCTAAAAGAAAATTATCTTTTGGGTCGCGACAAATGTCAATTACTGAAGTCACAGTAATAAACTCCGCTTTTGCCCTCAGAATTTTCAGCAAATCTTGTAGATCACTTAATGAAAAATATTTTCTGAATTTCGGCCGCTCTGCGACTTCAATAAATTCGTCAAGTAATTCCTGGCTAAAAAGAAGTTAATACTGTTGTCAGCAAACAGAGGGTCTACTTTTGAATAATCACTGGTTAACAGAAAGCTTATCCAAAGGTTTGTGTCAATGATTAACTTATGCTTTGCTTTTGCCGGCATACCTTTTTGACCTTACATTTTCTACCTCTTTTGTAATCTCTTCTAAAGTCGGTGGTTTCGCCGAAGCCTTTTTGCGTAGGCGCTTGATAACGCTCATAAATGGATCGCTCGAAGCCTCTGTGAGGGCGATTAATTTCAAATCTGCAAGGTCTCGCAGTAATTTGTCAGCCTTTGGATTTAATATGTCAACCTGGTAGGTCATGATTAGTCAAGTTTATGAAAAGAAATTGAGTTTTCAATAAGGTGATAACTTAAGCTGATACCCAACGTTCGAGTTTTGCCACAAGGCTTGTATTTTATAACTGCCCGACAGGCAACTGATTCTGATCTAATAACCGGTTCCATATCTGTTATATTTTTAGTGAAAAACATAACAAATTATTCGTTTATACTGATTTGCCTCATCTGAGAATGTAGCCGGCCTTTTAGTTCGTTCATATTATTACTGATCTTGTTTTGCGTCACTTTAGCATACAACTGGGTAGTCTTGATACTTCTATGCCCCAGCATCTGGCTAACCGTTTCAACTTACTTCACGAAGAATTGATAAAATAAGAACAATGACCTGCTTACTGAAAGGCTCGTCAACGGACAATAAATGCGATTTGATTTTTGCAGCCAAAAGTTGAAGTTGACTCGTGTAACCAGCCTAAACACTCATTTACGATACTACAATTCTTTAGCTACTCGAAATCCAACGCCGCCACTGCGATAGTTTTCGAGAGTGAAGCCGGGTCCTGGCGCCCAGTTGCGATCGGCAGGGCGAATCATCATTGGTGGGTCTCCCCAATCACCTCCGCGGGCAATCCTGAAGGAAGAGGAACGTTTTCCACTCATCCATTTGAACCGTCCGGTCATGTTCAGCAAGCTGTCCTGTTTATATGCTGAACCATCCTGAGGCAGTTGCGAATAGGAGTCCGAAAAAAAATCTTCTGTATATTGAAGTACATTACCGGCCATATCATAAAGACCGAATGCGTTGGGAGGAAATGAACCAACCGGTGAGGTATATATCCATTTATCCCTGCCGGATGCAAGCCCCGTCCATCCTGAATCAGCACCATAATTGGCGTGTTCATGATCGGCTAAGTTTCCCCACGGGAAAGTGGTGGTCGTCCCTGCTCTTGCACTATATTCCCATTCTGCTTCCGTCAATAACCTGTATCTGCTTCCAGTTTTTTGACTGAGCCATATTGCATAGTCCTGTACATCATACCAACTGATGCAAACAACGGGATGGTTGTCATCCTGCGGAAAACCCAAATGTTGCCACGAGGCATCGGGGTTGCCTTCCCAGGGCTTTCGCGTGGAATCACTAAAGCCGCTCCATGCACAGCCTCCAATAGTTGGCCTATTGGTAGCTTTCACAAAAGCCGCCCACTGTCCACGAGTGATATCAAATTTACTGACAGCAATTTTTCGGATGCTTATTTTTTTCAAAGGACCTTCAAATGCCGTTCGTCCCTCTTCCGTTTCCGGGCTGCCGATGGTGAATGTTCCAGCCGGAATAATTACCATCTCCGGGCATTCCGGGCAATCACGAAACATCTCGCCGGGGTTCGCTTTTTTTTGAGCCATTGCTGGGAAAGAAGAAAGACCTAATAAAAGGGAGAAAACGAAAATTGCAAGACACTTTTTATATCTTCTTTTATTATCCATCTTAATAGTTATTGGTTGTCAGGATAAATTTACGATTTCTTGTTTCTAAATTATAGCAAAGCCGGTAATTCAACTTCAGACCCTGAGTTCGATATTTTCAAAAAAACTGGCTTTCGCAAAAAATGAGTATCGAACTCCCGAATACCGGGAGGAGTTTTCGCTAATACTCAATACCAGTAAGGGTTTCAGCGGAAAAAGGGGACAAAAAGAAAAGTTTGCATTTGTCTCCTCTCTGCAGTCTTTTTAGCGGTTGCATAAGCGGGTTATTATTTGTTAGGTTATGCCAACCAGAAACAAAAAACCCGCATAAATCAATATTCATGCGGGTTTTTAACCTTTTTACTGACCGCCTTCGCTGAAGCTTCGGCGGACGAAGTAGTCCCGACAAGAATCGAACTTGTATCTAAAGTTTAGGAAACTTCTATTCTATCCATTGAACTACGGGACCAGGATCAAACCTCTGAAATACAAGGCTTTTGTTATTTCAGAGGGTGCAAAAATAATAGATTATCCTATTCGAAAAAGGAGAATATCTGATTTCTATTTGGAGAATAAACGATTTGAAGAGACGATTGCGTAATTTGTAGGCTAAACCGATGAAAATGAACCGCAAATACCTGTTAACTGCTTTTTCAGGCGCGTTGTTGTGCTTATGCTTACAATCTGCCATAGCACAAGACAACCGTCTTAAAGCCACCATCAACCACCTGGCTATTTTTGTAACTGACCTGCAGAAATCGGGCGACTTTTACCAGAACATCATTGGCCTCGACACCATTCCCGAACCCTTCCATGACGGCAAACATATCTGGATGCGCACTGGTTTGCACAGCGCCCTGCACATTATCCAGGGTGCCGATGCCCCAAAAACCTATTTCAAGAACAATCATATTTGCTTTAGCGTACCCTCGGTAAGGGCTTTTACAGAAAAACTCAAAGAATTCCACTTCAAATGGGAAGATGTATCGGGTAAACAGGGCGCCATCACCAGAAGACCCGATGGAATCTTGCAGATATGGCTGCAAGACCCCGATGGATACTGGATCGAAATCAATGACGCAAGGGACTAGCCAGCCATTGAGCCATTCCCCTATCTTTGCAGCCTCAAAATGAGCTATGAAGTTTTATAATATCATCATCAAATATCGTTTCTGGCTGAGTTTGTTGCTATTGGTACTGGCCGTGGTGCTCAATGTTACCGGAGCCGGTTTTTGGCCTACTTTCCCACTGTATTTTGTTGCCGTTATAGGCTTGCTGAGCCATTTTTTCATTGGTCCGCTCCGCCTTATCCAGGAACCCATGGAACAAGGCAATATTGAAGAAGTGGAGAAAATTCTCGATACCATCTGGTTTCCGAACCTGTTGTATAAGCCGGTTCGTTCTACCTATTATACCATCAAGGGCAACCTGGCCATGATGAAGCAGGATTTTGATACGGCAGAAAAGCACCTGAAAAAAAGCACTGAACTGGGCGCTCCCATGCCTGAAGCTGAAGGAGCCAATAAACTGCAACTGGGTATGATGGCCATGCAACGTGGCGATCTTAAACAAGGAGAATCTTATATCCGTGCCGCCATCCGCGCCGGCATTCCAGATAAAGAAAGTGAGGCAGTGGCTTACCTGAGCATGTGCCAGATATTCATGAACAAAAGAGAGTTCCGCGCTGCCAAAGATTTTTTCCGTAAAGCCAAAGCCTGTAAACCTACCACCAAGCAGGTGATCGACCAGGTTAAAGAAATTGAAAAATACATATCCCGGATGCCCGGATAAAGATTAGTACGTACCTTCCCTTCAATGAAAAAAACACTCATCATAGTAACACTGGCATTGTTTTCATTATCTACCCTGGTAATGCCTTATGCCAATTTTGATGATGTGAAATCTTTACAGGCCGTTTATCACCACTGCCTTATCCAGGATGATGACACTGATTTTGTAGAGTTCATTGCCGAGAATTTTCTATCGGCCGGTATTGGGTTAGAGAAAGAACCGGAACATCATTCGTCCCAGCCCAAACAACCCGGCGACGCCAACCTGTTGGTTCAAATACAAACCGGAACCCTGTACCAACAGCCTGTTACCGAAATAACCCTGGAACAACCCCTTGTTCCTGCAACACTGGTACCGGTGATTAATTCAGCCTGTACACCCCAGGAATACCATCCCGGCATATTCCATCCCCCTGCCATTGTTTAATATCTCCCTGCATGATTCCCTGAATCAATGACATTAGAATAATTATGTCATCCAGCATCTGATCAGCTGGTTTACCAAATAAAATAAACCATAAAAAATATTTTCGTAATGGCCTTGTTATGCCTGGGCCTTACAACCTGGCTCCCGCACAAAAAACACCGGGGGCTATTCAAAGCACGTAGAACAAAAGAACATGAAAAATATACTGTTATTATCATTCCTGCTCATACCGGCCGCGAACCTGTTTGCGCAGGAAATCAAAGACACTGTTAAGGTCAATACCAGGGATACCACTAAACACACTGCTTCCAAACCTTTTGAAGGCTCTTCAGAAGTAATTGTGGTTTCCTCTTCACGTACCAACTCGCGCATAGAAGATTTACCCACCAAAGTAGAAGTATTGGGCGCCGAGGAAATGCACGAAGAGAATGGCATAAAACCTGGCAATATTGCCAGCTTGCTGGGCGATATCGCCGGCATACAAATACAACAAACCAATGCAGCAACCGGTAATGCCGATATGCGCATACAAGGTCTGCAAGGTAAATATACCCAGCTATTGCGCGATGGGATGCCCTTGTTCGGTGGCTATTCGGGTAGCTTCAGCATTTTACAGATACCCCCGCTTGACCTGCAACAGGTAGAATTGGTGAAAGGTTCCAGTTCCACATTATACGGCGGCGGTGCCATTGCCGGTATGTTGAACCTGGTATCTAAAAAACCAAAGCTGGGATCTCCTGAAAGGAGTTTTACGCTCAACCGCTCTACACTTAAAGAAAACAACCTGAACTTTTTCTTCTCCGGAAGAAATAAGCAGGCTGGTTATACTTTTTTTGCAGGCGGTACACAGCAAGATGCCGTAGACGTGAACAAGGATGGTTTTTCCGATGTACCCCAGGTAAAAAGCGTATTCGTTCATCCGCGTGTATTCTTATACGGAGGCGACAAATCAACCGTTATATTGGGTTATACCTTTAGCTATGAAGATCGCAAGGGTGGCGATATGAAAGTGCTGGACAAAACTGTCACGCCGCAGAACCAGTTCTTCATACAGAATAAAAGTCTGCGCAATGTGGCGGATATTATCTGGGAGCAGCGGCTGGCCAACCAGGCACAGCTTACGGCCAAAGCCAGTACCAGTTTTTTCAGCAGGGATGTAACCACCAATGTATTTGGCATGAAAGGCAACCAGTTTACCTGGTACAGCGAAGTGGCCTATGCACAAAAGAAGGGCCATCATAATTATGTAATGGGTGTCAATTTCAATGGGGATGATTTTAAGAAGCAGCAGCCCGACAGCAGCCTGGTGCCCAACGAAACAACCCATACACTTGGTTTTTTTGCCCAGGACGATTGGAAATTCGCCAATGGCTTTACCCTGCAAAGCGGTGTACGGGCAGATGTAAGCAACCGTTACGGCACATTTGTATTGCCACGTCTTTCGCTCATGTATAAAGCGAGTCGCTATGTTACCATGCGTTTGGGTGGCGGGCTGGGCTATAAAACCCCTACTCTTTTCAATGCCGAACTGGACGAAAGAGATTATCGTTACCTCTCCGGTTATACAGCGGGTATTGAAGCAGAGAGATCGGCCGGCGCCAATTTCGATGTCAATTACAAGCAGCAGTTTGGCGAGTGGAACCTGACTTTCAACCAGTCGTTCTTTTACAACCGTATCAACCATCCCCTGTTATTGAACAGCACGGGTACGTCCCCAGCCATACTCTATTACCGGAATGCTGCAGCGCCCATTGAAACCACTGGTTTTGAAACCTATGTGCAGGCAAGAGAGGATCAGCTGGAGATTTACCTGGGTTATGTGTATACCGATGCCAAAAGAAAATACAATCTGGCGCATACCAATCTTCCCCTGATTGCGCGTCACAAGCTGGCAACAGTCATTGCTTATGAGTTCAGTGAAAAATTCAGGGCAGGTTTTGAAACGGCCTATACCGGCGTACAGTATTTAGATAATGGACAAACCACTACACCCTATGTATTTGCTGCTGCCATGATGCGTTACAATATAGGCAAGGCATCATTGGTGTTGAACTGTGAAAACCTCTTCGATTACCGGCAGAATAAAAACAATGTGGTGGTGTTCCCACCCTATACCAATCCCAGTTTCCCCGAAATATGGGCACCGATGGATGGAAGGGTGGTGAATTTATCGCTCTATGTGAAGTTTTAGTAGGAAATCATCAGATGTTGGTTATTGGGAGTTTCAGGTCTTTCAATCATCAACATCTGATATTTTGAAATGGAGCCACTTATCTTATTGATAAGCTTACACAATCGGTTTGCCTTTAATATCAATTCGCATTTCAAGTAAATTAGGTGTAAATCCTGCTTTTAAATATGCTTTTTTTGCTGCAATATTTTCATCGTAGACATCAAGACGTACTTCCGTTATGTTACGCTTTTGGGCCCAGTCAATAAGTCCCTGTAATATCTTTTGGTTGATGCCTTGTCCGCGCAATAATGGCTTAACATACATGAAACCCAGGTAAGCATATTCGGTAAATTTCTGGTAGGGTTTAGCGGGTACAATTTTGGCATAACCAGAGCCTACTATTTCCTTGTCAATTACCGCTACTAAAACTTCTGCCTTATCTGATTTAATCAGATCAATCAGGTCATAGTAATGAATCTCACCGGTTTTTAAAGTATCATCGAAAGGTCTTTCAGCTTCTATTATTCCTTTTTCAAAATCCAGCAATGTGTCAATTTCTTCTTCTTTGGCCTTGCGTATTTCAACTATCATGGTCTGTATTTTATAATTGTTACATATTCGTTTATTGCGCAGATACAATTTGCGTTTCTATACATCCTTCTTTTCCTACGTTTTCAAAGTTTAAAATTAACAAGCGTTTTGTCGTTGCTCTTAATTCTGCATAAATAATATTGATTAGCTTACATTTACAAATTATTTTCAATTTTTATACTGCAATTTGTGATACTAAATTTTCAAACTCATCTCCTGTTATCCCGAATATAAAATTCAAATTGTTATGTCGCCAATGCTTAGGCTGGCATTTATTAATTTTAGCAAAATTATCTTACTTTATAAATGGGCCATCACATACTCATTTGTTAAAATAGTTGCAAAATCACTTTTGCCTACAGAGTAGGACAATCATATCTTATACAAGTGCGCATAACTTTTTGTGGTAACTAAAAATAGTTCGCTATGTTGTGCGTTATGACAAACCAAAATTTAACTCATTTTGTAATTTCCCCGATCAACAGGAGCGTAGTAATTCCTCTGTCGAATAAGATACCTGCATTATATGAGGCATCACTGGTAGAAGGTTTTGACCCCAGTTATATCGAACTGGACTACTGTAAAATATTATTGCAGCAAAAAGAAATTGATGGCTGTATAGTGCAGGTAATACATGCCGATGTGCAAAGGGCTGCGGTTTTCAGCATAGAAAGCAGGCAACCATTTGGCGTGGCTATTTTGAACTTACAGGGAAGTATTTCTCTTTCCGACGACAGGTTGGGAGATCGTGAAATACTGATTAAAGGAAAAGTGGTACAGTTTTATGCATTTCCTTATATTGATTCAGTATTTGGGTTAAATGGAGGAAAATACCTGGTAGTATTGGTACATTGCACGCCCGCTTATATGCAGGGCTTCAAATTCGTTAGTTTACTGGAATTGCAAATGGAGAACGGTTTGATTAACAGAACGTGGGTCGCCACCTTGTTTCCTGAAATAAGAAAAGCCAATAACAGAGTGTTGTACCTGATTCATCAATTACTCAATTGTAAAATTAATGATGACGCTGATACAACACAATCTGTTTTGCTTACTTCGTTGTTATATGCTATGCAAAGGGTACCCGAAAAAACTACGCAGAAGTTGCTTTCCATGTCGGAAATAGAGGCGGTAATAGCGGCAAAAAATATCATCGATAAAGATATTCATCAGTTGTTTACAGTTGGGGAGCTGGCTAAGCAGGTAGGATTGAGCCAACGTAAATTATCAATTGGCTTTGCTGAAATGTTGAGGCTTGATATACGTGAGTATATCAGAACAGAAAGGCTTCAACAGGCAAAGTATGAGTTGGAAAATACCGGTATTCCTATGAAGGTGATCAGTCATAAAGCTGGTTACCGCAACATCAGTAATTTCTGTACAGCTTTCAAAAAGTTGTATGGGCATACACCCTATACATGCAGGACAAGCGAAGAATGAACATGTACGCATAACAAATTCTTCTGCACTCATAATTTTTGCGAAATACCTTGTTTTTGAATTCGAATACCAGTCTGTTGGTAATTAATTCAAAAACAAGGTATTGTTTTATGCGCATAACAGGGAGTAAACCGAAAACCTGCAAAAGAGTAGGTAGATTGTTTCACCGGTAGCCGGCCTAAAAATAAAAGCCTGCACCAATAAAAACCTGAACATATTGTGTGGTCGCAAGCATGTTTAGGCTTTATTTTTTACCTTAAAGTTTTTGCTGCTTTTTGAGATTATAAAAGTAGCATTGATTTATGAAAAAAATAAAAATAGCTGTTCTGGCGGTTGTACTGTTAGTTGGCGCAGCTACTGTGCTAGCCTTTAAAGCAATAAAGGCTCCAGCATCCTCCTATCAGGTAATTGAACAATTTCAGTACGCAGGACCCGATCCGTATGTTTCTACGAGCTATACTTTGATTACCGGTACGCCTCCTACTTGTTTAGGGGCAACACAGGTATGCATAATAAAAGCTCAACAAGATGGAAGCACTGGAAGGCCGATTTTAACAGATGCTCTGAAAGAGGAAATACGTGCCAATCTTGCCAGCGGCACCCATGAGTCCGCTAATGTCATTTTGAAAGGAAGTTAAATAATAAAATTGGGAGAGCTAAAGACTCTCCCAATTTTATTATTTAGTTATGTTCCCATCAATTATCATCATTTCAATCTTTCTTTTCCCTTTTTCTACTGTGAGGCCATTTGCCATCAATTGTTCCCGTAACAACAAAAAATTTACTTCTTTATAAATAGAACCATCACTAACGTAAATTGACATATCAGTTTGTTTGCCAGTCTCATCAATCATCGGGGGGTAGCCATATGTTCTATTCAATTGAAATATCAAACCATGCAAAGTTATGGGCAATGACTTAACCCCTTTAGGTTTATCCAGATTGGATTTCGCAAAACTACTCTCTTTACCAGGCAATGACCGAATAATCCAACAATCCATCATTATTTTTCGAAAGCAGCTGTTAACATTAAGGTATTGATCCAGATCAGCCCTCAGTTTTCTCAAAATTTGATTTTCAGTGGTGCCTGCTGGCAACACCGATTCATAACAATAAGTATTTTTCTCACTCCATGCTGCCTTTAGCTCTTTTTTTTCGTCCCAGATAAACTGTTCTTTTTTGATATTTTTTATAACAACTCTGTTTGATGGATAAGGCGGATCAAATAGTTTCCATGTTCGCAAATACAATTCTAAAGCAGAATAATTTATCAAAGTAGTCTTTACATAATTTTGATGCTTAGTTTTGTTGCCTCTGCGAATCATATCTGCCATTCGGTTTGTAAGGGTTGAATAATACAAATTAGCAGGTTTTCTACCCCTTGCAATTCCTTCATTTATGGTTAACAAATTATTTTCAAAGTCAAATATGATATCTGACTTTACCGGCCAATGAACATTCTTCCCTTTTAACATAGTGTGTATATTCTCGTTTGTCATATACTCATGTCCCGTTATTGCTTTTACTATGCCATTACCATCTATCCATACCTCGTGCGGGATAGATAGATGAGGAAAGACAGTTTTTAAAAGCGTATCTGCTGCCACAATAGGGATGCTTATAGAACGCCCTAATGGATGCGTTGATAAAAACTGTTGTACCCTCTCTGTGCTTTCTGGCGTAACCATTAGTATTTGCAACTTATGGTGCAATGCTTGTTGCGTCGAGTCAAGCCATGGAAGCAATTGCATGCAAGGAGGGCATGTTGTAGTGCCAAAATCAAGCAATATCAGTTTTCCTCTTAACGAACTTATTGCAAGAGTATCGCTAGCGGCATTCTTTACATTTTTTAATACCCAATCAGGGCAACGATCGCCTATTCGCAATGCTTCCGTAGGTTCTTGTGCATAGTTCTGTAAGCTTTTCAGTAAGCTCATTGTTAACAATAATATCCAAATCAGTTGTTTCATAAACTTGTGTTGAATGATGGTTCATCTTTCGTTCTGGGATATTCCCGTTAATTCAATTACTTCCTGCGGTATTAGCAATACATAGCGCTTGTCATCTGGTAGTAAAAAATAAGTTTGGTTATCTACTATCCTCTTAAGCGTTATGGCAAACTTTGTGTCACGATTCAACCGACGCAGATCACTCCATCGAGTACCACGGAACAACAATTCTTTTTTCCTCTCCGTCAGCACTTTTTGTAAAGCATCATCAGCTGTTGTAACTATTATACTTCTAAAGGTTCCATTTTTGTATCGATTAACAAGCAAAGTGTTCAGGTCATTGATAGCGTTTCCTGCTTTCCCATTTCTAGCAAAAGCTTCTGCGCGTATAAGGTACATTTCGTCTGTAGCAAGCCCCGTGAAAAAGGTTCCGTAGAGCGTTCCGGAGTAGCTGCCCTTAAATCCAAAAGTTCCGTTATTATTATTTTGAAAATAGATATTACGGCGCAAGTCATCTCCATCATATAAAGAGACCAATGTTGAATCTACTTTACAACGAGAAGGAGAAAGTATACCTGCGCCCTGGCTCATACAATGGAATATTATTTCTGAATGAAGTGCTTCAAATGGTATGGCTGCCGTAGCATTCACTTTGTTATAATCAAGAAGTGTATTATAACGCTGAATAACTGAATCTGCATAAAGGCCTGCTAAGGCATATTCTTCCATAGCCAGGTATACCCTTGCCAATGCAGCATAAGCAGCTATTTTATTGGGTCTTGTTTTATATCCCGTATTTATGGGAAGTATGCTTACAGCTTCTTTCAGGTCTGCAACAATTCGCTGATACGTTTCTGCTACGGTAGCCCTGACCGATCTCGTATCTACGCCTGCAGTCAGTCGTAGAGGAATACCTGGTTTTGCAGCATTGACAGAGGTATATGGTAAAGCATACAATTGAGCTGCTGAAAAGAAATACCAGCTTCTGAAGAATAAAGCGCCTCCTTTCAGTGTGTTATAAACTGAATCGTTTGTATGGGTGTTGACACGAGGGAGATTTTCAAGTATAAGGTTAGCATATAGTATACTTTTATATGGATTAAACCAGTTATTATAGTAGGTAGCTGTACCATCCCACAGATAATTATTACGATCATTAACTGTGCCCGCAGCAAAGTCAGAAGAAGTAATATAATAGCTGTCGGCCGATATTTCCAGTACAGACGGGTCACTACCATTCAATACAGATACATTATCCGCCAGGGATTGTAGGTCCTGCAGTGTTTGCGGCACAACCAATTGTTTGTTAGGTTTTGCGTCCAGGAATTTTGTACAGGAGCCCAACATCATGGTGAGGGCACCCACCAGTAGCAGGCACTCGATGAAATAAAAAGATCGATGTATTTGTTTCATGATATTTATTTTACGGGTTGAATGGTTGTTTTGATACCCAGTGAAAAACTAGTAGTAGGCGGCAGATAGCCATAGCCTGACGCATAGTCAGGGTCAAGCCCAGCTTTATTAGCCCTCCAAAGGATACCAAGATTTGCTGCATACATATATAGCTGTATATTTTGAAAAGGGTGCTTAGTAAAAGTTTTATTCTGAAAACCGTATTCTAATCTTATATCTTGCAGGCGTATGTGATCTCCCCTTTCTACTGTAATGGCTGAGTTAGTATAAAAGTCATCGCGGTTATAGTTAGCTGGGTACGTTAGTGAAGGAACATTTGTTTGCAACTCGTCACCCACCTGTTGCCATCGAAAAGCATAATCCGTATGCCCTGCCCATAAGTTGAACAGGTTGGTATAATGAATAGTGTTTCTTCTGAAAAAATATCCCACCCTATACGTAATGTTGGCGGATAATGATAACTGTTTCCAAGCGATGGTGTTTCGCAAGGCACCAAAATAAGGTGCCAATGTAGGACCATGAGCTACAAGGTCGGCAATAGGTGCTCTTTGAATTCCCAGGTAATCTTTAGTTACCTGTTTGTTAAGGTATCCTTGTGGATCGCCGGTAGCGGCATCAAGGCCTGACCATTGGTAACTGAACAAGGTGTATGCAGACTTCCCTTCAAGAGGACTAAATCCCAATCCGGAGCCAACATAAGCGCTTGCAGAAGCTACATTGCCTGAATAACGCTTTACGGTGTGGTTAGTATAGCTAAACAGCAGATCAGTAGTCCATTGTAAACGTCCTCTTGTATTCAGCGTATGTAATTCTATATCAATGCCATTACCATCAATTTCTCCTTTGTTGAGGGTAAGCCTGCTAAAGCCTGTGGAGGGGTCTACGGGCGTAGGTGACAAAAGATTCCTGGCATTTTTGCTATAGAACTCTATACTGCCACTTAATCTTCTTTCTTTGGTGTGAAAATCAATGCCAATATTGAGCGTAGTGATCTTTTCCCAACTCAAAGAAGGATTTGGCGGATTAATTATATTGCTATAAAACAAATTAGTAAGGTAATTAGGGAATGTGGCATAAGAAATGGTACTATAAGCCGACCGGTTGTTATCGGTATTACCGCTATAACCATATGTGCAACGCAGCTTCAAGTAGGGGAGCCATTTTACTTTGTAGAAATCTTCGGTTGAAGCTACCCATGCCAATCCTGCTGACCATAAAGGCACGCCCTTCAGGTTGGTGCTCACTCCCAACAAGTTGGAAGCGTCTTTGCGGGCACTGGCTGATACAATATATTTATTATTACCTGTATAAGCAGCATTGGCATACACCGATACAAAGCGATTCAAGTAGTCGTTGAAAGAAAGCGAAGAGGGTATGAAACTGTTACCAGAAAGGCCACCATATATGGGATATGGGGTTGTATAATCCATATTAGCATAAGTAAGAATAGCGTCGTTGTACCCATACACTCTATAGCCATTGGCTTTTGAAGCAGCCTGCCTCATTTCAGCTCCGGCAAGCGCTGTTATTTTGTTTTTTCCCTGCCAGTCTTTGTTTAGGTTTAATTGCAGTCGTATGTCATTCGCAATCATTGATCCACTACTGTTGTTCAGTATACCCCCCAATGGAATAACACGTTTAACGGTAGAGCCGTTGATTTGTGTAAAACGGTTTACCAGGTTGCGGGTTAGGTAAGCATCCGGGGTATAGTGAATGCGGTTTGTATTGTTCGCATTTTCATATTGGTATTTAATCTCAGCATTGAGCCATGAGTTGATGGTGTAACGAGCATTAATGTTCAAAAGCACATCCTGCATCCTTGTTTGGTTATCGGTAAGGGCAAGTTCTGCCAAGGGGCGGTATTTCCAATCCAACAGTTTACCAGCACCAGTTGTATCGGTATAGGCAGCTCTATAGTCCTTGGCAATACTCAACGGATTACCGTGAACATCTGCAAGCTGTGCATAGGGATAGAGGGTCGATTTTCCGCTTCCGGTATTGATGGCCCCATAACCGCCAGGGCTGTTTGCTTGTATTTGTTGGAGTGCATAGGTAAGGCTTGTTTGCAGTTCCAATTTAGGAGTAAACTTTATGCTATTGGCAAAACGAAGTGTAAGCCGCTGGTCCTGGTTGCCTCGCAGATTATTGTTATTGCGGTTTTCATCGTAGCCTGCTGAAAATAGATAATTCATAGTATTGTTACCGCTGCTGAGTGAAAGAGAATATTGGTTTTTCAAAGCGAGAGCACAGAAATGTTTATAGAAATCATTACGCACATCTATAGTCCGTAAAGAGTTAATAGCTTCCGATGCATCGGCAGGGCTAATAACGCCACTACGCTGCCGGGCAAGTAGCTCCACCACTGGAGAAACTACTGGCCTGCTGAACATGTTGGTAAGAGTCGCATTATAAAACCCTTTGTCAAATAAGAACTGTTCCAGGTTGATGAAATCATCGGTTTTCATTTGTGGCAAGTACCATAGGTTTGGTTTTTGCTGAATAGTAGTATTGGCGTTGAGGGTAATACGTAAGGGCTGATTATACGCAGCTTTCTTGGTGTTGATTACTATCACACCATTGCCAGCTTTAGCACCCCAAATAGAGGTAGCGGCAGCATCTTTCAAAATAGTTAGAGATTCTACATCATTGGGGTTAATGTTGGACAGATTGCCATCGTAAGGGAAATTGTCTACTACTACCAGCGGTGAAGTGCCTGAAAAAAAAGTTGACAATCCCCGGATGGTCATATTGCTCAGGCTAGCAGTGTTGTTAATTGTTCTTTTATCTACCAGCAAGGCAGGTACAATGCTTTCTAGCCTGTCAAGTATGTTGGTTGAAACACTACGATTAAATAAGGAGTTATCTATTTGCGCAAAGCTTCCGGTTGCCCTTTCTTTGGGAACATACTGGTACCCAGTGTTGACGGTTACCTCTTCCAATATAGTTGCGGTTGGCATCATGGTTATGATTAGCTCCTGTTTATTGGCTGGGTCTACATATTCACGCTTACTATTGTAGCCGATATGCGTAATCGTTAGGGTATCTGTTTGGCCAATAACCATGGATGCCTTGCCAGCAGCATTGGTAACAGCAAGAGTAGTAGCTTTTAATAAACGAAGTGCAGCACCTTCCAGAACTTTGCCGGAAGGGTTTTGTACACGGATATGGATAGTAGAAACGGGGTATTTAATATTATTTTTGAGATGCTGGCCAGGAACAGTGTCTCCAATGTGAAGTGGGCGTACTGATCCAGGCTGTGCCCAACCGTATAGTATGGGCAATAAAATGCTTGTAGCTGTAAACAGCAGATTTTTCATAAACATGTTAGTTTGTAATGCTTCTAAGTACCCTTTACAGGAAAGGCTACAATAGACACACTAAGTGAAATAAATAAGATGGAAATGACCCCCTGGGGGGCGGGGGGAGATTGGACTAAACAGGATTTTTCGGCTTTTTATCCATCTGCCTTCTGAACAATGAAAGGGCATACCCGCTTAGCTGGTAAAAAGTGAGGCTTCGCCTGATATGTGAATGTAGCATCAATGACATGACTGAATATGGATAGTGAAAAATGCGATTGTGTGATACCTGAAAGACTAAAATACAAATTAATTTGAAACACGGTAATATATTACCGTGAAATGTTTTTAAAATAGAGCCATCTTGGTTAAATATTAATTAAGAATCCTATGACTGAAAAAGAAATCGACTTATTAAAAGAAAGGTTTGGTGATAATCTTCGAAAAATTCGTGAAGGAAAAAAATTATCACTTCTCCAGTTATCCTACAATTGTTCATTGGATGATAGCAATATTTCCAAGATTGAGCATGGGAAATTCAATATTACCTTGTCTACGATTTTTGAACTTGCCAAAGGCCTTGATATTCATCCTAAAAAACTCCTGGATTTTGAAATCTCCAACCTGTAAAACCATGACAAGCTGATTTGTTGTAGCTGGTCTTACATTTCTGTTAATTCTGCTTACCCGGCCAATGGCCTGGAAAGAAAAGTATATTATATCACCGATAATGACAGGAGCAGTCTGGCTTTATGTGCCATCCAGATCGGGCTGTCGTCCTTTTATATTTAAAACCAAAATGTGGATAAGTCCAACTAACATCTAACTATCCATGAATAGGACATGCATAGGGATCTGGGAAAAATCGGGCTGTGAGTGGACAAGATGACTGGTCAACGGGTAGTGGTAGAATGATCTTCTGTTTCATTCAGTATTTTCCTACCCTTATCGGTGATATAACATACTTTTTCGTTCTCCTGCGAACGTTTGATCCAACCTTTGCCGATGAGGATCTCAGTAAGCAGACCACCCAGCTTGCCCCCGATCTGGGTATAGCGAAGCTTTCCGGATGTGGCTTTCCTGAGGAATGTTTTCGCGATTGACATAAATGTCCGTTTTACCTGGAGAATGCATCTATTAAGATAAACATCCCCCTTTACATTTTATCCTTTCAAAGGAAGTTTTTTTCTGTTGGTTTACAGCGTTCTTCTTATGTAATTAACGTAAAAGTAACGGTGTCAATGGTTTATGAAGCGGATTATTGCAACAGGCGGTCAATCGTTTCATTAAACTCCTTTTTCATCTCCTCATAGTGGTAGCCCGTTCCGGGGCCGGTGAAGCCCGCTTCCAGTTTGGCCACTTTCCCGGTTTTATCAAGGAAAATAGTGGAGGGAAATGATTTAATCGGCGTTAGTTGCGGCAATGTTTTCTCCGTCTTCCGTTCATCCATTACCGTAACACCGGTAACCAGTATGGGGTACTGTACATTGAAACGCTCTTTGAACTTCATCAGGCTCTTACGCGAACGTTCAAAATCGGTACTGTATTCATAAGCCAACCCTACAATCTCCACGCCACGATGCTTGTTCTTTTGATAAAATTCACTGAGGAAAGCAGTTTCATCCATACAGTTGGGGCACCAGGAACCCATGATCTGTATCACTACCACTTTGTTCTTGAATCGGGCATCATTGATGGATACCATATGATTGTTCAGATCGGGAAAACGGAAATTCAATTTGCCCTCGCCGGGTTTTAGGTACATGGCCGCATCATTGGGTAAAGTGGCATTCGCATCTTTTTGGGCAGTCCAGTTTTCATGGGCAACCGGACCAGAATAAAAATCACCACCACTGATGGTATGGTTGTTGTTAATCTTTGCTGTGAACAAATAAGCGTGTACCCCATCGAAAGTAGACAGCTTCAGCGTATCGCCGCTCACTACTCCGCCCAGGTAACGGTAGTCGCCGGTAGAAGTAAGTATGGATCCGCTGAGTATATTACCTTTCTGCTCAAATTCTCCTACTGTGGTATCGATAGCAACTGCAGCAGGACTCTGCCTGAAATAAGCAGCCCAACGTCCGGTGATGGTATACGCAGCTGCCTGCTTCACATCAAAACGGGTACCATCGCCCAGTTCGGCGGTGAAAGGCATCTGTATCTGCCCCTTACTGGTACTCCTGATCCACAGGCCGGTTATTTGATGAGGTGTTACCGGCTTCAGCCTGAACTGCGATTCGAAAAAAGGCATCTGCACCAGTAAAGAATCACCCGCAACAGTGATATTGTCTACACGCATGCGCTCACTGGCATTGAGTATATACCAGGTATTTTTACCCTCCTCACGCCTGAGTTCGAAATTGAATACAATGTTATGACCATCTGCACGATGCAATTGTGCTTTCCATATACCCTGTCCGGCCTGTATTTGTGCCTGTGTTGTATTTACCATCATCGCAACCAGTATGCCCGCCAGCATCTTTCTCATATTTCTTCCATTTTAAATTCAATGAATCAATGTCGACTGTACCAACAAACATACCAACAAAAGCATCAAATCGGCATCACCCGTTTGTCAAATTATACAAACGGATTGTTTATCTTCCCATTTCGTAAAATACCATCGCATGCTTCGCATATCATTTCTGTTTATCTGCCTGGTTACAGGCCACTTGCTTTTTGCGCAGGACTATTATTTGTTTGCAGGTACTTATACCAGCGGTAAAAGCAAGGGCATTTATGTATACCGCTTCAACGGCAAAACAGGTGAGATGCAGTGGGTAAGTAATACCGACAGTTGCAACAATCCTTCTTTCCTGGCCATTGCGCCCAATGGTAAACACCTTTATGCTGTGAATGAGGCGGGCGAACAACCAGGGCGGGTAAGCGCTTTTGCTTTCAATGCCTCCGACGGAAGCCTGCAATTGCTGAACAGCCAGCTGAGCGGTGGCGAAGCCCCTTGTTTTGTTACCGTGGATAAGACAGGTCAATGGGTGCTTACCGGCAACTATGTGAGCGGAAGTCTGGCCGCATTACCCGTGAATAAAGATGGTTCCCTGGCGCCTTATACGCAAATGATTACACATACAGGAAGCAGCATCAATAAAAGCCGGCAGGAAAGATCGCATATACATGCCAGCTTTCTCACACCTGGTCAGCATTTTGTAATGGCGCCCGACCTGGGCACAGACAAACTGATGATCTATGCTTTTAACCGGCATGCCAGGCAGCCCCTGCAACCCGCAGTTCATCCCTACTTTGCAGTAATGCCCGGCAGCGGTCCCAGGCATTTGGATTTTCATCCCGGCCGGCCATACCTGTACCTGGTAGAAGAATTGAGCGGTACGGTAACGGCATTCCGTTACCACAAGAGTAAACTTACCAAACTGCAAACCATTGCCACCCATCCGGCAGATTTCAAAGGGCAGCCCGGCAGCGCAGATATTCATGTATCGCCAGATGGAAAATTCCTATATGCCTCTAACCGGGGCGAAGAAAACAATATTGCCATTTTTGCTATCGACACCGCGACAGGAATGCTGAGTAGCAGAGGATACCAATCCCTGCCAGGCAGGGGGCCGCGTAATTTTACAATGGATCCCGATGGAAATTTTTTACTGGTAGCCCTTCAGCAAACCAATAATATTGTAGTATACAAAAGAGACAAAGATACAGGCACACTGGGAGCTGTTCCACAGCAACTGGAACTGCCCAATCCCGTTTGCCTCAAACTGCTGCGTATAAACAGCAGTAGTGCTCAGTGATGACGGTGTGAATGATGGTTTTGCTGGGGTGGCTGGTGGTGGTTCTGCGTATTGTTCTTTTTCATCTGGTTTTGTAAAAAACCCAGTGCTACCAGGAAAAAGCCCGTCATCAAAAAGAAATACTGCAGGAAATAATCATCACCCAGCATGATCATCTGTGCTATTACAATGGCTACGATCACTAATCCCTGTATCACAATGGCATTGGAATACCAGGGCAGCTTTTTCAGTGTAACGATAATGGTAAAAAGACTCAGCAATCCGAAACAGGTCAGCAATATCCAACCCGGGATGGTGTAATCTTTAAAAGCAGTACCATTGAGCATGTAAAAAGGCAAACCCAGGGAACGACCCGAAGGGTCCATGATCATACGGGCACCCGCATAGAGGTTAATGGCACATACCATTACCAATATGGCAATCGACAACTGGCGAACTGTTTTCATAGACGTTAATTTACATCCGACAACAGGATCAGTTGTTAAGATACGACAAAAAAATCAAATTTAAATAATCAGCTATTGCTATACCCCTGGTTTTTACCTCCCCGCCAGGAAATCGCGGAACCAATAACCCGAGTTTTTGATGGTACGCAGCTGGGTTTTGAAATCGGTATACACCAGTCCGAACCTGGCGGAATAGCCTTCTGCCCATTCAAAATTATCGGTGAGGGTCCAGGCAAGGTAGCCGCTCAGGTTCACTCCTTCCTTTTTGGCCCTGAGGGCAGCACCCAGGTATTGTTGGAAATAGTCGATCCGTGCCTGGTCGTTCACCACTCCGTTGACCAGCTGATCTTTGAAAGCTGCCCCGCTTTCAGTAATCATGATCTCTTTGACACTGCCATACAGCCAGAACCTTTTGATCATCCAGTAGAAGCTGTCGGCATTGATTTCCCACCCCATACCCGTTACCGGCACTTTACGCTGGGTGGCCGTGACTTCCGAAGCATGTATATAAGGTATGAGTGAATTGTATTTGACAGTGATGGGAAAATAATTCTGTATGCCAATGAAATCGAAATTGAACTGCATACGTTCCTGGTATTTCCAGGCTTTGTTATGCAGGTGTATTTTATCGAGCAAGGGAAAGTTTTCCATTTCGGGATAGCCCCGGCCTAATACCGGTTCGATGAACAGCCTGTTCATCAACGCGTCTACCCTTTTGGCTGCCAGCACATCGGGTTCTTTATGGCTGAAAGGCATCACTTCACTACAGGAAAAAGTGGTGCCGATGCGTGCCTTGTGAACCCCAGCGCGCACCAGCCTGCCCCCTTCGGCGGCACAAAGCGCCGCATTGTGTATGGCCGGAAGGAAATTGTTCAGTCCTGTTTTACCCGGTGCATGTTTTCCCAGCATATACCCCAATGAGGTAAAACCCATGGGCTCGTTGAGGATGAGCCAGTTCTTCACCTTATCGCCATAGGCTTCAATACATACCTGCACAAAACGGGTAAACCATTTGAGCATCTGGTGACTGGTCCATCCACCATTCTTTTCAAGTTCCAACGGAAGGTCCCAATGATAAATGGTCACATAAGGTGTAAGACCCAGCGCCAGGCATTCATCGATGAGTTTGTGGTAAAAAGCTATGCCTTCTTTGTTTACCCTGCCCATGCCTTCGGGCAAAACGCGGGTCCAGGAAATAGAAAAGCGGAAAACAGAAAAGCCCAAAGCTTTCACCAGTACCAGGTCGTCTTTATAACGGTAATAAAAATCACAGGCTTCGGAAGGTTTGGCGCCTCCTTTTATTTTTCCCTGCCGGCGTGCAAAACTATCCCAAATAGAAAGTCCGCGCCCGTCTGTATTATAGGCGCCTTCGTTCTGCGCAGCTGCCATAGCCACACCCCACTGGAAAGAAGGTCCGAAAGATTTTGCTGAAACATGCGGACTGAACGACAAAGGCAAAGGTTTCCGCTAAATTGATGAATGATTCTGTTACTATAACATTATGCAATTGTTAATACATCCTGCCTCAAACGAATAATTAAAAAATGCTTAAATTTAAATCAAACGTTTGTTTAATTTAAACACTTGTTTAAACTTTGCAGTGTTAATTCTTCATCGTATGCATCCGGATAAAAAACAAACCATCATCAATGCAGCCATGGAGCTCTTTGCAGACAAAGGGTTTGAGGGGACATCGATCCGCGAAATGGCCGCCAAGGCCGGTGTGAACATTGCCATGGTCAACTATTATTTCGGCTCAAAGGAAAAACTCTTTGAAGCCATGGTAGAAGAGAAATCTACCTATTTCAGGGAGCGTCTCACAGAGGTGCTGAATGATGCATCAAAAAATGAATTACAGAAGATAGATACCATCATTGAAGATTATGTGAACCGCATTACCAGTCAACACAAATACCACCGGGTAATCCACCAGGAACTGATGCTGCAGCAACGCGAAGCGCTTCATGAAAACATCATTGCCGTTTTTGCCAAGAACAAAGAAGTATTGAAAAAAATCATTGATCAGGGTATGAAGAAAAAAGTATTCCGCAAAGTAGACCCTGAATTGACCATCGTTACCCTTTTTGGTACCATGCACCAGGCGCTCTTGTCCAAGTCCATGTGCAAGTTCCTGATAGCCAAGGATGCCAATTTCGATCCGTATACCGATGAGGTCTTTAAGAAAAGGCTCATCAACCACATCAAACAGGTAATGCACGCCCATTTATCCAATAAATAACCGTAAAACACTGTATCATATGTCTAAACAAAAACCCGAAGCAAAAAAGAAATCACCCGTTAGGATTGTAGTCCTGAGTGTTGTATTCCTCCTGGCAGCCTATTTCGGCTACACCAAAATCCATTACGCTTTAACGCACGAAACCACCGATAATGCACAGGTGGAAACACAGATCACACCCGTACTCCCCCGGGTGGCTGGTTATGTGAAAGCCATTGCCGTAAAGGATTACGATTCGGTAGCCGCCGGTCAGCTCCTGGTTGAACTCGACGACGCCGAACTGCAGGCGCAACTGCTGGAAATGGAAGCCGATTACAAACAGGCCGAAGTAGATGTGATCAATGCCAAAGCGGCTCTCAATAATGCAGTAGTATCACTTCGCATCAACAAAGGCAATATCGACCTCAGTGAAGTGCGCAGGAAAAAAGCGGAAGACGATCTCAAAAGAGACCAGAACCTCTTCAATGACCAGGCCATCACACGCAAACAGCTCGACGATAGCAAGTACAATGTGGAAACCGCCAGTCAGCAATTCCAGAATGCTAAAACCGATCTCAGTTCTGCAGAAAGCCGTATTGCCGTATTGCAGGCAGGCATAGAAAAAGCCACTGCAGCGCTGGCCGTAAAGCAGGCAAAGATTGAGCAAACCAAACTCAAACTCACTTACACCAAAATATACGCACCACAAGCAGGTAAAATTGGCAGAAAGAATATTTCCGAAGGTCAGTATGTACAGGCAGGTACTCCCCTCTTCTCCATCGTAAACGATACCACTTACTGGGTAGTAGCCAATTTCAAGGAGAACCAGTTGAAAAAACTTTATCCGGGTAAAGAAGTAGATATTGAAATGGATGCGTACCCAGATCTCAAACTCAAAGGCTCTATTGAAAGCCTGAGTGAAGCAACCGGTGCCAAGTTCTCTTTGCTGCCTCCCGATAATGCCAGCGGCAACTTCGTAAAAGTAACACAACGTGTGCCTGTGAAGATCCTCATCAGGAACCTCGACAAAAACAAAAACTTTTTACGCGCAGGACTGAGCGTATTTGTAAGTACTGAAACCAATTAACATTCATTATGGCAACACCCAAAGGATTCGCGAAAGCCATTATTGTGCTCACTACCGTAACCGCGGCTATCATGGAGCTGATAGACACCTCCATTGTAAACGTGGCGCTGAGTGACATGAGTGGCAGTCTCGGAGTAAATATAGAAGACATCAGCTGGGTGATCACCTCTTATGCCATTGCCAACGTGATCATTATTCCGCTTACAGGATTCCTGGCAGAATATTTTGGAAGGAAAAATTATTACATCGTTTCCATGATCATTTTCACCGTGGCATCGTATATGTGCGGCCAGTCAACCAGCCTCGTGGAGATCATCATCTGGCGATTCATACAGGGTGTGGGCGGCGGTGCGCTGCTGTCTACTTCACAGGCCATCCTCTTTGATGCCTTTGAACCGAAAGACAGGCCCATTGCATCGGGTTTGTTTGGCATGGGACTGGTATTAGGCCCTACGCTCGGCCCTACCCTCGGCGGTTATATCATTGACCATGCTTCCTGGCCACTGATCTTCATGATCAACATACCTATCGGTATCATCGCTACTTTCCTTTCTTTCACCTTTATCGACAAAAAAGAAGGTGAAGGAGAAAACAGGAAACACATCAAGATAGATTATACCGGCATCCTCCTGCTAACAGTTGGCATCGGTTGTTTGCAGTATATGCTGGAAAGAGGTGAATCGGAAGACTGGTTCAACAGCAAAACAATTATTGTAACGGGCGTGCTGGCAGCAGTAGGACTGGTCGCTTTCATCTGGTATGAGTTGAGCATCAAGTCTCCTGCGGTAAACCTGCGCGTGCTGAATAACCGCAACCTGGCATTCACTACCATTTTCACTTTTGTTGTGGGAGTGGGTTTGTTCACCTCTGTATTCGTATTTCCCGTACTGGCGCAAAGGACGCTGGGTTATTCGGCTTATGAAACAGGTCTTACCCTGCTGGCGCCTACCATGATTACTGTCATAATGATGCCCGTCATTGGTAAACTGATGAGCAAGGGTATCTCACCCATCCCTTTTGTAGTGATTGGGTTCATCCTGTTCGCCGGTTATGCCTGGTTGAGTGCAGGGGTGAGTCCGGATGTGAACAAAAACGATTTCTTCCTGCCCCTCGCCCTCCGTGCCATAGGGATCAGCATGGTGCAGTTACCCTTGATCAACCAGGCAGTAGCGGGACTGCAGCCCAAAGATTATGCATCAGGTATTGCACTCAACAACATGATCAGGCAACTGGGCGGTGCTTTTGGTATTGCACTGGCCAACAACTATATCGCCAGGCAGTACGCACAACACCGATATGATCTTGTATCGAAAGTAACCGGTGAATCGCAGATGTTCATTGAACGCAGCAATACCATTGCCCAAAGCATCATACTGAAAACAGGAGACGTGGCAGGAGCAAGCACCAAAGCCATCGCCACCATCAACCGGGTGGTGGACAGGGAAGCTTATTTCCTTTCTTATCTCGATACATTCCGGCTTATTACCATTTTCTTTTTACTCGTGATACCCCTGGTAGGGTTCCTGAAAGTGAAAAAGAAATCAGCTGCTGAAATGGCCGTAACCATGAAAGCAGCATCGGAAGCGCATTGATCAAGCCAACATTCGAAAATTAAACGTCAAAAGTTAAAATATAAGATGAAAAAGATATTAATCGTATCACTGTTTATAGCATCTGCTTTTTCGGCCGGAGCGCAGGCATCGGTGAATAATGAACTGAAAGGGCTGATCAACCAGTCATTCAGCTATTTCCCGAAACTGAAAGAAGTGGAACATATTATTTCTACTGCTGAAGAAAAAGTAACGCTTACCAGGTTGAACAAATTGCCAGAGGTAACGGCCGATGCGTCTTATGCCTATGTAAGGCCAAAGATCGAAATACCACTGGGCGGAGAAAATTTTCAGTTTGCACCCGTACACAATGTAAGCGGTGCAGTAAACGCCACCTATGCCCTTTTAGATTTTGGCAGGCTGCAGGCTAATATCAACCGTGCAAAAGAAGACTTGCAATATGCCAGGCACAATGCCGATTATGTAAAGAGCCAGCTGGCTAACCAGGTTGCCATTGTATATTATAACATTGTGTTCCTTCAAAAATCCATAGGCATACAGGACAGTGTGCTCAATTACCTCAACGAGAATAAAAGGATCGTTGAAAGCAAGCTGAAGAACGGAGATGCCCTGAAAATTGACCTGCTGAACATACAAGCTTCCATTGACAACGAAGAGAACCGAAAAGTGGACCTGAAAAACAACCTGCAAAAACAATTGAACTTGTTGGAATATACCACCGGCACCAGTCATAACCAGGGTAAAGCTTTTGATTTTGACCTGAGCCTCACTGATGCGAACAGTGCATTGGGACAGGCGCAGGCCAACAACCTTGAATTTGTACTGGCGAAAGATAAGATCAAACAGGCGCAGGGCGACCTGGCCATTGCAAAGACTGCAGAGAAACCTACAGTTGGACTGAAAGCCGGCGCTGGTATCAAGAACGGGTATGTACCTTATATCGCCGATATGCGTTTCAATTATATGGCTGGCGTAGGTATTTCAGTGCCCATTTACAATGGAGGCCGGGTAAAACAACAGCAGAAATTACAGGAGAACATCATCAAACAAAATGAAATGGCAGTTGAAAGCCTGAACAGCAATTACAAAAAAGACATTGCGCAGGCCATGACAGATATAGCCACCAACCTGGAAAGGATCAGGAATACGCAGGGACAGATTGCCCAGGCCAAAGCTGCACAGGTGCTGGCTTCCAACCGTTTCAATAACGGCGCAGGCACCAACCTGGAGATCACCAATGCCAGCACCAATGTACAACGCGCAGAATTGACCAAGCTGCAATACGAATACCAGTTGTGTTTGGCTAAAGTGGAACTGTCGAGATTGATGGGATACCAATACTGGCAATAATTTTATTTCGCTTCAAACCAGATGGGTTTTTCATCATCCGGGTCTGCATTATAGTTGATGAATAATTCTTCTCCTGCGGCAATTTTTTTCACTGCAATGATGCGCATGGTTTGTGCTTCAAAATCCATTTCATAGAGGCAGTTGGCATTGTAAGAATGGTTGTATATGGAAAGGTAGCCCAGCGCTACGCAGGCGCCTTTGCTGTCTTCACCCCATTCAAATATATAATCGTACAGGAGAGTTTCTTCGACCTTCTTCCTGTCTTCTGCACCCAGTACCAGTACCGGCGATATTTCCACCACTGTTCCGGCGGTAATGGGTTCAGATGCGAATACACCCCTGCCCCGATCGGCCGAAGGCGCAATGTTAAGAATGGGTAAAATCATAATACGTGCAAACTACAAAGTTCCGCCAGAACTCCCAATTCCCTTGCTGCAATTGGTAAATCCCCTTATATTGCGGCCATGTCACTGGAACTGGAACAACCCGGACTTCAAGAGCAGTTTGAGCAACTGATAGCACAGGAAGATAAGCTGGAGATCAGGGAATTCCTGGATCATCAGAACATCAGCGATGTGGCAGAGCTCATCAATGCCTATCCCGAGTATGAAGCGCAGATCATTGCTCATATGGCCATTCACCGGGCTGCCAGTGTTTTCAAGATATTGGATATTGCCCAGCAGAAAGACATTGTAAAAGAACTGCCTTCTTCTAAAACCGCAGAATTGCTCAATGAATTGCCGGCCGACGACCGTACCGACTTCCTGGAAGAATTGCCCAAAGCCGCCATACGCGACCTTATCAAGCTGCTCGACCCTGAAGAAAGAAAGATCACGCTGTCCATGCTCGGATACCCCGAAGACAGCGTGGGCCGTTTGATGACGCCCGACTATGTGTACGTGTTTGCCGATAATACCGTAACAGAAGTATTCAGTACCATTCGCAAACACGGCAAGAATAGTGAAACCGTAGATGTGATCTATGTGATCAACGACAAGGGAGAACTGATAGACGATATCAGGATCAGGGATGTGATACTGGCTTCACCCGATAAACGCCTCGATGAGATCATCGATGGCAGGGTGGTATCGCTGAACGTGCACGACGACCAGGAACATGCCAGCCAGGTATTTAAAATGAATAACCGTGTGGCATTGCCTGTGGTAGACGACAATAATATTTTGTTAGGTATTGTTACCATCGACGACATGTTATGGGTAGCTAACGAAGAGTTCAGTGAAGACATGCAAAAAGTGGGTGGTACAGAAGCGCTTGATGAGCCTTACCTGGATATTCCCCTGCTCAAATTGTTCCGCAAACGCATTGGATGGCTGGTAGTATTGTTCCTGGGTGAAATGTTGACCGCTACAGCCATGGGATATTTCGAAGATGAAATAGCCAGGGCAGTAGTGCTGGCGCTCTTCGTTCCCCTGATCATTTCCAGCGGCGGTAACAGCGGATCGCAGGCATCTACATTGATCATACAGGCCATGGCCGTGGGTGAGATCACTCTTTCCGACTGGTGGCGTGTATTGCGAAGAGAAATATCAAGCGGCTTACTGTTGGGAAGTGTGCTCGGTCTCATCGGGTTCATCAGGGTGGTAGTATGGCATTCCTTCGTCCCAACACTCTATGGCCAACACTGGATGATGATCGCATGTACCGTTGGATTTTCTCTTATAGGTGTGGTATTATGGGGTACCCTTTCCGGCTCCATGCTGCCCATTGTATTGAAGAAACTGGGCGCCGACCCTGCCGTTTCTTCTGCTCCGTTCGTTGCCACGCTGGTAGATGTGACCGGACTCATCATCTACTTCAGTGTTGCTTTCTTCTTTCTCCAGGGCATATTGCTGTAAATAAAAACCAGCAACAGTATCTTTGCTTCAAAAAAATATGAGCGTTACAGATCAGTTAGCAAAATTGAAAGCAGAAAAAGCGGCCGCCAACTTAAAGGCAGGACAGGAATTTCTTGCTAACAACAAACTTAAGCCCGGCATTACTGAATTGCCCAGCGGCTTGCAGTACGAGATACTTACAGCAGGCACCGGTGAAAAACCCAAAGCTCACAACGAAGTAACCTGTCATTACCACGGTACCCTCATCGATGGTACAGTATTCGACAGTTCAGTTCAGCGCGGAAAACCCGCCTCTTTTCCATTGAACATGGTAATCAAAGGATGGACAGAAGGATTACAACTGATGCCCGCAGGAAGTAAATGGCGTTTTTTCATTCCCGCACACCTGGCTTATGGCGACAGGCAGGTAAGTGCAGCCATTGGTCCGAACAGTACCCTGGTATTCGATGTGGAATTAATCAGCTTCAAATAAAGTCATTGCATATCGCTCAATTCAAGCCAACGCATTTCTTTTTCTTCCAGCAACCGGGTAATTTCGATCATTCGGTTGCTTAGTTTTTGTAATTCATCGAAAGGCAGACTGCCGCTGCTCATCTGACCGGTAAGGGTATGTTTCTCTTCTTCCAATGCAGGCATTTCCTTTTCCAGCAATTCCAGTTCTCTTTTTTCCCTGAAACTCATTTTCTTTTTAACAGTAGCTTCAGGAGCAGTACTAACTGCCGTCTTTGCGTCTGTTTTGATCTCTTCTTTACCGGCCGCTATTTCGTCCTGTTCCTTTACCCAAATGCGGTATTGGGTATAGTTACCGGGAAAATCTCTTACCACCCCATCTCCTTCAAACACAAACAAATGATCTACCAGCCTGTCCATAAAATACCGGTCGTGCGAAACGATCATCACACATCCCTGGTATTCGCCCAGGAAATTTTCCAGCACCGCCAGTGTAGGCAGATCGAGGTCGTTGGTTGGCTCATCGAGGATGAGAAAATTAGGATTGCGGAATAGAATCGTAAGCAGTTGCAGGCGTTTTTTTTCTCCACCGCTGAGGGAAGATAAATAAGTGTATTGCTTATCAGGTGTAAAAAGAAACAATTCCAGGAACTGCGCAGCGCTAAGACTGCCGCCTTTGGCCAGGGGGAAACTTTCGGCAAAAGTTTTTACATATTCAATCACACGTAAGTCTTCTTTGATCACCAGTCCTTGTTGTGAAAAATTACCAAATACCACGGTATCACCCACATTGATTTTGCCGCTATCGGCCGGTTCTATCTGTTGCAATATGTTCAGGAAAGTAGACTTCCCCACCCCATTCTTCCCAATCACACCAATCCGTTCACCCTTGCTGAAAGTGTAATCAAATCCTTTCAGTATAGGTAAAGCGCCGAAGGACTTGTACACTTTTTTCATTTCCACTACTTTGCCACCCAGTCGGTTCATCTTCATTTGCAATTGAACCTGTGCATCTTCGATCTTCTGCTTGGCGCGCGCTTCTATCTCATAAAAATTATCCTGCCGGCTCTTGCTTTTAGTGGTGCGGGCCTTGGGTTGCTTGCGCATCCATTCCAGTTCCTTGCGGTATTCATTCCTGGCCTTGTCAATGCTGGCCTGTTCACTTTCTAATCTTGCCGCTTTCTTTTCCATGTAATTCTCGTAATCGCCTTTGTACACATACATGTTCTCCCGTTCCAGTTCCCATATTTCATTGCTTACGGCGTCTAGGAAATAGCGGTCGTGCGTTACCAGCAGCAGGGTAATGCTTTCACCGTTGAGGTAATGTTCCAGCCATTCAATCATCTCAACATCGAGATGGTTGGTGGGTTCATCCATCATCAGTAAAGTATGCTTGTGCTCAAAACCAATGTCAATAAGTGTTTTGGCCAATGCCACGCGTTTTCTTTGCCCGCCGCTCAACTCGCTTACAGGGTTTTGCAGGTGGTGTACATTGAGTTTGCCAAGGATCTGTTTCACTTTGGCTTCAAAATCCCAGGCGCCTAAATCGTCCATCAGGGCAATGGATTCGGCAATCTGTATGCCGTCTTCCGTTTCTACCGCCGCTTCATATTGCCTGATAGCTTTGATAATGGGATGATCGAGATGGAAAATGTTTTCGAGTACTGTTTTGCTCTCATCAAAATGAGGATCCTGTTCAAACAATGCCACTGTTACATCTTTATGGACCCATGTTTTTCCTTCATCGGCCATTTCCATACCGGCCAGGATGCGCAGGAGAGTTGATTTGCCCACCCCGTTACGGGCGATCAGGGCTATTTTATCGCCTTCATTGATGTGGAAAGAAATATTATTGAACAGGGGATTAACGCCGTAACTCTTGGTCAATCCTTCAACAGAAACATAATGCATGGTGCAAAGATACGATGACAGGGCAGTAACTTTTCAGTTCTGCCCTGTTGGTTGCACTCAACGGATATCAGATCTGCCATTTTGTTTAGAGATAACCGAATGAAGGTGCCGCTGGCAGTTCACGCACCAGGCGGTTCAATGCCTTTTTAGCCTGCCAAAGCCTGTAAAGCCTGGTACCCAACAGGATGGCAGTAGTAAAAAACAAGTACAGCAATACCAGGTTAAAAACGCCCAGTCTGACTGCAGGTATGATATTCATGGCCATCAGCGCCAGAAAAATAATCATGGTGAACAACCCGATCCTGCCATCCAACTGTCGGCTTCCGGCGGCACATTGCTTTACAATTTCGTGCTCTATTTGCCTGTTCTCTGCTTCCGTGAACTGGTTCAGGTGCACTTTAATCACTTTTTTCTGGCTGTTGAACAGGCTGATGTCATGGGCTATCTGTTCAATATCAGACAAATTACTGATGATGACTTTCTGTTCCATAGCGTAGTTATTTTCTCAGTGCAAGGTAGTTCCCCCGTTTCTCTGCCACAATGGTGAAAAAACCCATTTTTGGCGGGTGTTTTACACTATCTTAGCTCCGGACCTGAATCCGGGCCTGTTTTCAAATTGCGATGTAAAAGTATGGCCGGGATAAAGTGAAGTCAACTGCGAAAATTCGCAGGTTGACTATTTTAAATCTGGGACATATGGAACCAAAGCAAACTGACCTGGGGTCATACTCAAGGTCTTTTATAACGAATACCCTAATCTCTTTTTCACTTCCGGCCACTCTCCTTTTAATATGCTCAGCACAATAGAATCTCTCCTGTCTCCTTCTGCCCTCGGCATATGACTTCTGAGAATACCTTCCACTGTGCAACCAATACTTTTCATGGCAGCAATGCTGCGGGCATTGTTACTATCAGCGCGGAATTCCACCCGCTCCATACCCATCTCTTCAAAAGCAAACTGCAGCAAGAGATACTTGCAGTGTTTATTCAGTCCCGTTCCCTGGAATACCTTGCCATACCAGGTGAAACCCAGCTGAAGGGTACGGTAGGGCAGATTGATATCGTAAAAACGTGTGCTTCCAGCGTACTGTTGCGCACGCTTGTCGAATACTATAAAAGGATATTCTTTTTTGTTTTCACGACCCATGACTGCCATTTGAATATAATCCTGCAGGTTTTTCTCCCCTGCCGCTTTTTGCAATGAAAACTGCCAGATTTCGGGCTCGTTTTGGGAAAAAATACGCAGATTTGCGCAATCGTTTGCGTTAAGAGGACGCAAGAGCACGCAATCGTCCTCCAAAATGTAGTCTTTCGAAAAATCGAATGTGTAATGCATTGAAATTATTTATGGTGTGGAATGATCTTTGCACCATATTGCAGACCATTCTGATAAGGTAAAATAACTAAACTTGTAATCTAATTCAACTTAAAATTTTATGTGCGGAATTGTAGGATATACCGGGCCAAGAGAAGCTTATCCCGTATTATTAAAAGGACTGAAAAGACTCGAATACCGCGGCTACGACAGCGCCGGCGTTGCATTATTGAACAACAATGGCCTGAACATTTACAAGAAAAAAGGGAAAGTAGCTGAAATGGAAGAAGCTACCATGGGTAAAAACACCCATGCCCACATTGGCATCGGCCATACCCGCTGGGCCACGCATGGCGAGCCCTGTGATCGAAACGCCCATCCCCACCTGTCGCAAAGCGGCGAATTGGCCATGATACACAACGGCATCATAGAGAATTATATGCCCATCAAACAGGAACTCATTAACAAAGGCTATACTTTCAGAAGCGATACCGATACCGAAGTATTGCTCAATTTCATTGAAGACATCAAGCAAAACAACAACTGTTCTCTCGAAGAAGCGCTGCGCATTGCGTTAAAACGTATTGTGGGCGCTTATTGTATACTGCTCATCTCGAAAGACGATCCTGAAACGATCATCGCAGCAAGGAAAGGTAGTCCGCTCGTGATAGGCATTGGCAAAGGCGAACATTTTCTAGCCAGTGACGCATCACCCATCATTGAATACACCAAGGAAGTGGTGTATGTGAACGACTATGAAATAGCGATCGTCAGGCCAGATGAGCTGATCCTGAAAAACCTGGGTAATGAAAAACAAACTCCTTTTATCACCAAGCTTGACATGGAACTGGCTGCTATTGAAAAAGGCGGTTACGAACATTTCATGCTGAAAGAAATTCACGAGCAGCCCGAAACCATTTTCGATTGTCTGCGCGGAAGGTTATTGCCGCAATCCGGCCAGATCATTATGAGTGGCGTTGACAATCATATTGAAGCATTGAAAAATGCACCGCGTATACTGATTGTTGCCTGTGGAACCAGCTGGCATGCCGGACTGGTGGCAGAATACCAGATCGAGGAACTGTGCCGCATACCGGTAGAAGTGGAATACGCTTCTGAATTCCGTTACCGCAACCCCGTGGTTCACAAAGGCGATGTGATCATTGCCATTTCGCAAAGCGGTGAAACCGCCGATACCCTGGTAGCATTGGAAAGTGCCAAGGAAAAAGGCGCTTTCATTTTCGGCGTAGTAAATGTAGTAGGCAGCAGTATTGCCCGTTTAAGTGATGCAGGTGCTTATACACACGCAGGGCCCGAGATTGGCGTAGCCAGTACCAAAGCATTCACCGGTCAGTTAGCCGTACTTACCATGATGGCATTGAAGATCGGCTATGCCAAGGGAACCATTACCCAGGCCCGCTACCTGCAACTGATGAATGAACTGTACGAAGTACCTGAAAAAGTAAAAGAAATATTATCCGACACATCAAATATCCAGCGCATCGCTACCAAATACAAAGACGCTACTGATTTTCTTTTCCTGGGAAGGGGTTATAATTTTCCCATTGCACTGGAAGGCGCACTTAAATTAAAAGAGATCTCTTATATCCATGCCGAGGGCTACCCTGCTGCAGAGATGAAGCACGGTCCCATTGCACTGGTAGATGAAAAACTGCCCGTGGTATTCGTTGCCACCAAAGATTCTTACTATGAAAAGATCGTTTCCAATGTGCAGGAGATCAAGGCACGCAAAGGGAAAGTGATTGCTGTTGCTACTGCCAAAGATGAGATCATCCCCGGCATGTCGAATGATATCATGTTCGTTCCTGATGCCGATGAGATCATCGCTCCTTTGCTTAGCACCATACCATTGCAGTTGCTGAGTTATTATGTTGGACTGACCAAGGGACTGGATGTAGACAAACCGCGCAACCTGGCTAAAAGTGTTACTGTTGAATAAATTACCTTAACAAAATTTGCATGTCCCGGAATATCATTTACAAAACACCTCTTTCGGCATTGGGTTATCATTTCATCTCTGGTGGTCAACTGCCAAAGGGAAAAGATGAATATTACCTCCGCAATAAACAAAACCGGAACGGCATAGTGTACCGGCAGCTCACTGCCTACGAAATTGAAATGCTGGTGCGTAATGGCAATACCAGCGACAACTGGAATAACCTGCTGGTATCAGATGCTTTTAACCCGGAACTGGTGAAGAACTGTAAGTTCTACGGACTGGTACGCATTGGCAAACTGGAACCCCTTTGCCTGGGTTTTAGCGACCTGCAAACACCGGTAGGACTGTACAATTCTACCATTATCAGCTGCGATTTTGGCGACAATGTGGTCATCAACAATGTAGAATACCTTTCTCATTACATCATTGGCAATGAAGTGATCATTGTAAACGTGAATGAACTGGTGACCACCAACCATGCCAAATTCGGGAACGGTATTGTGAAAGAAGGCGAAACGGAAGAAGTGCGCATATGGATGGAGATCTGCAATGAGAATACCGGTCGGCGAGTGATGCCATTCAACGGCATGCTGCCGGGGGATGCATTTCTCTGGAGTCGTTTTAAAAACGACAAAGCCTTACAAGACAAATTCAAAACATTTACAGAAGCGCGTTTCGACAACAAACGCGGCTATTATGGAAAGATCGGCGACCGCACGGTGATCAAGAATTGCAAGATCATCAAAGATGTATGGGTGGGAACCGATGCCTATTTTAAAGGTGCAAATAAATTAAAAAATCTTACGGTAAATTCCGGTGAAGAAGGGCAGACGCAGATCGGCGAAGGCTGTGAGATCGTCAATGGCATTATTGGCCATGGATGCCGCCTGTTCTATGGTGTAAAAGCCGTTCGCTTCATCATGGCTTCCCATTCGCAACTGAAATACGGCGCCAGGCTTATCAACTCTTACCTGGGCAATAATGCTACCATCTCCTGTTGCGAGGTATTGAATTCACTCATTTTCCCGGCGCATGAACAACACCACAACAATTCGTTTTTGTGTGCAGCGCTGGTAATGGGACAAAGCAATATTGCCGCAGGCGCTACCATTGGCTCTAACCACAACAGCCGCGGCGCTGATGGTGAGATCATCATGGGACGTGGCTTCTGGCCCGGACTGTGTGTGAGCCTCAAACACAATTCTCGTTTTGCCAGCTTTACCATACTGGCCAAAGGCGACTATCCGGCCGAACTGGACATCCCCTTCCCTTTCTCCCTGGTAAGCAATGATCTGCACAACGACAGGCTGACCATCATGCCCGGCTATTGGTTCCTCTATAATATGTATGCGCTGGCCAGGAATGCCTGGAAATATGTGGACCGCGATAAGAGGAGCGAGCGTATCCAGCATCTCGAATACAATTACCTGGCACCTGATACCATCAATGAAATGTTCCATGCACTGCAACTGATGGAATCCAGTACAGGCTACGCCTATTTCAGGTCACAGCATCCTGATAAAAATATGACGCCGGAAGAAGCCATTACAACAGGCAAACAACTATTGCATGGAGATACCAAATTGGTGAACGAACTGGAAATCACCATTGAAGGCATAGAGAACAGCAAACGAAAAACCGTCCTTACCAAGGTAAGCCAGGCCTATGCCCTGTATACAGACCTGATTTATTATTATGGCATTACCCATCTTTTGCAATTGGCCAAAGAACATAAGTTCGATTCTTTTGAATCTTTCATCGCTTCATTGCCTGCCAAAACGGTTCGCAACAGTTGGGAAAATGTAGGCGGACAACTGATCAGCGCCGAAGAAATGCAACAACTGAAAGAAAAGATCAAATCAGGCAAATTGAAATCATGGGATGAAGTACATGGATATTATGTAACACAGGGAGAAAAATACAAACAACAAAAATTGAACCATGCCCTGGCATCGCTGGCCGAGATCAGTGGCAAACCTCTGCGTAAGATTGACCAGCATGGATTCAATAACCTGCTGAATACCGTAATTGCTACCCAGGAATGGATCACCAAAGCCATTTACAATTCAAGGGCCAAGGATTACAACAACCCTTTCCGCAAAATGGTGTATGAAGATAATGCTGAGATGAATGAAGTGATTGGTAAACTGGAAGACAATAGTTTCATCAAACAACAGCTGGCAATGCTTGACCAGTTCAAAAAAGAAATAGCCGGCGTCAGAAAAACATTCAAACTGAAAGCATAAAAAAGCCCCGGGTCAGCTCCGGGGCTTTTCTTTATCCAACTGTAATTAAAACCTAAGCCCGATTCCCATTTGAATCTGCTGGTTGGTCCATTTATCCTGGTTGCCCAGGTCGTTCAGGTTCTGTAAACCAATATTGTAACGTCCGTAAATACGCAGGAAGTTAAAGTTCAGCTGACCGCCCAGTACCATAGAGAAATCGCCGTTCTTGAACGCTGCCTGTCCGTTCTGTACAAAACTTTTATCCTGGTTGATGAGGATACCGAATTGCGGACCGGCATTCAGCGTAACCATTTTTCCTACATTATAACGCAGCAGGATAGGGATGGCCAGGTAATCCAGGTTGATCTTCTGGTCCTTGCTGACGGTTGAGTTCACAATGGTAGGATACAGGTTATCGAAATTGGTACGCTTGGTAGTGGACTGGCTCCACAATACTTCCGGCTGTATACCCCATTTCTGGTTGAAATCGATTTCCGCAAATCCGCCTACATGATACGACAGGTCAAAACCATCGTTGAATGATTGTCCGGTTATTTTGTTCAGGTTGGCACCTGCTTTAACACCCAGCCTGAATCCGCCTTGTGCAAAAGATCCTGCTGAAAATAATACGAGTGCAGTTGCTACTAAAAAAATCCTTTTCATAAGTCTCTGTTTTGTTTGATGATCTCTTTTCAATGACCATGCCAGAAATGGCAAGGATATCCTAAAACGCATAAATGTCAGTCACTTATACCAGTTCAATCACTGTAATTTCCGGTAATATACCCACCCGTCCCGGGTAACCGATAAAACCAAAACCCCGATTCACATACAGTTTTTGTTTCCCATCTTCATACAATCCTGCCCATTCTTTATACATCCATTGAACCGGGCTCCATTTGAAATAAGGGTTTTCCAGTCCAAATTGCATACCATGGGTATGCCCTGCCAGCACCAGGTCGATATCGGGATAATGAGGTTTGATTTCCGCATCCCAATGACTGGGATCGTGGCTCATCAATATTTTGAAAGGTATTTTTTCCGTTCCGGGATAAGCTTCATTCATTTTGCCGTATTTGGGAAATCTTCCTTTCGCACCCCAGTTTTCAATACCCAGCAGGGCAATCTGCTGTCCTTCTTTCTCCAATAACACGTGTTCATTCATCAACAGCCGCCAGCCCATATCTGCATGTACTTTTTTCAGGGCTTCCAGGTTGGCTGCCTTGGTTTCTTCGGAAGGCCAGGTGACATAATCGCCATAATCGTGGTTACCCAGTGTGCTGTATACGCCCATAGGGGCGCTGACACGACTGAACAGCGCTTTATAATCATCCATTTCAACAGCCCTGTCATTGACCAGGTCGCCAGTGAACAGGATAAGGTCGGCCTTCTGCTGCAAGATCATATTCACACCATGTTCTACCGCCTTTTTATTCTGGAAACTGCCGCTGTGAATATCACTGATCTGCACCACCCTAAGTCCTCGGAAAGCTGGCGGCAGGTTATTGAATTTCAACCTGAGTTTCAGTACCTGGTAATTGTATTTATTACTGAACCCATACAATAAAGTGCCAAACAATCCGCCTCCGATACCCAATCCTACCCAACTCAGGAAAGCAGAACGTGGAATACCATTGGTATCATCCATATAACGGGCTCCTGTGCCTGGGAATATTTTTGTCATGAGCCACAAAGCCCCCCGCCGGAGATCATCGGCAAGAAAAAATACCGACCCCAGTATTTTGGCAAAGAAAAGACCTACCAATATGGCAAACACATAATTCCGGAATACCCGGGAAGTCTGCAAAGCCTGTATATAAGGAAAACTTAAAATAACCGCCACAGCAAGCGCCGATACCAGCCAGTAAGTAAGGTGTATGGTCATCCGCATTTTTTCTCCGGCGCTCTGGGATACCATTTTCAATGCCTGAAATACATAAAGGTCCAGCAACAGCATAACCAGGGCAATGATCCACCAGGTAGTAACATTCCGCATAAAATAATCATTTTAACAGGTACCTGAAGGATGACGTATAGGGGATAAAAATATTGTAGTCGTTTCCTAAACACAAACCCGTATTTTTGACGACTTCCAAAGTCTCTGTCTGATGAAGCTGACCTATTACGGACATTCCTGTTTTTCGGTAACCATTAAAGGTAAAAAAATCCTTTTTGACCCTTTTATTACCTATAATGAACTGGCCAGGCATATTGATCCTGCGAAGATTGAGGCGGACTATATTTTTCTGTCACACGGTCATGCTGATCATATAGCCGACTGTGCAGGCATTGCCTCCCGCACCGGCTGCCAGGTGGTAGGCAGTTGGGAAATACACGAATGGCTGGGCAGACAGGGTATCCAGAATACACATCCCATGAATACGGGCGGAAAATGGCATTTCGATTTCGGCACTGTAAAATGTGTGGTTGCCCAGCACAGCAGCGGACTGCCCGACGGTAGTTACGGAGGAAACCCCATGGGGTTCCTGTTCATCACAGAAGAAGGCAATTTTTATTACAGCGGGGATACGGCCCTTACGCTTGATATGCAACTGATCCCTTCCTGGGTAAAACCTGGTTTTGCCATATTACCCATTGGCGATAATTTCACCATGGATGTGGCCGACGCCATCCGATGTTCCGATTTCATTCAATGCAATACCATAGTAGGGGTTCATTACAATACTTTTGGATTTATAAAAATAGATACCCTGGAAGCGCAGAATGCTTTCAAAGCGGCAAGGAAAACCCTGTTGCTGCCAGGCATTGGAGAAACGATCGAATTATAAGTGAGTTTGTAGTCAAGCATTAGAACAAGCGAAATAAAATTTAGAAGACAAATGGCGAGAATTATCGGGATTGCCAATCAAAAAGGAGGCGTTGGAAAAACAACTACGGCCATCAATGTGGCAGCCAGCCTGGCGGTGCTGGAATTCAAAACCCTGTTGGTGGATGCCGACCCGCAGGCCAACAGCACAACGGGTGTAGGATTTGACCTGCACAATATTACCAGCAGTTTATATGATTGTATGGTGAACAATACGCCTGCTGCAGACGTAATACTAAAAAGTGAAGTGCCTAACCTCGATGTGATCCCCTCTCATATCGACCTCGTAGGGGCCGAGATTGAGATGATCAATTACCCCAACCGGGAGAACGTGATGAAAGGAATCATTGATGCCGTGAAAGACAGGTACGATTTCATCATCATTGATTGTTCTCCTTCATTAGGACTTATTACGGTGAACTCGCTGGTAGCGGCCGATAGTGTTATGGTTCCTGTGCAGTGTGAATTCTTTGCGCTGGAAGGATTGGGCAAACTGCTCAATACCATCAAGATTGTCCAGAACAGACTGAATCCTGAATTGCAGATAGAAGGCATTCTCATGACCATGTACGACGGACGTCTGCGTCTTTGCAACCAGGTAGTGAGTGAAGTAAGACGACATTTCGATGAAATGGTATTCGATACCATCATCCACCGCAATACCCGATTGAGCGAAGCCCCCAGTGTAGGTAAGCCCGTGGTATTGTTCGATGCTGAAAGTAAAGGAGCCGTAAATTACCTGAACCTGGCCAAAGAGATCCTGCAGAACAATGGCATGACCAAAATGTCGAACGAAGAAAGGATCATTGAATAGCAAGTGACCATAGTAGCGAATTACAAACCAGAGTACAATGACTTCATCCAAACAAAATAAGGACCTGATTGGCAAAGGCCTTCGCTCTTTGCTCAATAATATCGATGCCGATCTCAAAACCACTGCCGGCTCATTGAAGACTGATGTGGTGAACCAGGTGGTGAACATCACTCGTATTCCTATTGCCGACATCCAGATCAACCCCAAGCAGCCGCGCCGCGATTTTGATGAGCAGTCCATGAATGAACTGGCAGCTTCCATCAAAATGCACGACATTATTCAGCCGCTTACTGTATCCAAACTGCCGAATGGCAAATTCCAGTTGGTTGCTGGTGAGCGCAGGTTCAGGGCTTCTAAAATTGCAGGCCTCAAAGACATTCCCGTTTACCTGCGCCAGGCCAATGACAAAGAATTGCTGGAGCTGGCCCTGCTGGAAAACCTGCAGCGCGAGAACCTCAATGCCGTAGAGATCGCCCTCAGCTATAAACGCATGATGGAGGAACTGAACTACACGCAAGAGCAGGTGGCAGAACGCATGGGAAAAGAAAGGAGTACCGTAACCAATTACATACGCCTGCTGAAATTACCACCCGATATCCAGCTCGCTGTACGCAGTGGCAGCATCAGCATGGGACATGCACGCGCGCTCATCAGCATTGATTTGGTGGATAAACAATTGTATGTGTTCAAAGAGATACAACAGAAGGGATTAAGTGTCAGACAGACGGAAGAACTGGTACGCAAACTCTATAAAGCCGAAAAGCCTGAGGCTGTTAAATCTTCGGTAAAGTCGGAGCTCCCCCCTGCCTATAAAAAGATTGAGGATAATTTAGCTTCTCATTTCGGCACCAAGGTTAAAATGACCCACAATAAAAAAGGCTATGGCAGTATTACCATTGAGTATTACTCATTGGAAGAATTCAACAAAATACTGGATGCCATGAATGTAACTGTGAGCTGATCTTTACATGAAACCATACCATCGTCTCATATGGACCATCGTTTGCTGTGGCTGGTTCAACTGCCTGCTGGCACAGACCGATAAGGAACAGTTGATGAACAGCAACCTGCTGCCGGCTAAAAAAGACAGTGTTATTGCCCCCGTTAAAAAACCGGTCAAAAAGCACGATCCCCGGATCGCCACCCGCCGTTCGGCTATCATACCCGGATGGGGCCAGGCTTATAACAGGGAATACTGGAAAATACCCGTGGTATATGGCATACTGGCTATTCCGGCCGGGCTGTATTTTTACAACAACAGCTGGTATAAGAAGACAAAGTTTGCCTACGAAGCCATGTACAAAGCGTCTTTACCTGTCCCTGACAGCAGCGACCTGTCGAAGATCGATCCACAGCTGAAAAACCTGAGCCTGGGTTCGGTGCAAAGTTACCGCAATGCATTCCGCCGCGACCGTGACTATTCTCTTCTATGGTTCATCATTGCATGGGGGATACAGGTTGCAGATGCCACGGTATTCGGACACCTCAAACAATTCGACATCAGCAATGACCTGTCTATGGAATTAAGTCCCAAACTAGATCCCCTGACCCGAACACCCGGACTGGGGCTTACCCTGAACCTGAAAAACAGTTCTTCCCGTAAGTTGGCAACAACACGATAAAAAGATTAGTGATACTTTCGCAGAAAATTCCGACCCTTAAACCCCAGATTATGAAAATTGCTTTGATAGGTTATGGCAAAATGGGACAGGCCATTGAAGAAATTGCGCTTTCCAAAGGGCATGAAATAGTATTGAAGATCGACATCAGCAATGCTCATGAATTCACCAAGGAAAATGTATCCCGCGCCGATGTAGCCATTGAATTTACGGGTCCTCATAGCGCTTTCAGCAATGTGATGAAATGCCTGGAGTTCGGCGTTCCGGTGGTATGCGGTTCCACCGGCTGGCTCGAGAAATGGGATGAGGCGGTGAATTATTGCAAAGCACAGCATGGCACACTGGTATATGCCAGCAATTACAGCATTGGTGTGAATCTTTTCTTTGAACTGAACAGTTTTCTTGCCAGGCTGATGAACAAACACCCGGAATACAATGTGTCAATGGAAGAAATTCATCATACACAAAAAAAGGATGCTCCCAGCGGCACTGCCATTACCCTGGCAGAACAGGTACTGCAACATCTCAGCGCCAAAAAACAATGGATGAATGAAGCCAGCACCGATCCCGAAAAACTGGTCATTATTTCCGAGCGCATAGATCCGGCTCCCGGCACACATAAAGTAAAATATAGTTCGCCGATAGACGATATTGAGATCATCCATACCGCGCATAACCGCAAAGGTTTTGCAGGCGGCGCCGTACTGGCAGCAGAATTCACCCTCGGTAAAAAGGGCATCTTTGGAATGAAAGAAGTACTGGGCTTATAATTTGATGGCTAGTCCTGCTTTCAGCAATAATGCATTAGCCGTTACAGTGGGTGAAGTACCTGCAAGGTTAAATCCGGTATAAGCAGCTCCCAATTCCAGAAAACCTAATTTCCAGCCTGCCCCGGCTTCATAGAGGAAGTTGCTGCCGGTAACCGTACTGTTATCATATTTCTGCATGGCTACACCCAGGTTGCCGTTGAGGAAAAGGCCGGCTACCAGGTAACGCCTCACCCCTATTTTAAGAGGAGTTACTTTCAAATGAGAACTGGTACTGGTAAAAGCGATCCCAGGTACGGTAGCAGTATTGGGAATATTGTAACTCATCTGGCCCAGTGAGGCGATGATAAGTGTTTTTCCCATACCAATACCGGCGCCTGCCTCGAATCCTACGCCATTATTGGAGATATTTTTAAAACTCGTATTAGAGGGATTGGCATAAGTGAAATTGGCAAAAGCAAGCACTTTGGGTAATTTAGGACCCGGCAATTGTGCCGCAGCCTCCTGCATGGAGAATACAAGGGCTATGCAGCAAAGGGAAAATTGGATTATCTTTCGCACAGTGATTGATTTAAAAAGGAAGGTACAGGTTTTCATTCAATCTTTTAATATTTTAAGTTTTCATTAATATGTTGTCCAAAAAAACACAATATGCTTTCAAAGCGCTTACCTTTATGGCGGAAAGGAAAAAGGATGGCCCTATATTGATAGCAGAGATAGCCAGCAAAAAAAAGATCCCCCTCAAATTTTTAGAAAACATTTTGCTGGAACTGAAAAAAGCCGGTATCCTGGATAGTAAAAAAGGAAAAGGCGGCGGTTATTTCTTTAATAAGGAGCCGAATAAAATACCGCTCGCAATGGTGATGCGTTTGATTGAAGGTCCCATTGCACTGCTTCCTTGTGTAAGTCTCAATTTCTATGAAAAATGCTCAGACTGCAACGAAAAAAAATGTGGTCTTAATAGGGTCATGATTGAAGTAAGGGATAATACATTGAAAGTGCTGGAGAATAAGACGGTGGCAGATTTAGTGGGATGATAACCATTGAAAAAACTAAAATCGCACTTATATGAAACGCCTGTTTTTCCTGTTGCTCTGCCTCCCCATCTTTGCAGATGCACAATTATTGGAGCTGGGGGGCAATATTGTAAAAGTGAACCTCAGCTCGCTTGCATTGAAGAACTATAGTTTTTCTTATGAAAGAAAAATTTCCAAAAGGATTTCCGTTGCACTGGGGTACAGAACAGAGCCAAAGGGCAGTCCTCCCTTTCAGTCACAACTGGAAAACCTCATCAACAGTTCCAATATCAATTTCAGTCGCTTTGAAATGGGTAATACCGCATGGACACCCGAAGTAAGGTTCTACCTCGGCAAAGGCAATATGCGTGGATTCTACATCGCTCCCTATATGCGTTTTTCGAGCTTTGATATTACCTCACCGGTGAAATATACTACCGTGGTCGCCGGTACCAATTATACCAAAGAAGCAGATTTCTCCGGTAAGATCACTTCCACTAACGGCGGATTGATGATCGGTACCCAGCATCGTTTATTCAAAGTACTGGTGATTGATATCTGGATCATCGGCGGACATTATGGTTCCAGCAAGGGCGACCTGAATTTCGCGGCCACTACCCCGCTTTCACCACAGGAACAAACAAGTCTCAAACAGAACCTCGATAACATAGACCCCAAGCCTTTCAAATTCACCAATACCGTCAACGCCAATGGCGCAAAGATTTCATCTGATGGCCCCTGGGCGGGTATTCGGGGAGCGGGTATTAATATTGGCTTCCACTTTTAAAAATGTCTGATGTGTTCATGTCTGATTTGATTTGTATATTTTTCAAATCAAATCAGACATCAGCGATGAATACATCAGACATTTTTCAAGTTCTTCAACATATCCTCGGTCATCTTACTTAAATCATATTCTCGCTTCCAGCCCCAGTCTTTCGCAGCTACGTTGTCGTCTATGCTTTGCGGCCAGCTGTCAGCAATAGACTGGCGGTAATCAGGGGCATAGGTCATGTGGAATCCGGGTATGTGCTTGCCAATTTCAGCAGCAATCTCTTTGGGAGAGAAACTCATGCCTGAAATATTGTAGGAAGTACGGATGGAAATTTTATCTGCTGGCGCCTCCATCAGTTCCAAGGTTGCGCGGATGGCATCGGGCATGTACATCATAGGCAGATAGGTGTCTTCATTTAGGAAACACTGGAATTTTTTTTCCGTCAATGCCTCGTGGAATATTTCCACAGCATAATCGGTAGTGCCACCGCCGGGGGCCGATTTATAACTGATCAGTCCGGGATAACGCAGGCTGCGAATATCCACTCCATAACGCTGATGGTAATAATTACACCAGAACTCACCGGCATATTTGCTGATGCCATAAACAGTAGTGGGTTCTATAATGGTTTGCTGCGGACAATTCTGTTTGGGTGATGTGGGTCCGAATACTGCTATACTGCTGGGCCAGTACACTTTGTGCAGTTTCTCTTCGCGGGCAATATCGAGCACGTTCAATAAGCCCTGCATGTTCAGATGCCAGGCCAGGTTAGGGTTCTTTTCGCCAGTTGCAGATAAAATGGCAGCCAGTAAATAGACTTGTGTAATGTTCTGCCGGATTACCTGTACATGCAGCATCTCTTTGTTCATTACATCAAGGCTTACATAAGGGCCTGTTCCCTCCAGTAAAGAATTTTGTTCGCGCAGGTCGGAAGCAATGACATTATTATTGCCGTATTGTTTGCGGAGTGCCAGGGTAAGCTCAACGCCTATCTGGCCTGAAGCGCCTATCACCAGTATTCTGTCTTTGGTAGCGGACATAGCAATTGTTGTTTTAGAGCGAAGGCAAAGAAAGGAAAAATACCCTGAAATAGATATGCCATCCTATTTACGTAATTTTGCCCCGCTCATGAAATCGTTTGCGCAAAATTGAATACCATGATTCCTTCTTATTTGTCAGAGCTTTTCAAATACCAGTCTTACAATCCCGACCAGTTTTTCCTCATTGCCGGCCCCTGTGTGGTAGAGAGTGAGGAACTGGTAATGGAAGTAGCCGATAAAGTATCGGCCATCTGCAAACGATTGGAAATACCTTATGTGTTCAAAGCCAGTTACCGCAAAGCCAACCGCACCAGTGCGGGGTCGTTCACAGGTATCGGAGATGACAATGGTTTATCGCTCATCAAAAAAGTGGGTACAACTTACAAACTACCCACTACATCGGATATACATGCCCATGAAGAAGCCGCTATGGCTGCTCCGTTCATTGATGTGTTACAAATACCTGCTTTTTTATGCAGGCAGACTGATCTGCTGGCAGCTGCTGCAGAAACAGGCAAAGTAGTGAACGTTAAAAAAGGACAATTCCTAAGCGGACCCTCCATGAAATTTGCAGTGGAGAAAATACAGAAAGCGGGGAATCAACAAATAATGCTCACAGAAAGAGGAACTACTTTCGGGTACCAGGACCTGGTAGTAGATTACCGCAATATTCCCTGGATGCAGGAACACCAGGTACCAGTGATCATGGACTGTACCCATTCATTGCAGCAGCCCAACCAGACCAGTGGTGTAACAGGGGGCAATCCACAACTGATCGGAACAATTGCCAAAGCAGCGATTGCTGCCGGGGCCGACGGACTCTTCATTGAAACACATCCCAACCCTGCCGTAGCTAAAAGCGACGGGGCCAATATGCTGAAGCTGGATCTCCTGGAAAACCTGCTGGAGCAACTGGTAAGGTTACGCAAGGCGGTTATCTGATCACAGGTTACGCAAAGGATTCCTCCTTCCCGCCAGTATATAATTTTTGATATTGATCCAGAAAGCCAGGATCATATAAATGATAACAGGAGAGCCCAGTGTAAGGAAGGAAATATAAATGAACCACATGCGGATACGCGAACTGGCGATACCCAAACGCTCCCCTATTGCCGAACAAACACCAAAAGCCCTCAACTCGAGGAATTCCCTGATTTTTTGCATATACAATCAATTTACAATGCAGTCCGGGGGGTATAACTGAAACCGGACCCAATTTACGTATTTTAAGTCTATCAAACAGCAATAAACAGACCTAAAACAGCACAAATTCTGTTAAAAACAGTTTTCTGTCGGCCCTCGTTTTTTCGTAAATTCGCGGCAATTTCCACCCACCTGTAGTCTTAAACTACTAACAATAAACTTCTATTATGGCTTTTGACATTGAAATGATCAAGAAAGTTTACGCAGGCCTCCCCGCTAAAGTGGATGCAGCGCGTAAGGCATTGGGCAGGCCGCTTACCCTGGCAGAAAAAATACTCTTTGCACACCTGCACAGCGATCAGCAGTTATCGAATTTCGAAAGGGGTAAATCTTATGTTGATTTTGCCCCCGACCGTGTAGCCATGCAGGACGCAACAGCCCAGATGGCTCTGCTCCAATTCATGCAGGCAGGCAGGCCTAAAGTTGCCGTACCCTCCTCAGTGCATTGCGATCACCTGATCACGGCCAGAACAGAAGCCAAACAGGATTTACAGGTAGCCACCACAGAAAGCAAGGAAGTATTCGATTTTCTTTCATCTGTCTCCAATAAATACGGTATCGATTTCTGGAAACCCGGTGCGGGCATCATTCACCAGGTAGTACTGGAGAATTATGCATTTCCCGGCGGTATGATGATTGGAACTGATTCTCATACTGTGAATGCAGGCGGATTAGGCATGGTGGCCATTGGCGTTGGCGGTGCCGATGCCTGTGATGTGATGGCCGGACTGCCCTGGGAACTCAAATGGCCCAAACTCATTGGTGTGAAGCTGACAGGTAAGCTTAATGGATGGACAGCGCCCAAAGATGTGATCCTGAAAGTTGCCGGCATCCTCACTGTAAAAGGCGGTACCGGTGCTATTGTTGAATATTTTGGTGAAGGTGCTACCAGCATGAGCTGTACCGGCAAAGGCACCATTTGTAACATGGGTGCGGAGATCGGAGCAACTACTTCTACTTTTGCTTACGATGAAAGCATGAGCCGCTATCTCAGGGCCACTGGTCGTGAAGAAGTAGCCGCAATGGCCGACGGCATCAAGCAATACCTGACCGCCGATGCGGAAGTGTATCAATCACCGGAAAAATATTTCGACCAATTGATCGAGATCAACCTGAGCGAACTGGAGCCTCACCTGAACGGACCTTTCACGCCCGACCTGGCCACCCCTATTTCCAAGATGAAAGAAGTAGCTATTGCCAACGGGTGGCCTACTAAAATTGAAGTGGGTTTGATCGGAAGTTGTACCAACAGTTCTTATGAAGACATCAGTCGCGCCGTTAGCCTGGCCAAACAGGTGAAGGCAAAAGGCCTGACATTGAAAAGTGAATTCACTATTACGCCTGGTAGTGAGCAGGTGCGTTATACCATTGAAAGAGACGGATTCCTTGATACGTTCAACCAGATAGGCGCCAAAGTATTTGCCAATGCCTGCGGACCTTGTATCGGTATGTGGGATCGCGTAGGAGCTGAAAAAAAAGAAAAGAATACCATTGTGCACTCTTTCAACCGCAATTTCGCCAAACGTGCCGATGGTAACCCCAATACTTATGCCTTCGTGGGTTCTCCTGAGCTGGTAACTGCTATGGCCATTGCAGGTGACCTCACTTTTAACCCATTGACCGATACACTCACCAACGATAAAGGAGAAAAAGTAAAACTCGATGCCCCTTATGGTGAAGAATTACCCAACAAGGGTTTTGCCGTTGATGATCCCGGTTACCAGGCCCCTGCTGCCGATGGCAGCGGCGTACGGGTGGTGGTAGATCCCGCCTCCAAGCGTTTGCAATTACTGGAACCATTCCCCGCCTGGGAAGGTACCGATCTGAAGGGATTGAAACTGTTGATCAAAGCAAAAGGAAAATGTACTACCGATCATATTTCCATGGCAGGCCCCTGGCTGAAATTCCGCGGGCATTTGGACAATATCAGTAATAATATGCTGATTGGCGCCATCAACTATTTCAACGATAAGGCCGACAGCATCAAGAATGAACTCACCGGTGAATATGGCCCCGTACCTGCCACCCAACGTGCATATAAAGCTGCTGGTATCGGTTCTATTGTTGTGGGCGATGAAAACTATGGCGAAGGCAGCAGCCGTGAACATGCGGCCATGGAGCCGCGCCACCTGGGCGTTCGTGCCATACTGGTGAAATCCTTTGCCCGTATCCACGAAACCAACCTGAAAAAGCAAGGCATGCTGGCACTCACTTTCAATGACAAGAACGATTACGACAAGATACAGGAAGATGATACCGTTGACATTGAAGGTCTGATCAGTTTTGCACCCGGTCAGCCACTGACCATTGTGCTGCATCATAAAGACGGCAGTGTTGACAAGATCAGTGTGAACCATACTTACAATCAACAACAGATTGAATGGTTCAAAGCCGGCGGAGCGTTGAACATTATTCGTAAACAAGTTGCTGCAAAATAAAATTTGACAATTCGGCAATTAGTCAATGTATAATAAGAAGAGCCTGCCTTAAATACAGACAGGCTCTTCTTATTTAGTAAAGACATAAGGCAGGTACTTACGCCCGTTTTTCTTTGAGGTTTCAATTTGCAACCTCAAAGAATGGAATTCATATCATTGATACTTTACCTGAAAGATTTACATATCCGGATCATCTGCACTTGGTCCATAGCTGCCGGGGATAGGTACGTCAAGCAGACGAAGGAATACTCCCAGTTGCGCGCGGTGATGGATGGTTTGTGAATAAGCCATGCGTATCACATCGTGCTTGGATTCTGTAGAATAAACCTGTTCGCCGTTGCGAAGCGTCCAGTCAGGCAATAAATCCGCATCCATGGCTTTCCACAGCGATTTTCTGGCCTTTTCCAGCGAATCGTTGAAATAATCCAATAGATCCTGCGTACTATCAATCACCCTGGGGACATAATTATTATTGGCAAAATCCAGTTCCTCGGTAGTCAATACCATTTCAATCCAGCTGGGCAATTCCGCAACATGCGTAGCCAAACGCTTCAGGGTCATGCTTTTAGGATGGGGTTGCCAGTCAAATTTGTCTGCCGGAACAATGGCCAGCATTTTTCGGGTAGTGATTGCTTCTTTTTCCAGTTCTGCCTGGAGCGATTCAATGAATGTCATGATACTTTTTTTTGTTTGATAACACAAAGAAAAAAAGCGTTACTGACAACCCTATGGCAGTCGTTTTCCTCCTGTCTGATTTTTTTTTGAAATCAAAAATCAACAGGCAGTTGTTTCATGTATTCGGCCAGCGGAATATGCTCACTGATGGTGAAACCGGCTCCGGTATTTTCCAGTTTTGCAATGCGCTGCACTTTAAAATCCCGGTAGCCTTGACGCAAATGGCACCAGGCAATGAGGTGCCAGCTGAAGGCATAATAAACCAGTCCAATAGGCTCTACCTCACGAATACTAATCTCTTCTTTAATACTCAGGTATTCCAGTCTTACCCTGTTCCTGTTGGCAATAGCGGTTTGCAGTACAGAAAGATGTTCGCAATTATTGTTAAGCCGTTGCGGCAATTGCATGCGAATAGTATCGGACAATGCTTCCACGCCGTCTTTTTGTGTCGCCCGCAATACTGCCCTCACTTTACTGAGTGCACTGGTATAATGGTTACGGATAGACTTATCGGAAAAGCCGTGCACCAGCACCTCGGTAAGTAGTAATGCATTGGCTTCTTCATTGCTGAAGGCTACAGGGGGCAGGAAATAACCCTCCACCACAAAATATCCTCTCTGCGGCTCGAAACTGATGGGAATACCAGACTCGCCCAGCGCTTTGATATCCCTGTATACCGTTCGGACACTCATGTTGAACTTTTCGGCAATCTTCTCCGCTGTCACATATTTTCTGGATTGCAACAAAGTGAGAATGCTGAATAACCTGTCGATCCGGTTCACTGTTCCCTGTTAAAGTTTACGAATCCTGATATTCCTGAACCAGGCTTCCCCGCCATGGTCCTGCAAAGCAATATGTCCGGTTTTAGACATGCCATAGCCTTCCTTGTCTTTCCATTTGCCGGCCGCTTTATGCGCTTTCCAGGCATCAGACCATAGATCGTATTCCACTACTTTTTTCCCGTTGAGCCAATGTTCTACATGGCCTTTATTAACGATGATACGGGTTTCGTTCCATTCTCCCGCAGCTTTGGTTGCATCGGTCATGGGTGCATCCATGGCATAATTGGCGCCGGTTTTCTGGTAGTCTTCCAGTTTTTCGGGATAACCGGCATCATCGATCAGCTGGTATTCCGGGCCACTTTCATAAGAAGCTCCGTATTTTTCATTCACCATATAAATAATACCGCTGTTGGCGCGGGGAGCGATCTTCCATTCAATGGAAAATTCATAGTTTTCGAATTCAGCATCCGTCATCAGATCGGCATGCTGTTTATTGCCGTCTTTATTCCCTTTACAATAAATGGAACCATCACTGACCGACCAGGAACCGGAAGGTCTGTGCTGATAAGTTCGCCAGCCAGTTAATGTTTTCCCGTCGAACAGGGAAATCCATTGTTGTTGCTGGGCTTTGGCATCGCATAAAAAGAGGCTGGCAATGAGCACTGTTAACAGCCATGATAAACGGTTTTTCATAACAATCATTCGTTTAGGTCATGAAGATACATAAAAGCCGAATGCCTACCTTTGCCGCATGAAGCAATTCAATGTTCCTACCGGCTACCGGAGTGGCCTGATCAGTGATATCAAGAACCGCAGGAAAGAGCAGGATAAGCTGAAAAAAGACTTTACCCCCACCCTTCTCGACCTCGGTCCTCTCCATATCTACCTTGCCAGGCATTTTGGCTTCTGCTATGGGGTGGAGAACGCTATTGAAATTGCTTTCCGAACCATTGAAGAGAATCCCGGCAAACGCATTTTCCTGTTGAGTGAAATGATCCATAACCCGCAGGTAAATGAAGACCTGCAGCATAACGGCGTTCAGTTCTTACAGGATACCTACGGCCGCCAGTTAATACCCTTTGAAACACTCACACCCGATGATGTGGTGATCATACCTGCTTTCGGCACCACTTTACAGGTCGAAGCCATGCTTCGTGAAAAAGGCATCCCTACCGAACGGTACAATACTACCTGCCCCTTTGTGGAAAAAGTATGGAACCGCAGTGAACAGATTGCCCGGAAAGGATACAGCATTGTAGTGCACGGGAAACCACAGCACGAAGAAACGCGCGCCACTTTCTCACATGCTTCATACCATACCCCTACGGTTGTGGTCAACGATATGCGCGAAACAGTGGAATTGGCCAAATACATTACAGGTGAAAAACCTTCAGCACAATTCTATGAAGAATTCAGGGGCCGTTATTCCAATGGATTCGACATTGAAAAAAGCATGCAACGCATTGGCGTGGTAAACCAGACCACCCAGTTGGCCAGTGATACACAAGCTATTTCCGATTACCTCAAATCAGTGTTCATCAGCAAATACAACCTCACAGCCGTCAACATTGCCGAACGTTTTGCCGATACCCGCGACACTTTGTGCTATGCTACAAACGATAACCAGACCGCGGTAACAGGCATGCTGCAAACGCCGGCCGACCTGGCCATTGTCATTGGAGGATACAACAGCAGTAACACTTCTCACCTGGTGGAACTTTGTGAGGCCAGCCTGCCCACTTATTTCATCGATTCAGCAGATAAACTGATCAGTAAGAAAACCATTCTCAACCGTAACTGGCGTACCAAGGAACAATCTGTCATAAACAGCTACCTGCCCGCAAAAGAGCCACTGCGCATTCTCATGACAAGCGGGGCCAGTTGTCCCGATGCAGTAGTAGAATCGGTGATAAGCAAGTTGGCATCTTTTTACGGATTGGATATATAAGCCAGGTCAATTCACAAAATTCCACCAAATGCCTACGCGTGTCCACAAACCTGTATCGGGATAAAGGCCCGAAGCAAAATTGAGTTTGCTGAATTGAAATCCTTTTTCCGGGTTGAGTGTATTAAGGTTTTCCAGCCGCACAAACCCTTTGAAACTTTTAATGCGGAAATGCAAAAAGGCATTCACATTGGGCCTGTTACTGATGTTTTGCGAGTGCTGGTAGAAATACTGGCCTATGAATGGCGAATAATTATCTGCTTTATAAGAGGTATTGTAGCGAAACTCCAATCCGGTTGACAGGAAAAGGTTGGTATAAAAATTCCCTTCAAACGCAATGCGGTTACGGGTCAGGAATGCCGGCAGGTTGACGGGCGGTTGTCCGGTTGTTTGCTGCACATGCACTTCTGTATACCAGTTCCAGTGCCTCGCCAGCCTGATCTTCTTTTCCAGGCTCAGGTGCAGCACATTGAATAAAGCGGCTTCCTGTCGGGCAAGCAGGAAGCTGTCGAAATACATATAGTTGGTAACGGCAAAATATTCGGCACCCAGCTTCAGTTCGCTTCCGGGATTTTCATAACGTACAAAAAGACGGATTACATTCTCCTTGTTATAACTGCTTTTATTAGCCACCCAGAAATGACTAAGGGTATCGGTAACCAGGAAAGAAGGTGACCGGTTCACATTCTGGAAACCGATATTGAAATAACCCAGTTTTTTACCCAGCGATCGTCTCATGCTTACAAAAGCCGTATAATCTCCCGCATTGCGGCCATTCAGGTACAGCTGGCCATTAGCCTCTATATCCCATACCTGGCTGCGTGTGCGGTTGCGATATTCGCCGGTGGCATACACGTTGTAATATTTCCTGGTAGTAACAGAATCGAAAATCCCCCTTAGATTCTGCAAAGCAATACCCGCTTTCAGAAACTGGCTCTGGTTGTTTTTATCGGGAAAAGAAAGCAGGCTGAATTCATTGGTGATACTTTGCCATTGGTTTTTGATATCAATGCTTGCACTCTTGTTTGCCAGTAATATGTTGAAATACTTCCGGTAAGCAACAGAATCAGCATATCCGTCGAGGAATTCATAACTGCTGTTGGTGATATTCAATGTATGTTCGACCCTGAAACGAGGATAAAACAGTTTAATGGTCACAGAATCTGTTACCAATGAATCTTTCCTGCCCAGGTCGAAATGATGCCGGAAAAGAAAAGTATTTGTTTTATAAATATTGCCTGTGTTCACATTAGTATTGAACGGGTTTCGTGTAGCCGCACCCGCAATACCCAGTCTTGTTTCCAGTTCATAAGGATCGTTCAATGCAAGACTGTCCAGCTTCTTCACATCACGCAATCCGCCGTTTTCAGAAGAAGCAGCTTTATTGGAAAGGTAGATGAAAAAGTATTCGTATTTTTTATTCCGTGTCTGGTAATGTGCGGTGAAGCGTAAATTATTGTGACTGGCGTTCTGTGTTTTAATGGCCCCCGGTGCATTACTGAACCGATATTCGAAAGAAAAATTGAAATTGCTTTTCCTGTTCTGCGTGTGCGAAAGGCTTACCAGTTGCTCTGCTTTACTGCCCAGCAGGTAAGCCAGTTCTGTATAAGGCCTGGTGGTTTGGTAAAACCTGGTATCCTCTACTGTAAAAGCATAGATATCGTACTGGTGAAAACCGGGATCAAAACCGGCTTTCATTAAGGGATTGAACAGGAAGGATTGTGCAGCCGTTCCATAATTACCCAATGTATGGTAATAATAAGGCAATGGAAAACGGGTGGTAAAATCGTTGATAGAGGAATCGATGAGGCGGGTACGCGTGGAATCGTAATAGCGGTAATAAATGGTGATGGAATCAGCGTACTTGTCGCGATGCTGCAACGAATCGCCTCCTTTGCTTTTCCTGATGGGTCTTCCCTGGTTATCGTAGGTTACATTACCTGTACCCCCCGTCTGACCCAGCCTGCGCAGCGGAATATTCTGCGCCCAGAGGTTTGTGCTGCAAAACAGTAATATGACGATGAATAACCTTTGCACCATTGACCAAGCTTGCAGGTAATATCCTGCAAAGTAAGTGTATAATATGAGCTTACAAGGATTTTATCAATTCCTTAAATAAGAGGGTGAGTTTGGGTTCGGCTTCTTTTGCTGCCTGCAGCACTTCTTCGTGCGTGATCACATTATCTTCTTCCCGGATACCCAGGTCGGTGATCACACTCATGGCGAATACCTTCATGCCGCAATGGACAGCAGCGATTGTTTCCTGTACTGTGCTCATTCCTACAGCATCTCCGCCTACCGCATGTATGAGTTTATATTCAGCCCTTGTTTCAAAAGTGGGTCCTGTTACACCGAAGTAAACGCCCTGCTTCAACTGTATATCATTCGCAGCAGCAATGGATTTTACTTTTGCGATCAGTTCTTTGCTGTAAGGTTCGCTCATATCAGGGAAACGGGTACCCAACTCATCTATATTTTTACCAACAAGGGGGTTAACTGTATACAAACTGATGTGATCTGTAATGATCATGAGGTCTCCTACTTTAAAACCCTGTTGTACACCCCCCGCCGCATTGGATAAAAGAAGGGTCTGAACTCCCAGCAAACGCATCACCCTTACTGGATAAGCTACCTGCTGTGCAGTATAACCTTCATAGAAATGAAAACGGCCGGCCATCACCCATACTTTTCTTCCGCCCAATGTTCCGAAAATCAAACGGCCTTTATGTCCTTCCACGGTGCTGACCGGGAAATGGGGAATTTCATGATAAGGAATTTCATGCTCGATTTTTATCTCGCTGGAAAGGTTACCCAAACCACTTCCCAATATGATACCAATGGAAGTAGTTTCACCAACCCTTTGCCTGACAAATGAGGCCGTTTCCTCCAATTGCTGCATGATTGCTGCCATCCGCTGTGAATTAAGTGGGCAAATATAGGAAAAGGTGAAAAGGATTCTTTACTTTGGGTTGTAGCTAAACAAAAAGCAATGGTTCCTTCCATCAGAAATCAATACAACCAGTCATTCACCGAAGCGGAATACCGGCGATACCTGGCAGAGCTGGATAGTTTACACCCGGGGGCCATTGAATTCAGGGTAGCTGAAACACCTGTATTCATTGATAAGGCATTCAAAGACAAGATAGTTTCTGCCTGTGAAAGTATTGTGGATGTGATTACCGGGTTCAATTTCAAAACACTCACTTCACACGCTATTCCTTCCGCCCTGAGGGTACCCAATGAAAATGCTTTCAGTCATTTTATTGCTTTTGACTTTGGTGTCTGTGAAAATGAAACAGGCGGTTATGAGCCACAACTGATAGAAATGCAGGGATTCCCCACCCTTTTCGGGTACCAGGTTTGGCAGGACGATTGCTGCAGACGCCATTTCAATATACCAGCACATTATAGCATTTATCTCAATGGTCATACACGCGACAGTTATTTGCAACTGCTGGGCGAAGTGATCCTCGGAACACATTCACCGGAAGAAGTGATATTGCTGGAGATATTACCACACCAGCAGAAAACAAGGATCGATTTTTATTGTACCGCCGATTATACCGGCATTCCCATTGTTTGTCTTACTGAACTGGTGAAAGAAGGCCGCCGTTTATTCTACCTGAGAGACGGAAAAAAAATGCCTGTAAAACGCATTTACAACCGCATTATTTTCGATGAACTCCAGCAGCAGTCCGACAGCATACAGGAAAAAGGAAAATTATTGTTTGAAGACCTGGATGTGGAATGGGTGCCCCACCCCAATTGGTTCTATCGCATCAGCAAATATACATTACCACTGATCGATCATCCTTATGTACCCAAAACAACCTTCCTCAACGAACTGCGTGAAATACCAGCCAACCTGGAAGATTATGTGCTCAAGCCCCTGTTTTCTTTTGCGGGCCAGGGCGTGGTGATTGATGTAACAAAAGCAGATATTGATCAGGTGAAAGATCCGGAAAACTGGATACTTCAACGAAAAGTGAAGTATGCGGATGTGATCCGTACACCCGATAATGATGCAGCCAAAGCAGAGATCAGGATTTTTTATTTCTGGAAAGAAGGGGCCACGCGTCCCATAGCAGTGAATAACCTGGCACGTCTGAGCAAAGGCAAGATGATTGGTGTACGCTACAACAAAGACAAGACCTGGGTAGGCGGAAGCCTGGTGTATTTTGAACAATAAAAAAACGGGCCGCTTTTTAAAGCAACCCGTTTTAGTTAACAGAAGGTATATTAACCTATGCGTTTTACGTTAACTGCATTAGGACCTTTGCGTCCTTCCTGTACATCGAAAATCACCCTGTCGTTCGCTTCAATTTGATCGATCAGGCCATTGGCGTGTACAAAAGTTTCTTTACCAGAGTCATCATGCTTGATAAAGCCATAACCCTTTTCTTCGTTGAAGAACTTTACAGTTCCTTGAATTTGTGTGTCCATTGCTAAAATTAAAATAAATAATGAGGCGCAAAGGTACGACGAATATTCTTTGTTTCCGCAACTAACTTAACTTCACTTAAAATTCATACATGAAAAGAGTTGTCCTTGTTTTTTTGCTTTTCACTGCATTTTTTGCACATGGCCAGCAGTTACAATACAAAGTATCCTTTCCCAATGCCGTTCACCATGAAGCTCATATTGAACTGACAGTCAGCCATATACCTTCGGGCCCGGCTATTTTCCGTATGAGCCGTTCTTCTCCGGGTCGCTACGCCACCCATGAATTCGGGAAAAATGTATATGATGTAACGGCAAAGGACCGCAACGGTAAAAGCCTGGTACTGAACCGGATCGATGGCGATGTGTATGAAGTATCACAACATAACGGTTCTGTTACCATTGGCTACACTTTATATGCCAATTATGCAGATGGTACCTACGCAGGTATTGATCCGGAAAGCATTCACCTGAATATGCCTGCCTGTTTTATGTGGTTAAAAGGGCAGGATAACACCCCCATTACCATCAGTTTTGACCTCCCCAAAGAAAACAAGGGAGTGATTGCCACTCAACTGGCCCCTACATCCGATCCGCATACATTTACCGCACCCGGATTGCAGTATTTTATGGATTGTCCAACCAAGATCGGCAACCTGCAGTTCAGGGAATGGAAAGTATCGAACCCTAATGGCAAAACTTATACTATTCGCCTGGCTCTGGAAGCAGATGCCAACGATGCACAGGTTGATGAACTGGCCGTTAAAGCGAAAAAGATCGTCGCTGAAGCCAAAGAAGTATTCGGCGAATATGCACCTTATGATTATGGTACTTATACATTCATCATCAGTGCCAACCCCTATGTTTTTGGTGATGGCATGGAACACCGCAATTCTACCATGATTTCCCAAACAACGGGTAGTTTTAACCCGAACTGGCTCACAGGAGTGATCTCACACGAATATTTCCATAACTGGAATGTGGAACGCATTCGTCCGAAAACATTGGAGCCCTTCAATTTTGAGAAAAGTAACATGAGTCACGAACTCTGGTGCGCGGAAGGATTTACCCAATATTACGAGGAGCTTATTTTATCGCGCGCAGGATTGCGTAATCCCAACATGTACCTGTCAACCCTTGCCGCGATCGTGAATGCCAAACAGAATACGCCCGGCGCCCTTTATTATTCACCCATACAGGCCAGCGACTATGCCGTTTTTGTAGATGCAGGCGTATCGGTTGACAAGACCAATTATCCCAATATGTTCACCACCTATTATTCCTATGGTGCTGCAATCGCGCTGGCCCTTGACCTGGAAATGCAAACGCGCTTTTATAAAAACATCGATGCATTCATGCAGGCCATGTGGAAGCGTTTTGGCAAGACAGAGATTCCTTATACAATTAATTCCATGCAGGAAACATTGGCTTCTGTAACAAACGAGACATTCGCTGCGGCTTTCTTCCATAAATACATCATAGGCCATGAACCCATCGATTATGCAGGACTGCTTGCCCATGCCGGGTATGAGCTCAAAAACAGTGCAGCAGGGAAAGCCGCTATTGGCGCCAGCCTGGCTGAAGAACAGGGCCACTTAACCATTACACGAAACACACTCCGGGGCAGTGGAGCTTATGAAGCGGGACTGGATATTGGCGACGAAATCTTAAAACTGGATGACACAATACTCAAAACAAATGCCGATCTCACTGCTTTTCTCCAGCAGAAAAAACCCGGCGATGTAATTACTGTTTCCTACAAACACCGCAACCAGGAAAAAACTACTTCCCTGACATTAAAAGAACAGGTTCTTTACACCCTTGTGCTGGTAGAAAACAACGGGCAACCCGTTACAGCAAGCATGCAGCATATCAGGGATAGCTGGTTTAGGACGAAAACGCAGTGATAATGGCTCAATGTTCTTTTTTTAAGACCGCATAAGCCCATATGGCACTGATCAGCATGAAGATTGCTCCCAGCAGGAAGGCGGCGCCAGGGAAATAAACAGGTGCGGCCGGCGCAGTGAAATAGGCGAAAAGATTTGTCATCACAGGCGGTCCGATGATGGCAGTAGCGCTCATGACACTGGTCAATGCTCCCTGTAATTCGCCCTGTTCATTAGGTGGTACATGACCCGAAATGATGGCCTGCAAGGCAGGCCCCGCAATACCCCCAAGGCAATAGGGTACCAGGAATACAAACATCATCCAGCTTTGAGAAGCGAATGCAAACAGCAGGAGTCCGAATGCATATAAGCCCAATCCTATGTAAATGCTTTTTTCATTGCCAAGTTTAGGATTGATGAAGCGTATCAGTCCCCCTTGCACCACACCAACCAATAGTCCAACCATTCCCAGTGATATACCGATCATTTTGGGGCTCCAATGGAATTTTTCCATATTGAAAAAGCTCCAGTTGCTTTGTACCGCATGAGCGGCCAGGTATACCAAAGTAAGGGAAGACACCAGGCCGGCTACGGTAGGGTATTTTTTCAATTGCAGTAAAGACCCCAGCGGGTTGGCTCTTTTCCATTCAAAAGATCTTCTGTGGCCGGCATCCAATGATTCAGGTAATACAAAATAACCATAGGCAAAATTAAGCAGGGCCAGGCCGGCAGCCACCAGGAACGGTACCCTGGGGCCCAGTTCTCCCAGCAATCCTCCCAATAAAGGACCCAGTATAAAGCCCAGTCCGAATGCAGCGCCGATCATCCCAAAATTCTGTGCCCTGTTTTCGGCCGTACTAATATCGGCGATATAGGCCGATGCTGTCGTAAAGCTGGCCCCCGTAATACCTGCAATGATACGGCCTACAAAAAGCCAGCCGATGGTAGGTGCGAAGGAAAGGAAGAGATAGTCAATTCCGAATCCCAGCAATGAACAAAGCAAAACCGGCCTGCGACCATATTTATCACTCAGGTTACCCAATACAGGCGCGAAAAGGAATTGCATGATGGCATAGGCAAAAGTGAGCCATCCACCATATTGCGATGCCCTGCTAATTTCATTGGTATGCAGAAGTTGTTCTATCAGCTTGGGCATAACGGGAATAATCAGGCCCAAGCCTGTAATATCGATCAGAAGAGTAATAAAAATAAAGCCGATTGCTGCTTTGCGGTTGGTTGCCATATACCTGCTCGTTAAGGGAGAGTGTTCGCAAAATTGCTGTATTTCACGAAAGTATGCAAACAAAAAAGGGGCGCCCCCCTGTGGACGCCCCTTGCTTATCTGTAACAAACCCTTACGTACTTACTTATTTATGCAGTGTAATGGTGCCTACCGAAGTCTCTTTCGGTGCAGCAATGGTAATACTGGTCAACGTAGTGTCTTTATAACCATTGGATGCATTCACAAAAAGTGAATAAGTTCCGTCTTTCAATCCACGCATTTTGAAATAACCCTCCCTGTTAGGTAATGCATAAGCCGTATCTTTTCTGTTGAACAGCGTCATTACCGGCTGTGCTTCCATCGGTGTTACCCTTCCTACCAGGCTCGCGGTAGTACGTACGATGTAGAAGCGGAACATGGGACGGAGGTAGAATTCATTATTGTAACCCTGGTAAACGGAACGGTTCACATCAAAATCCAGCCACAAACGAACCTTGCCGGGCATGTATTCCTCACATTCATCACCCCTCAGCTTGATGAGTACATAGCCGGGGAAATTACGTGGCAAAAACAATGGATAAGAGATGTGGTTTTTTACCAGTGAATTGCGGGTGCCTATTTCTATTTTCAACATGCGGATAGCACCTTTGGGTATGCTGGTAGCGGCCAGTACAGTATCCAGTCCGTTCCTCAGGTGAAGGATATCATAAATTCCCGCAGCAATGTTCAGGTTCTGCCATACCAATGAAGAATCGCCGCGTCTGGGGTTGCGTCCTTCACGGTCGCCAACATCATCCCAGTCATTGTCGTCATGCCTTCTGGTATTGGCGCTGGTATCTACCAGTACTTTTACCGATTTAATGTCTACCAGTACACTGTCGAAAAATCCGGGACCATCGGTCAGGTACAGTGTAAGGTGTTGCTGACTGCCTGCAGGCGCCTGTGCCGAATCTGATTTTTTACACGCCGTTATAGTGATCGCTGCGGCAACGACCATAAGGGCTCCAAAGAGGAATTGTTTAGGTTTCATGTTCTTGGTTTTTTAGTGTAGCATTATGCCATCAGGAAAATTGGTTTTAATAAGTCATATCCGGACCGCGGTTCGCGAACAGGAATTCCAAGCAAAGGGTTAGCCAAAAAGCTGTTAAATAGTTCCCTGTACAGCATTTTAACATTTTCTTTAAACTTCAGTATATTGCTGTTCTTCATCGCAAATCGTTGTTTCATGAAAAAGATACTGGCTCTTTCAATCGCGTTGCTTGGTTCCCACAATATTTTTTCCCAATTGCTTTCACCTACAGAGCAGAAGATCATACAACACATCAATGCTCATTTCCCCGAAGCTTTTGCATTGCTGAAAGAGACGGTGAATATCAACAGCGGCACATTAAACAAGGAAGGCATTCGGAAAGTAGGCGATATGTTCAGGAAACAATTTGATAACATTGGATTCACTACTGAATGGATTAGCCTGCCTGATTCATTGAACAGGGCCGGCCACCTGGTAGCTTACCGCAAAGGGAAAAAAGGGAAGCGGATTTTCTTTATTGGTCACCTTGATACGGTATTCGAACCGGATATGCCTTTTTCTCCTTTCCAGGTTTTGAATGACTCCACAGCTACCGGCCAGGGCGTGAACGATATGAAGGGCGGCGATGTAATTGTGGTGATGGCCTTGCGGGCCTTACAGGAAGAAGGCCTGCTCAACGATGCATCCCTGGTAGTATATTTTACCGGCGATGAAGAAAATGCCGGCAAACCTTCAACAGTAAGCAGGTATGACTTTATAGAACGAGCTAAAAATTGCGATGTGGCGCTGGGGTTTGAAAGTGCAGCAGGACTACATACAGTTGCCACTGCAAGAAGAGGTGCCAGTGACTGGCGTTTAACCGTCACCGCCAAAACCGGACATTCTTCCGGAATATTCACAGAAGGGGCAGGTTATGGCGCCATTTATGAAGCAGCAAGGATCATCAATACATTCAGGGCTGAATTGGGGCATGAAAAATACCTCACTTTCAACCCCGGTGTATTCATAGGTGGTTCTGAAATGGAATTTGATGTAAAAAAAGCAGCCGGTAAAGCCATGGGTAAAACCAACATCATTTCGCCTGCAGCTACGGTAACAGGAGACCTGCGTTTCTTGACTGAACAACAAAAAGAAAATGCACGTCACAAAATGCGCAATATTGTGGCGCATAGTCTTCATGGCACCAATGCCAGCATTGTTTTCCAGGATGGTATCCCCGCCATGGAACCTACTGCCGGTAATGCAGCATTGGTAAAAAAGCTGGACAGACTGACCCGCGATTTGGGTATCGGACCTGCTCATGCCGGCGATCCCGGTTCACGAGGTGCTGGTGATATTTCTTATATAGCCCGTTATCTCGATTGTATCGACGGCTTAGGTGCTTCAGGCAAGGGAGCGCATGCTCCCGGTGAAACCATCAATATGAAAGAATTTCCGGTATTGATACAACGTGCTGCTTTATTCATCTATCGTTTGCTGCAGGAAGAATAAGATTTTAGAAGCCTCTTTCTTCTTTTTCTTTCTTCTGTTCACGTATCATCTCTACAAAGCCATAGCCTTTCAGCAGTGCATTGATCGCCGTAGCCATTCGTTTGGCCATAGCCGCTTCACCCTTCACACCTCCTATCCATTTGATAAAATAATTGCGGTGGGATGGTTTCAGGGCATCAAAAGCCTTCCTGGCTTGTGGTTCATCGTCGAGACACTCTTCGAAACCAGGCGGCATTGTCAACGGTTCCTTATCAACCGTCAGCTGCACTTTTACCATGGCACCTTTCTTTTTATGAATGGCTTTCCGCATAGTAGCATTTACAGCCAGGATGAAAGCCCCTCCGCCCATGGGCATAATGGCAACGCTTTTGATGGGGTGGTCATCCAGTTTACCCTTTACCCTATACGACTTGCGTACGCCGGGATTGAGTTCTTCTGCAATATCTGCCGGTATCGTAATATAGGTCCAGCCGGTTTTTTCACCCTGCGCAGCAAATTGTTGCATGCTAGCCGTAAACTTTATCATGCATTAAAGATAATGCTCTGTTAATCTCCATGTGAATCTTCATTCCTGAATACCACTACTCCGTCAAATGCATCTACCAGTACCCGCTTGCTTTTGTCTACTTCGCCTGCCAGTATCTTCCGACTCAATGCATTGGTGATCTGTTTTTGTATCAGTCTTTTCAACGGTCTGGCACCAAACTGCGGATCGTATCCCTGCTCAGCCAGGAACTCTAATAAATAATTGCTGAAATCCAGTTCAATTCCATTGGTCGCAACCAGTTTGCGCAAGCTATCCAATTGAAGACGTACAATGTCCATGATCTGCTTTTTCAATAGCGGGCGGAACATGATGATCTCATCTACCCTGTTCAGGAATTCAGGGCGAATGGTTTGTCGCAACAGGTTCATCACATCTATTTTGGCCTTTTCAGTGGCATCTTCCACATTGTTTTCATTCACATCGTCAAAAGCATCCTGTATCAGCTGGCTGCCGATATTGCTGGTCATGATGATAATGGTATTCTTGAAGTTGACCACTCGTCCTTTATTATCGGTCAGCCTTCCATCATCCAACACCTGCAACAATATATTCCACACATCGGGATGTGCTTTCTCAATCTCGTCCAGCAAGACTACACTGTAGGGCTTGCGCCTCACTGCTTCGGTCAGTTGGCCGCCCTCATCATATCCCACATAACCGGGAGGGGCTCCTACCAGGCGCGATACAGTATGTTTCTCCTGGTATTCGCTCATGTCTATACGGGTCATCATACTTTCATCGTCGAACAGGTATTCTGCCAATGCTTTGGCCAGCTCCGTTTTACCCACACCTGTGGTTCCCAGGAAAATAAAAGAACCGATCGGTTTCCGCGGGTCCTGCAATCCTGCACGGCTCCGGCGGATGGCATCCGCCACTGCTGTGATGGCTTCATCCTGTCCGATTACCCGGTTGTGCAATTCATCTTCCAGCAACAATAACTTCTCCCTCTCTCCTTGCATCATTTTAGCAACGGGTATGCCGGTGGCTTTGGCCACAGTTTCGGCAATATCTTCCGCATCCACTTCCTCCTTCATCAAACGTTTACTGGTTTCACTGAGCTTGTTCAACTGGTCGGTGAACTGTACAATCTGCTTTTCCTGTTCTTTTATTTTACCGTACCGGATCTCTGCTACTTTGCCATAATCGCCATTCCTTTCGGCCTGTTCGGCTTCCAGCTTCAGGCTTTCAATAGCGGCTTTGGCGCTTTGTATTTTTTCCACCACTTCTTTTTCCTCACGCCATTTGGCCCTAAGGGTATCTCTTTCCACACTCAGGTTACTGATCTCAATATTCAGGTCTTTTAGTTTCTCCTCATCGTTTTCCCGCTTAATGGCTTCCCGCTCAATCTCCAGTTGCCTTATCTGGCGTTCCAGCGTATCCAGTTCTTCCGGCATGGAATTCATTTCCAGCCGCAACTTGGCAGCGCTTTCATCGATAAGGTCAATGGCTTTATCGGGAAGAAAACGATCGGTAATATAGCGGCTCGACAATTCCACCGCAGCAATGATTGCCTCGTCTTTGATACGCACATGGTGGTGTGTTTCATAACGGTCTTTCAGTCCGCGTAAAATAGAGACTGCATCTTCAACACTCGGCTCTTCAATCATCACTTTTTGGAAACGCCGCTCCAGCGCCTTGTCTTTCTCAAAATATTTCTGGTATTCATTCAAAGTAGTTGCACCAATGGCGCGCAACTCGCCGCGGGCCAGGGCAGGCTTGAGAATATTAGCTGCATCCATAGCGCCTTCTCCGCCTCCGGCACCCACCAGGGTATGTATTTCATCAATGAACAAAATGAGCTCTCCGTCACTCTCCGATACTTCTTTCACAACACCTTTCAAACGCTCTTCAAATTCGCCCTTGTATTTGGCGCCGGCAATCAGTTGTCCCATATCAAGCCCAAAAATGGTTTTACCCCTCAGGTTCTCAGGCACATCACCATTCACAATACGCATGGCCAGCCCTTCTGCGATGGCCGTTTTACCAACGCCAGGCTCGCCAACCAGAATAGGGTTGTTTTTACTCCTGCGTGAAAGTATATGAAGGGTACGGCGGATCTCTTCATCCCTGCCGATAACGGGATCAAGTTTGCCTTCTCGTGCCAGTTCATTCAGGTTCTTAGCATATTTGTTCAGCGCATTGAACTGTGTTTCCTGTGTTTGTGATTTGATGGTATCGCCTTTGCGCAGGTCTTTGATTGCAGTTACAAGACCTTTTTCAGTAAGTCCTGCCGCTTTTAACGTTTTGGCAGTAGCGTCATTCACCTGTAACAATCCCAACAACAGGTGTTCCGGACTCACAAATTCATCATTGAATTCCTTAAGTATAGCATTGGCTTTCAGCAGGGCTGTATTCAGGTCCCGACTGATATTCTGCGCGGCTTCTCCATTCTGTGATTTGGGTAACTTACTAATGCCCTCATCTACTTTTGTTTCGGTGAAAGCAGTGTTGACATTGTTTCTTTTCAGTAAAAAAGCAACAGGACTATCCTTATCCGCCAGCAATGCTTTGAGCAGGTGATCGGTTTCAATAACCGGATTATTGTTATTGAATGCCACCTGTTGTGCTGCCTGGATGGTTTCCTGGGCTTTGATGGTATAATTATTCAGGTTCATATTAATCTGCTTCTATTGTTATGTGGGTTCGAAGTATTAATTTGTCTGCAAAAATTATTCTAAGTCTTTTTTATGCTTTCCCTACCTAAATTTCCGGAAAATATGTCTGAAAACCACCGTTTTAACTGCATGAAAGTCAGTCTGGTATTTGTTTTCATGCTATTCTTTCAGTTGGCACATGCGCAGTATGATTTCGGCGGACTGGATAAGAAAATAGAAACCGCGAGAAAGGAGCTTGGCGGACATGTTGTGGTCATGATCTATAAAGATAACAAGATCATTTACCAGAAATCATTGGGTGAGGAATTCAACCCGAAAACACAGGCGCCGATTGCCAGTTGCAGCAAATGGCTCACAGCGGCCCTGGTAATGACTTATGTGGATGAAGGCAAACTATCGCTCGACGATCCTATCGGAAAATACCTACCCGTTTTCAAACAATACAACAAGGGGTATATTACCCTGCGCCATTGCCTGGCACATTTAACAGGTATTGAATCGGATGCAGGCCGTCCGCTGAAAGCCATTTTCGAACGCAGGAAATACAAGTCCCTGGAAGAAGAGGTGAACGACTTCGCCTCTAAAAAAGAAATTACTGCCAATGCCGGCCTGGAATTCAGCTATAGTAATGTTGGGCTGAATATAGCCGGAAGAATACTGGAAGTGATCACGCGCCGGAGTTTTGAACAACTGATGCAGGAGCGAATTACCCGGCCTTTGATGATGCGTAATACTTCTTTCTCCGGCATCAATGCTGTAAATCCATCGGGAGGTGCGGTATCTACTGCGGCCGATTACATGAATTTTCTGGCAATGATCCTTAACAAAGGCGTTTTCAATGGCAAAAGGATATTGAGTGAAAAAGCCATAGCCGATATGCAGACTGCCCAAACCACACCTTCCATGATCAGGTATGCTCCCAAAGCTGCCCAGGGATACAATTATGGGCTGGGTGAATGGGTACTGGCCACGGATGAAAATGGCAAAACTACAGTTGTGGCAAGTCCCGGTTTATTTGGAACCTGGCCCATGATCGACAATTGCAGGGGTTACGCCTGCCTGTTCTTTACCAAAGGTCTGTTGGGTGAAGAAAAGCGCGACCTTTACCTGGATATGAAAGCCGTGATAGATGCACAAATTGCATCCAATTGCAAATAATGTGTGCTCAAAATTTTTTCTTTGAACCGGAACGATACATATTCCCAGATAATCAAATTAATTGCACAACAATTAGGGTTCGATTATTGTGGCATTGCGAAAGCAGAAAAGTTGGATAACGATGCACGGCGCCTGGAAAAATGGCTGCAGCAGGGTATGCATGGTAGTATGCACTACATGGAAAATTATTTCGACCTGCGAACAGATCCTGCCAAACTGGTTCCCGGCGCAAAATCGGTGATCACTTTATTGAAAAACTATTATCCCTCTCAGCAACAGGCTGCGCATACACCACATATTTCAAAATATGCATTTGGAAAAGATTACCATGAAGTGATCAGATCCCAACTGAGAACATTACTGGAAATGCTCAATGAAAAAATAGGGGCCATCCATGGCCGTGGCTTTGTGGACTCGGCCCCTGTTCTGGAAAGAAGCTGGGCTGCCAGGAGCGGAGCAGGGTGGATAGGGAAAAACGGCAACCTTATTACAAGGCATAGCGGATCGTTTTACTTTATTGCTACGCTGATCGTTGATATTGAACTGGTGTACGATGACCCTTTTGCAAAAGATTATTGCGGTTCCTGCCGGAGATGTATAGATGCATGCCCTACAGAAGCCATAGAAGATAATAAAACCGTCAACGGAAGCAAGTGTATCAGCTATTTTACCATCGAACTAAAAGATGCACTGATTCCGGAATCGATGAAAGGCAGGTTCAGGAACTGGATGTTTGGTTGTGATATATGCCAGGATGTATGTCCCTGGAATCGTTTCAGTAAGCCACATGCCGAAGCAGCTTTTACCCCCATACCCGAAATACTTAACCTCAGCACAAAAGAATGGGAAGAAATGACGGAAGAAAATTTCAAAACCATCTTCCGCCATTCGCCCATTAAACGAACGAAATTTAGCGGTGTTCAAAGGAATCTCCGTTTTATTACCACAGGCTGACCCCTAATTTCAATGAAAAATAATTCAGCAGGTAGTCCGCAGTCTGGTGATTATCCTGTCTACGCGTACCAGGAACCATCAATGCAGTCCAGGGCCATACATTGTAATGTTCAGTAATTGTTTTTAAAGCATATCCTGCACTCAGCATTACCCTTCTTTTGGCTTGTGGATTGAATGTACAGCCAATTCCCATATCTGTATACAGCCCGTTTTGGAAATCACTAACATCACTGGCGGGAGTCCATGCATTATAAGGCATTTTTTGTTGAGACAGCAATGGCGAAGCTATATTGTAGCCCAGGTTGAAGTAAGAAAAATATTGTCGTTCTTTTCCGAAAAAGAACCTTGTATCAACAAACAACGGTATGGTGCGAACCTTGTAATAATCTATACCCAATCCTGCCCCGAATCCCCATTGTTTTTTCTGTATGCCGCCCACCAACTGCAACTGTGCATTGCAGGCATGATCTCCATTCAACAGTGCTGCCTGCGGAATAAGGTAATATTTTGTTTGTTTTTGCGCTGTTGCAGTAAATACCATAATGACCAGCACAAAATTTATGATTCATTTGTTCATATCAGTTGGTTTGAATGACAGGAATTTTTCCAACTATTTTTGCATTCGCGGCATCTGAATAATCGATGCAGTAAAGTCCGTCCTTCGCTGTTGCAATGGCTACTCCGCCCAATGCAATCACATCCGTGGGATAAAAACCTTTTACCTGGCTCAATTGTACCAGGTTAGCAGGATCGGATGCATTGAATATTTTCAGTCCTTCTGCACCATCGCAGATGAATAACAGGCCCCGGTCTTTCGATAAGCCTTCAGGCGCATTAAGTGAATATGATTTAAGCGCAACAGGATGCAACAGATCTTTCAGTGATACAATGTCAAGTTGATTTGTAAACCCTCCGCATGCACTTCCACCTTTCAATGTAATATAAGCGTAACCATCATCGGCAATCACAGGGTCACAGGATCGCACATGTGTGAATTGAGCCAGCAGGCCCGGCTGATCGGGATTAGTAGTATTGTAGATATACATTCCTGTTCTGCTGCCAATGAACAGGTTATCCTTGTATGGAAAAATGGTCTCTATAGAGCCCTGTGTTAAAGTCACTGATTGTACATATTTCGGTGTAGTAGCCTGCGTAATGTTGAATACCTTCAGGTCGGCCCAGCTAACCGTATACATACGGTTATTCAGCAGGGCAAATCTTGCCATTGATCCGGCAATGCCAATGTTGCCAGGCGAAGAAAAGGCCTGAGACATGTACAAGCCACCCGATTTTCTGAGTGATTCTGCTACTGTCTCGAAGTTTTGCTCAAAACGTGTGGTAATGGCAGTGTCTACCCTTATCCATGTTGTGATTATTTTGGAAGTATCGGGGAAGAAATTATAATATATCCTGTGAGGGAATACACCCGGCAGTGCCTGTACCAGGCTGATCCGGACAGGATCACTGATATCAATGGTTACCAGGTCTGTATAACAATCTGCATAGAGGTAATTGCCATTGATGGCCAGGTCTTCACATCCCGGAATACGGATGAACCCGATATTAACAGGTTTGCCCGGATCACGCAGATCAATTACATGTATTCCTTTATCAACATCATTCAGGTATACATAATGATCTTTTACTACCATCTTTCCTGGTTTCTGAACAGTTTCCGGAGCTGCACTTTTAATGGAAGCCCTGACCTGTTCCTTTGTTTCATAAACAGGCCTGTAAAAAGTATAATGCGTGGTTGCCTTGTCCTTCGTACAGGATACCACCAACCAGGTGAATCCAATCAATGTCAGTATCAGTTTTCGCATAGACAATATTTTGCCATACTGACACCGTTCTTTTATTCACCGTTGCATTATTTTTTTCTGAAGGATGGAATCTGGTAAACAGCCCTCAACGAAGATTGCAACAGGTATTGTCTTGCCTCTGGTTGTTCAGAGAGATTATTCAGGAACAAACGCATTTGAGGGCCCACATAAAAAACAGGATATTTCCCTATACCCACCTCAAGTCCTGTTGATAACTGCAGGTTCAATTTGCGTAAAAGCATATTATTATTGAACAAAAGGTTATCGTGCGCATCATAATGCAATCCATTACTGGCCAGCAATATGCTGGTTCCCGCACCCAGTTGCCACCGGAATGACAGGGAGTGGAATAATTTGAACGGAGTATACAAATTGACCACGGCTTCCAGAAAATGATAACGATTGGTATAATGCATACTATCAGTATTACGGTAATAGTAACCGCCGGTATTTGAATAACGTCCGTTCAGGTTGGCCTTGATAGTACTGTCTTTTTTTGTGCCCACTCCCAGCCAGTTCTGGTACAGACCATAACCTATGGAAATACCCAAACTGTGTTTTTTGCCTATCGGTCTGATCATTTCAATGCCCAGGTTAAAAGAGAATGCATCATGCAATGCCGGCGCTGCTCCGGTGAGAGACTGGCCTGCATTGTTCGATGGTATGTTATAATAAAGAGGAGAAGGTTGCGATCCTGATTTCAGAATGGCAGTCCGCATTCCGCTGCTGCCCGCATTAGCGAACAGTTGCAATTTCCATGCATTGCTCTTTTTTTCTTTTCCGGTTTGCGGAACAGTTACAGCAGCCACAGGCGCCTGTTGTTGCAGCGTATCTGTCATTCTCTTTGTGGTAACTGGAACAACGGCCCCTTCATTACCCTGTCCGGCTTCTACCCTGACTGTTTCTGCAGACCTTTCCAAATTATTCTTGACCACTGCATTCATGGCAATTTCCATTTCAGCTGGGGCCTCGGTATGATCAGGGCTGGTTTCTTTGCCCTTTTTTTGCTGGTTGCCAGTGTTAACAATTCCCGTCCATTCTGTTTCTTTCTTTTTAACCTGTGTTTCTTTTTGTTCTCGTTCAACAGGAATATTTTTCCCGACCTGTATTTCTATTTTCTGGTTGCTTAATTTTAACGGCTGGTTTCCTTTTTCTTTCTGCGCTTCCCACCAAAGCCAACTGCTTCCGCAACAAAGCATCAATGCCAGCAGCCAGAGCAGCCACCTGCGTTTCCGCTCTTTTTTCAGCGAGGTTTCCACTACCTGCCATGAGGCAGTGCCTGGCTGTATGCGAAGATCAGCCAGTTCCTCCTGCACCTGCTGCTCAAATGATCTATCGGGCATAGTTGTCTTTTTTGCCGTTAACAGAATATTTTCCCAGCCAGCTGATCAACAGTGTCCGGGCCCGGGAATACTGCGACCGGCTGGTGCCCTCACTGATACCGAGTAATTTGCCAATCTCAACATGACTATAGCCTTCCACTGCATGCAAGTTGAAAATGGTTTGATAGCCGGGCGGTAATTGCCTCACCAGCGCCAGCAGATCTTTCATATTCAGCCTGGTTTCAGCTTCAACCTGTGTAACAGGGTGGAGCTGATTGTCTTCAAAGCCAAGATCCAGCTGGTATTGCGGTTTTCTTTTCAGGTAATTGATGGCTGTATTGACCATGATACGCCTGATCCAGGCACCCAGTTCCCCTTCGGCCTTGTATTGGTGCAGGCTTTTGAATACTTTAATGAAGCCCTGCTGCATCACTTCTTCGGCATCATGCAGACTTTTGGTATAACGATAACAGACCCCCAGCATAGGCGGCGCAAACAGTTCATACAACTGCTTCTGTGCAGGAGTATGATACCTGAGACAGTCTTTTACCAGTTTCTGCTGATCAACCATTATTCCGTATTCATTAGTGTGACACCTGTGATTGTTAGCCCGTTGCACCAGGCATAAAAATAGGTTTTCCGCTTTCACGTTACATTTGCAGCATGAGTTTAGCAATAAGAGACCGACAGGTGATCTGGCATCCTTTCACCAGGCAGAAAGACATGCCCTCCCCCATCCCCATTGTAAAAGGAAAGGGTACTGTTTTATGGGATGAGGATGGAAAAAAGTATATCGATGCCATCAGTAGTTGGTGGGTAACTTTGCATGGTCATGCACACCCCTATATCGCCGAGCGGTTATACCAGCAAGCCCTGCAACTGGAACAGGTAATATTTGCCGGATTCACGCATCTGCCTGCTGTGGAACTGGCAGAAAGGCTGCTGCCACTCCTGCCCGGTAAATTTGCCCGGGTCTTCTATAGCGATAACGGATCAACCGCTACAGAGGTAGCTTTAAAAATGGCCATCCAATACTGGTGGAACAAAGGTGAACGGCATCGCAAAAAAATTCTGGCTTTCAATAACTCCTATCATGGAGATACTTTCGGCGCTATGAGTGTAAGCGACAGGAGTGTTTTCACACTTGCCTTTCATGAGTTGCTCTTTGAGGTGATATTCATTGACACACCCACTGCAGAGAACATCGCGTCATTGAAAAGCAGGGTACACGCTCATGCGGCAGATACCGCTGCTTTCATTTATGAACCATTGGTGCAAGGTGCCGGTGGCATGAAAATGTATGATCCATTGTTGATGGATACACTATTGCAAACAGTAAAAAATGAGCACATTATTTGTATTGCCGATGAAGTGATGACTGGCTTCGGGAGAACAGGCAAATATTTCGCATCGGAATACCTGGATACAAAACCTGATATCATTTGCTTAAGCAAGGGCCTGACTGGCGGCACCATGGCATTGGGCGTAACCGCCTGTACCCTTGAAATATATGAGGCTTATGTAACAGACGATGCACTCAAAACTTTCTTTCATGGGCACTCCTTTACAGCCAATCCATTGGCATGCACAGCTGCTTTGGCGAGCCTCGACCTGTTACAACAAACTTCCTGTTCCAGGCAACTGCAAATGATCTGTATTGAAAATGAAAGATTTGCCAAACAGCTCAACGATACTACGCTGCCATATAAAAACATCCGGTCCAGAGGTACCATCCTCGCATTTGAAATCGAGCAGGGGAAAGATGAATACCTGAACAATATCAGCAGCAATATTACCAATCATGCATTGGGTAAAGGTATTTACCTGCGGCCACTGGGTAATACCGTATACATCATGCCTCCTTATTGCATTACACAGGAGGAGTTAGAAAAAGTATACCATTGCCTGCTTGAATTGAAATACTGATCTATGTAATTACAATCCGAACAATCCGGCATTGAGTAACTGCAATGTTTTCGTTTTATGATCGCTGGGTACCAATAATGAAATATTATGCGGACTGCCGCCGTAACTCACCATGGTCACCGGTATTTCCCGGATGGCATTGAAAAGTTTTTTGAGCACATCTTCTGTTTGTGCAATCTCATTGCCCACAATAGAAACAATGGTTTGTCCTTTTTCTACTTCCACTGAACCAAATGGTTCAAGTTCTTTTACGATGGAGGCAAGCGCAGCATCATTATCAATGGTTACCGAAACCGCTACTTCAGACGTAGTGATCATGTCGATGGAGGTCTTGTATTTTTCAAACACTTCAAATACTTTCCTTAAAAAACCATAGGCCAGCAACATACGGCTACTCTTGATCTTGATGGCAATGATGCCGTCTTTGGCGGCAACTGCTTTTACACCTACACTACCTGCTTCTTTGGTAATGACTGTTCCGGCAGCATCCGGTTGCATGGTATTGAGCAGCTTCACTGGAACATTCTCTTGTTGCGCGGGCCAGATACAGGTAGGGTGCAATATTTTAGCACCAAAATAAGCCAACTCAGCCGCTTCATCGAAGCTCAGCTGTTCAATAGCGACGGTTCTGTTAACAATACGAGGGTCATTGTTGTGCATACCGTCAATATCGGTCCATATTTCGCATACGCTTGCATGAATTGCAGCGGCTACCAGTGAAGCAGTATAATCGCTTCCGCCACGTTTCAGGTTATCCACTTCGCCTCTTGCATTGCGACAGATATATCCCTGCGTGATGAATATTTTTTTGTCGCTGTTTTGTTTCAGCAAGTCTTTCAGCTTAGTCCTGATGCTGCCCAACTGCGGCTCTTCATTGGCATCGATGCTCATGAATTCCAGGGCAGGCAATAACAGGTGATCTGCTCCCTGTTCTTCCAGGAAAACACTGAACAGCTTGGTACTCATCAGTTCTCCCTGTGCAAGGATATCTTTGTTCAACGCTTCGCTGAAAGAAATACGCAGGATGATGTTCAGGAATTCAAAATGTTCGGTAACAATAGCATTGGCTTTCACAAGATTCTCTTCATGCTTCACAAGATCTGTTACGAAACTTCTGTAGTGTTTTTCCAATGTATCTATCTTCTGTTTGGCTGCTGCACGGTTGCTGTCTGCCAGACTACTGCTGATCTCAACAAGGGCATTGGTTGTTCCGCTCAGTGCACTCAGGACAACGATCTTTGGCTCAGCATCTTTCGTGATCAGTTCATATACCTGGCGCATACGTTCCGGCTTCCCTACGCTGGTTCCGCCGAACTTCATGATTTTCATCTGTTTGTCTTTTATTGTTTTTAGCCAGACAGTGTACAAGCTAAACGCTCCCCAGCTAAGTTTGTAAAATGAGTTGCAAAGGTAAGTGGATCGGCTAAAAAGACATCAATATTTTAGCGTACAAACGTTCGCTATCAAAGTGAAAGAGTAAATCGTGCACCCAGTTCCTGCAGGTCTTTCACCACGCCCTCCACCAGGGGTATTCCTTCTTTTCTCCGCAAGACTTCCATTTCTCTTTCCGGATCGCCCGGAATCAATACCCGCTCGTGTTCGGGAGCAGGTTTGGCAGTCCGAAAACGACCGATCCAATTATCCATGTGCTGTTTGAATTCTTTTGCCGGCCTGAAAGCATCCACCCGCATGGCGCCAAAGAAATGTCCCAGCCCCTTGCCCGGCATATTCTCCGGCATGGCCACATAGGCGGGGAATGGCGGCGCCCAGGGACCATAGCTGGCTCCACTGAGTACGGCCGAAAAAATATCCACAATCGACCCCAATGCATATCCTTTATGACTGCCGTGTTCACGGTCGCTGCCCAGGGGAAGCAAAGCTCCCTGCTTTTTCAATATGTTGGCGTCGGTAGAAGATTGGCCGTCTTTATCCTGTACCCATCCCAATGGAGTATCGGCATTTTTCCGTTGCAATATTTCCAGTTTCCCGTTGGCGGCTGTAGTGGTGGCCAGGTCTGCCACGAATGGCGGCTGTTCGCAGGCCGGTATGGCTACTGCAATAGGGTTGGTGCCCAACATGCGTTCAATGGAAAAAGTAGGCGCCACAAGTGCACTTGCATTGGTCATGGCCATGCCTATCATATCATGTTGCAAAGCCATCATGGCATGGTAACCGGCAATACCAAAGTGGTTAGAATTGCGAACGCTTACCCAGCCCGTACCCACCTGCCTGGCTTTTTCAATAGCTACCTGCATGGCAAATGGTGCTACTACCAGCCCCAGTCCCGCATCGCCATCCACTACCGCAGTAGAAAGTGTTTCATGAACAACTTTTATCTCTGGTTTTGTATTCACCCGCCCCGCGTCCCATAAACGGACATATCCAGTAAGCCTGGCCACACCATGACTGTCAATGCCCCTCAAATCAGCCGCCAATAAAGCCGTGGTTGCTGTAGCAGCATGTTCATCGGAACAACCAATAGCTTTGAAAACAGCATGTGTGAACCCATAAAGATAATCGTAAGAATATGTTTGCATTTGTGCAAGGTAGGGAAACATGTCTGATGTGTTCATGTCTTTGTAATTTCACTTTATGAAACGTTTGCTGATTTTTTCCTTTCTGTTCTGTTCCATGACTCATGCCCAATACTCGCGCGACAGCATTTATGCCGATGTGGTGTTATACAAACAAAGGACTGAGTTTGACAAGTACCTGCGCGAAAAAACAATTGCAGGGGCTTTTGAAAAACCGCTGAACAGTGAAACAGAAGATTATTACCGTGAAGCCTGTTGGGCTGTATCGCAATACATCCTGCAATCACCTCTTATTGAAAAGGGATTGAGTACCCTGTTCAATGGGTATGCTTCCCTGGAAGCCTCCACCAAACGCGCATTGCTGGAAGCAGCCTATGCAAGTTATCCCGGTGCATTTCGAAAAGAAATAACTGCATTGTTGCGGCTGGAAAAAATACCCAGGTTGTTTGCCATGCAGGCAGCATACCTCTACCGTGCAGACCATAGTGCCAATGCCATAACAATACTCAGACAACAATTGAAACAACAGTTTGGCGGATATGATACCCTTGCTGTATTGAAAGAACTGGATCACTATCTTTTACAACACGAAAAATTGATGCATGAAAAAACGCCTTCACTGGCCGAGCTGTTTGCCCATCAGCTAACAATAGGGCAAAAGGTCATTTATTCTTTCCAGCGATGGGACCGTGATTATCCGGGACTGGCCATTGTACAAAATGCTGATGGCCGTTTTTGTCGCGACGCAACCGGCAAACTACTTGTATTCCGGCAACTGGCCAGGTCATCTTCTGACCTACCCTATTTCATCACCAACGGCAGTACGCCGCAAGGCATATACAGCATCCAGGGCACGGCCATTTCACATAATAACCTGATTGGACCCACACCTAATATACAACTGGTAATGCCATTCGAAGCCGACACTGTTTACTGGCATAATGCCATTGATTCAACCAGTGAAGCACTAGGCAATTATTCCAGACTTTTGCCTCCCTCCTGGCGGTCTTACGAGCCAATGACCGAAGCTTTTTATGCCGGTAAGATCGGGCGCACAGAGATCATCGCGCATGGTACCACCATAGACCCCGATTATTTCAAAGGAAAACCCTATTATCCGCTTACACCCACCATGGGCTGCCTGTGCGCTCCGGAAAACTGGAATATTTTCAACGGCAAATTCAACAGCAGTGAGCAATTCAACCTGGTATCAGCATTCCTTTCCACGTCGGGTAACACAGGCTATCTCATGGTGATCAATATGGATAACCAGCAGCGGCCTGTGGGCAGGGAAGAGATAGAACAGTGGGTGAATGGGTTTGAACGAGGCAGGTAAAATTTCTGATCTGGTCATTTCTAATTTCTGATTTGATTTACCCATTTATGAAATTTATAAATCAGAAATGATCAAATCAGAAATTAGAAATAATCCTTTACCTAGAATGGGAGATCGTCTATCGGCTCAGTGATATCGCTGGCTGAAGGCGGGGCTGGTTGATTATAAGCAGGTGTATAAGCTGGCGCGCCAGGTGATGCTGTTCCTTCATTTGAACGGCTGCCGAGTAATTGTACGCTCAGCACACGCATAGTCAGTGAAGCTCCGTTGCGGCCATCCTGGGTAGTATAAGTTCTGATATCGGGCGTTCCTTCTGCATATACCTGGGTTCCTTTTTTCAAATACGGCACTACCCCCGTCCGGTCAGTCCAGTAAGCACAATCCACCCAAGTAGTACGGTCTTTCTGGTTACCCTGGGCATCTTTAAAACGTTCTGTATGGGCTACTGTAAAATTGATCACATTTTTCCCGTTTACATTGTTCAGAACCGCATCCCTGCCAAGGTTCCCAATCACTTGAAGTTTTATCATAATAGATCTGTTTTAGTAAATATCGTAAAAAGCCATCAACAAAGCTTTGCGTAGATGCCGCAAATCTTTTTCGTTATTCGAAACCCGTTGCTAATCAGTTAGTAACATCCTTAATACCTGTTTCGGTTGAGTTTTTCTAATTTTGCACAAATTTAAATCAATTCACCATGAGCCGTAAAGGAAAGGTCCTAGTGGCAATGAGTGGCGGTATCGACAGTACCGTTACGGCTCTCATGCTGCACCATGAGGGATATGAAGTCGTGGGCATTACCATGAAAACATGGGATTATGCCAGTAGTGGCAGCAGTTCAAAAGAGACAGGCTGCTGTAACATCGATTCTTTCAATGATGCACGACAGGCAGCCGTACACCACGGCTTCCCGCACTTTATTCTGGATATCCGCGAGGAGTTCGGCGATTTCGTGATTGAGAATTTCGTGGAAGAATACCTTGCAGGGCGTACCCCCAATCCCTGCGTGATGTGCAATACCCATATCAAATGGCGTGCATTGCTCAAACGTGCCAATGCACTGGATTGTGATTTCATTGCAACCGGGCACTATGCTGAAATACGCCAGCATACCAATGGCCGCTATGTGATCAGCAAAGGGAAAGACGAATTGAAAGACCAGAGTTACGTGTTGTGGGGACTCGACCAGGAACTGCTGAGCCGTACCATAATGCCATTGGGTAAATACCATAAAACAGAAATACGCCAGATGGCTATGGACATGGGTTATCCTGAACTGGCTAAGAAAAGTGAGAGCTATGAAATATGTTTTGTTCCTGATAACGACTACCGTGGTTTTCTCAAAAGGCGTGTAGACGGACTGGAAGAAAAAGTAGCAGGTGGCTGGTTTATAGACAAGGATGGTAAAAAACTGGGCCAGCATAAAGGCTATCCGTTCTATACCATTGGTCAGCGTAAAGGATTGGACATTGCACTGGGTAGGCCCACTTATGTAACTGCCATTAATCCTGATACCAATACCGTGGTGCTGGGCGATGAAAACGACCTGGAACAAAATGACATGATCGTTGGCAAACTCAACTGGATCAAGTATGATGGCATTACCGATGGTATGGAAGCCATGACCCGCATCCGTTATAAAGACAGAGGAACATTGAGCAACTTGTACAATAACGAGAAAGGTATCCGTGCCCGTTTTTATGAAAATGTGAAAAGCATAGCGCCCGGACAAAGCGCTGTATTCTATGAAGGCGATGATGTGATCGGTGGTGGCATCATCCAGCGCGGAGAGCTTGTTTTTTAAACAGTGCTGCAAACATGGAATCGGCTTTTCTGTCGTATCCTTTCAGCAATTCCATTGCCACCAGTTCAAGCTTAAAATTTTCCTGAATGAAGAACACTTGTTCTTCATTCTCTTTCTTGAATACCGAGCAGGTGATATACAGCAGGTAGCCACCTTCTTCGAGGCTTTGCTGGGCAGTAGTAACAATTTTCCTTTGCAAGGAAGCGTAACGATCTATTTGTTCTTTTTCGAAATAATACAATTGCTCAGGCGTCCTGCTCCAAGTACCGCTGCCACTGCACGGTACATCGCAAATAATGAGCTGGTATTTTTTTGCCTGGATTGCCTGCCTGCCCGATGCCAGGTCAGCTGTAAAAGCATGGTATGAATGAATACCTGCACGCAGGAACCTTTGCTCCAGGTTGTGCAGGATTGAAGGTCTGATATCGGAAACGGTAAGGTCTGTATTTTTCAATAAGTCTTTCGCCAGCATGGATTTTCCTCCGCTGGCGGCACAACAATCCCATATAGTAACAGGTAAGGTTTGCGAAGTTGCTGAAAGCAGTCTTTCACCAACCAATTGCAACATTTCTCCAATTCTTTGCGAATTGTAATCCTGTACCACTGCTTCTTTATCAATAGTGATGGTTGCATCTATTTTGCTTGCATTCGTCAGTGCAACACAATTATTACCCAGCAGCCGGAATGCAATGCCAGCCTCTTCCAGTTTTTCTGTTACTCTTTCTTCATTGCCGGGTCTCAGTCGCAGGAACAGGCTGGGCTGTATGAAATGTGCCATTGCAAATCCTGTAAAATCAATCGTTTCGCTCAGTTCTTCCTGCCAGGGGAACACGCCTGTCATTGAAAATGATGGTTCAGTCGATTGTACATACCTGGCACGCTCTGCCAATATTCCGCCCCAATGACCAAGACATGGGGTTTCAAATGCATCTGCCCATACTCCTGGCGCATCATCGCACAGGAACAGAGCAATCTTCATTCGTTTACCAACAGGGAGATGAAGGCAGGCATGCCCCAGGCGAAAATAACAATAGCATAAATGGGCTATATGCTTACGGTCTTTGGAGCCAAATTTTTTCTGACTGGCAAAATAATTTCTCAGAAAAGCAGCCAAGGGCATAGAGCCATCATAAAGCCCGATGATGATTTCTGCAGACCTGATATATTGTTTTGCATACTTCATTGAACTGTAAAAATAATGCCGCTGTTAAAACCAGCGGCATTTGCACATAAATAAAAGGCAGGGAGTCCTATTTATAATAAAATTTAATTGATTTATTGCCCTGTACGAGATTCACATATTGGGCGGTAACGGGTCTGTTGGCGGCGTTGTATTGATAAGTGATCGTACTCACCTGGCTGGGATAAGAAGTGAGTATGGGGTTGGCATCTGCTGCTATACGGGTAGTGTTATTCTTGCCGGTATACAATCCATCGCCGCCTTCTATCAGTGCATCATTGCCCATTTGTAATGGTGTGGTCTTATCATCAACTGTCATGGTAAAGGTAAACATCAGGCTCATGTTCCCTGAACCCGATGGGTCAGGCGCATAGGCCTTCAATTGTGTTACGTTGCCATTGGTATCATAGCTGTATGTTATCTTAAGGGTAGGCACATTCATCACGCCGCCTAAGGATACATAACTGTTCATTTCAGTAACCCTGCCATTCGTATACATATAAGCGCTACTGTCGGCAGTGGTAACACCTTGCAATGTGTAGGAAAACGTAGTATAATCAAATTGCGCAGAAGTTGCCGATGGATAATGTACATTGATAACAGCACTATCGTTGCCGTTCAGGGTAGATCCGTTCCCTGCGCTACTCCATTTTATGTTACCAACCACTTTGATCACCCTGCCGATACTGTCCCGTACATAATGCCGTACTTGTGTGCCACCATCCGTCTCCGCATTCGTGGTTTTTATCTTGGTAACCCTGCCATTAGTATCGTATTCATAGCTGGTAGTGGTAGTACCCTTACTACCCGTACTTTCCATTTTAAGCAAAGTTCCCGTAGTAACCCCTGCATTCCCGGCGGTAGAATCTGCTGTTTCGGGCAGCTTCAACTCAAATTTCTTATAACAGGAGCCAAATAGCAGGCATAAGGACATGCCGCAAATGAGTTGCAGTAGTTTCATAGAATAGGATTTAGCCAATGCAATATATATAATTAAACCAGAATTGTTTGTAGGTGAATAACTACAAAAAAGAGGCTCCGTGAGGAGCCTCTTTCCTATATAACTGCATTGATTATTAAACCTCCAGCAATGTTTTTACCGGATCCTTGCCAAACAACAGTAACTCAGGGTTTTCCAGTAATTCTTTCACACGCACCAGGAAGCTCACGCTTTCGCGCCCGTCGATGATGCGGTGGTCATAGCTCAAAGCAATGTACATCATGGGGCGTATCACTACCTGTCCGTTGATGGCCATGGGCCTGTCCTGTATCTTGTGCATACCCAGGATAGCACTTTGCGGAATATTGATAATGGGTGTGCTCATCAGGCTTCCGAACACACCTCCATTGGTAATGGTGAATGTACCACCCTGCAGGTCTTCGGCAGTTAATTTACTATCTCTTGCCTTTCCTGCAAGTTCTACTACTTTTCTTTCGATCTCAGCCATACCCAGGCTTTCCACATTACGGATCACCGGAACAGTCAATCCGCGGGGTGTGCTTACCGCAATGCTGATATCGGCATAGTCGTGGTAGATCAACTGGTCGCCATCGATATAAGCATTCACAGAAGGCCATTCTCCCAGCGCAATGGAACAGGCTTTGGCGAAAAAGCTCATGAAGCCAAGGTTCACTCCATGCACTTCTTTGAACTTATCTTTGTACTGTTTACGCACATCCATGATCCTCGTCATGTCAACCTCATTGAAGGTGGTAAGCATGGCCGTAGTATTCTTGGCTTCCACCAGTCTCCTGCTGATGGTTTTGCGCAGGTTACTCATTTTTTCCTGGCGCACATTGCGGGTGAACAATGCATCACCTGCAAACGCCTGACGTCCCGGGTGGGACAATGCTTCCAGCACATCGTGCTTCATGATCTTGCCACCTGCTCCTGAAGGAGTGATGGTAGAGGGATTTACTTTTTTATCTGCAATGATGGCCGATGCCACCGGCGTGGCTTTTACCTCAGCTGTTTTAGCTGCGGGGGCGGGGGTTGCCTGTGGTGCTGCTGGTGCAGCTGCTTTTGGTTTCGCAGTTGCAACAGGTACAACTGCTGCTGTTGCAGGCTTGGCGGCTGTTTCATCTATTGCAGCCAGTACATCTCCAATATTCAACGTATCACCTTCTTTCCATTTGGTGGTAAGGATACCGGCTTTCTCGGCATTGACTTCAAAAGTAGCTTTCTCACTTTCCAGTTCTGCGATCACTTCATCGCGCTCTACCCATTCTCCATCTTTTTTCGTCCACTTCAAAAGTGTCACTTCACTGATTGATTCGCCTACCGTTGGAACTTTTATCTCGGTCATATTTCTGGTTTGTTATCTCTGGTTTAATGTCTCTGCTTGTATCAAATACCAAATGCAGTTTCAATGATCTCGGCCTGTTCCTGTGCGTGCACTTTGGCATACCCGGTAGCAGTAGCCGCACTGGCATTCCGACTGATGACACCAAAATTGATGTTCTTCAGGTTCATCTGCAGGAAGCTCGCCGCGCCCATATTCAACGGTTCTTCCTGTACCCAGAACCAGGTGGCTTTATTGTATTTTTTATAGAGTACATCAAGCTGGCGGTAAGGCAATGGATACAACTGCTCCAGCCGCACAATGGCTACATCGGCCCTTTTATCTTTCTGCTGCCTGTCTGCCAGTTCAAAATACAGTTTTCCACTGCACAACAGCACTTTTTTCACCTGTGCCGCTTCAGTAACATACGTATCATCTATCAGTTCCCTGAAACCTCCACTGGTAAATTCACTAACAGGGCTGTAAGTACCCGGATTACGCAGGTTGGCCTTGGGCGAAAAATTGATCAACGGTTTACGGAAAGACCAGGTGAGCTGTCTCCTGAATGCATGGAAAAGGTTGGAAGCGCTGGTAATATTGGTCACTACCAGGTTCAGTTCGGCACACATCTGCAGGAAGCGCTCCATACGTGCGCTGCTGTGTTCGGGCCCCTGCCCTTCGTATCCGTGCGGTAATAACATCACTACCCCATTCTGGCGCTGCCATTTCTGTTCGCCAGCCGCAATGAACTGGTCTATCATGGTTTGCGCACCATTGCAGAAATCCCCGAACTGTGCTTCCCAAATCACCAAAGCATTGGGATTGGCCATGGCATAGCCGTACTCAAAACCCAATACGCCATATTCACTCAATAATGAATTGTAGATACGGAATTCAGCCTGCTTTTCCTGGAGATGATCCAGCCGGTTGTATTCGGCATTCGTATTTTCATCGCGTAATACGGCATGGCGGTGACTGAAAGTGCCACGCTTGACATCCTGTCCGCTCATACGCACAATGTTTCCTGCACAGAGAATGGACCCATAAGCCATCAGTTCCGCAGTGGCCCAATCGATCTTCTGTTCCGTATCCAGTAATTTGATCTTATCCTGTAATAATTTTTCTACTTTTTTCAAGGGTTGAAAATCCGACGGCCATTTCATGAGGCCGTTAAAAAGTGAGCGGACTTCAGCTTCACTGATATCCGTAGCAGGCGAAGCAACAAAATCTTCCTCTGTTGCTTTGCGCAAGCTTTTCCATACCAGCTCGGGTTGCTGGTATTTGTAAGGCAGCGGATGCTGTTTCACTTCATCCAGCCTTTCCTGGAGATCGGCCCAGAATTTCTTTTCCATTTCCTTGGCCAGTTGCTGTGCATCGGCTTCACCGTTTTCAATAAGATATTGCGTATAGATTTCCCGCGGGTTAGGGTGTTTGTCGATCAGTGCATAGAGCTGGGGCTGGGTATATTTGGGATCGTCTCCTTCATTGTGTCCGTGTTTGCGGTAACAAACCATGTCAATGAAGATATCGCTGTTGAACTTTTGGCGGTAGCGTGTGGCAATTTCCGCGCACTTAACCGCCGCTTCTGCATCATCGCCGTTCACATGCAATACCGGCGCCTGTATCATGGCCGCGGCCGAAGTACAGTAATCCGCACTCCTCGCATCATCAAAATCTGTGGTGAAACCAATCTGGTTATTGATCACGAAATGAATGGTGCCGCCCGTATAATAACCTGCCAGGTTGCTCATCTGCAATACTTCGTATACTATACCCTGGCCGGCTACCGATGCATCTCCATGCACCAGTATGGGCAATATCCTGTCGAAATCGCTTTCGTACAGCACATCTGCCTTGGCCCTGGCAAAGCCCACCACCACCGGGTCTACGGCCTCGAGATGTGAAGGGTTGGGCATCAGTTTGAGGTGTATGTGTTTGTCATCGGCCGTTTGCACCTCGCTGCCATAACCCATGTGGTATTTCACGTCGCCACTGCCCATGGTCTGGTCAATATCGGCGGTTCCTTCAAATTCGCTGAATATCTGCTCATAGGTTTTACCCATGATATTGGCCAGTACATTCAGGCGTCCGCGGTGCGCCATGCCTATGACCACTTCCTGCACATCGTTGTTGCCGGCTACGTTGATGATGGCATCCATGGCAGCAATGGTGGTTTCCCCTCCTTCCAGTGAAAATCGTTTCTGACCTATGTATTTGGTATGCAGGAATTTTTCGAACATCACCCCCTGGTTCAGTTTTTCCAGGATGCGTTTTTGCTGTGCGATGGAGAGCGGCACATTGAATTTACGCTCCATTTCATTGGTAAGCCAGTCGATCTTTTTCTGATCGCTGATATACTTGAATTCAATGCCTACCTTATCAGCATAACATTTATTCAAATGATCCAGGATATTGCGCAGACTGGCAGTGCCCAGTCCAATCAGATTACCCGCCTGGTAAACCGTATCCAGGTCGGCATCGGAAAGTCCGAAAAAAGATAATTCCAGGTTAGCGCCACGGTCTTTACGGGGCCGGATGGGATTGGTTTTGGCCAGCAGGTGACCTTTGTTGCGGTAACCCAGGATAAGCCTGTATACCCTGATCTCCTTCATCCAGTCCACCCCCTCAGGCGCAGCAACGGGTTGTCCGTTTACCGCTCCACCAGCATGGCTGGCAACCGCAAAATCAAAACCTTCAAAAAATTTACGTAAATCCTGGTCAACCCCTGCCGGGTTCTTCACAAATTCCTGGTATAAACTTTCTATAAAAGCCGGATGGGAATTAGTGATATACGAGAAATCCTTCATTTGACGAGATTATTCAGCTTTTTTATTGAAATTGAGGGCAAATATCGGTCATTGGGGGCATAAAATTAGCCTAATTTTCACCATTTTAGGCAGAGAACCATAAGCGCAATAGAAACAGATTTTTTTAGTTTTTTTCTCAAAAATTTCCCTGTTTCATTCTCATTCATTACCTTTGCCGTCCTGAAAAAAACAGAACATGGCAAACCATTCAGCTACCAAGAAAGATGTTAGACAAGCCAGCAAGCGTCGCGAGCGTAACCGTTACTATGGCAAAACCACCCGTAATGCTATCCGTGACCTGAAAGCGAACACCGATTCAAAAGCATATGCTGAGCAGCTGCCTGATGTTGTTTCAATGATCGATAAGCTGGCAAAACGCGGCGTTATCCATAAGAACAAAGCTGCTAATCTGAAAAGTAAGCTGGCCAAAAAAGCAACTGCCGCTAAAGCTTAAGCTGCCGCCGTATCTTTTTGGTCCATGTAACCATATTAAAAGCCAACCGGTATAACTGGTTGGCTTTTATATTTCAAACTCAATATCGATAACTGTTGTCGCTTTGGGTAAGGTAATAGTAAAGCGGTTGGTATCGTCGTATAAAGCCGTATAACCGATTGATCCATGATGCACCGTCACAATTCGCTGCACGATGGACAATCCCAACCCAAATCCTTTGGTCATGGTAGCATTCTCTCCCCTGAAGAAAGGACCCATGATCTTTTCTGCCTCCTGCGGCAATAAATGCAATCCCCGGTTATCGAAATGCAATTCTATATCCTGCCTGTGTATGTCTATGCTGATACCCACTTTCTTGTCGAATGAATAGGTATATGCATTTTTAAGCAGGTTGCCGAAAGCCGATTTCAACAGCGAATCATTGCCGGCTACCATGCAGTCCTGGTCAGATTCAGGGTTTTTGATGAAAAAGACTGTTACAGCAATATCCGGGAATATTTTTTTTGTATTACTGATGGCCTCATACAAGAGCTCATCTATGCGCATCCAGGGCCAGTTCGATTGAAAATTTATCTGGTCATATTGTGAGAGTAACAATAAAGAATTGGTCAGTTCTATCAGGTGTTGTTCATCTTCTTTGAGTGAAAGCAATATTTTGCGGTATTCCTCTTCTGTTAAATCCTTTCTAAGAGCAGATTCTGTCTGCGCCAGCATAGATGCCATGGGCGTTCTCAATTCATGAGAAGCCTGGTGCACAAAATTCTTCTGGGAAGCAAATGCCTTGTGCAACCTTTCCAGCATTGCATTGAAATTGCGTGCTATTTCATTGATCTCTTCATACCGGCCATCTTCCGATACTCTTTCAGTAAGGTTCTGTTCGGTCGTAAACTTCATCTGATTACTCAATACAGTAAGGGGTTTCACCGCTTCACCAACATAAGCAAAAGAGAAAACAGAGGTCAGGAGCAACGCTCCTATACAAACCGATACCAATATTATTTTCAGGTTGTTCAGTTTACTCAATCCCGGCAAGTCATACCCTGAAGCATATACAAAATATCTGGTTTGGGGCATATATACCCAAACCTCCTGGGCGCTTTCAGACTCCACCCTTAATTCTTTAGCGTGTTTTATGCGCTGCATCATGCCCTTATCAATCAGTTCATGTACGGTATCAGGCAGCCGGTTTAGTATGCGGCCAATTGAATCAAATATTACCAGTTTTTCATCGTAAGAAGTATTGCTGTGCAATGCCTTCTTTAGCATGACAATGGCGGCTTCGTCTGGCGACTTGATCTCGGCAACAATATCGTGGAATGCAAGTCCGTCTTTTTTGATGCGCTGAAAAAAATCTTCTTTCCGGTAACCTGAGTCCAGTATAAAAATGGCTGTGGAGGAAATGACCAGTATGATTGCAACAAAAAAAGTAAGCAACAGCGCAAACCGTAACTTCAGATTCATAGCACAGGTTTATTTGATGTAATAACCAAATCCCGGCTTTGTATAGATCAGTTTCTGATCAAAAGGCTTATCGATTTTATTCCGTAAAAAGCTGATGTAAACTTCAATGGTGTTGGTTCCTGTGTCGAAACTCATGTCCCATACCTTGGCAAGGATCTCCTGTTTGGAAATCACTTTTTCCTTGTTGGAAGCCAGTAAAACCAATAGCGTAAACTCTTTGGCCGTAAGAGAAATATCGGTCCCGTTTCTCTTGACAGATTTATCCCATAGATCGATGACCAGATCATGCACCACTATTTTTTCTGCTTTCCTGGGTTTTTCAGAACGCTTTAAAAACACTTTGATACGTGCAAATAATTCATCGAAATGAAACGGCTTTACAATATAATCATCAGCACCTAATTCAAACGCCGTTACCTTATCACTGATCTGGCCGGCTGCAGTGAGCATTACGATAGGCACTTTCTGGTTGTGCTTTCTGAACTCTCTGCACAAAGCAAAACCGTCTTTATAAGGGAGGTTGATATCCAGTAATACCAAAGAATAGGCCTGCTTTTTGAACATCTTTTCCGCTTCCTTTCCATTGGTAGCCACTTCTACTTCATAACCCTGGCGAATGAGTTCTTCCTGTATGGCTTTTCCAAGTTTTATTTCATCCTCAATCAATAATATACTGTGCACGTTTTCCATTAATTTCAGAAATTTTTCATCCTAAAATAATGAAAAATTTATTTTCCCCACAGCAACTATTTTTTGGCATGAGGGCCCGGGGTCCAAAAATCAGTCCATTTTATGCACACTTCCGCTTCCCGTTATTACCTGCTGGGTAATGGTGGCCGCCCCTTTATAGTAAACTGAACCCACACCGGAAACCTTTACGTCCAGGCCCTTGTCGGCAAAAACCTTCGCATTACCCGCCCCGGATATCTTTACTTTCACTGACTCGGCTTTCAGGTCATCCCCGGTATAACTACCGATTCCGCTGATGCGTACCTGTTCATTCCTGGTTTCACCTGCCAGTCTAACCGATCCGCTGCCGCTGATCTCCGCCTCCACTTCGGGGGTATTTACTTCCATATCTAATTTGCCTACGCCTGACACTTTCACCTTTAGCTTATCGGCGCCGGTAAACTTACCCTTGCCAGTCACATTACCACTTCCCGACAACCGAAGCTCTTCTATTTTATTAGTCGTAATATATACTTTGATCCCCGATGTATTCACGAAATTGATATGGTCTTTCAATTTCAGTACCAGGAATCCGTCTTCCATGCGGGTAACCACATAAGGAAGAATATTATCATCTGCCTCTACTTTTATGGTGGTAGCAGGCCCTTGCGCCAGTTCCAGGTCGAATATCGATGCCAGCTTGATTTTTTCGGCATGCGCAGCAATAGACCGGGTTTCTGTAACCCTGTTCCCGCTGCCTTCAATACGGCGGTAATGGATAAAATCGCAGGCGTTGAAAGTCAGTCCCGCCAATAGCATTAAAATAAAAACAATACGTTTCATGCAATTTGTTTTGACTTAAAGATAACCAAAAGAAGCTATCCGGCCTGACCGTTCCTGTACGTTTGCAACCACTGATCAGCCTTCAGCCAATGAAATTTCAATTACCTTCGCAGCCATGACAGAGAAGATACTTATCCTCGACTTTGGAAGTCAGTATACCCAGTTAATAGCCCGCGCGGTAAGAGAAGCCAATGTATATTGTGAAATCATTCCCTATCATAAGTCCTTTTCATTTGAAGCCGGACTGAAAGGTATCATCCTCAGCGGTTCTCCTTTTAGTGTGAACGAGGATAAAGCTCCTATGGCAGATGTTGCTGCTTTTATCCGGCAATTGCCGGTACTGGGCATCTGTTATGGGGCGCAGCTCACTGCCAAAGCTTTTGGCGGAAGGGTTGATAAGTCTAATAAAAGGGAATACGGTCGCGCCAGGATGCGGAAAGAGAAGAACGATATTTTGTTGCAGGATATCAGCGACAATTCCCAGGTATGGATGAGCCACAGCGATTCCATCGTTGAATTACCCAAAGGTTTTGAAATCCTGGCCACTACGGAGAGTATTCCTGTTGCAGCTTTCCGCAAAACAGGTTCCAATACCCATCCGCTTTATGGCTTGCAGTTCCATCCGGAAGTCTATCATTCTACGGAAGGCAAAAAGATCCTCAGAAATTTCCTCGTTAATATTTGTGGTTGCAGCCAGGACTGGACGCCCGCTTCTTTTGTTCATGAAACAGTAAGCAGACTGAAAGAACAGATCGGCAACTATCACGTGATCATGGCCCTCAGCGGAGGGGTTGACAGTACCGTTGCCGCAACGCTCATCAGCAAAGCCATTGGTGAAAGGCTCCACGGTATCTTTGTAGACAATGGCGTATTGCGCAAAGATGAATTCGAAAAAGTATTGCATAATTACCGGCAATTAGGACTTAATGTGAAAGGCGTGGATGCCAAAGCGCTTTTCTATGGCCAGTTGAAAGACAAAACAGACCCTGAAGCCAAGCGCAAAGTAATTGGGAAATTGTTCATTGATGTATTCCAGGAAGAATCAAAACAGGTGACAGGTGTTAAATTCCTCGGACAGGGTACCATCTATCCCGATGTAATTGAAAGTGTGAGTGTACACGGGCCTTCCCAAACCATCAAATCGCATCATAATGTTGGCGGATTACCCGATACCATGCACCTGGAACTGGTAGAGCCTTTGCGTTACCTGTTCAAAGATGAGGTAAGGAAGGTAGGACTGGAATTGGGAATACCTGCGGATATGATTAACCGGCATCCTTTCCCTGGTCCGGGTCTTGCTATTCGTATCTTGGGTGAAGTAACCGAAGAAAAAGTGAACCTGCTTCAGGCGGCTGATGATATTTATATACGGGGTTTGAAAAAACACAATCTCTATTCGGAAGTTTGGCAGGCAGGCACTATTTTATTGCCTGTAAAAAGTGTGGGTGTGATGGGCGATGAGAGAACTTATGAATATACCGTTGCACTTCGAGCGGTTACCTCTGTTGATGGCATGACTGCCGACTGGGCCCATCTTCCTTATGAATTCCTGGCTCATATTTCGAATGAGATCATCAACAATGTCAGGGGCATCAATCGTGTAGTATACGATATCAGCAGTAAGCCGCCGGCTACCATTGAATGGGAATAGTTTTTTCAGTACATTGAACTAAATATAGCGGTATGCGTTATTGGAAAAAGTATACTTGTCTGTTTGCCTGTTGCTTCCTGTTTGTTTTTTCGGCATTATTTGCGCAGGACTCTGCGTTCAAGCCTTTGAAAATAGCTGTATTTGCCCCCGTATACCTTGATTCTGCTTTCAACGGTAATGACTATAAACTCGGCAATACCAATAGCCTTCCGCGTTATATGTTACCGGGACTGGATTTTTATAACGGCATTTCACTGGCCATAGATTCGCTCAATGCAGAACATGCGCGGCTGGAGGTATTGTTTTACGATAGTAAGGGTGCAGCAGAACCCCTGAACCAGGTTTTACAGAAACCTGAACTGACTGGTATATCCATGATTATCGCCTCTTTCAATTCCCGGAACGAGATCAAACCAGTGGCTGATTTCGCCCTGCAGAAAAATATCCCCCTGGTTTCCGTTACTTATCCCAATGACGGTGGCCTTACTGCCAATCCTTTTTTCGTGCTCATCAATCCTACCCTTCCCACGCACTGTGAAGGATTGTACCATTACCTGCAGCGGGTATATCCTACCAGCAGTATGGTAATGTTCAGGAAAAAAGGACCTGGTGAAGATCTGATCCAATCAGAGTTTGCTGCAATGGCCAGGCAGACTGCCGGTGTTCCGCTGAAAATCAAAACCGTTGAATTGCCCGATGGTTTTACTGCACAACAGGTAGCTTCTTATTTAGACAGTACCAGGCAGAATATTGTGATCTGTGGTTCTTTGAATGAAATTTTTGGTGTCAGCCTGGTAAAAGCTTTGGATGAATCAAAGAACTATTCCTGTATAGCCATTGGCATGCCTACCTGGGATGCCTTAAAAGAGCTTGATAAGGTAGCTACCGAGATCATTTACTCTACCCCTTTTACTTATAATTACCTGCGCAAGGATAAAACAGGTCAGCAACTGGTAGCCAGGTACAGGACCCGTTTCCAAGGCAGGCCCAGTGATATGGTGTTCAAAGGGTTTGAAGCCATGTATCATTTTGGCAGGTTATTGCTCAAGCACAATTCCAGCCTGATCAGCAATCTTTCTGATAAGGACTTCGGGGTGTTCAACGAATTTGACATACAGCCTGTTCGTTTGAACAAAGAGCATGTATTGCCCGATTACCTGGAAAACAAAAAACTCTATTTCATTCGCAAGGCAGGCGGTCAGTTAAAATCAATGAACTGACCCATGTTATACATTGCCTATGCACCGCTTTATGCGCATCCCTTGCCCGAGGGGCACCGTTTTCCCATGCTCAAGTATGAACTGATTCCGGAGCAATTGTTACACGAAGGTGTTATTACCAAAGAAAATTTATTCGAGCCAATTGCCTGTAGTCGCGAAACAGTATTGCTCACACACGATGAACACTACCTCAACAAGCTATTGCACCAGACTCTTTCCGCTGCGGAGCAAAGGAAAATTGGCTTCCCGCAGTCTCCTGATTTAACTCGCAGAGAACTGGTAATTGCACAGGGTACCATTGATTGTTGCGGATATGCCAGAGATTATGGCGTAGCATTGAATGTGGCAGGCGGAACCCATCATGCGTTTGCTGACAGGGGTGAAGGTTTTTGTCTGCTGAACGATATGGCCATTGCTGCCAATTATTTGTTGTATCACCAGCTTGCCCGGCAAATACTCATCATTGACCTGGATGTACACCAGGGGAATGGAACTGCCAGGCTTTTTGAGCGAGAGCCACGCGTTTTCACTTTCAGTATGCACGGCCAGCACAATTATCCGTTTCACAAAGAGCATTCCGACCTTGACATCCCTTTAAAAGATGGCGCTACTGAAGAACATTATCTGCATATTTTGAATGAAACCTTACCAGCATTGATTGAGAAGGTAAATCCTGACTTTGCATTTTTTTTATCGGGTGTAGATATATTAGATACCGATAAATACGGAAAACTCAAAGTAAGTATTAACGGTTGTAAAAAAAGGGATGAGCTGGTTTTTACCGAACTCAGGAAAAAACAAATCCCAGTAGCTGTAGCCATGGGTGGCGGCTATTCACCCGATATCAGGAATATTGTAGAAGCTCATTGCAATACATTCAAAGCCGCAAAAAATATCTTCAACCTCTAAAAACATTGAGCCATTAAATCAATTGAGTTTTCTCTTAAGCGTACTCACCTGTTCCTGTAAATTATTAACCATCCCGGCAAGTTGGTTCACATCCCAACGGGGGGTTGTATTCGCTTTCTGCATGATGTATACCGCTTTCCACACTTCCAGTACATCTTCTGCGTTTACATTGTATGGCTCATATTGAGGGTTATCGCTGATCAGTGTAAGCTTATTTTTGAGGCGGTTGTTCTTCATGATGCGCTTGTATACCACACCTTCGTTTTTCGACAGCACCACGTAAGTATTGCTGTTCTTTACATCTTCCAGGTCTTCTACTTTTTCTCCAACAATCACACTGCCGCTGGGTGTGGGTAACATACTGTCGCCAACTATTTCAAAAGCACGGTACTGCCCCGGAGCCAGCATGGGCAGGGTGAACGTGTTCAGTTCATCTACGAATTCAGGGTCGGCATAACCGGCGAGATAACCGGCGGCAGCTTTGACAGGAACAAAACTGATCTGGGTAACTTCAGCTGCCATTTTCAACTGCCTTCTTCTTTCCAAATAATTAGCACCCTTGGTTTCTGAAAGGTCTTTGAAAAGAAAATCTTCCAGGCTTAATTTGAAAATAGTGCAAATAGCTTCCATCACTTCAAGGCGTGGTTCTGCACGCTCCTCCTCATAAGCACCCACCAGTGATCTTTTAATCTTGAGTTTATTGGCAAACTCTTCCTGTGTCCAGCCCCGCAACTTGCGCAGGTAGCGTAAATTCTTTCCGGCATTTGACATAGCTAACTGATTTAGTGCAAAATACTAATATTTTTAGTCATTCCAAATTTTTTACCCTTTTTTTTATCCGCCTTCTTTTACCACCTGTTGCCAGGGCTAGCCTTCTTCAAAAAGGTTAACCACCGCTTACTTATCTTTGCGCCATGGTCAGAAAATCGAGCAAGAAAAAGGTCCTTCCCACCATTCTCATTACCAATGATGATGGTATTGCGGCTCCTGGTATCAGGGCGCTGGCAGAAGCGGTGACCGGGTTGGGAAAATTAGTAGTAGTAGCACCGGATAAACCCCAGAGTGGTATGGGGCATGCCATTACAATCGGACAGCCTTTACGTCTGCAGAAAGTTCACCTTTTCGAAGGCGTGGATGCCTATAGTTGTAGCGGCACTCCGGTGGATTGTGTAAAGCTGGCGGTCGATAAAATATTACACCGCAAGCCGGATCTTTGCATCAGTGGCATCAACCATGGCGCTAATCATTCCATCAATGTCATTTATTCCGGCACCATGTCTGCCGCCCTGGAAGCAGCTATTGAAAGTATTCCGAGCATTGGCTTCAGTCTGCTCGATTATAGCATTGAAGCAGATTTCACTGCTGCCAAAAAATATGCCCGTTCCATTGTTGAAAAACTGTTGAATGGCAAACCACACGACAAACACCTTTGCCTGAATGTCAACTTCCCCGCCGTTGTTGAAAAGCTGATCAGGGGAGTGAAAGTATGCCGGCAGGCATATGCCAAATATGAAGAAGAATTCGATGAGCGCAAAGACCCTCATGGAAAAAAATACTATTGGCTTACCGGTGAATTCCTCAACTTCGACAAAGGCAAGGATACTGATGTATGGGCGCTGCAAAACAATTACGTGAGTGTGGTTCCCGTGCAATTCGACCTTACCCATTACGAATTGAAAAAACAACTGGAAAAAAACTGGAAATTCTGATGCTGAAAAAAGACAACCTCAAACTGGGCCTTATTCTTGGATTCATTGCACCTGTAGTTGGCCTCTTTGGATATTACCTGCTTAAGTTCAGGCTGTTCACTCTGCAGGAATTCTTTGAAGTATTGCTGTTACAAAAATCACTCCTCACTGCCATCATCAGCATTGCACTCATAGCCAATGCAGTTGTTTTCACCATTTATATCAACCAGCAAAAAGACAAAACAGCGAGGGGAGTGTTTGTTGCTACCTGCGTGTATGCAGTTGTTTCATTGTTCATTAAATGGTTTGGATAGGGGGAAATTGCTGATTGCTGATTTGACCATTTCTGATTGAAGAAAAAATCAAAAAAATATCAAATCAGAAATGGTCAAATCAGCAATCAATTAAACGCTTCACGTACCCTGTCGAAAAAGCTTTTATCGCTTTTGCTCGGATGGGGTTTGAAATTCTGGCTGTTGTTCAGCTTTTCCAGCATGGCCTTTTCTTCGTCGGTCAACTGCTGTGGGGTCCATACATTCACATGGATGAGCTGGTCGCCCCTGTTGTATCCCTGCACTTCAGGGAATCCTTTCCCTTTGAGTCTGAATATTTTCCCGCTCTGTGTGCCAGCCGGTATTTTTATTTTGGCCCTGCCGTCAATAGTAGGCACTTCTACCTGCGTACCGAAAGCCGCATCAGGGAATGAAATGTGCAGGTCATAGGCTACATTGAGCCCGTCGCGCTGTAATTCCGAATGTGCTTCCTCCTCTATCTGTATGATCAGATCGCCCGGGGGGCCTCCGCGTTCTCCCGCATTGCCCTTGCCACTCATGCTTAATTGCATGCCCTCCTGTACGCCGGCCGGTATGTCTATACTAATCGTTTCTTCACCGTATACCCGTCCTTCTCCTTTACAGGTGCCACATTTGGCTGTTACAGTGGTTCCTTCACCGTTACAGGTTGGACAGGTTGTAACCGTCTGCATCTGTCCCAGGAAAGTATTGGTCACTTTGCGTATCTGTCCGCTTCCGCCACAGGTTTTACAATTCTGCACGCTGCCCTGGTCTTTGGCGCCGCTTCCATTACAGGTATTACAAACAACATGTTTTTTTACTTTCACGTTCTTGGTTACACCTTTGGCAATCTCTTCATAGGTGAGTTTCATTTTGATGCGCAGGTTGGAACCCCTCACACCCCTGGCCGAGCGGCCGCCCCCTCTGCCTCGCCCGCCTCCGAAAAAGCTTCCGAATACATCATCACCGAATACATCTCCAAACTGGCTGAAAATATCTTCCATATTCATGCCACCACCACCATAATGCCCGCCACCACCTGTTCCCGGAGCAAACGCAGCATGGCCAAAACGATCGTATTTGGATTTCTTATCCGGATCGCTCAATATTTCATAGGCTTCAGCCGCTTCTTTAAATTTCTCCTCAGCCGCTTTATCTCCCGGGTTACGGTCGGGATGGTATTGCATGGCCACTTTCCGGTAAGCTTTTTTGATCTCATCGGCTGAGGCACTCTTGGCAACACCCAGTATTTCGTAATAGTCTCTTTTTGTCATTACAACTCTATTGCTGATTTGATGATTTCTGATCTGATGTCATGATTTGTTGATTTAAATCAGAAATCAGAAATTATTTCCCTACCACCACCTTCGCAAAGCGGATGATCTTATCATTCATATAATAACCCTTCACCACTTCATCAATCACTTTGCCTTTCAGTTCTTCCGAAGGAGCCGGGATTTCGGTAATGGCTTCGTGTTTTTCCACGTCGAAGTCCTGGTGGATACTTTCCATGGCTTTCACCCCTTTGGCCTGCAGGGCACTGCGCAGTTTGTTGAATACCAGCAAAATGCCTTCTTTTTGCACAGCAATATCTTCTTTCCCTTCCAGTAACTGCTTTTCAGCCCTATCACAGTCATCCAGCACTTCCAATAACGACAATACCACATCTTTCCCGGCCGTCTGGATCAGTTCCAGGCGCTCCCTGGCGGTTCTCCTGCGGAAATTGTCGAATTCAGCCATCAGCCGCAGGTATTTATCTTTCTGCTCCTGCAAAGCCGCTTCCAGCTTCTCTGTTGTGGTCTCTTCCTGTACCGGCTCATTCAGGTGTGAAGTGCCGGCTGCATTTTCGTCAGTATTGATATCCAATCCGTTGCCTTTTTCGGCAGTTTCCGTGTTTTGCGTCAATTCTTGCTCTTCCATAGTATGATTACGTTATGCGGCTACTATTGTCAAAAATGTTGCCGGGGCAAAGAAAAGGAAAAAATGACAGGAATACGGCATCCATCAAAGACCCTTTCCCGGCCCTATCTTTGCGGCCTATGGTAAAGGTATATCTGAAGAAAAAGATCAGTTCCCGTATTGCCAACGGCCATCCCTGGATATTCCAGAATGAGGTTGACCGGGTTGCAGGCAATGTAGAAGCAGGCGACATTGTTGAAGTGGTTTACTGCGATGGAAAATTTGCAGGCCGTGGATATATTAACCCAAAATCACAGATACTGGTCAGACTCCTCACACGAATTAAGCAGGAGACCATCAATGAACAATTTTTTCACGACCGCATCGATCGCGCCTGGCAATACCGCCAAGAACTGGGTTATACGGAAAACTGCCGGCTGGTATTTGGAGAGGCCGATGAACTGCCCGCACTGGTCATTGACAAGTTCAACGATTATTTTGTGCTGCAAACCCTTTCCTATGGTATGGAATGCTGGAAAACCGCCATTGCAGCGGCCCTGCAATCCATTTTCTCTCCTAAAGGCATTTATGAGCGCAACGATGTGCCTGTTCGCGAACTGGAAGGGTTAAAACAACAAAAAGGATTTTTATCTGCACCCTTCGATACAAATATCATTATTCGTGAAAACGGACTACAGTTCCATGTAGACCTTGAAAACGGACAAAAGACCGGTTATTTCCTCGACCAGCAGGATAACCGCCGCGCCATTCAACATATTGTAAAAGGCGCCGATGTATTGGGCGCTTTTACTTATACCGGTACTTTTGAAATACATGCTGCACATTATGGAGCGAAATCGGTACTAGGACTGGATATTTCAGAAAATGCCGTTGCACAGGCCAACCGCAATGCCAGGCTAAATGGACTTGAATCTATTTGTAAGTTCGAGGCCATGAATGCTTTTGATGTGCTCAAGCAATGGGGAAAGGAAGGCAGGAAATACGATGTAGTAATGCTGGACCCTCCTGCATTCACCAAAAGCCGTGAACAGATCCAGAAAGCCATCACCGGTTATAAAGAAATCAATTTAAGGGGAATGAAACTGGTCAGGAACGGCGGTTTTCTCGTTACTTCCAGTTGTACCAACCTGGTTCAGCCTGAACTTTTCCTGCAAACCATCGACATGGCCGCCAGGGATGCCCGCAAACGCATCAGGCAGGTCACTTTCCAGGCGCAAGCCAGTGATCACCCAATTATTTGGGGAGTGGAGAATACAAATTATCTGAAGTTTTTGATTGTGGAAGTAACAGACAAGTGAAACTTATTCATTTCTGATTTGATGATTGCTGATTTAATGTGATCATTTGTTGATTTAAATCAGGAATCGAAAAATCAGCAATCAGAAATGCTATTTACTCACCTGGAATTTACCCGACTCCACGATCCTGCTGTTGGCATCGCGTAATTGGTAAATGTAAAGGCCACGGAAATAATTATCGTCGAGATCAATGGTGACCTTGCTTTCAGTGATCCGGATCTCAATCATCTTTCTTCCAATGAAATTATAGATCTGCAGGGAATAAGATTTATCGACCGACTTATCAAATTCAAAATTGATGACCGTAGTAGCCGGGTTAGGATAAAAACGGGTGATCTTAGGTTGGGTATCGGCAAACCCAAAAGAAGAACTTCCCCGGTCAGTAATGAAGCTGCTGCCGAAGAATGCCATCACCAGTAAAATGACTGTGTAGAACTTCTTCATGGGTTCGAGTCTATTACTAAGATAGCAAAAATTATGCTAAAAACAACAATTAATTGAACAATGGCTCAATACTCAATGGCTTAATGAGTTCAATTTGAGTAATATGTACAACATTTTATAACGATACAGATCGTAAATCACCAAAACATTGAGCCATTGAGTATTAAGTCATCGAGCCATTTAATTCAATTTCGCAAGTGCCTGCTGTATCCCTTCAAATGAAGGAAGATCAGAAGGTTTTGCGCACACTTCGGCATATTGAACTACACCCTCTTTATCGATGACAAAAGCGGCTCTTTTGCTTACGCCCTGCATTTCAAAAACGGGGAATGTTTCATAAAGCACATCGTATGCTTTGGCGGCATCTTTGTTGAAATCACTCAGCAGGGGAAAATTGAGATTTTGTTCAGTTTTGAATTTGCCTAATACGAAAAGAGAGTCGATTGATATGCCTAACACCTGTGCGTTGGCATTATTGTAGGTGGCAATATTATCCCTGATGCTGCACAGTTCGGTGGTGCAGGTACCTGTAAAAGCCAGGGGAAAAAATAATACCAATACGTTTTTACCCTTGAAATCTGCCAATGAAACTTTGTTCTTTTCCGAATCGTACAATGCGAAATCCGGTGCTTTTTGTCCAACTTGTATACTCATAAAATTTGTTTGAGTTTGCAAGTTAGCAAATAGGCATGAACTCAAAATTTCATTTCTGCAACATGACCTGGTATCACCAATCGTCCTGCAGTTTTCGCTGCAATTTCATCTACGCTTATTCCCGGCGCTCTTTCTACCAACAAAAACCCTTCTTCAGTAATATCCAGCACAGCCAGTTCAGTAACTATTTTCTTTACACATCGCACACCTGTTAGTGGTAACTGGCATTGCGGCAATAATTTACTTTCTCCTTTTGGATTGGTATGCATCATTGCAACAATGATGTTTTTGGCGCTGGCTACCAGGTCCATGGCACCTCCCATTCCTTTCACCATTTTACCGGGTATTTTCCAGTTGGCAATATCACCCGTATCGCTCACTTCCATGGCTCCCAGCACTGTAAGGTCTATTTTGCCAGCGCGTATCATGCCAAAACTTTCTGCGCTGTCAAAAAAAGTACCACCAGGTGCCAGCGTTACTGTTTCTTTCCCCGCATTGATCAGGTCGGCATCGATGTTTTCTTCGGTTGGATAAGCCCCCATGCCAAGTATGCCGTTTTCGCTCTGCAAAATTACTGTCATCCCTTCGGGGATAAAATTAGCTACCAGGGTAGGAATACCAATTCCCAGGTTCACATACATACCATCTTTCAATTCCCGTGCAATGCGTTTGGCGATATGGAATTTGTCGAGCGGCATAAAAATTGTTTTGAATGTTGCATAATTACTGTTGTATCCGCACCGTTCTGCGCTCTATTCTTTTTTCATAATGGCTGCCCTGGAAAATGCGGTGTACATATACACCTGCCACATGGATATGATCGGGATCCAGCTCACCGGGTTGCACCAGTTCTTCCACTTCAGCAATGGTAATGTCCCCTGCCTTGGCCATAGAAGTGGAGAAATTCCGGGTAGCTTTCCTGAATACCAGGTTACCCAGTGTATCTCCTTTCCAGGCTTTTACAATCGCGAAAGAAGCATGCAATGCATGTTCCATCAGGTACATTTTTCCATTGAACTCCCGGACCTCTTTTTCCGCAGCGACCTCAGTACCGTAGCCTGCCGGCGTATAAAATGCAGGGATACCCATTCCGGCCATCTGTATACGGGTGGCCAGTGTTCCCTGCGGAATCAGGTCCACTTCCAGTTCACCGCTGAGCAGTTGCCTTTCAAACTCTGCGTTTTCGCCAACATAGCTGCTCATCATTTTTTTGATCTGCCTTGTTTTCAGCAAGAGGCCCAGGCCAAAATCGTCCACTCCCGCATTATTGGAAATGCAGGTAAGACCGGTAACTTTTTTCCGCACCAGTGCGGCAATGGTATTTTCAGGAATTCCGTTCAGGCCAAAACCACCCAGCATCAATGTGGCGCCGTCACGGATGTCGAAAATTGCGTCATCTGCATTCGCATAAACTTTGTTCATAGTGCAATCGTTAACAACCTAAAGATACTGTTTACGTGCTATGGTCGCGTAACAGGTTTCTTAATCATCTTTTGCTGTTCCCTGGAAGAGAGGTGCTCTATGGAATCAAGCAATTCTTTGAACTGCACAGGATGTGCTTCATAATAACGGTAACTTCGGTAAAACTGTTCACGGGTAATATGATGTATGGCAAAAACCTGTTCATACAGGCGTATGTCTTCCCGGTTCTTTTTTGCAAGAGAGTCTTTCAGGCTGGATCTTAAAAACCATTCATCTGCCTTCATCATATCCCATACCACTTGCTTCATGGTATTCACAGGCAACACATCTTTTTTACTTCCTGCCCTGCACGATACAATCATCATCACAGCTCCTGCCATCAGTCTTAACCAAAATTTCCTCATTGTAATTCCTGTTTATAACGTGTTGCATTCGCAATATCCAATACGCTTAACAATTCTACAGCTTTTGTTTTTTCTTCGGTTGTTGCTTTTTTAAAAACACCAATCAGTTCAAGGTATTTTCCCTGCATAAAGAATTGCAGTATCATGGTATTAGGGTTCTCTTTATTGAAAGCATCGAGCTGTATCAGCGACTGCAGCATATTGGAACGTGCCTCTTTCTCCCTGTCATAAAGATTATCAAGCCCCGAACGGTAATATCCGTAAACCACATCGTGCATGATGTTGTACCGGTTGTTGATGAGATTTTCGTTGAGCCAGTAACGGTTTCGCAAACCATCGAACAAACGCCAGCCGTTAATGTTTTTCCCTTCAGGTGCATTGGTAACAATCTGCTGCGCTTTACGAAAATAAGCCTCCCCTCCTTTGGGTGAAAATGAATCATAGTCAAGTCCCAGTATGGTATAAGCATAATAGGCAAAAATGGCTGTGAGGTTGGCCACCGATGCATCGGTTCCCTGTACCCTGTTCTCATTGAATTCCACGGGTTGAAATTCTATATATCGGAATGTAACATCCGGATCTATGTAATTCACCAGTGCTGCCTGGTAAGTGGAGTTGTATACCGGTCTGGCCGCCTGAACTGTAAGTGTGGCCTTATAAACATTGGGCTCGGGTATATTTTCTATGTTGAGTATAAAGCTGCACTCAATTTTTTCATTTTCCCTGAACACATCGCCGGTCCATCGGCGGCTGTTCAATAAAGTAGTCAACTGATTTTGGAGGGTGGTGAATATTTTTCTGTCAACTGTTGAGTTTACACGAGAAGCCACTATTGATACACGGGCCTGCAATTCCTGTGCTGTAACCCGCTTCATACACAGCAGACCACATAATATTACAATAAGCGTTGTTTTATTTCGCATGTATCTTGGATATGATATAGGATACAATCTCTTCTGCCACCGCTCTTTTCGATTGCAGTCCGGTCTTTTTTTCCTCGCCCGACTTATGCAGGATGGTTACCTGATTGGTATCTACCCCAAAACCTGCCGCCTCATCATTGAGTGAATTGAGCACGATCATATCGGCATTTTTTGTCTTCAGCTTTTCCAGTGCATGTTCTTTCTCTCTGCTCGTTTCCAGCGCAAAGCCGGCAATGAACTGGTCTGCCTTCTTTTGTTTACCCAAGGCCAGTAATATATCTGCATTCCTGGTCAGCTTAAGCTCCCATTCTTCCGCTTTCTTTTTAATCTTATCTTTCTCTGCCATCACCGGCCTGTAATCGGCCACCGCTGCTGCCATTACAATGATCGCAGCATTTTCAGATGCCTTCATGCATGCATCATACATTTCGGCGGCCGATACCACCCTTACCAGGTGAATGCCTTTGTAAACAGTATGTTCATGGGTAGGCCCTGTAACCAGCGTTACTTCCGCTCCCTGCATGTACAATGCTTCAGCAATGGCAAAACCCATTTTACCGGAAGAATGATTGCCAATGAATCTAACCGGATCGATGGCTTCATAAGTAGGCCCTGCCGATACCAGTGCTTTCTTTCCTTTCAAGGTATTATCTCTGAAAAAATATTCCACCAGGTAATGAACGATGGTTTCCGGTTCGGCCATTCTTCCATCGCCGTACAATCCGCTCGCCAGTTCACCTTTTTCAACATTGATGATATGGTTTCCGTCTTTCACCAGCAGTTCCAGGTTGCGCCTGGTGGCAGGATGGTGCCACATGTCTTCATCCATGGCGGGAGCCAGTACAACCGGACAGGTGGCGGATAAATAAACGGCCAGCAGGACGTTATCGCATAGGCCCTGTGCCATTTTAGCCAGGGTATTGCAACTCAGGGGTGCCAGTAAAAATATGTCGGCCCAGCGGCCAAGCAGTACATGATTCGACCAGTCGTCACCTTCCACCAGTTCTGTTATTACATGGTTCTTGGAAAGTGTGGAGAGTACAACGGGTGACACAAATTCTTTTGCAGCAGGTGTCATGATCACTTTCACTTCCGCTCCGGCCTTCACCAGCAGGCGAATGAGCAGGATGGCTTTGTAAGCGGCAATGCTGCCAGTAACACCAATCAATATTTTCTTAGCCTTGAGCATAATGCTATTATACCTCAAAATAACAAAAAACGACAGTTATTATAACTGTCGTTCGCATCATTTCGGAAAGATTTATACTACCTGAACAGGTCGTTTTCGTTGTTTCTCCTATAATATACTTTGCCGTCCATGAATTCCTGGGTAGCAAGGATGGCAGGATTGGGCATTTTTTCGTAAGCCTTTGATATTTCAATCTGCTCCTTGTTCTCATGAATTTCTTCCAGGCTGTCTGTATGGCTGGCGAATTCTTCCAGTTTGTTGTGCAGTTCTTCTCTCAATGAGATATTGATCTGGTTGGCCCTCCTGGCAATGATGGCAATAGATTCGTACAGGTTGCCCGTTTTGGCTTTGATCTCCACCAGACTTTTGGTTTCTACAACACTGGCGGTATTAGCGCTCATTTGCCTTCTTAGCTTGCTCATTTTTGAGGTTGTTTAAAAAGTTATTTGATTGTGTTTTGTATTTGCTCACTTCATCGAGGTATTTGCTTTCCACAAACCTATCCGCAAAATCCCCGCATTCCGAAATCACTTTTTCGTAACGCTCTTTCTGTTTTTCTTCATAGCTCATCTGGGCATATTTATAATACGACCGGATGGTTTGGAATTTGTATTCATCTGCTTTCTTTGAATCGGGAAAATTGTCCGACACATTACTGAAAGCAATAGCAGCCGCTTTGTAATAACCCAGGTTATAATACAGCTGCGCCGCTTTAAAATCTTTTTCCTCCAGCTTGGCCCTGCACTTGTCTATGATCTCGGACGCATCTTTTACCCGGGCTGAGTTGGGGTGTGTATTGATGAAGACCTGCATCAACTGCATGGTCTTATTGGTATTGGTCTGGTCCAGGTCTGTTTTGGGCGACTGTTTAAAATAGCAGTACGCACGCATATAATCGCACTCTTCGCTTTTTGTACTGGTAGGGAAGTTCTCTACAAAATTCTTGAAGAGGTTTTCGGCGTTGAGGTAATCCTTATCATAGTAATAAGAGAACGCATACTTATAATACATGTCTTCATACCTGGCCGTCCCTTTCACATAAGGAAATATGTCTTCAAAGAGCTGGGTAGCGTGGCTATAGTCTTTATTGGCATAATACTGTTCTGCCATTTTGTATTTATACTCATAATCCTTGCTCTTAAATACCTTCGAGAATTTATTGGAGCAGGAGCTAAGCAGCAGTATTGATACCAGTAACAGAGGGGTCCTATTCATACAAGTGGGCAAAATTAGTTATTTGCGGGCAATTTAGAAAGCGAAAATCAGGTTTGACGCCTGTTCTAGTTAAGAATTAGCTAAAAAAGGCTCCCGTGGGAGCCTTTTTTTACTATTACAACGAAGACGATTATTTATTCTCGCCTTCTCCTTCCTGCAATTTGGCTTTGATTTCAGCCAGGGCACCCAGGTCGCCCAGGGTGGCTTTTTCTACCTTATTCTGGATTGTCTTCACAGCTTTCTTGGTCTTTTCAGACTCGGCTTTGGCTTCTTTTTTAGCCGCTTCCTTCTCTTCTGCTATGTGCTGCTCCCAGATACGGGCATGGCTCAATACAATGCGCTTTTCGTTGCGATCGAACTCTATCACCATGAACCGGGCTGTTTCGTCGGCCTGTACCTGTTTGCCATCTTCTTTATTCAGGTGACGGTTAGGTGCAAAACCTTCGAGGCCATACTGTAACTGTACCAGGGCTCCTTTTTCGTCCTTACGGGTAACAGTGCCTTCATGGATGGTTCCAACTGCAAAAGTGTCTTCCAGGGCATTCCAGGGATCTTCTTCAAGTTGTTTGTGTCCGAGCTGCAGTTTACGGTTTTCCTTGTCAATGCTCAGTATGATCACGTCGATGTTTTCACCTACTTTGGTATAATCTGTGGGGTGAGCGAAACGTTTCAGCCAGCTCAGGTCACTGATGTGGATCATACCGCCGATACCGGGCTCCAGTTCAACGAACACACCATAAGGAGTGATGTTTTTCACCAGCCCTTTGTGTTTGCTTCCTTCGGGGAATTTGGTTTCGATGGTATTCCATGGATCCTGGCTCATTTGTTTGATGCTCAGGCTCATTTTGCGTGCATCTTTATCAAGGGTAACTACTTTGGCTTCGTACTCATCGCCCAGCTTGAAGAATTCCTTCGCGTTGATCGGAGTATTGGCCCAGGTAATTTCTGATACGTGTACCAGACCTTCCACACCTGGTTGAATTTCCAGGAATGCACCGTAATCTTCTATGTTCACCACTTTGCCCTTTACAACAGAACCTTCTGCCAGTCCTACAGGCAGCACATCCCAAGGATGCGGGGTCAGTTGCTTCAGGCCTAAGCTGATTCGTTTTTTGTCGTCGTCGAAATCCAGTACCACTACCTGCAGTTTCTGGTCCATCTTCACCACTTCGCTCGGGTGAGAGATACGGCCCCATGAAATATCGGTGATGTAGAGCAGACCGTCCAGTCCGCCCAGGTCCATGAACGCACCGAAATCGGTGATGTTCTTCACCACGCCTTCCAGTACCTGGCCTTTCTCGAGCTTGCTCATGATCTCTGCACGCTGTGCTTCGATATCGCTTTCAATGAGGGCTTTGTGAGATACTACGGCATTCTTGATGGCTTCGTTGATCTTCACCACTTTGAATTCCATGGTCTTTCCTACAAACTGGTCGTAGTCGGTAACGGGTTTCACGTCTATTTGAGAACCGGGCAGGAAGGTTTCCATGCCAAATACATCTACAATCAGGCCTCCTTTGGTTTTGCTGGTAACCGTACCGGTGATCACTTCACCTGTTTTGTGCACTTCAACGATCCTTTCCCATGCACGGAAAATGCGTGCTGATTTACGGCTCAGGTGCAGGTTACCGTTGCGGTCTTCTTTTTCAACCACCATCACTTCCACTTCATCTCCCACTTTCAATCCCTGTACATCACGGAACTCATTCAATGATACCAGGCCATCGCTTTTGAATCCAATGTTGATCACTACGTCGGTCTTGGTTAATGCAACCACACCGCCTTTAACAATCTCTCCGTCTTCGATTTGTACGAAAGTATTGTCGTATACTTTATCGTATTTAACCCTGTCGGTTTCTGCATAATGACTTACATTGCGTTTGTCAATGCTCCAGTCGAAATCATCATGCGCTGTTTCTACTACCGGCGCTGCTACAGGTGCATTTGTTGTCGCAGTAGTAACTTCTGCTGCCTCGGGGGCTGCGGCGTTCTCCTGTGCATCTGCGTTTAATTGTTTGTTAATCAGATTCATATGAAATATCCCGATGCTTTTATTCGGGGCGGCAAAGTTATGCAAAAAAAGCCGGAAACTGAAGTTTTTAGCTAACTTATTGACTGATTGGAGCTTTTAACTTTATATAAAAGGTTTTTTTGTCATTTTTTTCCCTAACTTAACTTAATTTTTATTAAACCCTAATCTAAAAAAGCTTTTATGAAAAAAATCCTCCTGGCCATGCTGGTATTTGTTGGTGTGGCATCTGTTACTGTTGCCCAGACCAAGAAAGACGATGACAAGGCTAAAAAAGAAAAAACAGCCACCAAAGCGCCCGCAGCTTCCAAATCAGCTACCACTGCCAAGGCTGCCCCTGCAACCCATACCAAGGCAGATGGAACCCCTGATATGCGTTACAAAGAAAACAAGGAGAAAGCAGCTCCTCCGGCTCATACCAAAAAAGACGGAACTCCTGACATGCGTTACAAAGAAAATAAAGAGAATAAAGACAAGGCTAAGAAAAAAGGATAGCCCTGAGCGAAGTTCTCCTGAAATAAAAAATGCCGCCCATTTATGGGTGGCATTTTTGTTTTATCAGGCACAATCATCAACTATGCTTTTCGCAGCGATCCAGCCGCTGGTCCAGGCATGCTGGAAATTGAATCCTCCGGTAATTCCATCCACATCCATTACCTCCCCCGCAAAATACAAACCCTGTAGCACCCGGCTCTGCATGGTATTGGCATCAATCTCTGCAAGCCTGATACCGCCACAGGTAACAAATTCATCCTTAAATGTGGTTTTCCCTTTTACTGCAAATTCCTTTGCTGTCAGGTTCCGTATCAGCCTGTTCTGATCCCTTGCCGGCAATTCACCCCAGCGGAGATCGACGTTGACCTGACTTTCCTGAAGCAGGTATAGCCACAGGCGGGTGGGTAAGCCAAAAGGGTTCTTGTTCCCTATTTTTTGTGCGGCATATTCGTTTCGTATCAAAGGCCATGCTTCACGAAGACTATGCTCGGTATGCCCACGAACCCAGTTTACCAATAGATTGAATGTATAATTCCTGACCGCCAGTTCCCTTGCCCCCCAAGCCGATAAACGGAGTATGGCCGGTCCGCTCATACCCCAATGTGTAATCAGCAAAGGGCCTTCCTGCACAAGCCTGGTGCCGGTTATTTTAACCTCTGCACTATCCACACTCACTCCCATCAAATGGGTAACCGGGTTCCCCGGCATATTGAACGTAAAAAGGGAAGGAACGGGTGCTTCAATGTGGTGCCCCAATGCCTGCAGCCAGCCAAACATGGCAGATTTCGGATAACCGCCCGTTGCAATACAAATGGCAGTTGCCTGGAATTGTTGTTGTGCAGCTGTACTAATCTCAAAACCCGGGTTTAATTGATGTACGGCCACCACTTCCGATTGCAGGATGATCTTAACACGATACCTGTCCGCTTCTTTCAACAGGCAGTCGATGATGGTCTGAGAATGATCGGTGACAGGGAACATTCTGCCGTCTGCTTCGGTTTTTAATGGAACACCGCGTTCTGCAAACCATTGAATGGTATCATGGGGACTGAACCAGTGAAAAGTCTTCTTAAGGAAATTTTGTCCGCGTGGGTATTTCTTCACCAATTCAGTTATCTCAAAGCAGGCATGTGTGGCATTACACCTGCCTCCTCCACTGACTTTTACTTTCGACAACAGCTTACTGCTCTTTTCCAGCAGGGTTACTTGCAATGCCGGGTTCAGCCGGGCTGCATTCACCGCGCAGAAAAAGCCCGCGGCGCCTCCGCCTATAACAACTAAATGTGGTTTAATAATAGCTGGTATTCAGGTTGGGGTTTGCTTTCTCAGCAGTTTCAATGATGCTGTAATCGGAAAGTATCAATGCTTTATCCCGTTTAATACAGACATCATGCTCAAAATGAACCGATGGTTTGCCGTCTTGTGTACGCACTGTCCAGCCATCATCTTCTGTATACACTTCTCTTGTGCCCAGGTTGATCATGGGTTCAATGGCCAGTACCAGGTTTTCTTTCAGCTTGGGTCCGTTACCACGCTTGCCATAATTGGGTACCTGCGGATCTTCATGCATGCTCCTGCCCAATCCATGACCTACCAATTCCCGTACTACTCCGTATCCATGTTTTTTCTCTGTATGTTCCTGTATGGCATAGCCAATATCTCCCACCCGGCTATTGACAATGGCTTTTTCAATGCCTTTGTACAAAGATTCTTTGGTTACCCGCACCAGCTGCATTACTTCACTACTCACTTCTCCTAATATAAAAGTATAAGCATGATCGCCATGCCAGCCGTTCAGTATCACGCCCATGTCTACAGAAACAATATCTCCTTCTTTCAGGGGCGTATTATTAGGAAAACCATGCACCACCACATCGTTCACCGATGTGCAAACAGAATAAGGGTAACCGCGGTAATTGTGAAAAGAAGCGATGGCCTTGTGGTCTTTCACAAATGTGGCGCACAACTGGTCAATCTCTAATGTGGTCATGCCCGGTTTCAATACTTTGGCCACTTCAGTAAGGGTTTTGCTTACCAGCAAAGCTGATTCTTTCATCAAAGCAATTTCTGCCTCTGTTTTATGGATCATCATACTGTTTCTCCTCGTCGTTCAAAAAAAGAACCTGCCGTAATACGGCAGGTTCGCAAAGTTCGCTATTATTTTTTAAAATCCTGGTCTTAAATAGTGGAAGTAGAAACCGTTTGCCTGCCCTGTATGCGGCCTCCTTTCATGAGTCCGTCGTACTGGCGCATGAGCAAATGTGTTTCTATCTGCTGCAGTGTATCAAGGATCACACCTACCATGATCAACAATGAAGTACCACCGAAGAAGGTGCTGAAGCTTTGTGTTACATGCAGCCTTTGTGCAAATCCAGGCAGGATACCTACGAACGCCAGGAAAATGGCGCCCGGCAAAGTGATCTTATCCATGATGGATCCGATATAATCGGCTGTAGGCTGTCCGGGTTTCACACCGGGAATAAATCCGTTGTTCCTTTTCAGGTCTTCAGCGATCTGTTTGGGGTTAAAGATCAGGGCTGTATAGAGGAATGTGAATCCGATTACCATTACTGCATAAATAACCATGTACCATGCGTTGCTGTGATCGTTGAATATCTTCACAATGCCTTGTGCCGATTCGATATTGGTAAATGATACCAGCGTAGGCAGGAACATGATGGCCTGCGCAAAGATGATGGGCATTACACCGGCGCTGTTCACTTTCACGGGCAGGAACTGGCGCGCACCACCAAACTGGCGGTTGCCGATGATTTGCTTGGCATAGTTAACCGGTATCTTCCTTACGCCCTGCACCAGGATGATCAGGCCCAGGATGATGGTGATGAGGATGGCGATCTCGATCAGGAATACCAGTAATCCGCCGCCGCCTCTTTCTCCTTTGGCGCTGAATTCCTGTATAACCGATTGCGGGAACCTGGAAAGAATACCTACCATGATGATGATGGAAGTTCCATTACCCAATCCTTTATCCTGGATCTTTTCTCCCAGCCACATCACAAACAAGGTACCTGCTGTGAGGGTTACTACGGTAGAGAACCAGAAGAAGGGTTTATAGGCTGGCAGGATGGCTTCTGCATAACCCGGACTGTTCAGGTAAGCCACATAGGCGCCGGCCTGGAACAGGGTTACGATTACGGTGAGATAACGGGTCCACTGGTTGATTTTCTTACGTCCGCTCTCTCCTTCTTTTTGGATCTTCTGCAATTGCGGAACCAGGATGGTCATCAATTGCATGAAAATCGAAGCAGAGATATAAGGCATGATACCCAGTGCCAGGATGGAAGCCTGTGAGAAACCTCCACCTGCAAACATATCGAAGATGCCCAGGAGGCCTGTGCTTTTGGCAGCCTTTTGTGCAGCTTCGATACCATTCGGATCAAGACCTGGCAATACAATATGGTTACCAAACCGGTAAGTGAGTACAAGTGCCAATGTAACAACGATCTTGCTACGCAGGTCTTCAATGGCCCAGATATTCTTTAATGTCTGAAATAATTTTTTCACTTGAATCTGTTGAAAACGTTAATACTCGAAAACCAAAAAGACGCACCTTCCGATGCGCCTGGCAAATTACGGTAAAATTACTTTACAATTTCAACGCTTCCACCTGCAGTTTCAATAGCAGTTTTTGCTTTTTCGCTGATAGCGTTCACTTTGAAGCTGAGTTTTGTTTTCAATTCGCCATTGGCCAATACCTTAACTTTATCAGTACGACCCACTAAACCATTGATGTAGAGGTTTTCCAGTGTAAATTCAGTGAAACCATATTTTTCTGCGATCTGATCAATTTGTCCGAGGTTGAACACTTTGAACTCAATACGGTTATTGTTCTTGAATCCGCGCTTGGGGATACGGCGCTGGATGGGCATCTGACCACCTTCGTGTGCCATTTTACTTTTATAACCGGCACGGCTTTGTCCGCCTTTGTTACCTTTTGTTGAAGTACCACCTTTACCGGATGCTTCACCTCGTCCTAAACGTTTTCCCTTGTGTGTTGCGCCTTCTGCTGGCTTGAGTGTGTGTAATTTCATCTTGTTTTGATTTTGAACTTTCGGGGAATCGCCCCTCGCAAATTTTTAATTTCTCAATGGCTCAATACTCAATTGCTCAATGGGCTTCTGCAGGCTGTTGTTTTACAACATCGAGCCATGGAGTCATTGAGCAATTGCGTAATTAATTAACTTCTTCTACCTTCACCAGGTGGCTAACCTTGTTAACCATACCCAGGATCTGGGGAGTAGCTTCTACTTCTTTTGAAGCGTTCAGCTTGGTCAGGCCCAAAGCGATCAGGGTTTGTTTCTGACGTTCTGACCTGTCGATACCGCTTTTTACCTGTGTGATCTTAATCTTTTTCATCCGTATATTTTTTTATTCGCCGTTTGAGGCGGCTGTTATTATCGGAGTGATTATCCGTTGAATACTTTGCTCAGCTTCACTGTACGTTGTTTGGCCACAGCCACTGGTTCTCTCAACAGGCCCAGTGCTTTGATCGTAGCTTTTACCACGTTATGAGGGTTGGCAGAACCCAGGCTCTTGGCCAGTACGTCTGTTATACCGGCGCTTTCCAGTACGGCACGCATACTGCCTCCGGCGATCACACCCGCACCATGAGCGGCAGGTTTGATCAATACTTTCGCTGCACCTTCTTTCGCCCACTGGTCGTGAGGAATGGTCCCGTGCATGATGGGTACTTTCACGAGGTTCTTCTTGGCATCTTCGATACCTTTTGTAATAGCTTCCTGAACTTCTTTGGCTTTACCCAGGCCTTGTCCAACGATACCATTTTCATTTCCTACCACCACCAGGGCTGAAAAGCTGAAAGTACGTCCGCCTTTGGTGGTTTTCACCACGCGGTTAATGGCAACTACTTTTTCTTTGAGTTCCATGTCGCCACCGGCTTTCACCTTATTTACGCTTATTTTAGACATTGATCTAACGATTAATTGTTGTTAGCAAATTAGAATTGAAGACCCCCTTCCCTTGCACCATCAGCTACAGATTTTACGCGGCCATGGTAAAGGTTGCCTCCCCTGTCGAATACACAGGTGGATAAGCCCAAAGCGATTGCTTTTTTAGCAATGGCGGCCCCTACCAGTTTGGCTTTTTCAACCTTGGTAACTTTCTGAGCAGCGATTTCTTTATCTTTTGAAGAGGCAGCAGCCAGTGTTACTCCGCTCACATCATCTATCATTTGTGCATAGATCTCAGCATTGCTCCTGAATACGGCCAGGCGCGGATTTTGCGCAGTACCTGACACTTTCTTGCGAATGCGGTACCTGATCTTCTGCCTTTTGATTAATTTACTCATCTTGTTTTATTTATCAACCCCCGATACGGCCGGTGGTCAGTTAACGGTTTTATTTACCTGCTGCTTTACCAGCTTTTCTTCTCAGTATTTCATTAACATACTTCACACCTTTTCCTTTGTAAGGCTCTGGCTTACGTAAGCTGCGCAGTTTGGCGGCAACCTGGCCCAACAATTGTTTGTCAATACCTTCAATGGTGATCTTGGGGTTCTGTCCCTTTTCAGTAACCGTAGTCACTTTCAGTTCCTTGGGAACTTCAAAAATGATGTTATGGGAATAACCCAGGGCAAGATCCAGCACGTTACCGGTATTGGCGGCTTTATAACCCACACCCACCAGTTCCAATTCTTTTTTAAATCCTTCCGTAACACCTTTTACCAGGTTGGCAATCAGTGCACGGTACAGGCCGTGCATGGCACGGTGACGAATCTGATCTGTAGGGCGTGCAAAATTTACCTGGCCGTCTTTAACGGTTACAGTAATATCCCTGTCGATGGCTTCTTTCAGTTCTCCTTTAGGCCCCTTTACAGTTACCACATTGTCGTTGCCAACGGTAACCGTAACACCTGCAGGCAATGTGATCGGCTGTTTTCCAATACGTGACATAGTCGTTTAGCTTTTATGTTTGTTCAATATTTCCGGTCCGTGTTCTGCTCCGACTAAAAGCATAATTGTCAGGCCGGAATGTTTCAATTAAGATATGTAGCAAAGTACTTCGCCACCAACATTCTGGGCTTTCGCCTGCTTGTCGGTCAGTACACCCTTTGACGTGCTCAGTATAGCAACACCCAGTCCGTTGATCACGCGTTTGATCTCGGAAGGTTTTGCATACTGGCGCAATCCCGGGCGGCTTACCCTTTCCATTGAACGGATCGCCGGCTGTTTGGTAGCAGGATCGTATTTCAATGCGATCTTGATCAGGCCCTGTTTGTTATCGTCCTCGAACTTGTATTTCAGGATATAGCCCTGCTCATACAGTATCTCTGTCATACGTTTTTTCAGGTTAGACGCAGGGATCTCCACCAGCCTGTGGCCAGCCATCTGGGCGTTACGAATCCTGGTTAAGAAGTCTGCTATAGGATCAGTTACCATGTTTATTTGAATTAAGTCTGTTCACAATTTTTATTACTACGACAGTGGTATTACCCCGTCTTTGATTACCAGCTTGCTTTTTTAACACCTGGTATCTTGCCATTCAGTGCCATATCGCGGAATATTACCCTGGAGAGGCCGAAATACCTCATATAACCCTTGGGGCGTCCCGTTAGCTGGCAACGGTTTTTCAAACGAACGGGTGATGCATTCTTAGGAAGTTTATCCAAAGCTGCATAGTCACCTGCCGCTTTCAGGGCAGCACGCTTTTCAGCAAACTTTGCAACCAATGCTTCACGCTTTCTTTGTCTGGCTTTTACTGATTCTTTTGCCATAGTTTTTGAAATTCTAGTGTTTATATGCTAAAAACCAATTGTTTGAATATTAGTCTTCAGACTTTCAGTTTTTAATTATTTTCTTTTTTCGCTGCTCCCCTGAAAGGCATTCCCAGTTCTTTCAGCAGTTCATATGCTTCTTCGTTGCTCTGCGCTGAAGTAACAAAAGTGATGTCCAGTCCTGTGATCTTGTTCACTTTGTCGATGTCGATCTCAGGGAAAATGATCTGTTCAGTCACACCCAGTGTATAGTTACCACGACCATCGAATGCTTTATCACTGATGCCTTTGAAGTCACGTACACGGGGAAGGGCTACTGATACAAGCCTGTCGAGAAACTCATACATTTTCTCTCCCCTTAGCGTAACGCGTGCGCCGATGGGCATGCCTTTACGCAGTTTGAAGTTAGAGATGTCTTTCTTAGACACAGTAGGAACTGCTTTCTGACCGGTGATCATGTTCAGTTCATCCACAGCAATATCAACCAGTTTCTTATCGGTCACTGCTCCGTTCACGCCGCGGTTGATGCAAATTTTTTCCAGTTTAGGAGCCTGCATTACGGTTTTGTAAGCAAACTTCTTCATTAAAGCAGGCACTACCTCTTTGGTGTATTTGTCTGCTAATCTCGGAGTGTATTTTACAGTACTCATTACTTGATTACCTCCCCTGATTTTTTAGATATACGAACTAATTTACCGTTTTCCCTGGTACGCTTGATTTTGGTAGCAGCTCCTGCTTTCGCATCCCACAACATTATATTGCTGATGTTAATGGGCGCTTCTACTTTTACAATACCACCCTTTGTGTTCTGAGCAGAAGGCTTGGTATGTTTGGTTACGATGTTCACGCCTTCCACCACTACACGGCCTTTGTCTACGATCACTTCCAACACCTTACGGGGCTTTTTCAAGTCCTTGTCATCGCCAGCGATCACCACAACAGTATCGCCTTTCTTGATGTTGAATTTGGGTTTGAATCTTGTACTCATTTTATTTAGACTTAATGCTTTTAAATTAAAGAACTTCCGGAGCCAATGAAATGATCTTCATATAACCCTTATCACGCAATTCCCTCGCTACTGGTCCGAAAATACGCGTGCCACGTGGTTCATCTGAATTGTTCAACAACACTACCGCGTTATCATCGAAACGGATATACGAACCATCTTTGCGACGCAATTTGTTTTTGGTGCGTACAATAACTGCTTTTGATACTGTACCTTTTTTGATACCGCCCGCAGGGATGGCATCCTTTACAGTCACAACAATCTTATCGCCTACTTTGGCATAATCCTGTCCGCTGTTACCCAGTACTTTGATACAAAGCACTTCTTTGGCTCCACTGTTATCAGCTACGTTTAACCTGCTTTCTTGCTGAATCATTTTACTTAGCTTTTAGCTTCCGGCTCTTGACCGGAACGATTAATTGATTATTTCAGAGGCTGGGACCGGAAGCATCTGCTTGCAGCCGGCAGCTTGAAGCCAAACTTATTTGGCTTTTTCCACCACTTCTACCAGTCTCCAGCGCTTGGTCTTGCTCAGGGGACGGGTTTCCATGATCTTTACAATATCACCGATTCCACACTCGCTTTTTTCATCGTGTGCATGGAATTTGGTGGTCTTCTTTACGAACTTACCATAGATGGGGTGTTTTACTTTTCTTTCCACAGCAACGGTAATGGTCTTGTCCATTTTATCGCTGGTTACTACCCCGATCCTTGTTTTACGTAAATTTCTTACTTCAGCCATTGTTTTAAATTTATGGTTTAGATACCCATTTCTTTTTTCTTCAGTTCCGTTTTCAGACGGGCAATATCCCTGCGGAGTCCGCGGATATTCATCGGATTCTCCAGGGGAGAAATTGCATGAGCGAACTCAAGCTTTTTCAGCCTCAGCTGGTCTTCCTGTATCCTGATTTTCAGATCTGCAACATTCAGATCTTTCAGGCTCTTATTAAACTCTTGTTTTTTGTTTGCCATTTTATTCAATTTGAAAATTTCTCTATTGCTCAATTGCTCAATTATACCTTCATTGTGCATTGAGCCATTTTCACATTGTTCAGTTTATTATGCTTGCAAATCCCTTCTAACAATGAATTTGGTTTTGATGGGCAGCTTTTGTGCAGCCAGTTCCATCGCTTCTTTTGCCGTTTCAGGTGTAACACCATCACATTCGAAGATGATACGTCCAGGTTCTACCACAGCAGCCCAGAATTCAGGGTTACCTTTACCTTTACCCATCCTTACCTCCAGCGGCTTACGGGTAATGATTTTATCAGGAAATACGCGGATCCACACATTACCTTCACGCTTCATGGCGCGGGTCATGGCCTGACGGGCTGATTCGATCTGGCGGTTGGTCAACCAGATGGGCTCCAGCGCCTTCAGTGCAAAAGAACCGAATGAAATGGAAGTGCCACGTTTGGCTACTTCACGTATGCGTCCCTTCTGCTGTTTCCTATGTTTGCTTCTTTTAGGCTGTAACATTTCTTATAATTTGAAAATTTCTCAATTGCTCAATGGCGCAATTCTTTTTTGTTGAGCCATCGCGCCATTTGCACATTGCGCTATTAGTTTCTGCGATCTCTCCTTTCACCACCACCTCTTCTTTCTCCGCCGCCTCTGCGATCACCTCTGTCTCCTCCTCTCCTGTCGTCACGTCTGTCATGTCTATCATGTCCGTGGTGTCCGCCATCTCTTCTTTCGCTCATATCATTTTTACCACCTACGAAATTGGGGTTCAGTTCACGTTGTCCGAGTACTTCTCCTTTACAGATCCATACCTTGATACCGATCTTACCATATACGGTTTGTGCAAACACGTTGGCATAGTCGATATCCATACGGAAAGTATGCAGGGGAACACGTCCTTGCTTGAACTCTTCGGTACGGGCGATCTCGGCACCACCCAAACGTCCGCTCACTTTCACCTTAATACCTTCTGCACCCATACGGAGCGTAGAGGCAATGGCCATTTTGATGGCGCGTTTGAAGTTGATACGGTTTTCGATCTGCTTGGCGATGGTATCACCAACGATGTTGGCGTCCAGCTCGGGGCGGCGGATCTCAAGGATATTGATTTGCACATCATCCTTGCCGGTTAATTTCTTCAACTCTTCTTTGATACGGTCAACCTCATTACCGCCTTTACCGATAATAATACCGGGTTTGGAGGTATGGATGGTTACGATCAGCTTACCCAGGGTACGCTCGATGACAATTTTGGCAATACCGCCCTTGTTGATACGGGCGTTGAGGTAAGTACGGATCTTATGATCCTCGATCAGCTTGGATGCGTAGTCTTTCTTGCTACCATACCAGTTGCTCTCCCATCCGCGGATGATACCTAACCTGTTACCAATTGGATTTGCTTTCTGACCCATATAATGGTTTCAATTAATTTTTAGAATCTACGATTAATGTTACATGATTGCTGCGCTTACGAACACGGTAGCCACGGCCCTGAGGAGCCGGACGCATGCGTTTCAAAACACGGCCTCCATCTACGAAAACGGTTTTTACTACCAGACCACTGTCTGCTGCACTGGCACCATTGTTTTTCTGTTCCCAGTTGCTGATGGCACTTTTCAACAGTTTCGCCAGCGGAACCGCATTGTGTTGCGGGTGATGTTCCAGGATAGCCAATGCCTTCTCCACTTCCATTCCACGGATCACATCGGCCAGCAAGCGCATCTTGCGCGGCCCGGTTGGATAATTGTTCAGTTTAGCTACTGCTTCCATTTTATTTTTCTGTTTGAAGTCGGGGTAAGGCTTTCGCTCAGCCCTCAACTGTTTTATTTTTTAGTTCCTGCGTGTCCTTTGAAGTTACGGGTAGGGGCAAATTCACCTAATTTATGTCCCACCATAAATTCTGTTACATACACCGGGATGAACTTGTTCCCATTGTGCACCGCAAATGTGTGCCCAACGAAATCAGGTGAAATGGTACTGCGACGGCTCCAGGTTTTGATCACACCTTTCTTGGATTTGCCATCGTTCATTGCCACTACTTTTTCTTCCAGGTTGGCGTCTATATAAGGACCTTTTTTAATCGAACGACCCATAATTGTTTTTGTTTACTGGTCTATTAGTTTATTGTTTGATCAGCCTTGTTATTACTTAGCTAATTTTTTTCCGTCTCTGCGCTGGATGATCAGCTTATCGCTGCCTTTTCCTTTGGTGCGCGTTTTCTCTCCTTTCGCATACTTACCTGTTCTGCTGCGCGGGTGACCTCCGGAAGCCCTTCCTTCACCACCACCCATCGGATGATCCACCGGGTTCATGGCAACACCACGCACACGCGGACGTACGCCTTTCCAGCGGTTCTTACCTGCCTTACCTGCTGTTTCCAGGTTATGGTCGCTATTGGAAACCACTCCTACAGTTGCATAGCAGTTGATCAGTACCTTCCTCAATTCGCCGGAAGGCATTTTCAATACTGCATATTTTTCTTCCTTGTTCGCCAATTGGGCTGAAGAGCCTGCGCTCCTTACCAGTTTACCACCCTGACCCGGTTGGAGTTCAATGTTGTGGATCATGGTACCCAAGGGCATATTTTTCATCAGCAGCGCATTACCGATCTCAGGCGCTACTTCATCCCCTGCGATAACGGTAGCTCCTACCTGTAACCCCTGGGGGGCAATGATGTATCTTTTCTCACCGTCGGCATATTGCAGCAATGCAATAAATGCAGTACGGTTGGGATCGTATTCGATGGATACTACCGTAGCGGCAATATCTTTTTTGTTCCTTTTGAAATCAACAACACGATAGTGATGCTTGTGCCCACCACCTTTGTAACGCATGGAACGGCGGCCTTGCGCATTACGGCCGGCTATGCTTTTCTGAGGTTCCAACAGGCTCTTTTCAGGAGTGCTGGTAGTGATCTCAGCATAGGCATTACCAATTCTCCAGCGTGTTCCGGCGGTCATTGGTTTGTACTTCTTCAGTGCCATTTTTCTTCTTTTTTAATGCGGATTTTTCAGCTCCGCGGCTATAATTAAATATTTGCGTACAGGTCTATGGTTTCTCCTTCTGCTACCGTTACAAAAGCTTTTTTGTAAGCGGGTTTCATGCCCTGGATAAAACCGGCCTTGGTATAGCGGGCTTTGTTTTTTCCAGGAGCAACAGCAGTATTCACATCAATTACGTTCACGCCATAAAACGCTTCGATCGCTTTCTTGATCTCCAGTTTATTGGCCTTGCGATTCACTTTGAAAGCATACCTTCTCAATTTTTCCTGCTGGTTGTTGGCTTTCTCGGTCAGGATCGGCTTGATTAAAATTTCGCTCTGTTTCATATATATTGTCTTGAAACGTTCTTAAATTAAGCTACGGTCTCGGCTTCGTTTTCAGCAAAGATCTTAGCGCTGTTCTCAGTGATCACCAGCACATCTGCATTCATGATCTCGTAAGTGTTGACATCTGCCAGCAGCGTGCTGTCCAGATTCGGCACATTACGGGTGCTCAGGTACAGGTTATCGTTGTATTCCGCTAATACCACCAGTGTTTTCTTATCGGCCACATTCAGGTTCTTCATCACTTCCACCAGTTGCTTGGTCTTGGGAGCTTCCAGTTGGATATCTTCAACCACCAAGATGGCATTTTCTTTTGCTTTATGGCTCAAAGCAGAGATTTTGGCCAGGTCTTTTACCTTACGGTTCAGTTTGAAATCGTAACTGTGCGGTTTGGGTCCGAAGATGGTACCGCCACCCTTGTACAAAGGGTTCCGGATATTACCCTTACGGGAGCCGCCGGTACCTTTCTGCTTGTGCAGCTTACGGCTGGCACCCTGCACTTCGGCACGGGTCTTCACTTTGTGCGTACCCTGACGGCCTGCAGCCAGGTATTGTTTTACAGCCAGGTAGATCACATGATCGTTTGGCTCGATACCGAAAATCTCAGCCGGTAATTCTACCGTTCTGCCGGTCTTCTGTCCTTTTATATTTAATACATCTACTTGCATGATCATTCTTGTTAAACTGTGATTACTTCTGGATTAAAACGATGGAACCGTTATGGCCAGGAACCGATCCGCTGATCAGGATATAATTCTTTTCAGGGAAGATCTTTACCACTTTCAGGCCTTTCATTTTCACCCTGTCGCCACCCATGCGGCCAGCCATCCTCATTCCCTTGAATACACGTGAGGGGTAAGATGAACCACCCACAGATCCGGGAGCGCGCTGGCGGTCGTGCTGACCGTGAGATGCTTCACCCACACCAGAGAATCCATGGCGCTTAACAACACCCTGGAAACCTTTACCCTTGGTAGTACCTACCACTTCAACAGTTTCGCCTTCGGCAAAAATGTCTACGGTGATGGCTTCACCCAATGTTTTTTCTATGGAATAATTGCGGAATTCTTTTACGAAACGCTTAGGAGCGGTCTGAGCTTTAGAGAAGTGGTTGATCTCAGCCTTGTTGGAATGTTTCTCCTTTTTGTCGCCAAATGCCAGCTGTAATGCTGTGTAGCCGTCAGACTCTGACGTCTTGACCTGTGTTACGGTACATGGACCAGCTTCAATGATGGTGCAGGCTGTCTGCTTTCCATCAGCGGCGAAGATGCTGGTCATCCCGATCTTTTTACCAATAATACCTTTCATCGTTTTGCGGTTTATGCCCCGCAAGGTTATGAGGACATCCCACCGATGAAGCGGGATTCAATCCTTGTTTCTGCCGACCTTTTCCGTTGTTTTCCCGAACCGGGTTCGGGAAGAGGAAGTACCGGAAGCAAACAAACCTCGAAGGGCCTGTTTATATGTATTTGATGATTTCTGATTTGGCCATTTCTGATTTATTATCAGCAAATCATCAGTTTATCTTGATCAGAGCTGCTTTCTCCCGTTATACAGGTTTGGCAGATGATTATTCGAATGTTTAAGAACTTAGTTGCCGGCTTGCCAGCAGTTGGCTTACGCCTTGATCTCTACTTCAACACCAGAAGGCAGATCCAGTTTGCTCAGCGCATCTACCGTCCTGGAAGAGGAAGTGTAGATATCCAGTAAACGCTTGTGAGTAGCCAGTTGAAACTGCTCACGGCTCTTCTTGTTTACGTGGGGTGAACGCAAAACAGTGAAAATCCTTTTGTGTGTGGGCAAAGGAATTGGACCTGTTACTACGGCACCTGTGCTGCGCACTGTTTTTACGATCTTTTCGGCAGATTTATCTACCAGGTTGTGATCGTAAGACTGTAATTTGATTCTGATTCGTTGAGACATAGTCGAAACCCAATTTTCTCATTGGGGTTGCAAAGGTAGGGAGTTGATTGTGAATGGGCAAGAAATTTCAAAAGATTTTTTAACATGTACTCAATAAATCCCTTTATTTCTAAGCGACGATGTTGTATTGTTGCTGTACATTCTCATCCAGGATTGCTATTTATATTGCTTGCATTACATAAATGTATTGTATATCAATTAGTTAGATTATAAAATACGGAAAATATTAATTTCACGCTAATTTGACAATATGGCTACTTCAAACCCTGCTAAGCCGCTCCATACGCTATCATTTGTGCAAGCCGGCAGATCCTTCAGAGATATTCGTAATGGTGGTCTTCCCCTCTTATGCTGTGCACTTTATATAGCCGTACATTTTATCCCTAACCTTGGCGGGTATGATGTCATGAGCGTGCAATGGTTTTATCTCGCATTACTGGATTTTATAGTCGCCGTTTTCATCCTGATCAATAAAGGTGACTACAAAGCAGGAGCCCGGCGTGTGTTCAGCAATCGCTTCACCCATTCATACCTTGCTTTAGCATTGCTGGCAGGTTTGTCGTTCTTTGCTGCCATTAATAAAACAGAAATGCTGGTTTGTTATGTACGCCTTGTCGCTACTGTGATTGCCTTTCTTAACCTGTCTGTTTTGTTAAACGGCCGTATTTATTTATTCCATTTAATTGCCCAGGTAGTCTCGATCGTATTATTGGTTGAATCACTGTATGCGCTTTACACATTCTTCCAAGGGATCAGTACTGTGAGACTGGACATGCTGATCCTCAGCCTGAAAGGTAATACCGGCAACAAAAATATTTTCGCAGCCAGCCTGGTGGTAAAAATCCCGTTTACACTTTATTGCATTTATTCTCAGAAAATAACCGGTAGGGTCATTAACCTGTCTGCCCTTTTCCTGGGGATATTGACCATTTTTATTGTAAATGCGCGCTCTTCTTATGTTGGCTTGTTGTTGATAACCGGCATTTACATCGCATTTTGTCTGTTCACTTTTTGGAAGTACAAAAGGAAAGAACTGCTTCTTTACCGTACCGGTTATTTATTGCTTCCTTTGCTCATTGCCTTTTTTAGTTCGAACATGATCCTCTCAAGTGCCCAAAGCTTCCAGGATGAGAAAGGAGGATATGGTACCGTTGCTGAAAGGTTTGGCACGATTGGGTTTACCAATGATGCATCCAGTTACCGTTTCGCGCTTTGGAAGCATGCCGTTGACTATAGTAAACACCACCCATTGATGGGATGCGGATACGGCAATTGGAAACTGGCTTCCATACCTTATGAAAAGGAATACATCGACGATATGAATGTTCCAGCACATTCGCACAATGATTTCCTTGAAACATCAGCTGAATTAGGACTACCGGGAGGATTGCTGCTGCTGGCATTGTTTGTAATACTTGTTGTATATACTATCCGGACTTTGCGCAGCAGTTCCGATGACCATGTGAAGCTGGCGGCTGTATTCTCGTCATTAGCGCTGGCGGGCTATTTTGTAGATGCTGTATTGAATTTTCCCGGTGAACGTCCGGTGATGCAACTATTTTTTGCGCTGATCGCAGCATTGAATGTGGCGGCTTTTAACCAAAGCAGCGAGCGGGCCGCTTCCAGCCTGGTTCCTGCTACTGCTCCCCCCCATGATAACAATGCGATTGCTCCCAGTACTTCTTATGCACTTATTACCATCCTTACCCTGCTTCCTATAATCAATGTAACTTTTCTTACCTACCAGTCCTCACGCGCTCAATTACTGGTTACACCCGATCTTGAAAATGAGACATTGCAATTGCCCCTGAACCAGGTCAGGAATATTTTTCCTCCTATTCCCAATCTAACCTCCACGGGTCAGCCGATCGACGCTATCGTGGGACGGTATTTTTATGAGAACAAACAATACGACCGGGCAATCCAACTGTTCGATAAAGGTTCAAAAGCCAATCCCTACCTTTTTTTCAGCGACTTTATGAAAGCCGATGTTTATTATGTAACCGACCAGGTGGACAGTGCTTACAAATATGCATCCCAGGCTTATTATAACAGGCCTCGGGCAAAAACTTATTACCAGACTTTGATTGCAGTATGCGCCAAAAAGAAAGATACTGCTGCCATCAGGAAAGCTTTTCTCACTTATACCAAATACCGCAACCAGCCATTTGGCTGGAACATGTACCTAATGGGCACTTTAAATGTGTTGAAAAAAGGTACCAATGAATTATTGTCGATGGCCGATAGTGCCCTTCATCTTTTTCCCCAGGATCCCGACATCCTGACCAGGCGCCAGGAAATTGTCAACAGCATGGGTATTCCTGTTAATGGCTTTCAGGTTCCTGCCAATGTGCAGGCCACTTACCAGCAATTACAAGCTGCCGGAAGGGATGCTTTTGGAAAAGGCGATTATAATAATGCGGCAATTTATTTCATCAAAGCTGCTAATATTTCTTCAGAGGATTACAGCAATTTTGAAAATGCCGCCATCAGTTATTTCAACATGAAGGAATATGCAAAGTCCATAGTATATTTCGACAAAGTGATTGGGATGAAAAAAGCGGTTGACGGTAAATCTGAATTTTTCAAAGGCGTGGCGCTGCTCAATCTTGGTAGAAAAGCTGAAGGCTGTGCATTGCTGCAGGTATCAAAGACCAAGGGTTATCAGGCTGCCGAAGGGATTATCCGGAGTAATTGCGGACAATAATTTTACATCCATTTCATTCCTATAACAAACAAATAAGGCTGTCTCTTGATGAAACAGCCTTATTGTATATCTGGATGAAAAATCTAGCGCTTTAGTCTTCAATCTTCACTTTACCCTTGCTCTTCGCGATCACTTCTTCAGCGATGTTGTTCGGTGCAGGTGAATAGTGACTGAACTCCATGGTAGAGGTAGCGCGGCCGGACGACAGTGAGCGGAGTTGGGTTACATAACCGAACATTTCGCTCAAAGGCACTTTGGCCTTGATCACCTGCAGGTTGGAGCGGCTGTCCATACCTTCCAGCATACCACGACGACGGTTCAGGTCACCTGTTACGTCTCCCATGTACTGATCGGGTGTCAACACCTCCACTTTCATGATGGGCTCGAGCAGGGTGGGCTTGGCTTTGCGGCCGGCCTCACGGAAACCTGCACGGGCACACAGTTCGAAGCTCATAGCATCAGAGTCCACATCGTGGTAGCTACCATCGAATACCCTGATTTTCATGTTATTAAGAGGGTAACCCGCCAATACACCCGTGCTCATTGCTGTTTCAAAGCCCTTGGTGATCGCCGGAACGAATTCTTTCGGGATAGATCCGCCGAAGAGGTCGTTTACGAACTGGAAGTTCTTTCCTTCGTTCTCTTTCAGCCACTCTTCATCGGCAGGTCCGATTGCGAACTGGATGTCGGCGAACTTACCACGACCACCGGTTTGCTTTTTCAGCACTTCGCGGTGTTCGATGGTGGTACCGAACGCTTCTTTATAAGCCACCTGGGGTGCACCCTGGTTCACTTCTACTTTGAATTCACGGCGCATACGGTCGATGATGATCTCCAGGTGCAGCTCTCCCATTCCACGGAGGATGGTCTGACCGGTATCTTCATCGGTATTTACACGGAGGGTGGGGTCTTCTTCCACCAGCTTGGCAATAGCCATTCCCATTTTGTCTACATCGGCCTGGGTCTTGGGTTCTACCGCGATGGCAATTACCGGCTCGGGGATGAACATGTTCTCCAGGGTGATGGGATGGTCTTCATCGCAAAGGGTATCTCCTGTTTTGATCTCCTTGAAACCTACTGCCGCGCCTATATCTCCCGCTTCGATGAAATCAATAGGGTTCTGCTTGTTGGCGAACATTTTCATGATACGGCTGATACGCTCTTTTTTACCGCTTCTCACATTCAATACATAAGAACCGGCGTCGAGGTGGCCACTGTAGCAGCGGAAGAAGGCCAGACGTCCCACGAAAGGATCGGTCATGATCTTGAAAGCCAGGGCCGCAAAAGGTTCTTTGGGGTCGGCTTTACGGGTAATATGTTCTCCGGTATCGGGATCGGTACCTACAGTATCTTCAATATCCACGGGTGAGGGCAGGTAACGACAAACCGCATCCAACGCTGTTTGCACGCCTTTGTTCTTGAAAGAAGAACCACACATCATGGGCACAATGCTCAGGTCGATGGTTGCTTTGCGGATCGCTTCATGCATTTCTTCTTCTGTGATGCTATTGGGGTCGTCGAAAAATTTCTCCATCAGTCCCTCATCGTATTCCGCTACGGCTTCCACCAGGTTCTGCCTCCATTCATTGGCTTCTTCCACCATGTCTTCCGGAACGGGGATCTCATCGAAGGTCATACCTTCTGTTTCCATGTGCCAGATGATTCCCTTCATCTTGATCAGGTCCACCACGCCTTTGAAATTATCTTCAGCACCAATGGGCAATTGCAAAGGCACGGCTTTGGCGCCCAGCATTTCTTTCACCTGTTTTACCACGTTCAGGAAGTCGGCACCGGAACGGTCCATTTTGTTCACAAAACCAATACGGGGAACCTTGTAACGATTGGCCTGACGCCATACGGTTTCTGACTGGGGCTCAACGCCATCCACAGCAGAGAACAGGGCAATCAGACCGTCCAGTACGCGCATGGAACGCTCTACCTCTACGGTAAAGTCCACGTGGCCCGGAGTATCGATGATATTGAAATAATATTTTTTAGTTTCCGGAGTAGCTTTTCCTAAAACAGTGGGAAAGTTCCACTGGCAGCTTACGGCCGCAGAAGTAATGGTGATACCTCTTTCTTTCTCCTGCTCCATCCAGTCGGTAGTTGCGGCGCCATCGTGCACCTCTCCGATCTTGTGAATCATACCGGTATAGCGCAGGATACGCTCGGTGGTGGTGGTTTTACCGGCATCGATGTGAGCGGCAATACCGAAGTTGCGTTGAAATTTCAAGTCAGCCATAAAGTGTTTAATTATTTTTTCGAGCGGCAAAGGTAATCATTCTGGCGATTGTACAACACTGCTACTGGTTAAATTATGGTGTTCCGGATGTTATTTTCCGACACCGGAAAACACGAATAGTGTGTAAGCAGCCAGCAAACCAACGAAAATAGGAGGAGATATAACTAAAATACTGATTATCAGATATATAAGATAATTTTACGCTAATTGGCGGCTAGGCTAAGCTCATCTGTCTGTTATTCATTCCCTATTCATGCCTGATCCGACTCCTATCCGACCATAGTTCGATGTTAATTGGACTTATCCACATTTTTACGGAATGGCTTTTTTTCTAACTGCCAGGAGTTCTGCTTCCAAGACCAGAGCGCTGTTAGGCGGTATGAGAGTGGTTCCTCGTTCACCATAGGCCAATGCAGCGGGCACAAATAACTGCCATTTTGAACCTTCCAACATCATTTGTAAAGCTTCATTCAGTCCTGCGAAAAAACTGGAAGGGGTTGCAATAAATGGTTTATTGGAATGATAGCTGTCTTCCACCACGGTTCCATCGAGCAATTTTGCATTCAGGTGCAACAAAATGGAATCCGAATCTGCCGGGTGCAACCCTTTCCCCGATCTTAAGATCACATAGCTTACCCCATTGGGTAGTTTACCAACACCCGGCCGGTCGCGTAACATAGCGAACAATTGTTGTTCCTGTTTAACAGACCTTTCTTTTTGTATGGCTCTTTGGTAAGCAGCAACCGACGGGCCAATAGTAGAATCAGGAACGGCTCTGGGATGGTTTTGGAACATATCGTTCATTCCTCTCAGGAAGATAGCCGGATTATTGATCAGAAAGCCATTGCTATTGATCCATTGAGCAATGAAAGCACCCAAAGTATATTGCACGGTATCTGCAGCTGAACCTAGTTTTAGCTGAGCAGCAGGTGTGGTTTCTTTTCCAGGATTTTTTTGTGCGAAGCTGCCCATGGAAAAGAATAATCCAATAATTCCTATTAGTGATTTTTTTATCAAATTGGCTGTTTTAATAACTCAATTTACGTTTTATAGGTATGCAGCTCATTCCATATTAATAACAACTAATCGTTTCTGAGCCTGAGGTAACCGATGTAACCTGGCAGTATACCACTCTTGATATTGGACCTGTAACGGCAGCAGGTCCGGATATAGTAACGCCCGTACCCGCTACTAAAGTAATGTTTCCTGTTCCCGTATAAGAAATCAGGAATTTAAACACATCTCCCACTGTTGCGGATGGTAGTGCTTGTACCAGCCCTGTAGCGCCCTGCGCAGAAGGCATGGTAATAGTTTTATTGGTATTACCCGTCAAAAGAAATATGCTTGCATCGAGGACCTGAGTGACAGAAGGTGTAATAGAAGCCGCAGCAGAAACTGCTAATGTTGGTTTTGCATTGGTTATACGACCATTTCCTAAGCGAACACCATTACCGTTGGTTGTACCGGTTCCTCCAATAGAAACTGTGTTTCCGCCTGCACCCGTAGCTATATTCACGGTAGAGACACCAGCGCCGGTACCTACGTTTACAGTTTGGGCAGCAGAAGAGGAGCCCACCGTAATAGCGCCGGTTCCTGCGGTTGCTCCAACGATAATGGTACCCGCAGTCTGGGGAGTCAATGTGATAGCACCGGTACCATTACCACCTTGTATGGTAGTGGTGTTAGCAAGATTGGCATTCGATCCGATTTTAACTGCAATCACTCCGGCAGTATTTGTTCCTGAACCTATATTGATAGTATTGTTGGCGGCATTAGCGCCGGCGCCGATATTGATGGTTTGGGCAGAGGTATTGGCTCCGTTGCCAAGTGC
>JBHCAK010000008.1:0-416179 GCA_041798205.1 Sediminibacterium sp.
AAATACTACAAATACTGGGTGTATCACTGCTGGATAAAACTCATTTACCAAGCCTCTTTGAAAAAACAATATACCAAGATGTCAAAGATCAAAATCATATTCAATTGAAAATCAACCTAATTTAACCGGACACTAATGAAATAAACGCTAAAATAATTAATCTGAATATAGCAATCATAATGGACAGATATTTAAGTTTATTTATGAGCTAAAAGAGATGAAAGTATAGAAGAAGCCCCACTCCATGATTAAAACATGTTTATTGACTAATCAGGAACTCGGCAATGGAGCTTGAAGCCCAAAATGCCTTTTACTGCCTGGAAATGCAGTTTGAATTTTACAGGCAATTAGTGAAATCTCAACAATGTCATTAAAGTTAAGAAATGATTTGAAGCAACTCGTTTATTGCATATAAAGGCAAATTAACCATCCATTCTTCTTTCCTGAAACCAGACATAGATGTTCTTACCGCCATTGCAGGATTATATTTTTCACGATACACTTTAAGGCTTTTTGCTTTCAGATTCTCTTCAGCCTTTACTTCAATCGGAATTATTTGCCCGGAAATTTGTGTTAAAAAGTCTATTTCAGAACGTGCATTTTCTGGCGACCAGTAGTAAATACCAGTTTCTTTCCAGGTCATTATTTGCTGAAGTACATATTGCTCTGTTAAAGCGCCTTTAAACTCCTCAAATACAGTGTTGCTTTGTAAGAGGGTTTTTTCATCCAAATCAGTCATGGCTGCCAGCAAACCAATATCAACCAGGAATAATTTGAATGCGCCGAAGTCTTCATAGGTCTTTAATGGAATAGCCGGCTTAGTTACATTATTTACTTTATGAATCAACCCACAATCAATTAACCAGGCCATTGCAAGCTCGTAGTCTTTTGCCCTTGCACCTTGCCTTATAATACCATAAATAAATTTACGGTTCTCTTTGGCCAGTTGCGCAGGTATTGAATTCCAAAGCATTCTGATCCGGGGTACAATCTTATTAGGAGTGTGTTTGGAAAAATCCTGTTCATAAGCAATTAGTATACGTTTCTGGATTTCTCTGACTATTTTAAAATCTTTCTTTTGTGAGAAAGATAACACAGCTTCAGGCATCCCTCCAACATAATAATATTGCTTAAGCAATTCGATAAACTTTGACTTGAAACTTGTAACCAATGGCCAATCATGGTTTTTCAGTAAATCAACCAGCGGCTTTTCATTTAATGCTTCTAAAAATTCCGTATAATCAAAAGGATGAAGATCCAGGAATTCTATCTTTCCTACAGGAAATGATATTTGATTATTAAGCGCCACTCCTAACAGAGAACCTGCCGATATTATGTGGTATTCCGGGGCGTTCTCCTGGAAATATTTTAATGAAGCCAATGCACCCGGGGCTTTCTGGATTTCATCAAGAATAATTAAAGTGTTGTTTGGTTCAACCGTTATACCGGTTTCTATTTGAATGGCTGTAATAATTCGCTTGATATCAAAATTATCTGTAAATAGCGTCTTTAATGCAGCATTACTCTCAAAGTTTATATATGCTGTTTTTTGATATTCAAGACGACCGAATTCTTTCATAAGCCAGGTTTTACCTACCTGACGGGATCCCCTAACGATCAATGGCTTGCGAGTAGACGATTGCTTCCAATTCAGTAAATATGCTATTTTATTTCGCTTCATTTTCAATTATTTACACAAATACGTACTGTTTTGTGTAAAAATACACATTTTTATGTACGATATTTTGGCATAATATACATTTTTACGTACTTATTTTTGTTCGATCAACTAAAATAAGATTTTACATCTGGTGGCACTACCGTAAAAAAATTGAGATCACCCTCAGGTAACTGGTCCACAATCCATAGCATTGAGTTGTTTGTAGCAAGGAAATTGCTTAACCCTAAAACGAAATAATGTTACAAACCAGTTTTCTTATTTTCGAAATGGTTGAATCGATTGGTATCCCGCTTTTGGAATCAGCATATAAATACAGCCATCGTCCACCCAGGTGCAGTGCCGGATTTAACACACCAGTTATAACAGTTTCTTTTGAGGAGAGCGACTGTTTTTTCCTTTACACCCCCCTAATAATAAAAATAGAATCAAATAGACACATAGCCTATTCATACCTGCTTGCATAGATTCATCATTATTTTAGTTAAATAGTCCTCTCAAAATAAATTAATTTTAAATACGAAATACGAATATTACCCCCTTTGCTTTTACAGAAAAAGGTGTTGCCATGTTAGCGGTATTTTAAATAACGATAAGGCGATAAATATGAACATCACCATCATGAGGGCATTTGTTGAGATAAGAAGGATTTTACTGCAACAAGACGATATCCGAGAGCAGCTTTTTAACAAAAGATTGCAGCCGCTAGGATATGAACTCGCAATGAATTATCTTTATTTGACATAAATAACGTGATATGGAAGACAAAAAGAAATACAAAATTCTCCTGTGTGAAGACGATGCCAACCTGGGAATGGTGCTGAAGAATTACCTGGAACTGAACGATTACGATGTAACGCTTGAAAGAGACGGTCGCCTGGGCCTGGCCGCATTCCAGCGTGAGAAATTCGATATCTGTCTGCTTGATGTGATGATGCCCAATATGGACGGTTTTACCCTTGCCGAAGAGATACGAGACGTTGATCCTGATATACCTCTGTTCTTTCTCAGCGCTAAGACCATGAAAGAAGACATCATCCAGGGATATAAACTGGGTGCCGACGATTATATTACCAAGCCATTCGACAGTGAAGTGCTGTTACTGAAGATCAAAGCCATCCTGAAACGCAATGAAGAAGAAAGCAGGGTGAACGAAAATATAGAATTCGACCTGGGTAAATACCATTTCAACCCCAAGCTTCGTGAACTGAAACACGATAGCGCTACCCAAACCCTTTCTCCCAAGGAAAATGAGCTGCTCAAAATGCTGGCAGAGCATAAGAACGATTTATTGCCCCGCGAGAAAGCATTGAAAAAGATCTGGGGCAGTGACACTTATTTCAATGGCCGCAGCATGGATGTTTATATTGCCAAACTTAGAAAGTACCTGAAAGATGACAGCAATATTGAGATCGTGAACATCCATGGAAACGGATTCAGACTCGTAGCACCATAAGTTAATGGATATTAAGAAGACAAATGCCGCGGAACATTTCTGCGGCATTTTGTTTAACTGAATAAGTTGGGATGATGACCCGTGTGCGGTTTCCGGCCCATGTGTTCATATGCCTTGGCGGTCACTTCCCGTCCGCGTGGCGTTCGTTGCAGAAACCCTTCCTGTATGAGGAAAGGCTCATACACTTCTTCAATAGTACCGGCTTCCTCGCCCACCGCTGTAGCAATAGTGGTAATGCCTACAGGACCTCCTTTGAATTTATCAATGATAACGGCCAGGATTCGGTTGTCCATTTCATCCAGCCCGTGCTCATCTACATTCAATGCTTTCAATGCATGTTGCGTGATGCCGATGTCGATAACGCCATCGTTCAACACCTGTGCGAAATCGCGCACCCTTCGTAAAAGTCCATTCGCAACCCGGGGAGTACCCCGGCTGCGCCTGGCAATCTCTCCGGCCGCATCGCTGCTGATAGAAGCCTGCAATATGGAAGCACTTCTTTCAATGATCTTTCTCAGTGTATCGGCCTGATAATATTCCAGCCTTGATTTGATGCCGAAACGAGACAGCAAAGGCGCTGTGAGCAAGCCACTGCGGGTAGTAGCCCCCACTAATGTGAAGGGGTTCAGGTTGATCTGCACACTCCTGGCATTGGGGCCTGAATCGATCATGATATCGATCCGGAAATCTTCCATTGCCGCATAGAGGTATTCTTCCACTACCGTACTCAGCCGGTGGATCTCATCGATAAACAATACATCGTTGGGTTGAAGGTTGGTGAGCAGGCCTGCTAAGTCGCCGGGCTTTTCAATGACCGGGCCCGAAGTTTCCCTGATGTTCACACCCAGTTCATTGGCCACAATACGGCTGAGGGTGGTCTTGCCCAGTCCCGGCGGGCCATGAAATAAAATATGATCCAACGCTTCGCCCCTGAGCTTGGCCGCCTTGATGAAAATGACCAGGTTCTCGATCAATTGGGGCTGTCCCGAAAAATCATCGATCTCCCGCGGCCGGATGCTGTTCTCAAACTCTTTATCGGCCGAAGTTAAACCAGATGAATCGCTGTTCAGGATGTTGTTGGACATACCTCAAAACTACAAAATACCGGCAATCCGGAAGAAAACTAAAATTTATTTGTACATACAAATAAAGAGCCTATCTTTGTCCTGTCAATGAAAACATCAGACAGCCAATATGCAGAATGCCTCTACTTTACTTCCAGCGCCCTCGCGCGGAAAGTAGAGAAAATGGCCAACGAATGCTGGAAGCAGGTAGACCTTTCTCCCAGTCATGCATACCTGCTCATGGCTGTACTTGAAGAACCCGGTATGCAGCCCGGCAACCTGGCAGAACAGTTGCAACTCACGCCCAGCACCATTACGCGCCTGATTGAAAAGCTGGAAGAGAAAAAACTGGTGATACGCACTACGGAAGGAAAACTCACCAATGTATACCCCACTCCCAAAGCAAAAGACCTGCAACCGGAACTGAGGAATTGTGTGCATGAATTTCATACGAAGTATACCAGCATCATTGGCAAAGAAGAGAGCATCCGGTTTGTGAAAACACTGACTAAAATTGCTGATAAACTGGCCGATTGATTTTTTTTAACTCATTATTTGTATATACAAACATAAATATTCACGCATTAAAAATTGAACCATGAAGTATGTGATCACCGGCGGAGCCGGAAATATTTCGAAGCCACTGGCATTGTCTTTATTAAAATCAGGACATGCCATAACAATCATTGGACGCAACGAAGCCAACCTGAAAGTATTAACAGATGCCGGCGCCGTAGCAGCCATAGGCTCTATAGAAGACACGGACTTTCTCACCCGAACTTTTACCGGCGCAGATGCCGTTTACCTGATGATCCCTCCCATTTACGAGGTGACCCAATGGAAAGCATATATTGGTAAAATAGGAGAACATTATGCAACGGCCATCAAAGCTACGGGCATAAAAAAAGCAGTATTACTCAGCAGTGTAGGTGCCCATCTCGCAGATGGCTTAGGTCCCGTGAGTGGTTTACACCTTGCAGAAAAAGCATTGGGTGTTTTGAAAGATGTGGATCTTACCATCTTACGTCCCGCTTATTTTTATCCCAACCTCTTTGCCAATATTGGCATGATCAAAGGGATGGGTATCATTGGTGCGAATTTCAGCGCAGGTGAAGGTAAATTTCCCATTGTAGACCCTCTTGATATTGCAGCCGTAGCAGCAGACGCATTAACAAAACCTTATACAGCCGGACAAAGTATTCGCTATATCGCCAGCGATGAAGTATCTACCGACCAGATCGCTGCAGCCTTAGGCAATGCCATTGGCAAACCCGATCTGGCCTGGGTAACTTTTACCGATGAGCAGGCTTTGAATGGTATGATACAAGCCGGTTTGCCTGAAGAGATCGCCCGCAATTATGCTGAGATGAATCATGCATTGCATACTGGCGCTATGACAGAAGAGTATTTCAAAAACAGACCGGCTCTAGGCAAAACCAAGCTATCTGATTTTGCTCAAACATTTGCCCAGGCATACAATGCTTAAAACTCTTTGCCCCGGGCTTAAGCCCGGGGCAAAGAGTTTATTTCAATAATCCTTGAGGAATGGGTTTCTCTAATAGATATTTATAAATGAACCTCGTTTTGAGGTTGCTGAAATGAATATTCTTAGCTGGCAGGTTACCCCATCCATGCCTTCCTCCAGGATACAACATGAATTCAAAATTTTTGCCTTTGTCTTCCAATGCGCTCACCAATTGCAGGCTGTTCTGCATGTGTACATTGTCATCGCTGGTGCCGTGAACAATTTGCAGCATTCCTTTATACTGGCCTGCATAAGATAATACACTGCTGGTTTGATAGCCTTTGGGGTTGTTCTGCGGAGTACCCATGTATCTTTCTGTATAATGACTGTCGTACAAATGCCAGTCAACCACACTGCCACCGGCCATGCCATGGGTAAAAACATCCGCACCATAAGTAAGCGCGTAGCAACTCATATAACCACCATAGCTGAACCCGGTGATACATATCCTGGAAGGGTCGGCTTGTCCGTTTGCAATAAACCATTTTACCATGGTTTTATAATCAGCCATCTCCCAATAACCCAGGTTATGGTACATATAATTCACGCCTTCTTTTCCAAACTGTCCGCTTGCCCGGTGATCAAATGAAACCTGTATCAATCCTTCACTGGCATACCATTGGCGGTTAGCACTCCAGGTCCAATTATCCCATACAGTGCCCGCATTAGGACCACCATAGATACTGATGAGCATGGGATATTTTTTATTGGGGTCCATATTTTCAGGCCAGGTTACATAAGCTGGCAGCTCGTATTTACCGTCTTCGCTCCTGATGCGTATGATCTCTGTTTTAGCAATTTTATAGTTATCCATTTCAGTTCCGCGCATATCGCCCAGCTCCCTGATGATCTTACCGGTATGATCTGCCAATATCATTCTGGTTGGTGTAGTGGCATTGCTATAGGTGGTGATAAAATAGTTACCGCCGGGTGATAAGCTGATGGAAGCATGGTTGTAATCGCCGAAAGTCAGTCGCTTTAACTCCGATCCGTTGAATTTGATGCTGTAAAAATCCATACGCGCTGTATTCTCCCGTCCACGTGCTGTGAAATAAATGACCTGGTTGTACAGGTCGATATGCCTGATGCCCAGCACCGTGAACTTACCATTGGTAATGGGGTACTTGAGCGTTCCGTCCATACCATACATATAGAGTTGGTTCCAGCCGGTTTTATCACTTTGTGCGATATACCCTTTTCCGTCTGGCAGGAAATTGATGCGCCCGCCCACCCTGTCTTCCAGATCGATCCAGGTAGGTTGCACTTCGTTATATACTTCGTTTTTTTGCCCGCTGGCTGTATTCACTTCATAGATCTTCAGGTTGGTCTGGTCGCGATTCATCCAGGAAAGCCATACCTGGTTGGTTCCTGGGCGCCAGATAGGCCAGCCGAAATACTGATCGTCTTTTGCATTGAAATCGGCCCATACAGTAGCACCTCCATCAGGAGAAACCATACCCAGTTTCACTTCCGGATTCTTATCTCCTGCTTTGGGATAACGCGTTTCTTCCAGGTATCCGTGCTGTCCTTCGCTCACATAAATGGGGAACATGGGCACCATGCTTTCATCAAAACGCATATAAGCCAGTTTGCGGCTGTCGGGACTCCACCAGAATGCACGATAACGCGTAGCGCGGCCAAATATCTCTTCGTAATATACCCAGCTCGCATAACCATTCAGCGTGGTACTGTTACCGTCGGTGGTGAGTTGTGTCTCTTTATTAGTAACCAGGTTGTAAGTGTACAGGTTATTGTTTCGCGTATAAGCAACATAGTTGCTGTCGGGCGAAAGAGTTGGATTCTTTTCTTCGGCGGCATCATGGGTGAGTTGTTGATCCACACCATTCCGGCGATACACAACATCATTGTTCTTCACAAAAACAAACCTGCCAAAAGAAGAAGATTCAGGCGTTATTGCGGGTGCATCTGCTGTTGCGGTATAGCTGCCCGCGGTAACATCCAGCAAATAATTCCTTGCGATAGTGTCCGCAGCCATGCGTTGCTTCAGTATCACATGGGTATCGTCTGTCCATTTTACCACAACAGGCAGTTCATTGAGGAAATTCCTGGGCGCTTTACCGGCAATCAGGTCGTTGTGATCAAACGCTTTTGTTTGTTTTTGGCTATATGCGGCTGTTGTAAAAGCCAGCGCACACAATAACAATCCGGAGGTTCTCATCTTGGTTGGTTTTGTTTAAATGACAACATTGATCATCTTCCCTTTAACGAAGATCAGTTTCTTGAGTGGCTTATCTTCCACCCATTTCTGCACCAGTTCATTACCCAGCACGATCTCTTTCACCTGGTCTTCGGTTGCATCGAGAGAGATGGAAATATTGGTGCGCACACGGCCATTAATGCTCACAGGATAGTCCTTCGCAGATTCCGCAGTGAAAGAGGCGTTGTACACCGGGTATGCTGCGTCAAGTACAGAGCTGGTATTACCTAACTGGTGCCAGAGTTCTTCTGCAATATGTGGCGCATAAGGCGTTAACAGGATGAGCAAGGATTCCAGCACTTCCCGTTTGTGGCATTTGAGATCACTCAGCTCATTCACACAGATCATAAAAGTGCTTACGGCTGTATTGAAACTGAACCGTTCTGTATCGTCTTCAATTTTTTTGATGGTGCGATGCAATACCTTCAATTCTACAGCCGTTGCTTTTTCTTCATTCCACTGCTTGCCTTTCTGTTCATCGAAGAAAAGACGCCAGAGTTTTTTGATGAAGCGATGCACACCTTCTATTCCTTTGGTATCCCAGGGTTTGCTTTGCTCCACCGGCCCGAGGAACATTTCATACATGCGGAAAGTATCGGCGCCGAATTTCTCTACCAGTGTATTGGGGTTCACTGTGTTGAATTTCGATTTGCTCATCTTCTCTACTTCTACCCCGCAGATATATTTTCCATCTTCAAGAATGAATGTTGCATCTGCAAAATCCGGCTTCCACTGCTTAAATGCTTCCGTGTCCAGTTCAACACCGTCTACAATGTTCACATCTACATGCAGCTTGTCTACTTCATACTGGCCGATCAGTCCTGCTGAAACATACTGTTGCGTTCCGCGGATGCGATACACAAACCGGCTGGAACCCTGTATCATCCCCTGGTTCAGCAGTTTCCTGAACGGCTCGTCGAAGCCAATATATCCCAGGTCGCACAGCACTTTTGTCCACAAACGGCTATACAATAAATGTCCCACAGCATGCTCTGTACCACCTATATAAAGGTCTACCTGGTTCCAGTAATCACTGGCTTTGCGATCGCAGAATGTTTCCTTGTTATGCGGATCCATGTAACGCAGGAAATACCAGGACGAGCCTGCATAACCAGGCATGGTATTGGTCTCCAATTCGCGGGCTACCCATTCGGGTATATTCGCAAGCGGTCCTTCTCCTTCAGGTCCCGGGCTGTAATGTTCTACTTCCGGCAGTTCCAGCGGCAATTCCGTTTCACTTAATGCAACTGCTACACCATTTTCCCATTGTATTGGAAAGGGCTCACCCCAATAACGTTGCCTGCTGAAAGCGGCATCGCGCATTTTATAATTCACTTTGCGTTTACCAATACCTATTTCTTCCAGCTTGTCTATCACTACTTCCATGGCATCGCGCATCACCATGTCATTGAGGAAGCCACTGTTCTCCAGTTTGGCATCTTTGGTAGCATTGGCTTCTTCGCCGTTGTATGCATTGCCAATAATATTGGTGATGGGTATGTTGAAGTGCTTTGCAAATTTATAATCCCGTTCATCGCCACAGGGAACGGCCATAATAGCACCTGTGCCATATCCCGCCAAAACATATTCCGATATCCATACCGGTATCTGCCGGCCATCGAAAGGATTCAGGGCATAAGCACCGGTGAAAGCGCCGGTTATTTTTTTCTCCGCCTGGCGCTCCCGTTCGCTCCTGCTCTTTACATAAGCGATATAGGCTTCTACTGTTTCTCTCTGCTCATCGCCGGTGATCCGCTCAATCAATTCATGCTCCGGAGCCACTACCATGAAATCAACGCCAAAAATGGTATCGGGTCTTGTAGTATACACATGCAAGTGCAACCCATTACGACCTTCGGCAGTCTGCAACTGAAAGCTGATCTCTGCACCGGATGACTTACCGATCCAGTTCGTTTGCATTTCTTTCATGGCCTCGCTGAAATCGATGGTCTGCAAACCATCCAACAGCCGGTCGGCATATTCAGTAATACGCAGGTACCATTGCCGCAATTTCTTTTTTACCACCGGATGGCCGCCCCTTTCGCTCACCCCATTGATCACTTCATCATTGGCCAAAACGGTTCCCAACGCTTCACACCAGTTCACTTCACCATAACCGCAAAAAGCAAGGCGGTAATTCATGAGAATGTCCTGTTGTTGCTTGTGGGTATAGTTATTCCATTCCGTAGCAGAAAAACGGATGGCATGATCTCCGGGACATACATGTTTTATATTCCCTTCTTTCTCAAACAAAGCCACCAGCTGTGTTATGGGTTCTGCCTTTTGTGTAAGGCGGTTATAATAACTGTTGAACAACTGGAGAAATATCCATTGGGTCCATTTATAGTACGAAAGATCGGAAGTACGCACCTCCCTGTTCCAATCGAAACAGAACCCGATATTATCCAGTTGTTCCCTGAATGCACTGATATTCTCCGCGGTGCTCACTGCCGGATGCACACCATGTTCAATGGCATACTGCTCGGCAGGCAGACCGAACGCGTCGTATCCCATCGGGTGCAGTACATTGAATCCTTTCAATCTTTTAAACCGGCTGTAAATATCCGAAGCAATATACCCCAGCGGATGCCCTACGTGCAAGCCCGACCCGCTCGGATAAGGGAACATATCCAGCACATAAAATTTGGGTTTGCTGCTTTCATTACTCACCCGGTAAGCATGATCCCGCTTCCATTGTTCCTGCCATTTTTTCTCTATCGCGCTAAAATTGTATTCCATAGTACTGTTCTGTATTCGATAAACTTTTTGGCTTTTAAATTTTGCTTTTTGAATTTTGCATTCAGCCTCCTCCCAATCCTAACAAATCTTTAACCTAATAAACGCCCCGATCAATTATTTTCAATTACCAAATGACCGTCAGAGTGGTTGCAAATGTAAGCGTTTAGGCTTCAAAACCCTACATTTGCATCTATTCCCCGGTATGGGTAAATTCAAAATTTCACAGCATGGCAGACACCGGTAAATCATCTCTCAGGCGCAGCAAGCCCAACTATATTTACAGCGTTGTGGGAGTAGCGTTGGTTTTACTGATCATGGGTATCATGGGATGGTTCTTTCTGAACATTAATTCCGTAGGTACCGCCCTGAAAGAAGATATCCGCCTTAGCGCATACCTGCGTACCCTGAACAAGGATACCATTGGCCAGATACAGCAATTCATTGCCTCCCGGCCTTATGCCCGCAATGTGGTATATGTAGACAAGAATGCGGCCAAGCTGATCTGGAACAAGGAAAATAATGAGGACTGGGCCAAGATACTCGACGTGAATCCTCTTCCTGAAAGCATTGACTTTTATGCTAAAGCCAGTTATGTGAATAAAGACAGCCTGGCCAGGATCTCTTCCGAGTTAATGGCATCCTATGGCAACCAGCTTACTGAATTACAATACCCCCAAAGCCTGGTAAACAACCTCAACGAGAGAGCGTCTAAAATAGGCCTTATATTCCTGGTTGTTGCCATTGCACTCTGTATCATTGTGATAGTTAGTATTGATAATACCATCAGGCTGGCCATGTTCAGTAACCGTTTCCTGATCAAGACCATGCAAATGGTGGGAGCTACCAGGGGTTTCATTGCCTGGCCCTTGAACCTGCGCGCCCTGGTAAACGGACTCATCAGCTCGGCCATCGCTATTGCCCTTTTGTTTGCCCTGATCGGATGGGCTGAAAGCCAGTTTCCACAATTAAGGGCCATACGTGATGTAAAGCATACGCTTATACTTTTCGGCGGACTGATTGCATTGGGTGTAGGGATTTCGGTTTACAGTACCCATCGCAGTGTTATCAAATACCTGAAAATGAAATTGGACGATCTTTATTAATATCTTTATTCTTCCGGTACAATAAAACATACAACCATGACTGAACAGAAACATAGCAGCAATGCCCCTCTTTTTGGCAAAGAAAACCTTACCTGGATGCTGATTGGCGGCGTTATCGTTGCCCTGGGCTTCTTCCTGATGAGTGGTGGCAAAAGCAACGACCCGAATGTATTTGACCCCAACCAGGTGTACAGTACTACGCGCATTACCATCGCGCCAATCGTGATCGTATTAGGGTTGATCGTAGAGATTTATGCAATTTTTAAAAAGCCAAAAACGGCTTAGCCCATACATCAAAAATCTAAAGCACTAATACCCCAGCATGTCTATTTTTCAAACCGTTGTCATTGCCATTATTGAAGGCCTGACCGAATTCCTGCCTATTTCTTCTACCGGGCACATGATCATTGCCAGCTCATTCCTGGGAATTGGGAAAGATGATTTCACCAAACTGTTTGAAGTGGCTGTCCAGATGGGTGCTATTCTTTCAGTGCTGGTATTCTATCGTAAAAAGTTTTTCCCGCTCAACCGGTGGAATTTTTACTTCAAACTCATTGTTGCAATAATCCCTGCATTATTATTGGGCTATCTTTTTTCAGATAAAATAGACAAGCTGCTGGAGAGTCCGCTTACAGTTTCCATTTCCATGTTGTTAGGCGGTTTTGTGCTGCTATTCATCGATAAATTATTCAAGTCTCCTGCGGTCATTGAAACAGAGGAAAAGATCAGCATTGCCAAAGCTTTCACTATTGGTATCTGGCAATGCCTGGCCATGATTCCCGGCACCAGCAGGAGCGCTGCCAGTATCATAGGTGGTATGCAGCAGAAACTGACACGAAGCCTCGCTGCTGAATTCTCTTTTTTTCTTGCCGTACCTACTATGGCCGCAGCAACCGGATATAAGCTGTTGAAAGCATTCAGGCAGCAACCGGAATTACTGAAAAACAAGGAAAATCTGATTGCATTGGGCCTGGGCAACCTGATTGCCTTTCTTGTGGCTTTACTGGCCATCAAATTTTTCATCGGTTATCTTCAAAAACATGGCTTCCGTTTATTCGGATGGTACCGGATTATCGTAGGGGCTATGTTATTAGCGCTGGTGCTGACAGGTTACTTACAATAAAAGTAAAAAATTAAAAGTTAAAATCAGGCTGCTGTCTTTTATAACACTTTTCGGATCTTGACTTTCTAATTTTGAATTCTTATAAATCAATCAAATGAAAACTGCTCCCAAAAGAGTCATTACCGGTTGGGCAATGTACGATTGGGCCAACAGCGTATATAGCCTGGTGATCACTTCTACCATCTTCCCGGCTTATTATGAAGCCGTTACCGGGGATGGCAATGATGCCACTTCCAATGATACCGTTCATTTGTTTGGGAGAGAATTTGTGAATACTTCCCTTTACAATTATGCGCTTGCTTTCGCTTTCCTGGTTGTAGCCGTTATGTCGCCCCTTCTTTCATCCATTGCAGACTACAAAGGCAATAAAAAAGCTTTCCTTTTCTTTTTCTGTACCATGGGAAGTATCGCGTGCAGCGCATTGTATTTTTTCGACAGTCATAACCTGGCATACGGACTATCCTGTATGATTATTGCCTGCATTGGGTTCTGGAGCAGCCTGGTGTTTTATAATTCTTTCCTGCCTGAGATCGCTGCACCTGAAGACCAGGACCGGGTAAGTGCCAAAGGATATGCACTGGGGTATATTGGCAGTGTGATCTTACAGGTGATTTGCTTTGTGTTTGTACTGATGCCTGATAAATTCGGTATTACTACAGGTAAGGCTTCACAGCTTTCGTTCCTGCTGGTGGGAATCTGGTGGTGGGGATTCGGCCAGTTCTCACTCAGCCGTTTGCCCAAAAGCGAGCCTGCCGGAACCATTTCGGGTGGATCGCTGCTTACCAATGGATATAAAGAATTGAGCAAGGTATGGAAGCAGCTAACACATTTACCGGTTTTAAAAAGATACCTTGGTGCATTTTTCTTTTACAATATGGGCGTGCAAACAGTGATGCTGGCAGCCACCCTTTATGGCAAAAGCGAACTGAACATTCCGACTACGAATCTTATTATAGCCATCCTGATCATTCAGGTAGTAGCCATTCCAGGAGCTTACCTGGTTGCCAGGCTGTCTGCAAAACTAGGTAACTTCAATGCACTCATGGTTACTGTTTTCTTCTGGATCGCCATCTGCGTCATTGGATATTTGTTGCCCCGTAATGGTATATATGAATTTTATGCCCTCGCTACGCTTGTTGGTTTTGTAATGGGAGGTATTCAATCGCTCAGCCGCAGTACTTATGCGAAGCTGATGCCAGAGACAAAAGACACCACTTCATTTTTCAGTTTTTATGATGTGACGGAAAAAATTGCCATTGTTATTGGCATGTTCAGTTTCGGTTACATCAATGAAGCTACCCGGTCGCAGCGGAATTCGGTACTGGCACTGATGGTGTTCTTCGTAGTTGGACTGGCATTACTGATCTTTGCTGCTGCAACGCAGCGTAAGCTGTTCAAACAAACAGCCAGATGAAACTTTATACGATCAACACAGGATATTTTAAACTGGATGGAGGCGCCATGTTTGGTGTGGTTCCAAAAACTATGTGGAACAAACTCAATCCGGCTGATGAAAACAATATGTGTTCCTGGGCCCTGCGTTGTTTGCTGATAGAAGAAGGAAACAGGCTGATACTTGTAGACACGGGTATGGGCGCCAAGCAGGATGCCAAATTTTTTGGCCACTACTATCTTCATGGGAATGATACACTCGATGGTTCTCTGGCAGCACATGGTTTTACCCGTGATGATATTACTGATGTACTGCTAACCCATCTTCATTTCGATCATTGTGGAGGAAGCATTGAGAGGCGGGGAGACCAGCTCGCGCCTGCATTCAGGAATGCCATATACTGGAGCAATGCGCAACACTGGCACTGGGCAACTCATCCAAATGCAAGGGAGAAAGCGTCTTTTCTGAAAGAGAATATCCTGCCCATTGAAGAGAGCGGTCGCCTTCAATTCATACCGGTTCCCGAAGAAGCTTTTACCAAAGAAGGGCAACTTGCATCAGTTCCATTCACCGACAAGGTCAGTATTCGTTTTGTGAATGGTCATACCGATAAAATGATGCTGCCGCAGGTCAAATACAAGGGTTCTACCCTGGTTTACATGGCTGACCTGCTTCCTTCCATGGCGCATATTCCAATTCCTTATGTGATGGCTTATGATATGTTTCCGCTCACCACACTACAGGAAAAACAGGTCTTCCTACAGGAAGCGGCGGAAAATCACTACACGCTTTATTTTGAGCACGACCCCTTTCAGGAATGCTGCACATTGCAAAACACTGAGAAAGGGGTTCGCCAACAGGATCTTTTCAGGCTGGCCGATTTGTAAAAGATACTACAGTATTGTAGTAAATCACCGTGATTTTCACCGCGCTTCAGTGATAAAACCCCATATATTTTCAGTGTTTTACTACACAATAGTTTCTCCTTTTCTGGCTAATTTACTGCTCCATTTACCATTCAGTAACTCAAAACTGTACCCCAATGTCCAAAAACCAGGTTGCCGGATGTCCAAGCTGTGGAGAGCGGATATCCTTTAAGCGGTTTGTGCAACTGTACAATTTCTCCGCTACCAATTGCGGCCATTGTAATGCCCGCATTGAAATCTCCAACAGGATGGGTAATACCATCATTGCTGCCGTTTCCGGTATCTTATCCGGTGTTTCGGTTGTGTATGGCGCCTATGTAGGTCAACGGCTATTCGATTCGCTTTTACTCGGATTGCTTGTCGGTGTGGCTATCGGCGCCCTGTTTATTACCGTCATTTGCAAAATCATTTACAGGCGTTCGCGTTTGCTGGGTAGAGCCCCTTCCCAACGTATCAGCGAAGCTGCCAGGGCCGCTTAAAAAATTACCTATTGAATGCAGTTTACTTAATTGAAACTTATCATTGAACTAAGCGGATAACGCAGGTTGCGGTATTGCATCATATCAACTTTTATGCTGCCTACCACAATGGGGCTTTCAATGCGCAGGGGGATATGGTTGGCATCGTCGCTTACCCATACTGTCATTTTCTCGCCTCCCTGGAATAAAGTCCCTTTAACGAGTAATGGCTTGAACTTAATGGCCCTGAATTTACCGTATTTGGTTTTTACCACTTCGCGGCCCATGTATTTGATGTAAAGATTGTATACCTCATTATCAAGAAACATGGCAAAGGGTATTTTGTCTTCCGGCTTATAACGATTGAAATCTATATTCCGCGCATAATAAATAGAACTCAATACATCCTGGATACAATTGGGCACTTTAAATATTCCATTGGGAGTGGTGGCTGTATTCGCTTCCTGATTGAAAGTAATGTTCTCGTATTTCTTGTATCCCCCTTCATCAATATTGCGAATGAATTTCAATGGCTGCAGGTTAGCGGTATCTATATAGCTCTCATATCGGTCGCGCACTTTGAATATCCAGTCATAACTGGAATTAGAAGATCCGGTGCCCACTACACGATACGCAGGCTTATTATTAAGGTGTTCCAATGAAATGGTAAAATTGGCACTGCCGGCATTTATGTAAATGCCCATCAAAGAGTAAAATACATTGAATGTGACACTTTCTCCTGTCTGAAAAGCCTGGTTCCTGATACCGCAAAAATCATCGCCTGCTTTAACAGGCTGTAACCCCAACGCCAGTATCACCAGTACGATCATTTTTTTCACGCTCAGCTGTTATTTGTTTCTAAATATTCTTATGCCCAATATAAACAAAGTTCCGGTTATGGCCGGAATGATCAGGTTAATAATCCAGACACCCGCTGCCGTTGCTATGATGCCTATTGTATTCGAACTTAACAATCCGAAAAGCTCCAAACTCAATTTACCCCTGAATCCCAGTTCGGCCAGTGCAATGGTAGGTACTACAGCCAGTACCAGGAACAACACGCTGACCAGCGATACGGCGTCTGCCCAGGAAATTTGCACTTCAAATACGGCCAATAATAGCACATACTGTACCACAAATACCACGTACCTGGCGGCAGATAACAATAAAACCCCTGCCAGTTCCCTTATATGCAGGTCTTCCAGTTTTTGCACCAGGAAACGGTATTTCGCAACCAGTGGAATTTTTTCAAGCAATCGAATGAATCGGGAAAGGCGAAAATACAATGGAATGAAGATTAAAAGTCCCGCCGATACCACACCAATCAATCCATCCAGCCAATGCAGGGAAAAGTTTTCAGGATGATGCTCATCATTCCATATAAAAAATCGCAGGTACCATAATCCGGCCAGCCCCATTACAAATGTAACCATGAGCTGACTCATACTACCTACCACCGATAAAGCAATACCCTTCAGTCTGTTCCCCTCATCAAGATATACTGCCCTGCCAGCGGATTCCCCTACACGATTGGGGGCATTAAAAGCAATGGCCTGCCCTACAAAAATGGCCCTGAAAGCCCTTTTGAAAGATACCAACTGTACGCCACTTACCAGCAGCTGCCATTTCCGGGCTTCTATTCCCCAATTCAGCGGCATCAGCAACAGTGCCAACAACAGTTTCCAGTTTTGAGGTCCGGTAAAAGCTGTTTTAATCATTTGCCAGGACTGTCGCAGATCTGCCTGATGCCGGACTTCCCGGTAGATAGAATAAGACAGCCATATAAACAGCACGGGCCCTACAAAGTAATTGATGAATATTTTGAGTTTTTTAGTCAGAAAATACCGGATTGATCGATCAAAGATAGTTGGGAGATGGCTGATTTGCCGATTTCTGATTTTTTAATTGCGGATCAAATAACAGGTTTAATGGATTGACTTTGGTTCTTTAGCTTTGACGGAGTTTCTTACAATGCCATTCAATCAGAAATCAAAAAATCAGAAATCAGAAATTATCCTGGGTATCGACCCCGGCACCCAGGTAATGGGTTTCGCATTGGTGCGAGTGGAAAAGCATCAGCCACAGGTATTGCTCATGGATGTGTTGAAGCTGACTTCTCAGAAAGATATTTATATCAGGCTTGAAATGATCCATACCAAAGTATGTGAGCTGATCAAATTATATCGCCCGGGATCTTTTGCCATTGAAGCCCCATTTTTCGGCAAAAACGTTCAGAGCATGCTCAAATTGGGCCGGGCGCAAGGGGTAGCTATAGCAGCTGCTATCCAGGCGGGACTGGAAGTAACCGAATATTCACCTAAAAAAGTAAAACAGTCCATCACCGGTAATGGCAATGCCGATAAGGACCAGGTTTGGAAAATGTTACAACAGATCCTTGACATTGAAGAGAAGCCACGCTATTTTGATGCTACCGATGCATTGGCAGTAGCGCTTTGCCATCATTACCAGACAGCTGCCATTTTTGGAAAAACGGCCGGTGGATTCAAAGGATGGAGCGATTTTATTGAACAAAATCCTTCCCGAGTGAAGCGATGATCCTTTCCTGGGCATCTTTTAATTCTTCAGGCGATGGTTTCAGCTTAGCTCTGTTAAAATTCAGGTCATCGGCACTATTGATGGGTATCAGGTGAACATGTGCATGTGGCACTTCCAACCCTACTACACTGATACCACAACGATTGCAGGGAAATGTACGCTCTATGGCTTTGGCTATGGGTCGGGCAAAAACAAGAATGCCGGAGAGGTACTCTTCGCTGAGGTCGAAAAGATTATCCGTTTCTGTTTTGGGAATCACCAGCACATGGCCTTTTACCAGGGGAAAAATATCGAGAAATGCATAAAATTTATCGTCCTCGGCTATTTTATAGGAAGGGATTTCACCGGCAATGATCCTGGAGAAAATGGTCATGACTGAAAGATTTACGACACGAAGATTGGGAAATTTACAGGATAACACAAAAAGAAACCCCGCAGGAAATCCTGCGGGGCTATAAAAATTTTCTCCTTGTGCAACTATACGGTAATATTGTCAATCCTGAATTTCATAACACCGGTAGGTGCGAGTACTTCGGCCACTTCTCCTTTTAATTTGCCCAGAAGGCCTCTGCCTATAGGAGACCCTACAGAGATCTTACCCGCTTTCAGATCGGCTTCTTTTTCACCTACTATCTGGTAAGTAACTGTTTTCTTAGTAGCAATATTGGTTATGGTTACTTTAGTAAGAATGGTTACTTTACTGGTATCTATATCGCTGGTATCTACAATCTTAGCATTGGCAATAACACCCTCGAGTTGCTTGATTTTGGCTTCAAGCATGCCCTGCGCCTCTTTGGCCGCATCGTATTCTGCATTTTCTTTCAAATCACCTTTTTCGCGTGCCTCCGCAATGGCCTTGGAAGCAGCTGGACGGTCAACCGACTTCATCTTTTGCAGCTCTTCCCTCATCTTGTCGAATGTCTCTTTCGTGACATACATGTTAACTTCATTCATACTCTTCGGTTTAAAAAGGGTAAAAAAAATACAACGCCGCATTTGATTGCAGCGTTGCAGAACGACAAATGTAAATTTTTTTTTTTTGAATTCTTTACTGCCGATTTATTTAAGAAGCCTTTAACGAATATAGGCCATCTTAACATAAACTGCTGTTAAGTAATTATATGTTAAATAAATACGCATACTATTTTTTATACGTTTAATTTATCCAGTAATACTTTCGCCATTTTGAAATAAGCTTCGTGGCTGTAACCTGCGATATGTGGTGTGATAATTACATTAGGCTGTTCCAGCAGCCAATCTAAATCGGATTTTTCGTCGAGTGTATAAGTGTTTAGCTTTTCATTTTCCAGCACATCCAGCCCTGCAGCTTTGACCCTGTCATCCCGTAAAGCCCTGATCAGGGCCTTGGTATCGGTTACTTTTCCCCGGCAGGTAGTAAGGAAATAGGGTTTTCTTTCCATAGCATTAAAAAAAGTATCACCTGCCAGGTGAAAGGTTTCATCAGTAAGGGGTAAATGCAGGCTGATCACATCCGCATAACGTAATACTTGCTCCAGGCTGGCTTCATGAACATGGCCTTTTGCGAAATCAGATTTGTATTTGTCGTTCGCCAGTACAGTGACATCAAAAGAAGAAAGCAGTCTGGCAAATGCCGAACCTGTATTGCCAAATCCAATGATGCCAACCGTTTTTCCACTCAATTCATCGGCCCGGTTTTCTGCCCTCAGCCATTTGCCTTCGGCTATCTCACGGTTACTGCTACAAATATGGTTCATGAGGCCTAACAACATGCCAAGGGTTTGTTCCGCTACAGCGTTACGATTTCCTTCAGGGCTGCTTTCGCATCTGATCCCCTTACTAGTCGCATAGTCAACATCTATCAGTTCCATACCGCTACCTAAACGGCCAATCCATTTAAGTTGCGGAGCCGCATCCAACATAACCGCATCGATCTTTAAACGGGTAGTCACAACCAGGCCCGTTGCATCTGTAATATCAGTCTTCAACTCTTCATAACCAATGCCTGGCTTATAAATGGTTTCATAACCAGCCTGCTGCAAACGTTGCAACAGGTAATCGTGTACGGGTGCTGTAATAATTACGCTGGGTTTCATGGTCTGGGCTACTGGCCGTTCATTTTAAAAGTCAGCTTTGCAAAATCGTCTACGCTCAATTGTTCTGCCCGCTTACTGAATATTTCTTCCTGCAATACTTCTTTAGTAAACATGCCTTTCAACGGATTTCTGAGCATTTTTCTCCTCTGGTTAAATGCAGTTTTTACGAGGGAAAAAAATGCCCGTTCGCTTTTTACAACTGCCTGTGTCTCCTTCCGTTTTAAACGGATCACACCACTCATTACTTTAGGAGGGGGAATAAAAGCACCCGGGGGAACATCAAATAAATACGATACATCGTAATAGGCCTGAATCAGGACACTCAGAATACCATAATCTTTTGTGTTTGGCCCCGATACCACACGCTGCGCCACTTCTTTTTGGAACATGCCAATCATTACCGGCACTTGTTGTTTCCACTCTAGTATCCTGAATAATATCTGCGATGAAATATTGTAGGGAAAATTACCCACAACTGTAAAGGGGGTCAGGAATGGCATTTCTATATCAAGAACACTCTCATGCAGTATTTTTCCATTGATGGAAGGATAAGCATGCTCCAGGTAGGTTACTTTTTCATCATCAAGCTCTACTGCCTTAAAATCGATGCCTGGCAATTGCAGTAGGTATTTTGTGAGAGCTCCGCCTCCGGGGCCAACTTCCAGCAAGTTCTTGCAGCCATCTTCCTGCAAAGCAGTTACAATCTTTCTGCAGACCGATTCGTCTTTCAGAAAATGTTGCCCCAATGATTTTTTCAGTGTATACTGCATTGCAGCAAAAGTACATCATTGCAGAAAAATGAGCTGTGGGCCAATAATCCTTATTTTTACGGTCTAAAACTCTCCTGAATGAGTCCCGAAATGCAAAAACCGGTCATCGGATTTTCCTGTGGCGATCTGAATGGCATTGGTCTTGAACTGATCATCAAAACCCTGGCCGACCATCGCCTGCTTGATTTTTGCACGCCCGTCGTTTTTGCCAGTAACAAAAGCGTGAATTTTTACCGCAAAAGCCTGTCCGACATGAATTTCAATTATTCGAGTGGTAAGGATCTTGGCAGACTCAATCCAAAACAGGTGAATGTATACAATTCCTGGGAAGAAGATGTAGTGATCACACCGGGACAACTCAATGAGACTGGTGGAAAATACGCATTGATTTCGTTGAAAGATGCCGCACAGGCCCTGAAAAACGGACAGATACAGGGATTGGTTACAGCCCCAATTCACAAGAAAAACATACAATCGACCGAATTCCACTACAGCGGCCATACCCCTTACCTCAAGGAATTATTCGAAGTGAATGACGTTGTTATGTTCATGGTGGCAGAAAACATTCGCGTTGGGTTGGTTACGGAACATGTTACACTTGCCGATGTAGCCAAACATATTACCCGTGAAAACATCCTTGGCAAATTGCGCATCATGCACAATAGCCTTCAAAAGGATTTTGGGATAGACAGGCCCAAGATTGCAGTACTTGGGCTCAATCCTCATGCCGGTGATGAAGGCCTTATTGGCAATGAGGAAGAAACGATCATCAAGCCGGCCATCAAAGACGCCAAACACAATATCTTGGTCTTTGGTCCTTATAGTGCCGATGCTTTTTTTGCACGTGGTCAGCATGAAAAATTTGATGCCGTACTTGCCATGTACCATGACCAGGGGCTGATTCCATTTAAATCACTGGCTATTGGTGAAGGAGTTAATTATACTGCTGGTCTTAATGTAGTACGCACCAGCCCAGACCACGGAACAGCTTTTGATATTGCAGGCAAAGGCAAAGCCGATGCTAATTCCTTCCTGGCTGCTACTTTTGAATGCATTAATATTATCCGCAGAAGGGCTGGCTACCTTGAAATGCGTAGGAACCCTATGCGCAAAATGAGCGCCAAGCTCATTGCCAATGCTGTAGATGAACGTTTATCAGAAGAAACGGAAGAATAAATAATAACCATACCAACATTCATCGCACCTGCCGTGTAGCCAGTATTGCTGCGGCAATAGATCTTACCGGATCGGCATTCCCTGAAACTGCCATATTCGAACTGGTTGCTATATTTGAAAAGGCCGACTGATCTCGTTGAATTCCCGATTGTGATGAGGAAGTCTCAGCTTTTTTAGGGTGCTCTTTTACAGATGTTCTTTTTTCACTTTTACTATTGATAGCTTTTGTATCTGTCGTTTTCGTAGCTCTTTTTGGCTCTTCATTTTTTGATGTACCTGCTACTTTCGTTGCAGCTTGCTGGCGATATAATTCAAGTAGTTTTGCCCTCAGTGGTCGCAATTTTTCGTTACAGGATGTATTATCCTTTGGCATAGTACCCAATCTTACAAGTGCAACCTCATAGTTTTTTTGTGTTAACAAAACATCCAGGTCACTTATAATAACGCTGCACTGGCTCTTGTAATAAGCAGCTATTTTTTCTTTGCTACCAGTGAGGAATTCAAGGAAAACCGGCGCATCCGGCTCTATCGCATTGACCGCTGCGGTCAATGCTTCCTGCTCCGAAATGCCAGAACCTTGTATCGCAATAGAAGTAGCAGCTACAATCTGATGATTCATGGCATTCTTAATACTCAGTAAAAGCTTGGCATTCACAACTTCAATTTTTCTCAATCCGCCGTCAGCCGTTTTTTTAGAAATTATGGCAAATTCTGGCTGCAAGTAAAAATGAAGGTTGTAATCATATATTCCCGCCTGATGAGAAGTAACCGCTTCTATCACTTTCGATTTTAAAAGCATATGTTGATCTGGGGTGAACCCTTTTATTTCCCCCATTTTAAATCCTAAAGCTATTTCAGGCGTTTCAGTTCCTTGTGAATTTGCCGACGCCGATGAAAGCATCAAAAACATTAAAATTATGATTCGATACATAGCATTATTTTATAGTGATGAATAAAGTATTGCCTTTGATATCTCTTTTAACAACAACATTCAGCGTCCTCAGGTATTGAAACAATAACAAGCTGTATTTATTAATGGTATAGTTATTTCCTGCGCTATCTTTCAAAGGAATTCGAACATCATCAAAAATCATGCGTTTGTCAGTTGTGCCCTGAATATGATAATTGTTGTGCTCAGCATTATTACCTACCCATAATTCAAGCGCATCTGAGAACGGAAGTTTATCTGCTCCTACCTCGGTTGACATTTTCAGTTTTGAAAAGGGGTCGAAACCAAAATCAAGTAATATAGACTTACCATTGTTGACAATATCAGTGAACTTCGACTGCATAGTATTTAGGAAATTTTCCAAAATACCCTCCATGGCTTTGTTGGTAAGTTTCGCCACATCATCGGTATAGAACTTGCCGCTATTACCTACTTTATTGCTTAATGAATTACCAGTAGAAGCTTCATAAGCAGATAATATAATATTAACCGAAGTTCCGGAAGCTGATTTACTGACATCAACTTCAGTTTGCACATATATATCCGCGCCAGAATATTCTATGAGTTGTGTTTTAAGATCTGTTTGCGAAGCAGAAGTAAAGACATTATTGTCATTGGCAGCCTTTAGTTTGCCAATAAAATCTACAGTTGTAAAACCTCTGTTATCAAATGCCTCTTTCACCTTTGTAATGGCTATACGTCTGTTTACATCGGTTTCCAATATTGTCCTGATGTCTTCTTTCTCTTTGGTAAAAGGAATGACTATGATCTTGGGCTGAACTGTGGTCACTTTGTTTTTGTCACCCGGCTTCGCCTGTGGCTGTGCCCCAGCTACGATACACAGTATTAGAATGACATTGCCTAATAAGAAAATTGTTTTTTTCATAATTAATATCCGAATTTTCTGACTGCACCTGTTTGTTCAAAATAGGCGATCAATGATTTATAATCAATGTTCATATCCACCACTACCCTTTTTCCAAATTTGGTCCGTTCCTTTTTACTGAATTGCACAATATGCGTGATGAACTTTTTGTATACACTCTCATTAAAGAAAGCCTGCGTTTTTTTATCCATTTCCGCTCCGGTAATGTCTCCAGAAATAATCGGTCCGGAAACCGGCGACCCTGCTATTCCTCTAAAGATCAATGATTTGAAAGCATTCCTCTGAGCCTCTTCCACACAGATTTCAGCATTCTTCCCATAGCCTGTAGACCTTACCTGCATAATACCAGGTGAGGGTTGACTAACATATTCCACACTTTCCATTTTATTATCTTGTGCCGGAGCATATATGCTAATCAGGGCGGCAATAAATAAAAAAACCTTTTTGAGTATTTTTTTCATAAAATAATTATTTAGTAATAACTACAAGTGTATTACCGGCAAATTTTTGAGTGATGGCATCTCCTCCTGACACCACATTACAGATAGAGAAATTGGCATCTTCGACTTTTGAAACTTTCAATTCCCCAACTTCTATATTGCGCGTCACGGTTCTGCCGTCTATAGTAACTTCTTTGCGTTCTACTACTCTTAGTCTGTCGCCTTTATTCAACCCATAACCACTACCACCAGCGAGCAACAAAGTCTTGGCAGATCCGTCTGACTTTTTATCCTGTATCTCAATGATATGAAAAACAACAGGGAAGCTTTTCGCAATAAAATTTGTCAGGCATTTATCAAGACCCTTGATGACATCTACCATTGCAGTTTCAGGTGTTGATGAGACATTAGCCTTAGTAAGGTTATTTGCCAGATTACCCCAAAAACCTGCTGACGAATTAATGTTATTCTCGTCAATTGTTTCACTGGCAATAATCTGACCGCTTTCTATATCTATCACCTTTAGCAGAAGGTTGATTTTTCCGGTGTAGCCCTCCAGTCGACTTGTTCCATTTGTTGTAGAATAAGATTCTTTATAACCTATAGCTACCACATGACCTGTTACTATATAACGGGCACCTAATGATTTCCCCTGAGCAACCATCACTTTACTATCCAGAAAGTCTTCATGTTTTTGCAGGTCTTTTTCGGCTTGTATATCTTTTCTACGTGCTCGTTCAACTATATTAAATCGCCTGGTTCGCATAAAAGCATTCTCAACCGTTTCCCTGATACTGAAGACATACCTTGAATCGTTAACACTCGCATAAGTAAACGGCATGATTGCTACCGATATCTTGGAGTCATTGTCCTGTGCCGACAGGGAGTCAATCTGAGTCAGCAGCAGTAAAAGCAGGAAAAAAGGCTTTAATTTAAAAATGAATTTCATATAATGTTATTTATTTTCTTCGAAGCAATAATATTAAGCCAGTGACAATACCAATCAATAACATTATTGCAATTACGACCCACCAGGTAAGCGATAGGAAAGGGGTTTTGTCCAACCCCTTGCTAATATTGCTCTGGCAATCGCTGATGTAGGTTTTGATATAGGGGAAATTAGCATTCACCTGTTCAATCTGCAAAAAAGTAGATAGAGCAGATTTATATCTTTGCTTTTCAAAATCCTGCAGTGCCTGATTAAATTCTTTGGTTATTTCACTGGTTTCATTCCTAATATTGACCTGGTTCATGAACTCTTTCAAAATCGAAACAGGTACAAAAAAATTGTAATTCTGTTTGGTTTCTCCACTGGTCATATCCACGGTTCCAAATGTGGCCAGTCCAATAACTTCGCCCTTTTCATTAAATACTGGGCCGCCGCTATTGCCATGGTCAACTGCTGCGTCTATCTGGTAAAGATTCCAACCGGTTTTGGCAGTTTTAATGGCGCTTACAATTCCTTGTGTAAAAGTGGGAACAAATACACTTTCTGCCCCTACCATTGGGTGAAAAGTTGCATCACCGGGAAATCCCATTACATAAATTTTATCCCCTTCCTGCGTTGAGGTTTCTTCGCCCAATAATACTGTAGGGATATCTTTCGCTTCAATCTTCAGAATGGCTACATCCTTTCCAGGTATAGCCTGTCCTTTTGTGACTACCGAAGCCTGTTTTACCTGTTCTACTTTGATTCCTGATACATCAATACCAAAACGAACACCGTAATCCTTTTCTATTTTGTCAACCTGCAAGCTGCCGGTACTCAGGTAATAAGTTGCTAATCCGTTCAATATGAAATTCTTCTCCTCATCTGTCAAAGTAGCATTGAGAGACTTAGAAAGGCCTGAGATAAAATTCTTGGCCAGTTCTACAATGATTTGTTCTGCAAAACCGCGTTTTGTCTGGTCTTCATCCTGAACCAGGTCAATCACATGGCAATTGGTTGCCACATACCCTTTATCATTCAAAATAAAACCTGTTCCAATGGCTCCCACTGATAATTCTTTTTTTATGATCTCATTGGTAGAATAAAAATAAAGCTGCGGATTGGAGAATATAGCCTTGATGAAAACATCAATCACCTGGTCTGAACTTATTTTTCCGGCATTTACATTGACTACCACCAATTGCGACAATTCTTGAATTTTAGCGTCGTTAACGGCAATATTGCTGTAAACAACATTTGCTCTTGCCTTGGAATAGATCATTACTACTCCGGGTTTGCTTCGGGAGGATATTTGCTTGCCCGTTAAATTCTGCGCATAGATCTGGACCGAGCATAAGAATGCCAGTGCACTAAGTACAATTTTCATGATGATCTGGTATTGATTGTTGGAACGTTTAGCGTTCTATGTATTTCAAAACAGCTTCTGTGCGATTTTGTACATGCAGTTTGCCATATATTTTTGCCAGGTGTTTCTTGACGGTTTCAACACTGATATCCAACATGGCCCCAATTTCTTTGTACAACATTCCTTTGGCGAGAAAGTGCAGCACTTCCTTTTCCCTGGCACTCAACGCCTCAATGCCTTCCTGGGTTACCTGTTTGCCAGATTTCTGGAAAGAGCGTATTACTTTATTCGCAATATAAGGGCTCATTGGCGCACCACCTTCTATCAGTTCCTGAACCGACTGCAACATCTGCACAACTCCCATGTCTTTCAGAATATATCCATTAGCGCCTGCTTTTAATGCTTCGAAAATATATTCGTCGTCATCGTGCATGCTGCATATCAAGCAAAGGCTGTTAGGGCAATCATATTTAATACGCCTGATCAGGTCTATCCCATTTCCGTCAGGCAAATTGATATCTATCCAGAAAATATCAGCTTTGAGTTGCCCTAACATCTTCTGGACGTCTTTTATATTGCCAAAAGCATGTGTAACAGATATGTTTTTAGTAGAGGCTAACATTTCCAATACGCTTTTCCTGAAGGCTTCATCGTCTTCAACAACGACCATATGGATTAAAGTCTCTTTTTTCATCCCCATTTGTTCTTTACAAAAGTAGAGTAGTAAGGTTATGTCTGCAATAACCCATTTGGGTAGTTATGATGAAATATAGATAGCCAGGATAACAGATGTGCCGCTATCATTATTTATTTGGATTGCTCCACCTATTTCCTCCATTCTTTTGTGCATATTTCTGAGCCCATTACCGCCGGAATTTGTTTCTGCTTTTATACCCCGGCCATTATCCTTGATACGGAGCTGAAACCCGTGACCTTCAAATCCTACTGCCACCAACACTGAAGAGGCTCCAGAATGTTTCAATATATTAGTAAATGCTTCTTTGATTACCAATAACAGGTGTTTCCTTTTCTCGCCGGGAAGTACCACATCAGGTATGGATGGCGGAATACCCATATCGAAACTGATGGTTGTATCTTCAAAAAGCTTTTGACCATAGCGATGAATATAATAGATAAAGTTGGCTAATGTATCATTTTCTGGATTGAGCGTCCATACAATGTCTCTTACCTTTTGTCCGAGGTCTTTAGCTGATAAAGTAAACCTTTCTATATCATTTTTTATTTCCGGAAGGGAATCTTTTCGCTCAGCAAGTTCGCCTATCAGCCTCAGGCTTGAGATGCCTGCACCCAGCTCATCATGCATATCAGCAGCAATTCTGTTTCGCTCATTCTCTTTTGCCAAAGTCACCTGAAGAATCGTTTCCTGTTCCTGTTTCACCATCTGCACGATGGCTTGCTCTTTCTCCCGTCTGTATTGCTGGTATCGTTGTATGTGGCCGACAGAAAGAATCAGCACCTGTAGAAGTATGCCTATGTAATTTCCATTCACAGCCACAAATACCGGCGCTACAATATCCATCCTGGCCAGTATAAGCAGTACAATACTCACCAATAGTACCATGGTAGACACCAGGTAATACAAAGCCGGCCTGAACCCCTGCCTCATTTTTTCAACCAGCGATGCGAACAGAAAAACAACGGCAAGGATAATGGTAAGGTCTCCGGTAATAATGAAAAGGGTAATCAGGAATTCATCATCATTAAAAGTGTAGGGAACCAGTAAAACGACAGCCAGTATTATCAATAATATTTTCACAATATTAGTTCCACGATAAAACCGGCTATTGGATGAGTGTTGGCCAATGAAGGATTGCATAGACTGAACCAGTGCTGCTACGGTTAAAACGCCCGCCATAAACCGTACCCTTATCATTGCCTGTGGGTAATTATTCCATATAAACTGATAACCCAGTCCATTGTTGCTCCAAATCCAGACTATTGTAGCAAGTACATACAAGGAGAAAAAGAAGTATAACTGATTCTTTTCTACAAGAAAAATAACCATGGAAAAGATGAATACAAAAATAAGCACCCCCGTTAGAATACCCCAAACCAGGTATTCCCTTAATATGGAAGATTCATATGCTTTAAGGGTAAATACGTTTATTCGTATAAAAATATGATGGTAAGTATTTTTTACTTTAAGCAGGTAACTCGTTGATGTATGGGCTGGTATTGAAATTGGGAAAGCGAAATTTCTGCCGGTTAAAGGCCTCTGACCAAACCTGTTGAGCGCACCGGCCGTATCAATCAAACGCGTGAAATCGGCATCTTTCTGATATAGCATGATCCGGTCGATGTATGGATCCCCAAGGTCGAGCACTAATGAGGCATTCTTCGATCCGGTATTATTGACCACAATTGAAAACCATTGTGCAGCTTTGCTATTCTTGAGAATATAAGTCTTTGTTTCTAAAGGTCTGAATTTTTCAGCCGGCACCGAAGCTATGCCACCCACTGGCAATTTACCTCCCGATGAATCGATAAAAACAAGGATGGATCCTTCCTTAGATACCGATAGCTGCCCTTTCTCCTCTGTTACCACAAAAGGAGACTGAGCATTTGCATGAACAGCAATGAACAGCAAAAGCAATACGCAAAAAAAGATAGGAAATTTCATGCAGAGCTTTAAATAGGGTAAAAATATTATTTAAAGCTTTACAAGAGTTATCTATTTTTTTACTTGTAAATAGGCCTGAAGGGCCTTTACATAGGATTCAAAAGCGGTAATACCAGAGGGAGTGATCTTGCAAATGGTTTGAGGATAATTGTTTTTGAATTGTTTGATCACTTCTATATAACCTGCTTCTTTGAGTTTCTGTACCTGTACGCTGAGATTACCGGCGGTGGCGTTGGTTTTTTCACGGATAAAAGTGAATTCAGCTTCTTTGAGACCAATGAGCAGACTCATTACAGCAAGTCGTAATTGTGAATGCAATATGGGATCCAGTTCCTTAAACATGAGCCTTCCTTTGCGCCAGGTATTTTTTTCTGAGTATAAATCCGGGAATAAACCAGCAGACCAATGCAGCAATGGTCCCGAACAACATATCATATTTGGTTGATGTAAAACAAGATATAATAAATAATAAATATGTAACAATGGCTCCTGCTAACATGGGCGTACATTTTTTTGCAATACCTGTTACCAGTGTCGGAAGAGCATACAGCAGAAGGAACAAAGAATAGGCGCTTGGAACTGAAGTAACAATATTATTATACGCAACCAGTCCAAAGATAGAAATACCATAAGCAAGCCATACAGCATCCAATGCTTCGTCTTCATGTTTTCTTATTTTCCGTTGCTTTCTTTCCTTTATGGAGATAAGCACATGCGGAATAATGGCCAGTAATACCAGTAACCAGATATCAAATCCGATGTTGAACTTAAATTCAAGTTCAAGGTAATTTACCAGAGAAGCCAGTGCTACCACAGATCCCCAAAGCAGTGCCACCACACCCGTTTCGTGGTAGCTGCATTTAACCTTTTCAATCATGCTGGTGATGAGTTCAAGGCTCTCTTTTTCGCTGAATGATGTTTGTTCTCTCATGGCCGGTTGATTTCTTTTTGTACCTGCTCAATTGCAGCCCTTTTTCGGGGCTTAAACTTATGAAAAAACCGTATGCAAGCGTATGATTACATACGGTTTCTTCCTGTGCAGGTTATTGGCAATCAGCCAACAGCTTATCCGCCTCTGCCTTACCCCATACGGGGTGTAATGGAGATGCAGGTTGAAAGGTCTTGAACAATTCCACCGCTTTTTCAGCTGATTTCCTGGCTGCTGCTTTGCCTCCGCCAAAAGCTTCCGGTGTTCTGAAAAGACTTTGCCCTTCGAGGTAATACACCCGCGGATTGTTGGGGTCAGATTTTTTTGCATCTTCCAGCGCTTTGCGGGCTTCGGCGCCATAGTTCTGCCAGCGGGTCATGGGATCTACCGTCATTTGCTGAATCGCTATCATTTGATGCAGGCAATAGATTTCAGCGTTCTTTTCAATTGCTTCTGCTTTCGCAATCAGATCGCGCGATTTTTCAGCCACTTTATCTTTATCGGCTTTGGCGTTCATCCACCCCGTGATATAATTGGCATAAGCCGCATAATAATAAGGCAGCCATTTGTCTTTTTCTGCATCGGCAATCCTTTCAAAAAAGGCAGAAACGGTACTCATGTCTTCCGGTGTCTTAGCTGCAGCCAGCTGCTCCAATCCCTTTTGCATGCCAGCTTCATACTTGCCTTGTGCAGCCAGCTGGCCTGCCCAAAAAAGCGATACGATAACGAGAATCTTTTTCATGGTTAAATTGTTTATTGTTGGATATTATTTTGACGTTTAATTTTTGATTTTTTATAAGTTATTATTGATTGCATCCTGCCGCCTGTCCACACCCCAGCTCAGGAACAGCCCTACGAAAAAGAATTGAGCTGCGGGAGGTGTTATGGCTTCTTTCCGGTTACCATCATACGAATAATTATAACCAAATACTTGCTTGCTGTTGAGCACATTGGTCACCGATGCTACAAATACCCCAAAGGCTTTTCCAATGGAAGTCATATAATTCATACTGAATCCCAGGTTATTATAGCTGATGGTTTTGCCCTCATCGGCAATAATATATTGATTGCCGTTTCTCATCAGGTTATAATAAGGCCTGCCGGTAGCAAAAGAATAGGTAAGATTAAACCCCGTATTGATATTGCTTACGAAACGCTTGACCACCACCGAAGCGGTATGATTGGCGGCAAAACCGGGTTGCAGTTCCTTCGGGAAATTGAGGTAATCTCTTTTTGTATCGAGGTACGAATAGCTTAGCCAGTAATCCAACCCCTTAAATGTTTTCTTATCCCGCCAGAACAGTTCAACGCCCTTCGCATCCCCGGTACCATTGTTATTATACACCGGGAAGGTCTTCAACAGATCATCATATTTTTTATAGTATGCTTCTACACGAAAGGTTTGCAGGGTAGTGGTTTTGATGTAATTGATGATATAATGAGTGGCTCTGGTATAATTGAAATTGTGTGTGATATAGAGGTAAGTATTTTCAGGTTTCTGGTAGAAAATGCCATAAGCAATACTCATCTGTGCATGCTTACCGGTTTTATATGCGAGCGATAACCTCGGTGCCACATCGGCTTTATTGATCACCGATGAATGTTCAAAGCGACCGCCCACCTTAGCAGCAAGTTCATTGGTAATGTAAAGATCCGCTTCCGCAAACATCGCCTTTAAATGATCAGGTAGCACCGAGCGATAACCATTGTAGAAGTTTCTGTTGTAGAAATACATATACTCCCCGCCAAACCGAATTACGCTGATACCGCTGATGCGCTTATCCAATACGGCTTTCAACTGTGTAAGATCTCCCCTTGTAGTGAGGTTGAAATTGCTGGTGTCTATCCAGGGCGTGCCCGTTGTGACTGGAATGTTCTGCTGGTTTTGTATCTGTTGTGAAATATTGCTATGATCGGTGCTGAAACTGAAACCCAGGTTCATTTTCCAGCCTTTTCCCAGGTTTTCACGCCAGCTAAGGTTATTGTACCAGTTGGTATTCTGTAATCCAAAAGCATTCTTCAACGAAGGATCGTTGATGTTAAGCCTGCGCAAACCCAGGTCAATGGCACCAAAAACGGTATAATATTTAATGATACCACCCGTTTTGGTTTTGATGCGAAAATTGGCATCGGCCGAATGGAGTTGCGGCACCCTGAAATAATCGGGTTTCTGCCTCACTACCGCGAAATAAGGGATCAGATTGGTATAACCATAATTCATCCCAAATGATGATTGTTTGTTCTTCGCTACTTTCTGTATACCACCGCCCAGGAAAACAGTAGAAATGGAGGCAGTGGCTTCAGAACGGTCGGGAATATCTATGCTCTCCATAATCAATGCCGAAGAAAGTGCCTGGCCATACAATGCCGAATAACCACCGGTACTGAAAATAGTTCCTTTGAATAAATTCGGGGCAAACCTGCCGCGGGAAGCAATATCGGGTACGCTGGCCTGGAAAGGATTATTCACCAGGGTTCCGTCAATGAATTGCTTGGCTTCATACCCTGCACCACCTCTTACAAACAACCCTTCCTGCTCTCCCACCTGCTGGGCGCCGGGAAGGGTCTTCACTACTGCGGTAATATCCGCATTAGCACCTCCTGTAGTATATACATCCAAAGAAGACAATACCGTAGCCGCCTTTTTTCTGTCACCCGCTTCAAAACTTCCGGCAGTAACGGTTACCGCTTTTAATTCACTGATCTCTTCTTTTAAAGCAAAGACAACCTCTATGGGGGAGGCTCCGATGGCTATTTTCTCTTCCAGCGTCTTATACCCAAGCAAGGACGCGATCAACACCTGCTCGCCTTTTTCAAAAGTTTTAAATGAAAAACGACCTGCTGAATCTGCAATTCCGCCGTCATAAGATCCTTTCACTACAATGCTGGCTCCGGACAGTATATGACCTTTTGTATCTTTTACCTTACCTGTGATCCGCACCTGGGCGCCGGCAATACCCGTCAACCCCAGGCTCAATAGTATCATCATCCATTTTTTCATCTTTATTCAGTTTTGGAATACAAACATAAAATAGTTTATATTGTAAACTAGAATATTTTGGATGAGCGGTAAATAAAAAAGGGCGCTGTTTCCAGCGCCCTTACAAAGTCAATTGATGAATGGCTTATTTATATTGAACCGCCAGGCTTTTCGCCAGCTCGGTCATTTTGTTTAATCCTTCTTCTGGTAAATTACCCTTTTTGAATTCGGCCAGTACATCGGGCAGTTTGTTTTCCATTTCCATCAGGAAGTGGCTTTCAAACTCTTTCACTTTCTTTACTGCGATATCGCGTAAGAGTCCCTGTGTGCCCAGGTAAATGATGGCTACCTGCTTTTCTACAGTGAACGGTGTATACTGGGCCTGTTTCAATACTTCCACGTTTCGTGCACCTTTGTCGATCACTGATTTGGTAGCAGCATCCAGGTCGCCACCAAACTTAGAGAACGCTTCCAACTCGCGGTAGAGGGCTTGGTCGAGCTTCAGGGTACCAGCTACTTTTTTCATCGATTTGATCTGCGCGTTACCACCTACACGGCTCACCGAGATACCCACGTTGATAGCCGGACGAATACCTGCATTGAAGAGGTTACCTTCCAGGAATATCTGTCCGTCAGTAATAGAGATCACGTTGGTAGGAATATAAGCAGATACGTCGCCCGCCTGTGTTTCAATGATCGGCAAAGCAGTGAGTGAACCCCCGCCTTTTACCAGGTGTCTGATAGACTCAGGCAGGTCGTTCATCTTCTTAGCCACTGAATCATTGTTAATGATCTTGGCTGCACGCTCCAGCAAACGGCTGTGCAGGTAGAACACATCACCGGGATACGCTTCACGTCCGGGTGGCCTTCTCAGCAGCAGGGATACCTCACGGTAAGCCACGGCCTGCTTGGACAGGTCGTCATAAATGATCAATGCAGGGCGACCGGTATCGCGGAAATATTCACCGATAGCAGCACCGGCGAATGGCGCATAGAACTGCTGTGGGGCAGGATCTGAAGCAGAAGCAGATACAATGGTGGTATACGCCATCGCTCCGTTATCAGCCAGGGTTTTCATCACACCGGCAACAGTTGATGCTTTTTGTCCAATTGCAACATATATACAGTACACAGGTTTACCTGCATCGTAAAATTCTTTCTGGTTGATGATGGTATCGATACAGATGGCGGTCTTACCAGTCTGACGGTCACCAATCACCAGCTCACGCTGTCCGCGTCCGATGGGAATCATTGCATCGATCGCTTTGATACCTGTCTGCAATGGCTCTTTTACCGGTTCACGATAAATTACACCCGGCGCTTTACGTTCCAGCGGCATTTCATACAATTCACCGGCAATTGGTCCTTTACCATCGATGGGTTCACCCAGTGTATTGATCACACGGCCTACCACACCCTCTCCCACTTTAATGGAAGCGATTTGTCCGGTCCTTTTTACTTTATCTCCCTCGCGGATCTCGCTGCTTTCACCCATCAATACCACACCCACATTGTCTTCTTCCAGGTTCAGCGCAATGGCTTTTACACCATTATCGAATTGTACCAGTTCACCACTGCGTACGCCGTTCAGGCCATATACGCGGGCAATACCATCGCCTACCTGCAATACGGTTCCAACTTCTTCGAGATCAGCCGAAGCATTGAAATTGCTCAGTTGCTGCTTCAATATCGCTGATATCTCGTCGGGTTTAATGTCCACCATGATATATACTTTTAAAAGTTATGCTTATTGATTATCGTATTTTATGAATATAATCGTTCCGCAGGAATTGATTCCGGATATCTTTCAGATCCCGCAGGATACTTGCGTCTACCAGGTTATTATCAAATTCTAATACAAAACCACCAATCAGGCGCTCATCTGTTTTTGTTTCCAGTTCCACTGTACCCAGGCCCTTCTCGGCTTTTACTTTCTGTTGAATGGCCTGCTTCATCTCTTCACTGATGGTTACTGCGGTAGTAAGTGTAACGCTGTGTATTCCTTTCAGTGCCTGGTATTGTTCAATGAATGCCGCAACAATCTCAGGTAAATCATATTCCCTCCCTTTCTTTACCAGGAGATGATTAAAAGCTGCTGTAAGCTCGCTTACTTTACCCTGGGTAACAGCAGTAACGATCTTGTTCTTCTGGTCGCCCTTGATAATCGGACTACGCAACAAAGCCAGGAATTCCCTGCTACCCTTGCATACAGCCTTTAAATACAGCATATCGGCATACACTGCTTCTAACTGACCCTTTTCTGTTGCCAGGTCAATCAGACTCTTTGCGTACCTGCCTGCTAATCTTGAATTTGGCATAATTTATTTTAATGGCTTAATGGCTCAATACTCGATTGCTCAATGTTAAAGCAACGCAACAACTTTTCATAGAGCCATTGCGTATTGAGCCATTTGCTAATTTAGTTTTACTCCTTCCGCTAATTCTCTGATGTATTTCTCCTGGCTCGCTTTATCTGCCAGTTCGCGGCGCAGAACTTTCTCTGCCACTTCCACCACCAGCGTACCTACCTGGTTCTTCACGTCGGTCAGTGCCGCATTTTTCTGCTGGTTGATGGCTTGTTGTGCTTCGGCTACGATCCTGTCGTACTCCAACCTGGCTTTGTCTTTCGCTTCCGAAACCATTTTCTCAGCAGTCTCTTTGGCTTCTTTCAGCATCTTTGCCCTTTCTTCACGGGCTTTGTTCAGCATAGTCTCATTCTCGCTCTGCAATGCTACCATTTCAGCCTTTACTTTGTCAGCCTTGGCCAAAGCATCTTCAATACCCTGTTCCCTTTCACTGATCGCTTTGATGATCGGCTTCCAGGCAAACTTGCCCAATATAAAAACCAGTATGAGGAAAGCTATTAAGCTCCAGAAGGCAAGCCCTATATCAGGCAATACCAAAGGGTTTATTTCTAATAACATAAGTAACTGTTTATCTGAGGTGAATCTTTCTCTGATGATATTATACAGACCCTCCGCCCTGTGCTTCAGGTCTGTATAATGCGTTTGATGGATTAACCATTACCCAACAGGGCAACTACCACCGCAAACAGGGCAACTGCTTCCACGAAAGCAGCGGCAACGATCATGTTTGCACGGATGTCGTTAGCAGCTTCTGGCTGACGGGCGATACCTTCAACGGCACCTTTACCGATTTGTCCGATACCGATACCGGCACCGATAGCAGCTAAACCAGCGCCGATTGCGGCAACACTTCCTACTACCATTTTTGTTACGTTTTAATTGTTATTGAAAAAAGTTTAGTCTTCCGATTCGTGATAATGCGGCTCATGATCGCCATGATGATGATGTTCCTCTATAGCCATTCCAATATACATCGCACTCAACATCGCAAAAATATAAGCCTGCAAAAACGCTACCAGCAACTCAATCAAACTGATGAATACCGCAAACGGCACCGCTATCGCTGAAGCATATACTGTTTTAAAGATAAAGACCAGGCAGATCAAACTCAATACCAGGATATGGCCGGCCGTCAGGTTGGCAAACAACCGCACCATCAGTGAAATAGGTTTGATGAAAACACCGATCAGCTCAATGGGCGCCAGGAATAGTTTCATGCTCCAGTGCATGCCCGGCATCCAGAAAATATGCTCCCAGTAACTCTTATTTCCTTTGATATTCACTACAATGAACACACATACCGCCAATGTCATGGTAAAAGCAATATTGCCGCTCAGGTTGGCTCCTCCCGGAAAGAAAGGAATCAGCCCCAGGAAATTATTGACCAATATCAGGAAGAAAATACTCAGCAGAAAAGGCATGTATCTGATATAATGATGGCCAATATTGGGCTTGGCCACTTCATCCCTTACAAAAAGGATCACAGGCTCCATAAAAGACTGCAGGCCTTTGGGGGCTGATTGAACGCCTCTTTTCTTATAGGCCGCAGCAACCGACAGGAATACCAGCATCAATAAAGTCACGCTCACCAACAGTGCCATTACATTCTTGGTAATGGAAAAATCCCAAACCTTTGCGCTCAGTTCTTTATTCACCGTTCCGTCTGCATTCACCACTTTGATCTTGCCGCCGATAACTTTATATGGATAATTACCATTGTATACCTCTTCTTCATGGTGTTCATTGACCAGTTTTTTTGAAGAGAAAAATTCCAGCCCTTTATCAGAATAAAGGATCACAGGAAGGTGAATGGAAGTATGGCCGAAAAGATGCCAGCTATGGCTGTCTTTGATGTGTTCAAGGATTGTTTCGGTAACATTAAATTTTCCTTCTTTTTCTGCATGTACCGCTTCTTTCCCTTCAACAGCCGCTGCATGGGTTGAATCCTGGGCAAGACTCACATTAGAAAAAAATATCAATAAAAGGCCGAAAGTCGCTACCAGTAAAGATTTTACACTTCTGAGGCTCATACCTGTTCCGAAATTTGCGGCAAAGATAGGGGTATGGGGGGTAAAATCAGCTTGCCGCTGCCACTTTTTGTTTTTGCTTTTCAAACTGCATTTCGTGCAATTTGGCATAGAATCCGCCCAGCAACAATAGCTCTTCATGACTACCTGTTTCCCGTATCTCTCCCTTATCCAGCACAATGATCTTATCGGCCTTCCGGATGGTGGAAAGCCGGTGGGCAATTACAATGGATGTTCTGCCGGCTATAAGCGTATCTATTGCTTTCTCAATGAGTTGTTCACTTTCTGTGTCGATTGAAGAAGTCGCTTCATCCAGGATCAGGATGGAAGGATTGTACAAAAGCGCCCGGATGAACGATAATAACTGACGCTGTCCCAGGCTCAGGGTGCTTCCCCTTTCCATCACATCATAATCATAACCGCCGGGTAATTGCATGATGAAATCATGAACGCCAATCATTTGAGCGGCATGTATGACCTGCTCCCGGGCAATATCCGGATTCCTTAAAGTAATATTATCCATCACCGAGCCAGAAAACAGGAACACGTCTTGCAGCACCACACCTATACCCTTCCTTAAACTGTCGGGCTCATAATCCTCCACATTCACCCCATCTATTTTAATCGCCCCCCTTTGGATATGGTATAACCTGTTCAAAAGACTGATGATAGAAGTTTTGCCACTGCCGGTATGCCCCACCAACGCCACCGTTTGGCCTGCTTTCACTTCAAAATCAATATCCTTCAACACATAATGCTCATCGGTATAAGCAAACCATACTTTTTCGAAATGTATTTCCCCCCTCATTTGTTCGGGCCGGTAAGCGCCTTCGGCAGCAGGGATAATCTCATCTTTGTTATCCAGTACTTTCAATACCCTTTCTGCCGCAATCATCCCCATCTGCAACACATTGAACTTATCTGCAATTACCCGCAGGGGTCGGAAAATCTGGTTAAGGTAAAGAATGAAAGCAACCAGTAAACCCGCATCAAGCGACCGGTCTGCTATCCACCACACCAGAAAACCCGTACTCAATGCCAGTACCACCTCTACAACGGGGAAAAAAACAGAATAAGCGAAAATGGCTTTGATATTGGCATTACGATGTTCAGTATTGATCTTTTTGAATTTGTTGAACTCCCGCTCTTCAGCCGAAAAAGCCTGTACCACCTGCATGCCGGTAATATGCTCCTGTACAAATGCATTGAGACTGGCTACAGCATTCCTTACCTTAATGAAACTTTTGTTCACGCTTTCCTTGAAATAATAAGTGGCTACAATCATTACGGGAAAAGGCACCAGACAAATCAGTGTTAATCGCCAGTCCATCCAGAACATGGTACCCAGCGTAATGATGATGGTCAGCAGGTCGGCAATGATGGGGATCAATCCGTCCGAAAAAATATCATTGATACTCTCAATATCGTTAATGGTCCGGGTAGTAAGCGTCCCTATCGGAGTCCGGTCAAATTGCCGCAGGTTCAGTCCCAGTATCTTCCGGTACACCGTAATACGCATGTCTTTTACCACGCTCTGTCCCATCCAGGCAGTAATGAAACTGAATACAAAACGGATGGTGGTCTCCACAAACAAAAAGATCAACTGGAAAATGGTAACGGCAATGATGAATTTGGTGGCGTCGTTCAGGTCGGTCCGGAACAATACCATTTCCAGCCATTGCGGCACATGTACTGCTTTACCTGTAGCTTTATCAACCGCTAATTGTATCAGGTATGGTCTTACAGGAGCAAATACCGCCATTACAATAGCCAGTACAATACTCAGGTAGAACAGGAACCTGTACGGTTTTACGAAGCGGAAAACCCTTCTTAACAATGAAAAATCAAAAACTTTCTTTTTTGGTGTTTCACTCATGGTAGAACACAAAGATAGTCAGGAGCCGGGAGTTGAAAATGAGTAGTTGGGATAAACGGTAAGGAGCTTCATCCTTCTCTCTCCTGACCGATTTTGCTTATTTTCGTAAACAGATTATGGAGCCGGCGCAAGTAACCACAGTTGAATCTGCTTTACCACAGTATAATCTCAGTCCCGAACAGGAAAAGAATGAGATCGTGAGGCATTACCGTGCCCTGCTCCGTGCACTCAGGCCCAAGCTGAAAAAAGGCGACAAAGAACTGCTGCGCCATGCTTTTGAAATGGCTGCCGATGCGCATAAAACCATGCGCCGTAAAAGCGGTGAACCCTATATCCTGCACCCCATCGCTGTAGCCATGATCTGCGTGGAAGAAATTGGCCTGGGCGTAAGAAGTACCATCTGTGCCCTCCTGCACGACACCGTGGAGGATACCGATATCACACTGGAAGATGTAGAGCATGAATTCGGGACCGAAATCTCCAGGATCGTAGACGGTCTTACCAAGATATCCAATGTCATTGATACCAATACTTCGCAACAGGCAGAGAATTTCAAGAAGATCCTTCTTACACTGACCGATGACCCCCGTGTGATCCTGATCAAACTGGCCGACCGTCTGCACAATATGCGCACGCTCGATTCGATGAAGCGTGAAAAACAACTGAAGATCGCTTCTGAAACCGTATGGGTCTATGCCCCGCTCGCACACCGGATGGGTTTGTACAATATCAAGACAGAATTGGAAGACCTTTCGATGAAATACCTCGAACCAGAGGCATACCGCGAAATTGCCAAAAGGCTGGCCGAGACCAAACGCGAACGTACCCGCTATATCAACGAATTCATCCGCCCGTTAAAAGAAAAACTCACTGCCGGCGGATTCAATTTCGAGATCTACGGACGGCCCAAGAGCATCCACTCTATCTGGAACAAGATCAAAAAGAAAAGTGTTTCTTTTGAAGAAGTATACGATCTTTTCGCCATCCGCGTCATACTTGATTCGCCCCCGGAGAAAGAAAAGGAAGACTGCTGGAAAGTCTATTCCATGATCACCGATGAATACATGCCTTCACCGGAAAGGCTGCGCGACTGGCTGAGCAACCCCAAAAGCAATGGCTATGAGGCGCTGCATACAACGGTAATGGGACCGCAGGGAAAATGGGTGGAAGTACAGATACGCACCAAACGGATGAATGAAATTGCCGAGAAAGGACTGGCCGCCCATTACAAATACAAGGAAGGTAGTAACGATGAAGACCGGTTTGACAAATGGTTCGGACAGATCCGCGAAGTATTGAATACGCCTGATACCGCAGACGGCGTTGATTTCCTACAGGATTTCAAGACATCTTTCCTTGCCGAAGAAATATACGTGTATACACCCAAAGGTGAAGTGAAGATGCTGCCTACCGGCAGTACGGCGCTTGACTTTGCCTTCGCCATTCACTCGGCCATTGGCTCCAAATGTATCGGCGCCAAAGTGCACCATAAACTGGTACCCATCAGTCATAAATTACGCAGTGGCGACCAGGTGGAAATCATTACCAGTAGCAAGCAGAAGCCTTCGGAAGACTGGCTCAGTTTTGTGGTAACAGCCAAGGCAAGGAGTAAGATCAAGGATGCGCTTCGCGAAGAAAAAAGAAAAGTGGCTGAGGACGGCAAATACCTCCTGCAGCGCAAGCTGGAAGCCATGGGCGCCACATACAGCCAGTACAATATCGAAGAACTCGTACAATTCTATAAAGTACCCTCTTCGCTGGACCTCCATTACCGTATTGCCACCAAAGCGATCGATCTCAAAGAGTTGAAAGATTTCCAGGTATTGGGCGATAAACTGGAAATTCCCAAACCCAAGCCCGTTGTAACTGAGATAGCAGTTGATCATCCCCAGCAAAAAACATTCAATCGCAAAGATTCGGAACTGATCATTTTCGGGGAAAGCAGCGATAAGATCATGTATTCACTGGCCAAATGCTGTAATCCTATTCCGGGAGACGATGTGTTTGGCTTTGTGAGCACCGGAAAAGGGCTGATCATTCACCGCACAAGTTGTCCCAATGCCGCCCAACTCCTGGCCAATTACGGACACCGTGTGGTAAAGACCAAGTGGGCCAAAAACAAAGAGATCTCTTTCCTTACCGGCCTGAAGATCGTAGGTCTCGACGATGTGGGTGTCATTAATAAAATTACCAATGTAATCAGTGGCGACCTTCGCATCAATATTGCCGCACTCACTATTGAATCGAAAGAAGGCCTGTTCCAGGGTACCATCAAAGTGTTTGTACATGATAAAGAGGAGCTCGAAGAGCTGGTGAACAGGCTCAAAGGGCTGCAGGGAATACAAACAGTTGATAGGTTTGATACAGAAACGCTGTAGTTTTTCAGTTTTTTTAAAAAAAGCCCGCGCTACATCCTATTTTTGCCGCGATTTCAAAAGCATTTTATGGTAGATGTAATTTTAGGTTTGCAATGGGGTGATGAGGGCAAAGGAAAAATCGTTGATTATTTTGCTCCGAACTATGATATCATTGCCCGTTTCCAGGGTGGTCCGAACGCGGGACATACCTTGTATGTAGAGGGTAAGAAAATGGTGCTGCACCAGATACCTTCCGGTATTTTTCATCAGAATACCCTCAACGTAATCGGGAACGGCGTAGTGCTTGATCCCGTTACCCTGAAAAGGGAATGTGATGCAGTGGCAGCTTTTGGTATCGATGTAAAAAAGAACCTTTTTATTTCAGACAGGACCAATATCATACTGCCCACGCACAGGGCATTGGACAAAGCTTCCGAACTGGCCAAAGGTGAAAGCAAGATCGGCTCCACCTTAAAAGGGATTGGGCCGGCCTATATGGATAAAACCGGAAGGAATGCCCTGCATGTAGGCGATTTGCTCGATAAAAGCTTTACTACCCAATACATCAAACTGCGACTGAAGCACCAGAAACTGCTCGATAATTTCCATTTCATGGAAGATATTTCGGCCTGGGAGGAAGAATTCTTTGAAGCATTGGAATTTCTGAAAACCCTTAAAGTGATCAATTGCGAATATTTCGTCAACAATAAAATTGCCGAAGGCAAAAAAGTACTGGCCGAAGGTGCGCAGGGCAGCATGCTCGATATAGATTTCGGTACTTTCCCCTTTGTTACTTCATCCAATACTATCTCTGCCGGCGTTTGTACCGGGCTGGGCGTATCTCCCAAACAAATCAACGAAGTGCTGGGTGTTACCAAAGCTTATTGTACCAGGGTGGGCAGCGGGCCATTCCCTACCGAATTGCACGATGCCACCGGGGAAGAATTACGTAAGATTGGTAATGAATTCGGCGCCACTACCGGACGGCCGCGCCGCTGCGGGTGGATCGACCTTGTAGCACTTAAATATGCCTGCATGATCAATGGTGTTACCAAAGTGATCATGACCAAGGCCGATGTACTCGATTCATTCGAAGAACTGAAAGTATGTACTGCCTATAATATCAATGGCATAGAAACAAAAGAAGTTCCTTATCAACTGCCAAGGGTGCATGCAGAGCCCATATTGCAAACATTCAAGGGCTGGCATTCCGATACCACACAAGTAAAAGATAGTACAACTTTACCCGCAACCATGCATACTTATATAGACTTTATCAATAAGTATATCGGCGCCCCGGTAAAGTATGTTTCCAACGGCCCAGGACGTGAGCAGATCGTTCCTGTTTAAGGGTAGTTGGCACTGCATTTGTGAAAGAAAAAAAATATTTGGTTCATATTGATTTGCGTTGAAATTTTACGCAGTAATCTGATTGGTTTATGGCAGCAAAATCTGACAAGGATAAGAAATCCACAACCCCAAAAAATGCTCCTGCAAAAAATGCGGATGAGAAACCGTCTTCCAAAAGCAAAAAACAGGCAGACGATGATGACGACGATTTTGACGAAGATGATGAGGATGTAAAACCCGCTTCCAAAAAAGGCGCATCAAAGGCTTCCTCGAAAAAATCGAAAGACGATGACGATGACGACGATGATGATATGGAAGAACCTGAAGATGATTGGGGTAAGGCTGACGAGGAGGATAATTGGGACCCGGATTTCGATGAATTCGATATCCCCAAAAGCAAAACCAAGAAAAGCGGCGGCAAGAAGAAAGGAGAAGAAGAGGATGATTTCAGGCTGGACGATGATTTTAAGGAATTTGACCTCTTTAACGACAAGAGCGGCGGATTCGATGACGATGAAGATGATGATTTTTAATCATCCACATGAATAGGATAACTGCGAGATTCACAGTACCCGATACTGCAAAATTTAAAATGCAAATGTTGAACTGGGCCAACCGGTTCAACATTTGTTCTTTTCTGGATAATCACCAATACCATTCGAACCATCATACCGTTGAATGCCTGGCCGCAGCTGACGCTGTGGAAGTTTTTTCACCGGCAACACAGATCCTGACCGCTTTCTCCAGCTTCCTGGCAAAGCAGCAGGACTGGCTTTTGGGTCATATCTGTTACGATCTCAAGAATGAAATAGAAGGACTTCAATCCGCGCATCCTGACTTCATCGGTTTTCCCATATTGCTTTTTTACCGCCCCGAAACTGTACTGCAATTAACTGGTACAGAACTGGTCATTTCCTGCCTGCATAGTAATCCCTTTCAAGTTTTTGACGATATCCTGGCCATTAATGAAGGTCAACCGGTTACCGGCAATACAAGCATTCAGACAAAACCCAGGATCAGCAAGGAAGACTATCTTTCCATCATCCGGCAATTGCAGCAACACATACTCAGAGGCGATTGCTATGAGATCAATTTCTGCCAGGAATTTTTTGCTGAACAGGTTGAAGTATCGCCACTGGCATTGTATAGCAAACTTACTACCGTATCACCCAATCCATTTGCCTGTTTCTATAAACTACACGATAAATATTTGCTTTGCGCCAGTCCCGAACGCTACCTCCAGAAGAAAGGTAATACATTGCTTTCCCAACCCATCAAGGGAACCGTTAAACGGGATCTGCAAAACAGTACAACCGATGAAGCACTGATGTACCAGTTGCATCAGAGTAAAAAAGACAGGAGCGAAAACGTGATGGTGGTTGACCTGGTTCGCAACGACCTTAGCCGTGTTTGCAAAGAAGGGACTGTAACAGTGGAAGAGCTGTTTGGCGTTTATCGTTTTCCCCAGGTTCACCAGATGATCTCTACTATCAAAGGAGAACTCAGGGACGGAATGAACCTGGCCGATGTATTGAAAGCGAGCTTTCCCATGGGTAGTATGACAGGTGCTCCTAAAAAAAGAGTGTTGGAGCTGATTGAACAATTTGAGCGTACCAAAAGAGGCCTTTATTCAGGGGCTGTCGGTTATATTGATCCGAAGGGCGATTATGATTTCAACGTTGTGATCAGGAGTCTTTTGTACAATGCTTCCGCTAAGTACCTGAATTACCAGGTAGGTGGCGGTATCACTTTTTACAGTGATGCGGAAAAAGAATACGAAGAATGCCTGTTGAAAGCTACAGCTATCCGGCAATTACTCTCATAGGTGCGGAGTTATAATTTTCTTCCTTCCAATAAACTTTTTACCGACGCCATCAACAGACTTTCCTTGCGTTCTTCAAAAAGGTTCAGTTTATCCTTGGGCAAACGCATGGTATATTTTTTCCCTGAAGAAAGGGTTTTATCAAATCCGGGGTTCCATTTGTTGAATTGAGCAGGATCAATGGACAGGTTATTGGTTACAACAGCAGCATTATAGCGGCCGCCAATTTCAACAAAGCCCATGCCTGACAATTCTGCATCACACAATTGAACCGTTTGCTGATGCCCTATGATTGCTTTCTGAATTTCCGTTTCGCCTGCCGTCATAGTAGTCAATCCTCCGCTGCCTTCGAAAATATAGTGGGTGCCGATGAATTTTTTTACATGGTTGCACGTTTCTTCCGGCAAATAATATTGTAAATCCCAGAAATCCTTACTGCCGGCTCTCCGAATGGCCTGTCTTACCCTGCCGCTGCCACCATTATAGGCCGCTACTACCAGTAGCCAGTCGCCAAATTCGTCATACAGTTCTTTCATAAGTTTTGCTGCCACATGGGTACTCTTATAATAATCCATACGTTCATCTCCCCGGCCGCCAACTTTCAAACCAAAACGCCTTGCTTCATAATCCATCAGTTGCCAGGGACCTACCGCGCCGGCCCATGATACCAAGCCTGAATTGAGGTGACTTTCAATCACGCTCAGGTATTTCATTTCTCTGGGTAAGCCATAAAAAACCAGAATATTGTCATAAAGATCAAAATAGGGGCGCCCCCAACTTTTCATATGTTCCAGCTCTTTTCCCTGCTTTCGTACATATTCCTGTACAAAAGAAACTGCCCTCGGGTTCAGCTGGGCTGCATAAGGTTTAGAGGCATCAAAATGATCGTCTTTAAAAAGGCTTTTGAAACCGTATTTCTCAGCAATGGTAGAGTCGCCCAAAACTTTCCATTCTGGGCCCGCCCCCGCCTCCTTGGCATCGGTAAAAGACATAGCGGAAAGTCCGCCTGCCAGAAAAGCAAAACCTGCCAGGGTAACCCTGGAAACAGAGATGGGGCAATGGAGACTGATACCAAACCAACGCATGAATAATGGCTCTTATTGAACGATCAGCGCAGGGACATCAGGTCCCTGGAAATTCGCAGCAAAGATACCTCATCGAAATGAGAAGCCATTACCTGCAGCCCAAAGGGCATGCCATTGGAATGTTTGAAGAGGGGGATGGATATGCCCGGAATACCCACCAGGTTAGCGAAAACGGTATAGATATCGGCCAGGAACATCTCTACGGGGTCGTGGCTCATTTCGCCAAATTTAAAGGCCGGTGCAGGCACTGTTGGTGAGAGCAGGGCATCGTATTGCGAAAAAAGATCTTTTGTTCTGTCACTCAGCATGCGTCTTACCTGCTGGGCCCTGGTAAAATAAGCATCAAAGTATCCTGCACTCAGCACAAAACTCCCCAACATGATACGCCGTTTGACCTCTTTGCCAAAACCCTGGCTGCGTGTGGCCTTGTACAATTGGGTAAGGTCCATATCACTGCCGGAAGCGCGGTATCCATACCTCACACCATCGAATCTTGAGAGGTTACTGGAAGCTTCTGCAGTGGTAAGTACATAATAGGTAGGCACAACATATTCAAGCAGCTCAAAATCAACCGGTTCAACCGAATGGCCAGCCTCAGCCAGCCTGTTGATATAAGCTTCTGTGGCAGCTTTGATCTCCGGGTCAAGACCCGGATGTTCCAGTGATTCCCTGAAATAGGCAAATTTGTATAGGCAGCGTTGACCGGCCGCTTCAATTTCCCGGGAATAAGCCGGAACAGGTTGTTCAGAAACCGTGCTGTCGAATGCATCAGCTCCTGCAATCACTTCCAATACCAGGGCAGCATCTTCAATGGTATGAGCAAAAATGCCTATCTGGTCAAAGGAAGATGCATAGGCGATCAGTCCGTATCGCGATACCCTTCCATAGGTAGGCTTCAAGCCAACAATGCCACAAAAATCAGCCGGCTGTCTTACAGAGCCTCCTGTATCACTGCCCAGGCTAATCATACAAAGGCCGGCCTGGACCGCTACTGCCGAACCACCTGAGGAGCCGCCGGGCACCCTTGTTGTATCCAGTGCATTTTTCACCACCCCGAAAGCAGAGTTCTCGTTGCTACTGCCCATGGCAAACTCATCGCAGTTTTGACGGCCGATGATGATTGCCCCGGCCTGGAGCAGTTTTTCTACGGCGGTAGCATGGTAAATGGAAGTAAACCCTTCGAGTATATGCGATGCTGCAGAGACTTTATGTCCCTTATAACACAATACGTCTTTCAAACCCACCACTACTCCATGAAGCGGTTGCAGTATGCTGCCTGTGTCACATTGTGCATCAAGCATCGCAGCCCTTTGCAGGGCTTCTTCTTCATACACTTCAAGATAAGCGTTCAGGGAAGTGGCGGCATGGATAGCATTTACATAAAAACGAACGGCCTCCACACAGGTGGTTTGGCCGTTCTGCAATCCATTATGGTAGTCTTTGATTGTGTTGAAGCGAAACAAAGGCTAAACTTGCTTTTAGAGAGAATGAATGATGTTAGTTGGTGGGGGTCTGAGGAGTCTGGTCTTTTTCTTTCATACCTTCTTCCAATTCTTTCTTCACATTGTTCTTAGCGTCGTTGAATTCACGGATGCCCTTGCCCAGGCCCCTCATAAATTCAGGAATTTTTCTGCCGCCAAATAAAACCAGCACAACAACTGCGATCAATAAGATCTCTTGAAATCCGAGATTACCCATAATAATAATGTTTTGAGGACACCAAAGGTAAGACAAAACAACAGCCCACCTTCAAAAATTGTTTATCCTTTTTTAGACCTAACAAAAAAGCGGAAGTTTAGTTTTACCTAAGCTTCCGCTCCCTAATATTTTCCCAAAAAAACTAGAAACGTTTTTCTTTAATACGAGCGCTTTTACCGCTTCTCTCACGGAGATAGAACAGTTTCGCACGACGTACTTTACCTGTTTTGTTCAATACGATGGAATCGATATTGGGAGAAAGCATGGGGAATAAACGCTCTACACCAACGCCATCAGATATCTTGCGAACAGTAAAAGTAGCAGTTGCTCCCTGCCCCTGCAATTTGATCACATCTCCACGGAAGTCCTGGATACGCTCTTTACCACCTTCAATGATCTTATATTTAACAGTAATATTATCACCAGCCTTGAACTTAGGATGGTCTTTTTTAGCTGTCAACTGGTCGTGTACAAACTGAACTGCTGCGTTCATAACTTTAATTTTTAACGGACGGCAAAGGTAGGGGGTATGAGGGAAAATGCCAAATAAATAGTCGATATTTCTTCTACCTCGCTACATTCACCGCTCTCTTCTCCCTGATCACTGTTACCTTAATCTGCCCCGGATAAGTCATTTCGGTCTGTATTTTCTGGGCTATCTCAAAGCTGAGCTTATCGCTGTCACTATCGCTTACCTTTTCGGCCTCCACAATCACCCGCAGCTCTCTTCCGGCCTGGATGGCATAGGCTTTTTCCACGCCGGGATAGGCCAGGGCCAGGTTTTCGAGGTCCTTGATACGCTGCAGGTACTGTTGCATGATCTCACGGCGGGCACCCGGACGGGCGCCGCTGATGGCATCACAGGCCTGAACAATAGGGGAAATCACATACTGCATCTCCATCTCATCGTGGTGGGCACCGATGGCATTCACCACGGCCGGGTTTTCACCATATTTTTCGGCCAGTTTGGCTCCCAGCAAAGCATGGCTCAGCTCAGTTTCTTCATCAGGAACTTTGCCTATATCATGCAGCAAACCCGCCCTTTTGGCCAGTTTGGGGTTCATTCCCAGTTCGGAAGCCATGATGGCGCAAAGATTGGCCGTTTCGCGGCTGTGCATCAGCAGGTTCTGTCCATAGGAAGAACGGAACCTCATTTTACCCACCATACGCACCAGTTCCTTGTGCAATCCGTGGATTCCCATTTCTATCACGGTGCGCTCCCCTATTTCCATCACCTGTTCTTCCAACTGGCGGCGCGTTTTTTCCACTACTTCTTCAATACGGGCAGGGTGGATACGGCCATCAGCTACCAGCCGCTGCAAACTCAAACGGGCCACTTCCCTTCTCAACGGATCGAATGAAGAAAGAATGATGGCTTCCGGTGTATCATCCACAATCAGGTCAACACCCGTAGCCGCTTCAATGGCGCGGATATTACGCCCCTCACGGCCAATGATCTGCCCCTTGATCTCGTCGGTTTCCAGGTTGAATACCGTAACGGTATTTTCAATGGTTTGTTCGGCAGCTGTACGCTGGATGGACTGGATCACGATCTTACGGGCTTCCTTATTGGCTTTTTGCTTGGCATCTTCAATAATTTCCTGCTGTAATGCCAGAGCCTGGGTATGTGCTTCCTGTTTCAGGCTTTCCACCAATTGAGCACGGGCCTCATCGGCACTCAATCCGGCAATCTTTTCCAATCGGCGGATATGCTCTTCCTGGTGTTTTTCCAGTTCGGTACGTTTGTGGTTCACTACTTCAATCTGGCGGTTCAGGTTTTCCTTGATCGCCTCATTTTCTTTCATCTGCTTGTCCAACGCCGCTTCTTTCTGGTTGATGGCCATCTCTTTCTGCTTGGCGCGGTTTTCAGATTCCCCAATCTTGCGGTTACGTTCCAATACCTCTTTGTCATGCTCTGCCTTTAGCTGAACAAAACGCTCTTTGGCTTCCAGCTGCTTTTCTTTTTTGATGGTCTCAGCCCTGAGTTCTGCTTCTTTGAGTATGTTTTTGGCTTGGGATTCCGCTTCTTCTATCTTTTTTTGGGTGTTTTTGGCAAAAATCAGCTTACCTGCTAAAAGACCTATGAGCAAAGCAACGATTCCAATAATTATTGACACAACTGTCTGGTCCATGTTTTTTGGCAATTTTTTAAATAATTCACAATCCTGTGGGGTGTATCACATCTCATTTTCCTGCAATAAGTAAATGATAGACGGCGAAGATAAGTTATATACGCCTTAAATCTGGTTTTCAGAGAGGGCTTTATCCAGCATTTTTTCGAGCGATGATAACCCCGCCGCTGCTTCGCCCCATTTCACCAGGTCCATGCCCGACTGGTTCTGTTCGGTCGCAAACCAAAGCAATACCATGGCTACATAGTCCTGCATGTCTTTCCCGGCAAGGCTGGTGCGGAATTCTGTTATCTTCTCATTGATCAGGTTGGCCGTTTTACGCACCGTTTCTTCGTCTTTCGCCTGTATGCGGAGGCGGTAACTGCGGTCGGCAATGACAATATTTACAGGGATCAGTTCAGACATGGCTTAAGCATTCAGTAAAGCAAGGCATTTGTCAATCTCTTTCAGGTAACTGTCGATTCTTTTTTCGAGTGCAGTCCTTTCCTCTTCGCTGCGTGACGAACCACCCAGTTTCAGGACATCAACCTGTTGCTGCAGTAACTGGGAAATATTCTCCTTCTCCTGGTTCAGTAAAGTTACCCTTTCCATTTCTTTTTTGAGTCGCTGGTTCTCTTTCAGCAATAACTGCTGTTGCCGCAACAACAGTTGCAGCTTTTCCTGGATATTCTTAATCTGTAACTCAAGATCTACCATCTCTCTAAGGTACTTCCAAATAATGTAGCGCCGGGCTTTTATTTTCTGATCTCCGCGCCCAGTTCTTTTTCAAAACCCTGTACCAGCTTAACTATCATAGCATCTACTTCTTTGTCGGTAAGCGTTTTTTCTTCATCCATGAAGGTGAAACTGATGGCCACCGATTTTTTGCCCTCACCCAGTTTATCGCTTTCAAATACATCAAAAAGCTGCATATCCTGCAGCCTGGGCAATTTCAGCTTATGCACCACTGTTTCCATTGCTTCATAACTGGTGGCAGCGCCCACCACCATCGCCAGGTCGCGATGAACGGCTGGGAACTTACTCACTTCCTTGTAAACGATCTTATGTTTGCCCGCCGCTTTTAATAAAGCAGCCAGTTGGAAATCTATAAAATAAACCGGCTGGCGAAGATCGAATGCCCGTAATTTCTTCGTGCTCACTTCCTCTACCGTCCCCAGCAACTGCTTGCCATGATACAACTCCAGCAGTAAACTATTTTCCTGCGGTTTTGTAAAACGCAATTCTGTCAGCCCACCCAATGCTGCCACTGCTTTTGCAATACCTTTCGCTGCATAGATATCTAACTGGACATGTTTACTTCTCCAACCGTCTGCTGCCTGTTTCCCGGTGAGGTACAAACAAAGATGTTCCTGCTCGCGGTAACCTCCAGTTGCATCTACTGCATAAGTCTTGCCAAATTCAAACAAGCGGAGGTCATTGTTTTTCCGGTTAATATTATACGCAATGGTTTCCAGGCCCGTTTCAAGCATGGAAGGCCTGAGCACATCCAGTTCGGCACTCAGGTTATTCATCATCTTCACCGTAGAAGACAGCACATCATTTTCAAAATACCTGCTATTGGTAATGGAATTCGTAAGTATCTCCGTAAAACCCTGACCAACCAGGCAGGCGGCCACCTTGTCCTTTAATGCTTCCTGCACGCCCAATTGATCAACAGCAGGACTAATGGTAATCGCAGCCGGGATATCGATATTATCCAGGCCATCTATCCGAACCACTTCTTCTACAATATCTGCCGGTATGCTGATATCGGGTTTGCTATAAGGAACCGCCACCACTAATTCATCCAGTCCCTCTTTGATGATCTCAAAACCAAGCCCCGTAAGTATTCTTTTTACTTTATCGGGATGATAATTTTTACCGCTCAGTTTTTTCAGGTAATGGTTCTTCAGCGCCACTTCCTTTTTGGGCTTCGGATCGGGATATACATCCACGATTTCACTGGCTATTTGTCCGCCTGCTATTTCCTTGATCATCAAAGCCGCCCGCTTTAATACGTTTACCGGATTAGCTATGTCCACTCCTTTCTCAAAACGGGTGGCTGCATCTGTTCTCAAACCATGCCGCACCGAAGTCTTGCGAATACTTACCGGGTTGAACCAGGCGCTTTCAAGAAAAATGGCTGTTGTACCCTCTTTTACCCCGCTGTTCAGTCCGCCGAAAACACCCGCAATACACATCCCTTCACGCGCATTGCAGATCATCAGGTCCTCCCGGCTGAGCTTACGCTCTTTTTCATCCAATGTGATGAAAGCCGTATCCTCGGCCAGGTTTTTAATAATAACGGTTTTCCCCGCAATGGCAGCTGCATCAAAAGCATGCAGGGGCTGACCAGTCTCATGAAGGATAAAATTGGTAATATCAACAATATTATTGATGGGCCTGAGGCCGATGGAATTCAGCCTGTTTTTCAGCCACTGTGGCGATTCTTTTACTGTTACGCCGGTAATGCTTACGCCGGCATAACGCTGGCAATCTTCCTGGTTCTCAATCACCACTTTAACAGGTAAAGACTGGTTATCGGCTTTCCAGCCATCGGCAAAAGGGCTCCGTGGCTTCACTTCCCGGTGATGATGACTGATATAAGCACAGAGGTCCTTTGCCACTCCAAAATGGCTCATCGCATCCATACGGTTGGGTGTCAGGCCTATTTCATAGATCCAGTCGGAGTAGGGTTTGAAATAGTCGGCGGCAGGCGTGCCGGGTACCAATTCAGTAGGCAATACCATGATCCCTTCATGGCTGGTCCCCAGTCCCAATTCATCCTCCGCGCAAATCATTCCCTGGCTTTCCATCCCCCTGATTTTGGCCAGTTTCATGGTAAGGGGCTCAGCTCCTGCCGGATAGATGGTAGTGCCAATGGTGGCTACGGCCACTTTCTGGCCCGCAGCCACGTTTGCGGCGCCACAAACGACCTGTAATGGCTTTTCTGCACCAATATTTACCTGCGTAATTTTCAGTTTATCTGCATTCGGATGGGGTTCACAGGTCAGCACTTCCCCTATTACCACGCCCTCCAGTCCGCCCCGGATACTCTCATAGCGGTCCAGGCTCTCCACTTCCAGTCCTATTGAAGTAAGTATTTTCGATAATTTCTCGGGTGCCAGTATATCTGCCAGGACTTCTCCAGCCTCCGGCAGGTATTCGCTCAGCCAGTTGTAACTAATCGTCATATTGCTCGCTCTTTTCGGGCGTCAAAAATAAGTGATAATACGGATATGAGCCGCTTCTTTAGTTACAGCTTTTCGTGCTTATCTACCCCGTTTTTTATATAAATCTTTACGCACACCCCCCTGTGCATTTCCGCCGGAACCGGGCGGAAAACTTTTGATTTTGGTGGATAACCTTTGTAAATTGTGTGAACAGGACTTCCCCCACTGTGCATAGGATTGTGAAAAGCTGTGGATGAATATAGACCCAAAAAAATTTTAAGAACCCGATTTCTTACCCCATATTCGCTCCCCCTTACTTCGTTGGTAACAATTCCGTAACATGGGCGATGGGATCGAAGTAAAACAGGCCGACAGACAAAAACTTGCTAACCTATAAATGAGGAAAGACCACACATGGACCTTACAAGCTTGAACAAAGACCGGAAGAGGAGAAAGACTTCGATAGACATGAGTACCATGGTGTATGGCAAAGTACCACCCCAGGCGAAAGAGCTGGAAGAGGCGGTATTGGGGGCCATCATGCTGGAGAAAAGTGCTTTTGATACTGTTACCGAGATCATCAAACCCGAATGTTTTTACGTAGAAGCCCACCAGCTTATTTTCAGGGCCATGCAAAGCCTGCAGCAGAAAAGCATGCCCATTGATATCCTTACTGTGGTTGAGGAGCTTAAAATGCAGGAAAGGCTCGACATAGTAGGGGGTCCCTATTATGTTACCAAGCTTACCAATTCGGTAGTCTCTACCGCCAATATTGAGGCGCATGCCCGTATTGTATTACAGAAATTCATCCAGCGTGAATTGATCCGCATCAGCGGTGAGATCATTGGTGATGCATATGAAGACAGCACCGATGTATTCGACCTGCTGGACGACAGTGAAACAAAAATGTTCAACATTACCAATAATTACCTGAAGAAAAACTTCGATGATATTGGTAATGTACTGGCCAAAACCATTAACCGTATTGATGAACTGCGCAATAAAACCGAAGACATTTCCGGTGTACCCAGCGGTTTCGGAACGCTCGACCGGGTTACTTATGGCTGGCAGCAGACCGACCTCATCATCCTGGCAGCCCGTCCGGCTGTTGGTAAAACAGCTTTCGCGCTGAACCTGGCACGCAATGCTGCTCTGCATCCTACCAAACCCACGCCTGTGGCTTTCTTTTCATTGGAAATGGGAGCCGGCCAGCTGGTACAGAGGATTCTGAGTGCCGAAAGTGAGATCAAGATGGAAAAGATCAGCCGTGGCAAACTGGAAGAATACGAATACCAGCAATTGCATACCAAGGGAGTGAAAAGACTCGAAACAGCCCCTATTTACATCGACGATACGGCAGCCCTCAATGTATTTGAATTCAGGGCCAAAGCGAGGAGACTGGTGAATAAACACCAGGTAGGGCTCATCATCATTGATTACCTGCAGCTCATGAGCGGTACCGGCGATAAGGGCAGTAACCGCGAGCAGGAGATCAGCACCATTTCCAGGAACCTGAAAGCACTGGCCAAGGAATTGAATATTCCCATCATTGCCCTCAGCCAGTTGAGCCGTGCCGTGGAAACCCGTAAGGAAAGCAAGATGCCCCAGTTGAGTGACCTCCGTGAATCCGGCGCCATTGAGCAGGATGCCGATATGGTAATGTTCATTTACCGGCCCGAGTACTACGAGATATCCAGCAACGAACAGGGCGAAAGCACCCATGGCGAAACCCATGTACGCATTGCCAAGCACCGTAACGGTTCACTGGAAACCATTAAACTGCGCGCCAAACTGGAGATACAGAAATTCGAGGAATGGGGTGATGATGGCGGGTTCGGAGGCGGCAGTTGGAAACCTGTTTCCCCCTCATCCGGTCCCGCTCCCTCTTCAGGAGGTAATGAAGGCGGAAAATTCTTCATACAGAAAGGCAGTAAAATGAATGGCGGTAACTTTGACGACGGATTCGACAATGAAGCTCCTTTTTAAGCAATGAGTCTCCCATTTTTCTATGAACCTGCTATTGCGGTATCGAACGGACATTTCCAGCTGGGCGAGGAAACCAGCAGACATTGCATACAGGTATTGCGCATGAAAATTGGTGAGCAGTTACAGTTCACCAATGGAGCAGGGGCCTTATTCAAAGCACGCATACTCAGAGAGGACAAGAAAAAGGCTGTGGTACTGATCGAAGAAGAGCTCCTCCTCCCGCGTCATTTTAAAAAAATCGGAATTGCCATTTCCCTGTTGAAAAATCCCAGCCGCTTTGAATGGTTTCTCGAAAAAGCTGTCGAAATTGGTGTGAGCGAAATAATGCCGCTCATCTGTGAACGTACAGAACATACCAGGTTCCGCACCGACAGGATGAAGCAAATACTGGTATCGGCGATGCTGCAAAGTCAGCAGGTATGGCTGCCTGTTTTGCAGGAACCGGCCCCGTTCAAAAACATACTGGTGTCATCGGCTTACGGATTGAAACTGGTGGCACATTGTGAAGAAGAACAGAAAAACAACATCGGACAACTCCCCCCTTTTGCCGATGCACAAATACTCATTGGTCCGGAAGGTGATTTTACACCACAGGAGATCAGGGCGGCCCTGAGCCACCATTTCCTGCCCGTGACATTGGGTGAAACAAGACTACGCGCCGAAACAGCAGGCATAGTAGCTGCAACCTTACTGGTGCATAAATAGGCTGTAGTTTGTCTATAAAGATTATATAAATTCATTGTATGAAGAGTAATGCGATCCTGATTGCCAGTCTTTCCGTTATCATTTACCTTGGGTGCACCAATATTCGCAAGAAAAAAAAACCTGTTGCCCGGGATACCAGCATCACCCATACCACTTCATTCAATACTCTTTTTTTTGAAAACAGCGAACTGAACAGTTTTATCACTGCCAACCCGCAATATGCACCTTTTACAGAACAGTTCAATGATTTCTACAAACATCGCAACTATGAATTTGCATGGTTCGATTCAACAGGGCTTACCGAACAGGCTTACAATTTTGTTAACCTGCAAAACAGTTATATCAGTGAGTTTGGCGACAGTTCTGTTTACAACGAGGGGCTGGACAAATTGTACAGCAGTCTCATCAGTAAAAAAATCCACCCCAGGAAAAACGATACCCAGGTATTGAAAACAGAGTTGTTACTTACGGGCCAATTCTTTCGCTATGCTTCTAAAGTTTACAAAGGCAGTGATATTGATGCAAAAGAACTGGGTTGGTTCATTCCGAGGAAAAAAATAAACATCACTGCACTGCTCGATTCTGCCATACAAAACAAAGCATCTGAAACAGACGGTTATGTTCCGCTCAATCCGCAATACAAGCAACTGCAACATTTTCTTTCTGTTTATTACCATTTGAACAAAACAGCGGAATCCGATTCCATTGCTTATCTCAAAAAACCATTGCGTAAAAAAGATTCTTCAGCAGTCATCATACAAATCAAAAAAAAGCTTGCCCTGTTTGGCGATCTGACCATGAACGACAGCACTTCTCTTTTCGATACTACTCTGCTGCGCGCCGTTAAATCTTTCCAGAAAAGAATGGGACTCGGCATCGATGGCATCATTGGCAATAAAATGATAGAAGAATTGAATGTGCCCGTCAAACAACGTATCAGACAATTGCTCGTGAATATTGAAAGGGTTCGCTGGATGCCGCCTGAGAAAGACACCAATTATATACTGGTAAATATCCCTGAATACAAAATGCACATATTCGATAGTGGTCGCCAGCAATTCGATATGAACGTGATTGTAGGTACAGCAGCAAATAGCACTGTTATTTTCAATGGTCAGTTAAAGTATATTGTATTCAGTCCATATTGGAATGTACCGGAAAGCATTGTTAAAAAAGAGATCCAGCCTGCCATGAAGAAGAATCCGGATTACCTGAGCAAAAACAATATGGAAATCTATGGCAAACCCGGACCGGTTCCCAATATCCGGCAAAAGCCGGGCGGTCCTAATTCTCTCGGTCTGGTGAAATTCCTTTTTCCCAATAACTACAATATTTATTTCCACGATACACCCAACCGCGAGTTGTTCACACAATCCAGTCGCAGTTTCAGCCATGGTTGCATCAGGTTGGGTGAGCCAAAAAAATTCGCGAAATACCTGCTTCGTTCTGACACAAGCTGGACAGAAACGAAGATCGATTCAGCGATGCATCAGTCCAAAGAAAAATGGGTAACGCTCAGGAAAGGTGTGCCTGTTTTCATTACCTATTTCACTGCCTGGGTTGACAAAACCGGGCAATTGAATTTCAGGAAAGATATCTATGGGCACGACGAGAAAATGGCTGCCAAGCTATTTACCAACTGAGTGCATCCCTGTCCATATGTATCGTTTGAGCCGTTTCCCATCCATACCAACCAGCAAACTATGCGGAGATACAGTTGTGTCCAGTATTAATGAACGCACATCGTTTTGCAGTTGCAGACCGGTTTGATAAGCAGGATAATACCTGAAATTTCCTTTGCCGTCATTGACCAGTACCATTCCATGATTGGCGCTGTAACGGCCATATTTGATCCTGGTCCTGGACTGGTTGCCGGCAACCAGTAAATCCAGCGCTCCATCATGATTCAGGTCAACACTGGCCATAGCAAATACCGGAGACCATTGCACTTCTACCGGCAGACTTTTCTTCTCAAAAGTTTTATTGCTTTTATTTTCAAGGTACAATGTCTGCAGTTCATTTAAGGTCAATACCTCCATTCCCTGGCGCATACCCGGTGTGAGCAGGTCTTCGATCGTAGCATTTGCATAATTCTCGTACTGCAGGAATCTTTTCCTGATAAAAGGAATCTGGTCAGCCATATCATCCAGTGATGCCATCGGGTATTCTTTGTGTTGTATATAATAAGCGAAAATGGGATCTATCTTTCCATTCTGGTCAAAATCCTTACAATACAGGTGTGCCGGTTCCCGGCTGTTTACCGAGAACTGTGTATTCAATCCATAATTACCGATCAGCAGGTCTGTATCTCCATCTCCGTCAAAATCTCCGCACAGGATTTTGGTCCACCATCCATTAGAAGGGAAATGAATATAAGAACCGGAGGCATCCCTGAAACGGTTCCCTTCATTGACAAATACACGGATGGGCTGGAATTCACCTACCACTACCAGGTCCTGTTTACCATCACCAGTGATGTCTATAAAAGCAGCATCCGTTACCATACCCAGGTCGCTGACAGGCAAAGGGAATGATTGCGTAAAAGCTCCATGCCCATTATTGAGCAGCAGTACACTTTTGCCGGCATGCGGATATTCAGTTGATATTACCCTTGAACCGATAAATATATCCACATAACCATCTCCGTTCACATCTGCCGCTTTAATACACCCGATATTGGTATTGACAGGAATCTTCGAATGTGTATCTTCTGCAAAATGTCCATTTTTGTCGTTGATGTATACATGAACAGAGCTACCCCGAATCGGTTCTTCGTATCGGAAATTGCCTATGATCAAATCATTGTATCCATCTTTATTCACATCAGCGATGGAAATGGCTGAAACTGGCAATCTTTCTGTTTCCGGTAATTCAAATTGGATTGGCTTCCCGCCCTTCCTGCTGATCCAAACGATGGTGGGACTGTTTTTCGTTCCGCCGATCACCTGGTCGTTCAAACCATCTTTGTTTAAATCACCGGAAACCACTACGGGACCGAAATTGCTGAGGTGGTTATTGAGCAAAGCCTGTATGGTGAAATCATTCACCAGGGGCATCGAATCAATCTGGTACTGGAAATTACTCTCTTCCCTGAACAACGCTTCCGGGTTTAGATCCGTACCCTGTGCTATCCTGCCATTCTTTACTGCGTCCGATATTTGCAGCAGATAAGTGGTATCGGTTTGCAGGTTTACATAGAGGTGCTGCCTGTCGTCGGGCCAGGTGACCAGGAGAGAATCAATCCGTTTATGATCACCCAATCCAAAATTTAGGGTATTGTCTACGCAGGACTGAAATCCACGAGTGGAAAAATGTTCCTGCATCAATGTTTCTCCGCCGGCATACACAACAACCCTGGCTCCTACACCTTGTGTGTTCAATCCATCACCCTGCAGTTTCAGTCTTACAAAATGGTGACCTGTCTGTTCGCTTGCCTGGTTGATATATATGCCTGCATAGTCGTTGATATTATTCGTTACCAGGTCCAGATCACCATCGTTATCCAGGTCAACATACACGGCTCCGGAACTGATTCCCTTTTGATCAATCCCCCATTGTGTGCCTACATTATCAAACCTGAGATGGCCGGTATTTCTGAACATGTAGTTCGATTTTGGGTTAAGGGGCATTTTGGCAATGTATTGCAAAGGTGTCTTGGATGCCTCTTCACCCCCCTTCTGTCTCATCTGTTCCTCCATGGTGAATTTGATAAAATCCATGTTGGTATAATCTTTCACATAGCCATTTGTAATGAACAGGTCTTTATAGCCATCATTGTCAAAATCAGCAAAGAGGGCAGACCAACTCCAATCGGTATTGGAAATTCCCGACAATTGCCCTATTTCACTGAAAGTACCATCTCCGTTATTAAGGTGCAGCATATTGCGGCTATACTGATGATAGAACCCTTTTTGGGACAACAGTTGGAATTTATCGTAGTTCTCCGCTCCGCTGTGCAGTTTCTGACCCAGGTTGTCTTCCGGCAGCATATCGAGGGTAACCAGGTCAGTAAGGCCATCGTTATTGATATCAGCTGCATCATTCCCCATGGAGAACAGCGAAAGCTGGTCCATCCGGCGCTGTGCCTGTTCCGTAAACGTGCCGTTGCGATTGTTGATGAACAGGTAATCCGGCTCATTGAAATCATTCGATACATAAATATCCGGCCAGCCATCGTTATTGAAATCAGATATGGATACACCCAGGCCAAAGCTCAGTACATTGGATAAAATACCGGCTTCGCGACTTACATCGGTAAAATGTCCGCCATCGTTTCTATATAGCTTGGTGGCAAAGAATTCATTGTATTGTTGCCGTAATTGCGGATGATCAAGGGTACCCGAAGTATATTGCTGCAGAGAATGGTTGATGATGATCACATCCAGGTCTCCATCTTTATCATAATCAAAAAAGCTCGCTTGTGTAGAGTATCCTTTATCGTCGAGCCCGTATTCATGCGCTTTTTCAGTAAACGTATTATCGCCGTTATTGATGTACAATAAATTGGCTCTTTTTTCCGGATCAACGTCTGCAGAACGGCATATATATATATCCAGTTTCCCGTCGCCATTGATGTCTACCATAGTAGCGCCGGTACACCATCCCTCCGCTTTTGCAATACCGCTTTTTTCGGTAATGTCTTCAAAACGATGATTACCCTTATTCAGGTACAACCTGTTCTTCACCATATTACCGGTAAACAGGAGATCCGGCAGGCCGTCGCCATTGATATCTCCTGCCGCCACGCCGCCCCCATTATAAAAATAAGTATAGTTCAAAACGTTCATTTCCTCATTTTCTTCGATGAGGTTCCTGAAATCGATTCCCGATTCGCTGTTCGAAAGACGGTGGAACAAAACAGGTTTTTTCTCATGACAACCGGTAAACAAGCCTGTTACCAGAAAAAGCAGCAAGCAGCAAACGAATGAATACTTTAACATACTACAATTTAAAACAAACAAGTCATTTTACAGTACAAAGGCGCCCTGGTGAATAAGGCGCCTTTGTGATAATATATACCCTGATGGGTTGACCAACTATACTTAGTTTTTATCCCACCAAAGCGGAGTAGAAACCTTATCCGGTCCCCCTCCCAGTAAGGGGAGTGCTTTGGTTACTGCATCTCCGTTGGTATTCTTTTCAACATCCAGGAACGGGATACGCCTTATGAATGTACCCGCCGGGAGATCTGCATTATCAGAATTCATTACAGGATACATATTCTTGTAGAAAGCCGTTCTCCTGATATCAGCCCATGCCTCTATTCCATCAGGATAGAGGGCCAACCATCTCTGTTGCAGTATCTGGCTGAGCTGGGTAGCTGGGTCTGCAGCAAAAGCCACGGGAATATTGTTCATGGCAGGAGAGTTGGATACATCGCCGGGAGCCGCGGGTGTTGCGGGACTGGCAATATAAGCAGCAACAGCAGCTGCATCTGTAATACCCCACTGGCTCATAGAAGCCTTTATTCCCGATTCATACAGGTCTTTAGCTGAGCCACCCATATTCCAACCGTTCAATGCTCCTTCCGCTCGTAGCAGATATGCTTCTGCAGCATGCATGATATCCTGAGACGTAGTACCTACCCTTTGCCAGGCAGATCCAGATCCCGTTACCCACCGTGAACCCACATTTGAGCACGCATCGTTCACTGTTGCACCCAGTAAAGCCGGTTGCAAACCGTTCCGCACACCACGATATACGCCTCCGTTGGTAGAAGGCTGATAATATACTTTTACCCTGGGGTCACTGTATCCATTCAGTACTGATGCCATGGATGCGCTCATCCTGAATTCATTCCATACAGCAATACCTGATAAACCGTTCACATCGGTTCCGTTTTCAGTTTTTACCATCAAGGCATCGTCGGCCGTGCTGGTCATGACACCATCGTTAACGGCAGCTTCCGCTTCTGTTTTGGCCCTTGCAGGATCTACTTTGGAAATACGCAAGGCCAAACGCAGACGAAGTGTATTGGCAAACTTGATCCAGTTAGCCACATTGCCCCCATAGATCAGGTCAAAACTTCCATAGGGTTTTGCCGATCCGGTAGTTTTCAGCGTAGCTACTGCAGCAGCCAGTTTTTTAAAGAAATCATCATAAATCTTATCCTGCGAATCGTAGGGCACAGATTTCGCAGGTTCGCCTGCTTTGAAATAGGGAATCGGGCCATAATAATCCGTAACCCGGTGAAAAGTGTATACCCACCAGATAGAAGCCAGCGCGTTTTCAGCAGAGCTTGGGCTGGTGGCTGCCAGCAGGGTTTTCAACTGGGGAACAGCTTCCGTATAAATAGGCTTCCAATGCCATTGCAGCCAGTCCATACGCATTACATACCGGTCACTGGGAAAATAAGTGGCGGTAGTGGCAAAATACTGGGAATAGAGGTCGGAAAACAGGTTTTCTGCTACCTGGTATCTCCAGAAAGCATACGAAGAGGCTGACTGTGCTTTGGAAAACAAATACGGTAATTCCGAAGAACCTAAAGTGGTTAACTTGGTCTTATTCGTATTCATTTCATCAAAACTCTTCGTACAACCTGAAAATCCTGCCAGCAGTGCAGTCGACAACAGCAGTGTCAGCATCCTGTTGGTATTGATACATATATTCTTTCTCATAGTCGCAATGATTGAACAGGTTAGAAGGATAATTTTAAATTCACACCGATGCTCCTGGTAGAAGGCATGGTACCATACTCTACCCCCTGGTAGTTACCATTACCCAGGTTGATATCAGGATCAAAATTCATGGGACGCTTTCCAATACCAGGGATGTTCAGGGTGGATTTACCCCGATACAGGAAGAACAGGTTCCTGGCTACCAATGATAATTTGATGCCTTTTACAAAAGCAACAGGCATTTTGGTAAACTTATATCCCAGGCTGAATTCACGCACCCTGAAATTGGTAGCATCATAGGTAAAGAACTCTCCCCAGGAATAGCGGCCCCCTGAAACGGTTGTCCAGAAAGTTTCGGCATTGATCGCTTGCGAAGCACCCGGAAGGGTCCAGCTTCCCTGCGGACGATAGAGCGTAGTATAAGGAGCTGTGCCATCAAAAGCCAGGTTCGCATCTGTTCCGGATGCCATCACTCCTCCAACTTTGCCATCAATCAACACATTCACCACGAAATTTTTATACGTAAATGAGTTGGTCAATCCCATTGTGTATTTGGGATTGTAGTTACCTATGAATTCCTGCGAGGCAGAAGAAATGGGCTTGCCCTTGGCATCGGTCTGGAAAGAACCATCGGCATTCCTGGCCCAGCGGAACGCATATAAATCACCATAAGAACCTCCCACCGTAACAATCGGACCAGCCGTACGGCCATAGCCACCGGAGAGGAAAGCCTTGGTGATATCGGGACTCAATTCAATCACTTTGTTCACATTCAATGCATAGTTCAATCCCACATCCCATTTGAAGTTTGTCCTGGATATAGGTGTACCCGTTACCTGCAACTCAATACCCTTGTTTTCTATATTACCGGCATTGATATACTGGCTGCTGAATCCCGATGCAGGAGCCAGGTCCAATTGCAACAACTGGTTCTTGGAATTTGTTTTATACAAGGTAAGGTCTACTCCCAAACGTCCTTTCAGGAAACGCCATTCCGTACCAATTTCCTGTGAAGTGGTTAATTCGGGCTTCAAATTGGCAATGGCCTGGGTACCATCACGACTAATGAATCCACCGGTTCCACCAGGACTGAACCCATAAGTCTGTGTCAAGAGGAAAGCCTGGGCGTCGTTACCCACTTGCGTACCTGAAACACGGATCTTGGCAAAATCAACAAAACTGGGCAATTTGATCATGTCTGACAAAACAGCCGTTAAACCAACCGACGGATAGAAATAGGCATAAGGACTGGGCAGTGTGGAAGACCAGTCGTTCCTGCCTGTTATATCCAGGTATAAATAGTCCCTATAGTTCAATTGAGCAGTTCCATACGCCGATTGCAATTGCGTTTGTACTGCGCCTGTTTGGAAAGAAGTTGTCTGGGCAAAATTAAGGTCGAATTTGTTGGGCACCAGCAAGCCATTGGCAGTTACACCATTGGTGATATTGGAACGGTCCAGTACCGAACTACCTACACTGTAACTCACTTTCAGGTCTTTTGTAATGGTATTATTACCGGTTAACAACAAATCCATGTTTCGTTCCTGTATTTCATAATACTGGATACTAAAGCTTCCTCCCTTGCCTGCAAACAACAAAGTGTTGGCATTGAATTTTTGGGTGATCTTGTCATTGTATTTGTCCATACTCACACGACCCTGGATGTTCAGCCAGGGGGTAAGCTCATATTTTACAGAAGCCATGCCTATGATCCGGTTGCGATCTTCATCCCTGTGGGTATTGTACACAGACCAATAAGGATTGGTATAGATGGAAGAAGTTGTCCAGTAATTCGGAACATACAAGTTTGTACCTGGATCCAGCACCTGGAAGGTATTCTTATACACATTCAGATCAACACTCCTGGGTATTTTGTACAGGTTCATGGTAACCGAACTTTCTTCGCCCACCCTTGGTTTATTAAAAACATTCTGGATGATGTAGGTCAGCTTGGCATCTGTTGATAAACGTTTACTGATCTGGTTGGTGATCCTTAAATTAAAAGTATGCCTGTTCAGGTCATTAGTTGGCACCAATCCCTGTGCATAATTATTGGTATAAGAGAAATAGGTCTGGCCCTTTTCTGAACCGCTGCTGATAGCAACCGAATTATTGGCGCTGAGCCCTTTTCTGAAAAAGTCTTTGATATTATTGGGATAACTGGTGCTGGTAGCCCCCCAGCTGGCTCCTGCGCGCGGACGCGAAACACCACCATTTCCTTCCCCATAAGTGTTTTGCACTTTAGGCAGGGTAAAAGGAGATTCTAAAGTAGCGCCTGAATTGACTTCCACGCCTAATTTTCCGGCTTTTCCTTTTTTAGTGGTGATCAATATGACGCCATTGGCCGCCCGGCTACCATACAGAACAGATGCCGCAGCGCCTTTCAGCACATTGACTGTTTCAATATCGTCCGGGTTGATACTCGAAATACCATCGGAGCCGTTTTGACCGCCAAAATCATTGCCTACCTGTCCGCCAATTGTGGAGTTATCAATTGCTACTCCATCTACCACAAACAGAGCGTTATTGCTACCCTGGATAGAGCGGTTACCCCTTAGTACCACTCTTGCAGGGCCACCAGGACCACTGGCCGATTGTGTTACTACCAGTCCGGCTACCTTGCCCGACAAGGTATTCACGAAGTTAGCATCCCTGATCTCATTGATTTTGTCTGCTGTGATACGTTGGGCCGAGTAACTTAGCGATTTGGCCTGGCGTTGAATACCCAAGGCTGTCACCACTACTTCGCTCAGCCGATTACTTTGCTCGGCCAACCCAACGGTGACCTCAGCCTGACCGGCTTTTACTGCCACTTCCTTACTGATATAGCCTATCGAACTCACTACCAATACCACATTGCCAGTTGAAACATTCAGCTTGAAGGTTCCATCTTCTCCGGCAATGACTTTCGTAGTACGTCCTTTCAGCGTAATCACCGCTCCTGGTAAAGCTTTCCCATCTGCATCGGCAACTACTTTACCAGAAATAGTCCGATTTTGAGCCTGTGCTGCCCATCCTATGCAACTAAGCAGTAGGATCGTAAAAACTTTCCAGTATTTACTCATAAAACAAGGTAGTTTGATTAAAAAAGAGGGTTTTAGTACAACAGTCTAAAAATAGCTTTTTATTAACATTTTCCACAGCCCACCCTTTAATTAAATCGATTTTTAAGGTTGTTTAATAATACGCAATCGATTGATTAACAAAAGTCCATCGATTGCGTATTTTTTAAATTCGAAATCCTCCCTGCCAGTTCACTTCTCTTGACTCAAAGGGGTGAATGATTTGATCAATGATGATGGCTACCTCACCCCTGGTCAATGCTTTATTGCAAACGAGGTTTTCCAGGTGCCAGGCTTTCCGGTGGATCAATACATCGTCTGCCAGTAGCTGAGCACTGCCTGGATGTATTTTTTGACGGATCGGTTGCAACCATTGTAATAATTGCTCTAAAGTGATCGCCGGTGAAGTGTTCAAGGGTAAGACAATATTCCAGTCCCTTACAAAAAGAGTCAGTCCTTCATGTAACTCAGTAGCCGAACACAGGCTATCGGGGTAAAACCAGGTTTGGTTGGCCCAACCGTGCGGTTTTCCAACACTTCGAAGAATGCCAGTTGCCCCTATTTTTTGAATGGATCTGAAACCTGAGTCCCATGGCCGCACATCTATATAAGGCATCAGGTAAGCATGACAATCCAGTAATACCGATTGTACATACCTGATATCCACTTGCAGAGGAGACCGTTTCTGTTTTACTGCTGTCGAAGCAATCACCCCTGCAGCTTGCCCCGTAAGCATAACACAAGGCTGGAGACGCGAAGATCCGTTGACAATATTCGTGACGGAGATGGCTTTTTCTGCAGCGATCAAATTGCCCACTACAGGGTTCAGTAAGGCTCCCGCAGGTATGGAGAAAGAGGGTACCGGTGGGAAGTACAAGGACTTAGACGCTGCCGGATTTTTGCCATGGTGATGATCGATCGGATAATCTCCTACCGCAATTGCCGTTCTGTATAATGCTGTTGGTTGCGAGAATGGTTGTATGATGTCGGCGGTGGTGAGTCTTACCAATCCCTTTACACGTCTGCCTTCCCTGTAATAAGCAATGAGCGGTAAATGATCCCTGGTAGGAAATTCATCTGTTGCAATTCCTATCCGGCGAAACCCCAGTTCATGTTGTATGAAATAAATAAAACGCAGGGTGGTTTCTTTTGCCTCCTGCAAAGCAGTATCGCGCTCTGCAGGATTCATCTCCACCACATCCAGATAAGTATCATTACCATGCCTGGGCCAATTCAGCATGAATTTATGATGGGGTAGCCTGCCATATTCCAACATTTTCCGGGCATCTACCGTGGGCTTTTCTAATGTGGTGTCTTTATAATAAGAAGTACAAGCGCCATCAAACTCCTTTGGATCATAATTTTTGGGCTTACGCAACAAATGAGTACTGTCGTCATCGTACTCCTTTAATATGGCTGCATAGGTCATATCCTGCACAATGTTGTTACCGGTACTGATGCCGCTGTTTTCTCCAGATAGTTTGTCTGGCTCCATTCCCAGGCTGTAGGGCACATGAGCGCTGGCCAATACATCACCCATTTCCGTGGCATCAATGACCACATCTGCATGAACCGTTAGCATTTCTCCATTGGCATTGGCAAAACTGGCAGCCGTGATTTTATTATTTTTTATTATGGCATGTCGAAAACGATAGCGATACTTCACTTGTAGGTTTGCGTAGTTTCCCGCCCACGCTTTAAAAATGCTGTCCACTACATGCGGTTCAAACTGTGTATAACTCACCCATCCTGTTGCTAAGTTTCTCGTACCATAATGTTTGTACAAAGCTTCCCTGAATTCCTGCCAAATACCGCTGTACAGTTCATGGTTTCCATCAGTTGCAGATACCCCGGCTGAAGAAAGCATTCCCCCCAACCAGGGCGTTTCTTCCACGATCATGGTTTGCACACCGGTTCTTGCGCTTTGAATACCAGCTGCCACGCCCCCAACGCCGCCGCCAATGACCAGCACCTGCGTTTTCAGGTATTGATGATGCTGGGCATAGACATAATGACCGCAAAAAAGAATCGTCATCAACAGAATAAGGGAATGATTTTTTTGGCGCATACATCTGTTATTTCGTTGTTTTACAAAATACTTACTTTTATTAAAATCGCTATTGACATGCAGTTAATGGAAATTACCAGCAGAGATACTGTTACGGCATTCCTGGAAGTAAACGCATTGATGAATCGGTCTAATCCGGCTTATATACGCCCTCTGGATAATGAAGTGAATGATGTGTTCAATCCTGCCAAAAATAAAAATTTCAAATATGGTGAAGCTTGCCGCTGGGTAATCAGGGACGACACCGGTATGCCCATTGGCCGTATTGCCGCCTTCACCAATTCAAAATACATCAACAAGGGAACAGATTTCCCAACAGGTGGTGTGGGTTATTTCGATTGCATTAACAACCAGGATGCGGCTAACCTCCTGTTCGATACCGCCAAAGCATGGCTGCAAAGCAAGGGCATGGAAGCCATGGACGGGCCTATTAATTTCGGCGACCGCGACAAGTGGTGGGGATTGATGGTGGAGGGGTTCGACAGAGAGCCCATGTATGGCATGTCATTCAATCCGCCTTATTACCAGCAGCTTTTTGAACAATATGGTTTTCAGAATTATTACAACCAGTTCTATTATTCCATGAAAGTGGACGATCCGCTGCCTCCGCGCTTTCCGGAACGCTATGCCAAATTCAAAGCCAAGCCGGGCTATAAAGCAAGCCATGCCTCTTTGAAAAAGCTGGATAAGTACGCGGGCGATTTTGCCACTGTTTACAACGCCGCCTGGGCACAGCATGGAGAAGCCAAGGAGATCACCAAAGAGCAGGTGCTCAAACTGTTCAAAACCATGAAACCCATCATGGATGAAAGGGTAGTATGGTTTGCTTATTACAAAGAAGACCCGATTGCCATGTTCATCAATATTCCCGATGTAAACCAGTATTTCAAACATTTCAACGGAAAATTCGGGTTGCTGCAAAAACTGCAGTTATTATGGATGAAGAAAAGAGGGGTCAATAAGCGTCTCACAGGACTTGCTTTCGGTGTTGTGCCCAAATACCAGTCGCTCGGGGTGGATAGTTTCATGATCTATGAATGTGCCCTGCTGATCCAAAACAGAGGGTGGTATGAAGAATATGAAATGGGTTGGGCAGGCGAGTGGAACCCAAAGATGCTCAATGTATATAAAAGCCTGGGAGGATTGCCAAGCAGAAGGATGGTCACTTACCGTTATTTATTCGACCGGACCAAAAATTTTGAGCGTCACCCGGAAATGGAGTATAAAGTCTAAGTCTGGGCTTATGCTTATCTTGCACTTTGTTTATGGATAATAAATTCATCGTTTCAGCCAGGAAATACAGACCACAGAATTTTAATACTGTGGTAGGGCAATCGCATATCACCACCACCCTTAAAAATGCCATCCGGAACAACCAGCTGGCGCATGCTTTTTTATTCTGCGGTCCGCGTGGAGTGGGCAAAACAACCTGTGCCCGCATCCTTGCCAAAACGATCAATTGCACCAATCCAACAGCAGATGGTGAAGCATGCAATACCTGCAATAGTTGTATTTCATTTGATGCGGGCACTTCACTCAATATCCATGAACTGGATGCCGCCAGTAACAATTCGGTAGATGATATCCGCTCCCTTGTAGAGCAGGTAAGATTCGCTCCACAGGCCGGCAAATACAAAGTGTATATTGTAGACGAGGTACACATGCTCAGCGCCAGCGCATTCAACGCCTTCCTTAAAACATTGGAAGAGCCGCCCTCTTACGCTATTTTCATACTGGCTACCACAGAAAAACACAAGATATTACCTACGATCCTCAGCCGTTGTCAGATATTCGATTTCAAACGGATCACCAATAACGACACTGTAGAACACCTGCAGGAGATTGTTGACAAAGAAGGGATCAAAGCAGAAAAAGCCGCTTTGCAGGTCATTGCTCAGAAAAGCGAAGGCTGTATGCGCGATTCATTGAGCATACTGGACAAGATTGTGAGTTTCACCAATGGCACCGTCAGTTACCAGAACACATTGGAACACCTGAACATACTTGATGAGGATTATTATTTCAGGCTGCTCGATTGTTTACAGCAACAGGATATGGCCGGCGCCATGCTGCTGTATGATGAAATCAACCGGAAAGGGTTCGAAGGCGACCTTGTGTTGAATGGTTTTGCCGAATTCATACGCAACCTGCTGGTTTGCAAAGATCCAAAATCTGCAGCCCTCCTTGAAGTAGTGGAAGGGATGCAGGAAAAATACACCGCTACTGCCAACAAAGCCGGTATTGCCTACCTGGTAAGTGCGTTGAACATACTCAATGAAGCAGAGATCAATTTTAAAATGGCCCGCAACAAGCGGCTGCACGTTGAGCTTACCCTCATCAAATTGAATTTTCTCCAACAAGCCATTGAACTTGCCGCCGATAACGGCGTTGTGGTAAAAAAAAAGCGCATTGACGGTCCCGTTGCATTCCGTACCAAACAATTAACAGCTCTCCAACCCAAAACATCCACTCCTCCTGCAAGCGGCCCTAAATTATACATAGAACAAAAACAACAGATACCCCAGGCTACTCCGCCCGCAATAACCACAAACGAGATCGCCAGGCCAGTCGCTAAACCAGCTGTTCCTCCGCAAGGCAACAAAAAAAACCTGCTGGATACCCTCCGTGAAAAATATGGCGACCAATATGCCATCGAAGAAATAAAAGAAGCGGAAGTGCTGAAGATGGAAAAATTACGCCAATGCTGGGATGCATATACAGCACAGTTGGAACAGCAATTGAAACATTCTTCAGCCGGCACTTTTAAAATGGCCTTGCTCACCATTGAAAACGACATCCGTTTTACTGTTTCGGTTCCCGCACTCACTGCGCAAAAATTCGTAGAGCAGGAAAGAATGGCGCTTACCGATTACCTGCACCAGTCTTTCAACAACAGGAGTATCACATTTTCCATCCTGGTAGATGCCACCGAAAAAGAAGACGTTCCTGCTCACCTGCGTATGAACAGCAAGGAAAAATTCGAACGTATCTCAGAACAATACCCGTTGGTAAAAGAGTTGAGGGACAGACTGAAACTGGAGATTGATTATTGATGGAAGATGCCTGGTTTATCGGCACATCAGACATCTTCTCTTAGATTTTTTTAGTCTTTAAAAAACCATTTTTTAAAAGCCATTGCATTACCTTCTCCCGTTGATCTCCCTGCACAATGATCTCCCCCTCTTTGGCGCTGCCGCCTGTACCACAAAAGTTTTTCAGCTTCTTACCAAGCTCATCCAAATCTGTTTGAGTACCGGTAAAGCCTGTGATTAATGTTACCGCTTTACCCGCCCGTTGTTTGGTATCGAGCCAGATCTTCAGTAACTGTTGTGCCGGTGGAAGGGTTGCTACGGCCTCCTCTTCCTGCTCGAAATGAAAATCAGGGTTGGTACTGTACACAAAACCCCTGGCATCTGGTTTATTTTTCTTGCTCATGCTTTATTCTTTCAATCATTCAAAACTGGCTTTCAGGCTTAGGTCAAGGCTTTGGGCCTGGTGTATGAGTCCGCCCACACTTACATAATCAACCCCCGTTGCCGCATATGCAGTAATGGTATCGAGGTTAATGCCTCCGCTGGCTTCTGTCTCAAACCTGCCATTGATTTCCTGCATAGCCGGTATAATTTGTTCCGGGGTAAAATTATCCAGCATAATACGGAACACTTTCCCTTCGCCAATGGTGCAAACCTTTTTTACATCATCGATACTTCTTGTTTCCACTTCAATCTTCAAACCTGGTTTGTGACGCTGCACATAATCCCAGGCCTGGTTGATGGCCGGCTCCAATCCGCCTGCAAAATCAATATGGTTGTCTTTCAACATGATCATATCGTACAAACCAAACCGGTGATTGGTACCGCCCCCTATCCGAACCGCTTCTTTCTCCAGCAGCCGGAAATTAGGCGTTGTTTTCCTCGTATCGAGTAATCGGGTATGATACCCGTTCAGTTTTTCTGCATAGCGACGGGTAATTGTGGCAATACCACTCATGCGTTGCATGCAGTTCAGTACCAGCCGCTCACATTTGAGTATGGTATGAATAGTTGCTTCCACTTCAAACGCCTGCTCGCATATCTTCATCACATCTCCGTCCTTTTTGAAGGCTTTGAAAAGAATGGTATTTTCCACCAGCCTGAAAATCTTTTCCGCCACTTGCATACCAGCCAATATACCTTCCTGCTTGATCTTCAGAACAGCCCTTCCTTTTTTCCCAACAGGAATCACTCCCAGGGTGGAATGATCGCCATCTCCCACATCTTCCTGCAATGCCTCCTTTACCAGGTGTTCCAGTTGTTCATCGAACGATTTCATCCGTATATCTTTTTATTCATTGTCTTGTACCTGCATTCCCCATTTGGAAGCAGGTTAACCGGGTATCACATGTTTGCAAAACTAGGGGTAAAATAAAGAACCCCGCTATGCGGGGTTCTTTCCATCAACTTGTCAGCACAACCATCCGGTTCAGCTGATACGTATCGTAATGATCTGGTAACGGTTGTCTTTCTGTTTCAGCATCACAGTAATATTGTAATTCTTGCTGCCTGCCTGCAATTTACCGGTGAGGTACATGGTATTACCCAACTCACGGTCTGACTGCTTATCGAAAGCCCTGATGCCATTTTCGGCAAAAAATGATTTCAGGGCAATGGAAGCCTGGTTCCTGCCCATATTTTTTACCTCGTCCTTGTCCAGCAGCTTCATATCAATAAAATCATCAAAATGATCGGCAATTTTATCAGCATTGACCGACTTAAAAGCCTGAACAACAGCATCGGCGCCAGCAGGCTGGGCAGAAACCGCGAGAGACATCATCAATGCCAATCCAGCTAATAAAAACATCTTTTTCATGGTATTCAGTGTTATCTTCCTTTCAAATTGCCAAAAACATGCCAAATTTGCACGCAGTGCGTTTTGCGCTAAAGTTAATACCTATTCATCAAACCTAAACAGTGCAGTTTTAACAGATGAGCAAGAAAGTAATCCTGGTGATCATGGACGGATGGGGACTGGGTAAAGTCCCTTATGCAGATGCCATACAACATGCAAAAGTTCCTTTTGTAAGTTCCTTGTATTCCAAATACCCTAATACCACACTGGTCACCTGCGGGGAAGAAGTTGGGTTGCCGGACGGACAAATGGGTAATAGTGAAGTAGGTCACCTCAACCTGGGTGCCGGCCGTATCGTATACCAGGAACTGCAACGCATCAATGTTGCCATCCGCACCGGTGAGTTTGCAAAGAATGAAGCATTACTGGCCTCCATACGCTATGCCAAAAACAACAACAAACCCCTGCATTTACTCGGATTAGTGAGCGATGGAGGTGTACACTCACACATCAACCACCTGAAAGCTATTTGCGATGTATGCAAGACAGAAGGCTTCGGCAATGTATTCATCCATGCATTTACCGATGGAAGGGATACTGATCCTAAAAGCGGACTTGGCTTCATTGGTTCATTACAAGAGCACCTCAATGGTTCTGTTGGAAAAATAGCTTCTGTAAGCGGACGTTATTATGCAATGGACAGGGACAAGCGCTGGGAAAGGGTGAAACTCGCTTACGATTGCCTGGTGAAAGGTGAAGGTTCCGTAGCAGGCAGCGCAGTATCGGCTATTGAACAATCCTATGCAGCCGATATAACCGATGAATTCATCAAACCTACCGTGATCACAGACGCATCACAAAAACCATTGACCACCATACAGGAAGGAGATGCGGTACTTTGCTTCAATTTCCGGACCGATCGCTGCCGGGAAATTACAGAAGTATTGACGCAGCAGGACCATACTGATTTCGGCATGCACAAAATGAACCTGCATTATACCACCATGACATTGTACGATCATAAGTTCCAGAACGTACACGTGATCTTCGAAAATGACAACCTGAACAATACATTGGGTGAAGTGCTGGCAGCCAATGGCAAAAAACAGATCCGTATTGCAGAAACAGAAAAATATCCGCACGTGACTTTCTTTTTCAGCGGCGGGCGGGAAGATGCTTTTCCCGGTGAATCACGCATAATGGTCCCCTCTCCCAAAGTGGCCACTTATGACCTGCAACCCGAAATGAGCGCATTTGAAATAACAGACAAACTTGTTCCGGAAATAGAAAATGAAACGGCCGATTTTATTTGCCTGAATTATGCCAATACAGACATGGTTGGACATACCGGCGTTTTTACCGCAGCGATAAAAGCTGCAGAAACAGTGGATGCCTGTGTAAAAAGGGTGGTTGAGGCCGGTCTCAATCATGGCTATACCATTTTTCTCACTGCCGATCATGGCAATGCTGATTTCATGATCAATGAAGATGGAACACCCAATACTGCACATACGCTGAACCTGGTGCCATTCTTTATCATCGACAAGGAATGGAAGGGTACCGTTAAAAACGGTAAACTGGGTGATCTTGCCCCTACCATTTTAACCGTAATGGGATTACCCATTCCAAAGGAAATGACTGGAAATGTTTTAATTTAATGATTGAAATAAGCACTCCTTATGAAAATGCTGAAAAGGATAGGATGGATTTTATTGATACTCCTGCTGGTATCGCAGGCATTCAGGCCCGATAAGAATAAATCGGGCGATACGGTCAACAGTATTGCCAAAACCTATGCTGTACCCAACGATGTGCAGGTAATTCTGGCCAAAGCCTGTAACGACTGCCACAGTAACAATACCCGTTACCCCTGGTATGCAGAGGTACAGCCCGTTGCGTGGTGGATCGGCGATCATATCAAGGATGGCAAACACCACCTTAATTTCGATGAGTTCAGTAACTACCGAATTGCCAAGCAATACAAAAAACTGGATGAGTGTATAGATGAATTGAAAGAAGGCGGCATGCCACTGGATTCTTATAACCTTATTCATAAAGATGCTGTGCTTACCGATACAGAAAAACAAGCGCTCATCAACTGGTGCGCAGGTATTCGCGACAGCATTAAAGCAAAATACCCGGCCGATAGTTTGGTCATCAAACGAAAGAAATAATTGTTCCATGCTGATCCGCCAGGCAATTTACCTCATCTCAAGTCCATCTTTCGATAAATGCCCCCGGGCCGACAAGCCTGAATATGCATTCATTGGCAGGAGCAATGTGGGCAAATCTTCACTCATTAACATGCTGGCCAATAACCAGAAACTGGCCAAAACTTCCACCTCTCCGGGCAAAACCCAAATGATCAACCATTTTGAAGTAACCAGTGCAGCAAGTGAAAAAGGGCCATCAGAGAAATGGTACCTGGTAGACCTGCCGGGTTATGGGTTTGCCAAGGTGTCACAGTCGAGCCGCAGGAAATGGGAGCAGATGATCGAAAACTACCTCCGCAAGCGTGAAAATCTTACCATGGTCTTTGTGTTGATCGACAGCAGGCACAAGCCCCAGAAAATAGACCTTGCCTTTGTGAACCAGCTCGACCTGTGGCAAGTGCCCTTTTCTCTTGTATTCACCAAATCCGACAAAGAAAAACCCGGTGTGGTCAAAGCCAACATAAAAGATTTTTTTGACCAGCTACTCAAAACCTGGCAGTTCCTGCCCAGGCATTTTGTAACAAGTTCAGAAAAAAAAGAAGGCAGGGAGGAATTGTTGCAATTCATCCGGGAATGCAACCATGCATAATTCTAATTGCTCAATGGCATCATCATCAGTTGACTACCTTATCCGCACAGCAACTGCTCGCAAACGCCTCAGGCTTGGCTTTGAAAGCAAAGCCCATACCCAGTATATATCCCATGGCTTCGCGTAAAGCGTCGTTGCTTTTAAAATGCGGATTGGTGTTGATGTCGGCATGCACTTCCATATCTACCTGGTAAGTGATGAAAAGATTGCAGAGTTCATAGGCAATCTCCACACTTTTGGCCACTTCAACCAGCATCCTTTCCTTGATGTGGAATTTCTGCTTGGTCTTTTCATTGTGGATGTACATAAAGCCGCCATTATGCTCACGAAGAAAAACGATCACAGTGGCAAATTCGGTATCATCTCCTTTTACCTGGCTGTCGGTTCCAATACAAACTTTCAGCCGGGTGCCATTGGCCGTTTCTCTTTTAATGGCCTCTTCTACCGCAGTTTTAATGGGTAGCTGAATGGGTTCTCCGTTAAATTTTCTCCAGCGCATATGATGAAGGTTTGTGTAAGTTACCGATTAATCAGCAGAGAAAGAGCAGGTTAAAGATATCTTATTGTTAACAGACGTGGAAAACCGTTCATCCATCGGTCAGGCAACTTTGTCATTTTTTGAAAATTTGTACGGAAATTGACAGGTAAGAACGCACTTTAAACCCTACCGATGAAATTATTATTGCAATACCTCAAACCTTATAAATGGCTGGTGGGACTCGCATTGCTACTGGCCGCCATCAACCAGACCTTCTCTCTTTTCGACCCCATGATCTTCGGTAAGCTGATCGACCAGTATGGCATGCATGTTAAAACAACTTCTGATGGAAGTCCGCGTACCGAAAGCCAATACATCTCCGGCATCATCTTCATGCTGCTCTTACTGGTAGGCACTGCCATGGTCAGCCGCATTGCCAAAGCTTTCCAGGATTATGTGGTGAATGTGGTCATACAGAAATTCGGAGCCAGGATCTTTACAGACGGACTCAAACATTCCATGCGTCTGCCATACCAGGAATTTGAAGACCAGCGCAGTGGTGAAACCCTTTCCATCCTTACCAAAGTGAGGGCCGATACCGAAAAATTCATCGGTTATGTGATCAACGTACTTTTCAGCATCATTGTAAGTGTTGTATTCGTTACCATTTATGCTACCAGGCTCCATTGGTCCATCATTCCCATTTACCTGGGCGGCGCCCTGATGATCGCTTTTGTTACCAACCTGCTCAGCAAAAAAATCAAAGCCATCCAGAAAAAGATCGTTAAGGAAACCACTTCCCTGGCCGGGTCTACCACCGAAAGTTTACGCAATATTGAACTGGTGAAAAGCCTGGGGCTCACCAACCAGGAAGTGAGCCGTTTGAACACGAATACTTATAAGATACTCGGACTGGAGCTGAAAAAAGTAAAAAGCATACGTTCACTCAGTTTCATACAGGGTACTATGGTGAACTTCCTGCGCCAGGTGATCACGTTCACCCTGATGTGGCTCATCTTCAAAGAGGTGCTTACTGTTGGCCAGCTGATCTCATTGCAATTCTACAGTTTCTTCATCTTCGGCCCCTTGCAGGAGATTGGCAGCATCATCATGAGCTACCGCGAAGCCGAAGCTTCCCTCATCAATTTTCATACCCTGATGCAAAAAGAAGTAGAGCCCAGGCCTGCCCATCCGCGTCATATAGGCATGATTGAAGAACTGGAATTCGATAATGTGGTATTCAAGCACCAGACTGCCCAATACAAAGCGCTGGATGGTATTTCTTTCGATGTGAAAAAGGGTGAGACCATTGCTTTTGTTGGGCCATCAGGCGCCGGCAAAAGCACACTGGTAAAATTGCTTGTAGGCTTATACCGGCCGCAGGAAGGAACCATATTCTACAACGGCGTGAACGGAACGGAAATGAATTTCGACGAAGTACGCAACCAGATTGGTTTTGTTACGCAGGATACACAACTGTTTGCCGGTACCATACGGGAGAACCTGTTGTTCGTACATCCCGATGCCAGTGATGCCGATCTGATGGAAGCCTTGCATAAAGCCAGCTGCGACAATCTCCTGCAAAGAGCTGAAAAGGGAATCGATACCATGATCGGGGAAGGCGGACTCAAACTCAGTGGCGGAGAAAAGCAGCGACTCTCTATTGCCCGCGCTTTATTACGACACCCCCACCTCCTCATCTTTGATGAAGCCACTTCAGCGCTCGACAGCATCACCGAAGAAGAGATCACCAATACCATTCGCAGCATTTCACTTGAAAAAGAGCAGATCACAGTCATGATTGCCCACAGGCTAAGTACCATCATGCACGCACACCGGATCTATGTACTGGAAAAAGGACAAGTAGTGGAAACAGGAAGTCATGAACAATTACTAACGGAGAAGGGATTGTATTATGCCATGTGGAGACAGCAGATCGGTGAGCGCAAGATCATGAGCAAAGCGCCGGAACTGGTGAATTGAGCAATACTCATTCTTTTTCAAAACGGCGTTTGATATAGTCTATGACGGAAGGATCAGATAAACCCTCCATATCACTTAATTCCAGTTCGAGCGCTTTGGTGCTCAGTTGAATTTCTATCAATGACAAAAACAGGGAAAAAGCAAAACTGATCAGGCTTAGTCCGAATACAATGTTGGCCGCTTCGAGGTAATTGTTGTAAATGAGGAACATGCAAACGATGGCAAGCAAAAAGCTGATCACCCCGAGCGTCTGCATATTCTTGATCAGTTTTATTCGGTAGCGCAGGTTTTTGATTTGTCCATGAATGATGTGCTTCTGTTCGTGGTTCTGGTATTTGTCATGCAGGCTCCTGACCCTGTTGGACAGACCCAGGAAACGATTGGTATAAGCAAGCATTACCAGGCTGATGGCAGGGAACAGCAAGGCAGGCGTATTGATGGTAATATCCATACTGCCAATGTACAAAATGATTTTATAAAAGAAACGCTGTTGTAGCAGCGTTTCTTTTAGCGACGAATCAGGCTTTTTTCAGGTTATAACTGAGAGGAAAGCTCAGCTTGATGGAAATATTCCGTCCCATGCTATAAATACCGTTGCGGCCTGTGAAATTGCCCCGATAGGGTTCAAAATATTTCAACCGGCTCAGGTGATCCTGGTAACCCGTGTTCAGCAGGTTATTGCCCATGATATAAAGACTCATCCAGGTTGTGCCTTTACTGTTCACAAAACTTCCGCCTATGCCTGCATTCAGTAATGTATAGCCAGGTGTGGCAGTTTCTGTTCCGTAAGCCGTAAAAGCCCTGTTCTGCGCGGCATAATATTCTGCCTGCACTTTGGCAAACCCTCTTTTGATACTGGCCGATTTAATATCGAAATCAAAACGCAGTTCGGAAATACCATGCACCGGTGGAATGAATGGCAGGTAACGGGTACTGTCAGGTATTTTGTTTCCACCGGTACTTTTATTATCGGCATACACAATAGAAAGACTGTTCTCAAAATGCAATGCCTTTACAGGATGCAGGTCAATACTCAGCTCGCCGCCATAGAGGTGGGCCTTGCCGGACTGGTATTTGAAAGTCTGGTTACCAGCTACTATCACCGAATCCTGTCCGTTCACAGCCAGCAATTTCTGGTTATAAATATAATTGTTGATGCTGTTATTAAACAGGTTCAGTTGTATCACTGCATATTTAGAAGCATATACCAGTCCAAGGTCTTGTTGCAGGCTGAATTCCGGCTTGAAGTTATCATTCCCGATCTGGTAGATATTGGTCCCGGGATGCACACCGTTGGCCGATATCTCCGCAATATTGGGCGCTCTGAAACCCCTTGCCAGGTTCAGTTTTACTGAGAATTGTTCAGAGAAGTTATAAGTAGCGCCAACGCTTCCGGAAAAACCGGAGAATGTATGGTTGTATTTATTGAATACTGCAATGTCCAGTGGTGTAAGCGAACCATAATAGGGTTTGTCAAAACCAGTCACCGGGTCGGGCCTTGTATAAAAGGCATCATTATTGAATGAACGGATATCATAGCGTACGCCTCCGGCAAGATCAAGTTTTCCAATGCTCTTTTTGAGCAATGCAAAAGGCCCCAGATCGAATTGCTTGTAAGAAGGAATAATAAAATCCGTTCCTTTTTCCGCATTATTGGTCTGGTACATGCCATTCACACCAAGACTCAGGTTCCAGTTGTTTTTTTCTGCAAAATGATATTTGAGATCGTAAGTATAAGAGTTGAGTTGCATGTACAGTCCCGGAATGGTGAACAGTACCGGGTGACTGAATTCGCGACGCACACTTCGCTGGAATCCGATATTCAGGTCGAGACGGTCGTTGCCAATGATGAAATTATTATTGAGGAAAACACGGTAATGCTGTACATGCTGGTGGATCTTATTGATGGCATAGCTGTTCAACTCCGATGCAGATACAATAGGACGCAGGGTATCTTCTTCTGTGATTTGTTTGGTAAAAGCCCTGGTGGCGCTGTCCCTGCTGCCATCGGGAATCTCCTGTAAATTATCATACAGCACCAGGTTCATGTGAGAATAACCCCACTTGCCGTGCAATCCGACAGAGGCATTTGCATCGGTTTCGTTGAATCCTGTACCGTATACCCGTCCGTCGAATTTGTTCTGGTAATTGGTAGCCTGTTTGTGCGAGATTCGTGCCGACCATTCAAAGCCGTTTTTGGCAGCACCCAGCATGGCCGATGCGCCCAGGTATTTGTTATTGGTCTGGTATTCGGTGGTGATATTGCCAATCATTTTCCCTTCAGGCGCCGCAGGTGTGGGTATAAGGTTCACCACACCAGCCAGGGCATCGGAGCCATAGCTTAAACTGGCAGGTCCTTTTACGATCTCAACTTTATCCAACGCATACTGGTCTACTTCCACCCCATGTTCATCGCCCCATTGCTGGCCTTCCTGGCGGATACCATCGTAAAGCGTGAGTATACGGTTATAACCCAGTCCGCGGATGAAGGGTTTGGATACATTCGGACCGGTAGTTACTGCACGGATACCCGGCACTTTAGCAATGGCATCGATGGCGTTGGTGCTGAGGTTGGAAGCCAGGTAATCGCGACCTACTGTTACAATAGGAACCGGGCTGTGCCTGATCTGGGTAGCTTTAGAGTTACCAGTCACCACTACTTCACTGATCTCCGTGGCGCTTTCTTCCAATTGAAAATCCTGGTTCGTATTACCTTTAAACAACACATTTCTGGTAATACTTTTATATCCTTCAAATTTTACTTCTATTAAAAAAGTGCCGGAGGGTAATTTTTTAAACTGGTAATGTCCCAGTGAATCAGTAGCCATCCCCAGTTTCAGGTCGGGAATCAATACGCTGGCGCCCTTCAACGGCTGGCGGGTCTTGTTATCAACAACCGTACCCTGCAGGGTTTCATCGCCAAAAAAAACAGTAGTTCCGGCTTTTGCTACAAATGCCGGAAAGCCATTGACAAATAATAAGAGGCAGTATAATTTCAAAGCCTTTTTCATACACAATTGAATTAATAAAAAGAATGGTGAAAACACAACCGTTCATGCAGCAAACAACTGCATTACGGCCTTGTAATCGTATCAAATCAACAATTAAGCAAAGTTCAAGCCATCAAGGCCGGGGGGCCCCGGAGAAAAGAGAAGGCAGGTAAGGGTGTATGAAGTGCAACAATAGGTGCTCGCTGGTAAACAGCGGGCACAGAAAAAACAATGCGTTCGAATACAACGGTTTGGTAAACAAAAGGTGTTTGAGCCACCAACTGGTCGCATGGACAATGGTAACCTGCATTGCCCAGCTGATCTTTCCCGTCGAGGCTTTTAATAGAAACATACCTGGCATCCCGGTGGTTGGCAACCAGGTCGTGCAGGAATTTTTTGGGCGTGATACTGAAAGCGAAGAGCATCAGTATGAAGCCTGCCTGCAAACGACGTATGATTATTAAGGAGTGCACAGCAACAATTTGTTACATTGTTGCAAAAATAAGCAAGTTTTCGCTTGTTATCCAAAATTTAAAATCAGCCCCTGATTTGCATTATAAAAGGTCATTGCACAACCAGCTTACATATTCCTGCCTCGCCACTGTTATCTAAAATATTAACGAGATATATCCCCTTTGACAACCCTTTTTGCTTTAAATTATCAATCCGGATATTATTTATCCCTTCAGTAACCGGGCTTCGTTTTTCCATAACCGGGTGACCCAACATATCCCATATTCTGATTAAAACCACCCCTCTGGTTCTTCGTAATATCCTGATCGAAATATTATTGGCTGTCGGATTGGGGTATAAAAAGTAAGTATTTTTTTCGGAGCGCGTTGTTATACGAGGTTCATTAATAGCAGTTACTATTGAGCCGGCGCAGGTAGTTACAAATTCCAGTGCCCCTGCATCAATGCGGCAACCCATGATCCTATCGTTAAAAATGTAATCTACTGTGCCTGAAATAGCATAGGATGCAGCAGGGTTCCCTATATTATAGGCGGTAGATCCTGAAACCAGTTTAAACCTGTCGGGAAAAACAGTACCGCCCACAAATACCGGGTCCGGTGAAGGGGTGGTAGCCAGCTCAATCCCAATAGAACTGGAGTCGAGACCAACCGTAGCTTTGTAATTCGCCGTGTTATAGGTATTGCCCGTAAAACCGGCCGCATAGAAATCATAGTTAATGGCATTATTGTATCCGGGCTCTATATAGTACAGGTTATAATTCCAGTCTAGCAACGTATTAATATTGGTATTGATCAGCGTTGCACCTGTATATTGGTTTGTTTTGAATGGTTGCAACGCAATGATCGGTTTACCCTTTCTTGATCTGAAAATATTATTCTGCACCACTATCTTGGCGCCTGGCAAATCGTTGCTGTTACTCAGTCTTTGTGTAGTGATTTCCGAAGCATTGGGGAAAGTGTCAATAACAGCCATTCCGCCTTGAATGATAACAAATCCATTGGCATCCTTTTTAGGGATCAGTGTTTTTGCAGAAGTATTATTCCTGAATAAAGTATTGTTGAGCACTTTGGTATTCTCAACCCATGCGCTATCGGCGTTACTTCCCAGTATGATCCCCGTCCATACATTATCATAAATAATATTGTTACGGATCGTATGCCCGCCTGAATGACTGTTGCTGGTTTCGTTGCCGATCGAAACACCTACATGATTGTTGTACAGCCTGTTCCTCTCCACCAGTACCGTTTTGGCTCCATCGAGATAAATACCGGCAGAAGCGGCAATAGGTGAAAGGCAGTTGTATACGGTATTGTCGGTAATGGTACCGTTGCGGGCGAAATTTTGTGAGGCCGGTGTGCTGAACCCATTTGCCGGGTCGAGCACCCATCTGTAATTACCAGCTGCAACAATACCAATATTCTTGATATCGTGTACCAGGTTATTGGTAATCTTAAAAGTGTCCAGGTAGCCATTCATGGTAATGGCCTCTGTCCACCCAGGTATACAATGATGCACTTCATTGCCATCGATGGTGATATTCATCATTGCTGTTGCCGCTGAGCCCAATACATTCAAGGGCCCGGCATTGTCATTCGGCCATGCATTCCTCAGTATTTTCTTTTCCGCTTCTGTAAGAAGGCTGTCGGCTTTAAACGGATCTACATTCGAAGTCCATGAGACATCGCTGATATCGCTGTTCAACACACTAATATAGCGGCAATTACTGGCTACCTGGATACCAAATTTCACATCCTTCCTGCATTCATATACGGTATCGCCATAAGGCGTCCTCACCGGTTGACCATTGTACATAGAAATGACAGTGGGTCTTGTAGCCGTATAAGTTCCATCGGTATTTTTCCATTTTGTAGAGTCGGGGTTATTGCGCAGACCGGCAATGGTAAAGCTCTGCAATTTCACATATTGGGCACTGTCGGTAAAAGTTACAATGGCTGCAAAGGTTTTTTTATACAGACTGTCGCCTCTGATAGTGGCAGCAAACGGCGTATCTGATTTGATGGTAAGCCATTTTCCATTTCTACCGCAGTTGTATCGGTTAAGAATAATCATATCATTGGGCCCCGGGTAATAAGTACCCGCTTTTACAATGATCACTTCATCTCTTACCATACTGTCCAATCCGTTTGCCTGTCTTTTGTCCAACGCCTTTCGTATGGTCTTAAATGGCTGGGTGCTGGAACCGGTTTCTATGGCCCCGGTATAGGCAGCATCTACATAAATAGAATCCCGGGTCTGGCTATTTACGATTGCAGGAAAAGAAAAGAAACAAACAATGATTATACAAATAATACGGTAAAATTTGGCTTCCATGTTATCGGTTTTAGCGGTTGATCATAGTATTTATACTTAGTCTGCCATATCAAGGAAAAGAGCGGCTGTTCCAGGGTCCGGGAATATACCGAGGGTCGCGCTCCAGTCGTATTTGGTGGCTGTCATGGCAAGTTTCAGCCCTTTACCGGTCAGGTTTTTAATCTTGGATCGTATCAGTCTGCCTTCAAATTTTAAGATGCCGGCCCCATCCTGGACGGTACCTATTTCATAAAAATCTGTAACTGTCTGGTAATCAAAACTGAAACTGTTCTGGGGGCCGGTATGATAAAACATGTCAAACCAGTTGTTCAGCGGCTGCCCTTCGAGCAGCACATCAATGCCGGCTCCTTTGGCAACCCAGGTAATTAATCCGGTAGCGGGATTGTTATCCGCATCAATGTAAACGTCGAGAATATCATTATTTGCTTTTGATGTTGCCATTTCAATGTAGAAATAAACATTCTCTGCATCATAGTCCATTTTCACCTTGCGAAATATGCCGCCGCCAGCGCCTGGCACCGATACCCTCATATTATGTGTTACGGTATCCCAATCTGAAAAACTGTTGTCGTGCAGGTTGATCGATGAACTTTTTGATATTCGCAGCACTGTGGAAGCTTCATTGGTTTTACCGCTTCCGGAAGTGGCATAAAGTGTGGGAACATATTTTCCTTTCCCGGCATAAGCATGGGTAGGATTGGCTTCTGTTGAAGTAGTGCCATCGCCAAAGTCCCATTTATACGAAACAGCGCTGTTTGTCTTGTTGGTGAACTTTACCGTATAGGCATTTACAGTATAGGAAAATAAAACATCAGGGCCCGGATCAACAGCATCCTTCTTACAGGATGAGAATACCATCATAAGGTATAGGGGCAGTACTATATAAAGTAAATATTTTGTGCTTTTCATAAAACTCGTTTATGGGTTATATGGTTATGGATTCTGACGACATAAAGTGTTCACCTGAATCTCATCGACCGGCAAATAATAGATGATGCGGTTATTGGTATAGGGAACCAGCATATTCGCATAGCCACCCGGCTGCTGCGATAAATTAATATCTGACTCTTTCAAACCTGGCAGGTGATAACCCCAGTAGGTTCGGTTCAGTGTTTGCTTATTCCGGTATACGTCAAAAACACGATGTCCTTCAAATGCCAGTTCCAGCCTCCTCTCTTTTAATACAATATCCAACGCAGTTTTGCCTGCGGGAACAATACCATTGTACAGGGCGGTAGATAAGCCCCTGTTATTGCGAATGGTGTCTACATCGCTCAGGGCGCCTGTCGTATTTCCCAATTTGGCTTTGGCTTCTGCCCGGTTCAAATACATTTCGGCCAAACGGAACAGGATAGGAGAACTAAGTGTTGGGCTATTGCCCTGGAAAGAAAATTTAGAGATATAGTATATTTCTATTCCATTTTTCTTTTGTACTACCCCGGAGCTATTTTTTAGGGGAACAATGTATTTCAAACGCACGTCATTAGGCTGACCACTCATTGTGTCTCTCAATGATTTGGATGCAAACTCTTCTCCCCAGCCTGAATTACCATCCGAATACAACATGGAGGCAATAGAGCCAAATTTTCCGTAATCATCCATGCTGTTGAATGCGATGCAAAAAATGCTCTCCTTGCTCGTGAGCGCATTGGCAAACAAAGCAGAAAAACCGGCTGAGGTCTCCAAGCTAAACCTTCCGGAGCCTATCACTTTATTGGCATAATCAATGGCTTTTGCGTTATCTTCCTTGTAAAGGCTCACTCTCGACAATAAGGCCCATGCAGCTTCTTTGGAAGCGAACTGTACCCCTCTTGGTATATTCATGAGGGAGGCTGATTTTTCCGCATCGGCAATTACTGCATCATAAACTTCCTTTACAGTTGCCCTGGTTTTCTGGGAAGCGTCGCTTGTAGAAGTCCTGAGGATCACGCCCGGCGACTGTGGGTCTACAGTATAGGGTTTGGCAAAAAATCGCACCAGGTTAAAATGCGCAAAGGCCCTCAAAAAATAACATTCACCAATCAATTGCTGCGTTGCCTGATCCGGATTTGAAATTTTGGAAGCGGCTTCAATGACCGTATTCGCATCGTTGATGATTTTATACGAAATGTACCAGAAGTACCTGGCATTGGTTTGCGCAGGCGAATGGTTCAAAGTGAAGCTGCTCATGAAGGGATCGGTAGTTACCTGTCCGCATACAATATCATCACTGGCAAAGTCTGCCATCTGGAAATATTGTCGCAGGTACATATTGGTCATGTCCCTTGTACCATTAAACGGAACATGATCCTTGAATAAAGCATAAGCACCGTTCACCGCGCTGGTCAGGCCTTCTTTTGTCTGCACCAGTGAATTGGTTGTAATGGTATCACTTGGCGTAATTTCTTTAATACAACCCGAAGCAAGCATACTGGCAACAGTAAGCAGGCAGAATATTTTTTTCATGGTCATATAGTTTAAAAACTGAGGTTAATGTTGAATAAGAACTGCCGGTTGTTGGGATACTTGAAATCGGATACTCCCGGCAGGATATAAGTTCCCGGTGTGATGGTTGTTTGAGGGTCCTGTCCTAAAAACCGGGTAAACGTATACACATTGTCTGCACTTACGGCAACAGAAGCTCCTTTTAATCTTAATTTTTGGGTCCATTTTCCGGGCAAAGCATAACTGAGTGTAACATTCCGTATAGAGAGAAAGCTTCCATCCTTCAAATATCTGCTGGATGTTTGTGTAGAATTGGCCGAGTTCTGCGGACTAGGATTTGTAGCTATATCTCCGGGCCTGGTCCAGATACGATAGTCTTTGGGTAACACTATCTGGTTAAGATAAGGTTCACTTCCATCATTCATTACAAAACGAAGGTTATTACTGAATACCTTGTTGCCCGACAAAAAGTAGGCGTTTATGCTCAGTGAAAAGTTTTTATAGCGCAACTGGTTGGTAATACCTCCCTGAAATTTAGGTAAGGCAGAGCCCACTTCCTGGAAAGACGCCTGCGCGTATTCTGAAGTCATTTCCGTTTTGGTTACGTTTCCCTGCGCATCTTTGGTTTGCTTTTCCCATTGCGGCTGTCCTGTCTGGCTGTTTACACCTGCCCATTGCGGCATGTAGAATTCATAAAGATTTCCTCCGTTGCGGTATATCTGTGAGATGGCCCAGGGGCCTGTTCTGATGATAGGGCTTTTCAGGCCTTGTATTTTATTGCTGTTGAAATTAATGTTGAAATCGGTTGTCCATTCAAAGTAGCGATGCTGAATATTAACGGTATTCAGACTTATTTCGACTCCTTTATTTTCAATCTCTCCTGCATTTTCCCAACGTTGTTCAAATCCAATGGAAAGCGGTTGAGATACCTGCAATAATAAATTTTTGGTGATGTTGCGGTAAACATCAACGGTGAGCCCTACCTTTTTAAAGAATGTTATGTCTACTCCACCGTTAAACTGGCGCTTGCTCTCCCAGGTCAGGTTCGGACTCGGCAACTGCAAAGGCGTGGCAGCGGTCTGTGAATTGTACTGGCTCGACAGGGAATACAATCCAAGGTAGCGCGAGGCGCCTATATCTTGTGTTCCGGTTATTCCATAACTGGCACGCAGTTTAAAATCACTGATGACCTTACTCCTGAAGAACGATTCATTGCTGATCATCCAGGCACCGGAAACAGAAGGGAAAGAAGCATAACGGTTGGATTTCGGAAAGTTAGACGAGCCATCAACCCTGTAAGAAGCGGTCAGAAAATACCTGTTTGCATATGCATAATTGACCTGCGATAACAGTGACTGAATCATTGTTTCGCTGTTAGAGCCCACTACCCTTATATTGTTCGATACAGCATTGAGCACACTCAAACCTGGTGGCAATCCCCTGCCTGTGCCGCCTTGCGATTCGGTTCTGCTCTTCTCAAAAGCAGCGCCCACCAGGCCGCTGACACTGTGGTTATTATGACTGAAATTAAACTTGAAGAAGTTATTGGAAACAATACCGTAATTCAAAACGCTGTTCTCATCAAGGTAACCCGTGCCGTGGTATGAACCCGCTACATCGGGCGAAAAATAATTGCTTCCCTTATTGTAGCCCGCCGCAAGCCGGTTACTGCTGCTGAAATTCAGCCATTTGGTAATTCCAATATTCAGCACAACATCATAGTTGGCATCGAAACCTTTATAAATATGGTTTGAGTTTTTAATGGTATGAACGGGGTTTACCTTGTCTCTGCTCCACCATTTAAAGGAAGCATTGCCATCCACATACAGCACACGACCGGCGCTATCATATGGATTGTCCCAGGGAAGGTTCAGGTATGCATAATAAATATCACTGTAATCATAACTTTTGCCGGTAAAAGCGCTCAGGTTGATGTTATTGGTGATGTTTATTTTTTTATTGAACCGGTAATTGGTGTTGGCGCGCAGGTTTAGCCGTTTAAAGTTGGTATTCATGAAAGTGCCATCCTCATTGTAATAAGTAGCGCCGAAGTAATAATCGATCTTTTCCGATTTCGCAGCTGCAGAAACATGATAGTTTTGCACAATGGCCGGTTTAAAAATAGTGGTAAGCCAATCTGTATTACTGTTTTCCAGTGCACGGGGCCTCTCGCTGTAAAATTTCAGCAGGTCAATCTTATACGAATTACCTGTGTCAGTAGGAATATAATCGCGGTACAATTCTTTTTGATAATTGTAGAGCTGACTTCCATTCATCATTTTCATTTTACCAAAATCCGGCGTACGAAATCCCGTAGTGATCCTGGCTTCGTAGCGCGGTTCACTGAACCGTGCTTTTTTTGTGGTGATAATGATCACACCGCCATTTGCCTGCGAGCCATACATCGCAGTAGCGCCTGCATCCTTCAATACAGTAACATTTTCCACATCGTTCGGATCGTAACTCCCGCCGATAATCCCATCCACCACAAATAATGGGGTTTGCGCAGCATTGACTGATGAAATACCGCGTAAACGAATCTCAGCTGTTGAACCTGGAACACCTGAACTGCTGATCACCTGCAAACCTGCCACCTTACCCTGTAGCATGGTTCCGATGTCGTTTGAAGTGACATCGTTCAGTTTTTTAGCATCAATGACCTGTACGGAGCTGGTAAGTTCACTCCTTTTCTTATCGTTATAACCCAGAACAATTACGTCGTTCAGCTTGTTCGTACTCAATTGTAAACGGATCACGATGGCAGACCGGCTCAATGCCGGTTTGTTAGCGAGAACGTATTCTTCCGACAGATAGCCGGTAAAAGAGATAACAAGTGTGGCATTCGGATCAATACCTGTAAGTTTGAAACGGCCGTTGGCATCAGTAGCCACTCCTTTGTTGGTTGATTTGACAAAAACCGAGGCCCCCTCAAGCGCCTTACCCTCTTGTGTAAGTACAATGCCCGCAACATCAATACCAGGTGGATCGATAATAGCCGGCTCGTTTGGGGGTGCCAGGGAATAGAATGCCTGGGTTTTCCGGCTGATCACTATCGTTTTATTCATGATGGAATAGCCAACTGGCTGGTCTTTCAGGCAGATGTCCAGCACTTCATTTACTGGTAAATCCTTAACGTTCAATGTTATAGGCCTTGCCTTCCTGATAGAGGTCGCATCAAAGAAGAAAATATATTCCGTCTGTTTTTCTATCGCAGAAAAAATTTTTTGTAGCGACAGATCTTTCCCGCTAACCGTTACTTTTTGTGCGGTACTTTTTGCATGTACTTGGAGAATGGCAGCAGTCAGTAAAATAAATGTGAGCCGCATAGCTTTCACCATTTGTCGGGATGCCATACCGGAAGACGATAGAAAGCATGGCTCCCAAGTCAATAATTTCATAACTTGCAGTGTTTGGGCCTGCCCTGGCAACAGGCGGGTTTTGAAATAAATAATTCTTACAGGTTTTATTTTTCAGCTTATCCAAACAAGCCAGGAGCAGTGCAAATGCTTCTGGCTGTTTTTTATACTTAAATAACAGCGCTCATTTTGCCAGGTTATTGAGCAGCCGTTACTAAAAGTTTTTTTCCTTCAATCCTGAACTTTACCCCCATTTTTTGAAGGATTTCCAATATCTGCGACAACAGCAGGTTTCTCTGCATCTGACCACCAAACTCTCTTTCGGGAATATTTCCTTCATAAACAATCTCCAGGTCGTACCATCTCGCCAATTGCCGCAATACAGTAGACAGGTCGGCATTGTCAAAATTGAATCTCCCGTTCTTCCAGGCCATCACAGCATCAAGATTCACTTCTTTTGATATGTTGATGGTTTTAGTAGCTACTCTCGCCTGTTCTCCAGGCTTCAGCAACCCGTTGCTGGTTTTATTGCTTATTTTAACGGCCCCTTCCAGCAGTGTTACCCTGATGTCCCGCTCATCATCATAAGCGTTGACATTGAAATGGGTTCCTAGAACCAGTACACTTGTTTCCCCTTTGCTCACAATAAAAGGCCTGGTGGCGTCGTGTGCTACTTCAAAATAGGCTTCCCCATTGACAGATACCTTTCTCTCATCCCCCATGAATACAACGGGATAGGTAACAGTGCTACCTGCGTTCAGCCAAACATGGGTTCCGTCGGACAGTGCCATATCAATTACCTTACTACCCTTGGGATTGTATAAAGTATTGTACCTGATATCCTTTAACCTGTCGCCGGTAGCCGTTTCATAAGCGATCTGTCCATCTGCCAGTTTCACCAGTTTTATGTTTCCCTGCCGGGCCAGCATACCACTTGCCATACTGTCGAGTGTAATTGTTTTCCCGTCTGCAAGAGTAATGATTGCTTTATTTTCCCGGGGTGGATTTACATCAACTGGTACGCTGGTTTTTGCAACGGTGGTTGGTTTGCCTGTTTTATTGAACAAAAAAAAGCCAATACCCACCAGTAATATTACAGAAGCTGCAGCCCACCAGCGGATTATTCTACGTTGATAAATAGGATATATTTTTCTGTTGCCACTATCAGCGTCATCGATCTGTTGCAAAAGTCTTGCCTCAAGCTTTTTTTCAAGCTGTTCTTTTTCTTCCGACTCCCATTGCCATTCTCCTGTTTCCACTAATTGAACATACCACTGTTCTACTAGTTGTTTTTCTTCAGGGGAACAGGTATCGGTACGATACTTTTCTAAAATGGCCTTCACTCGTTTCGGATCCATCATTTGGCTTTTGGTACAATATATTTGTCCGGTGGCAGCCGCAGAGGGGGTAAGGATATGGCAGTATTTTTTAAAAAAACAACCAGGGCAGTACCAAAGAAATGGATGTAATATGATGGCTCAATGCAATTTTTATGAGTTGCAGGGCATGATGTATATGCTTTTTTACCGTCTCTACAGATATACCTAATTTTTCTGCTATTTCTTTGTGGGTAAGGTGTTCCTGGCGACTGAGACAGTAAACTTCTCTCATTTTAAGGGGCATTTTGGCTACTGTTTCATGGAGGGTCTGTTGCAACTGTTTTAATTGCAGTTGCATTTCTGCGGAGGGTGGTAAAATATTAACGGCTACCTCAGTAAACAATGCCAGGTAGTCATGACGGGTAATATTCTTTTCAATATAATGAATGGATTTGTAGCGTACACTTGTCTGTAAATATGCAGACAAAGAACTTTCTATATTCAATTCCTTTCGCCTGTTCCAGAGCGAAAGGAAAACATCCTGCACTACATCTTCCGCTTCTTGTTTCCCCCTCAAAGCTTTTGCAGCTGTAACGAATAATCCTTCCCAATAGCGACGGTATATCAGCGAAAAAGCTTCCTGGTTGTCTTCGCTCATCAGTTTAACGAGGACTTCATCGGTATGGGCAGGGCTTATCAACATGCTAAGCAGTACTGCCATAAAAATAACCAAAATATAATGCCCGTGCCTTAAAAGATAAAAATCATCTTTATTGCTGCGCAGCCGCTACCTCGCTTTTATCATTGTCCTCACCTGCTGTACGGCCAGGTTCTGGAAACGCGCATAATAAATACCGGTGGGCAGGTTACCACTGTTAAATACAATTGTATAATTACCTGCATTGTATTCCTTATCGGTCAGGTTGGTAATAACCCTGCCGGTGGTATCCATGATTTGCACCAGTGTATGACCGCCGCCGGTTTTGAAACTGATCACTGTTGAACTGGTGAAAGGATTGGGATAATTAGTAATGAGCGTTTCACCGGATAAGTTCACCGGCTTTTTACAAGACACGGCATTTACCAGCGAAAGCACCTGGAAATTCTTCAGCAGTATCTGTTGCAGGTTGTTGTTATCCACGCATAACCAGTTGGATAATAAAGTGGCATACACACTCCTGAAATCGTATTGAAAAGGAAGGTTGTCGTTCACATTCACACTTGCCGCAATATTGGGCGTATCACCCAGTATGCCCCCGATCACATTCTTGCCGAAAACAAACATGGGCGCTGCCGATCCGTGATCGGTTCCTGTACTGCCATTGCTTTTGATGCGTCTGCCAAATTCAGAAAAAGTCATTCCCACTACCCTCTCGTCTACTTTCTGGAATTTAAGATCATCTTCAAAAGCCTTGATGGCTTCACTTACATGTTTCAACAGGTTGGCATGGGCTCCGGTAGTATTATCGGTGCTGTTCACTTGTGCAGAATGGGTATCAAAGCCACCATAATTGACCAAATAGACACGTGTCTGTAATCCGCCGCTGATAAGCCTGGCTACAATTTTCAACTGGTCGGCCAGGGAGTTATTGGTGGGATAAGTGACCTGTTGCGTTACTTTCGCAGCAGCATCTTTGATCACTGCAGCATATTGCTGTGTCTGCTGCGCCACCATACGCACAAATTTCAATTCCTTTCCTGCGGGTGTATCGGGCGCAGGATCCTGTACGCCGTTGATGAGGTTGTAAAAATTATTGGTATTGCTGATGCTCATGCCCATACTCACCGCAGGCCCCTGGAGGGTAAGCGAAGTAATGGAACCGATCTGGATGGCCAGCGGATCTCGCATACTGCTATTGGGATAACCATTGGGGAAATTGGGATATTCATAATTCAGGTAACGGCCGGCCCATCCGCTGTTAACAGTAGTAGTGCTATCACTTCCGCTCATCCAGATATCCGTTGCCCTGAAATGGGAGAAACTGGGTTGCGGGTAGCCAACTGAATGGATCAGCTTCAACCTTCCTTCATTGTACATACTTTGCAAGCCCGTCATGGCAGGATGCAATCCTACTTTCTGCGTACCATCCAACGTCAGTACTGTTTGCTGGGGAATATAAATATTGCTCCTGGCACTGATATAATTACCGAAATACTCCAGGGGAATCACCGTATTCAATCCGTCGTTACCTCCACTCAACTGTATAATCACCAGCACATGATCCGTTTCTGTTGTAGGCAGGAACATGCCCTGCATTAACAGGTCTTGCGGACTGAACGCTTTCACAGACAATCCGCCCAGCAGTGAAGGGATCAGCACCCCGGTGTTCCGCAAAAAGTCTCTTCGTTTCATCTCTTCTTGTTTGTTGTTTTAAGCAAGTTGGTATTCAGAGAGATCCATCAGGTATTTCAGCAAATCCCTTATTTTATTTTTAACCGTTGTTGTGTTGGCCATATCGCCGGGCGTGGAAATGAACTGGTTCCAGGCACCTGTCCAGTAGTAATCATTGTTTTGTCCGCCCAGCAAAATGTCCTGCTTCACCTGCGCTTTGGAAGCCGCCGATATATCAATCCGGAAAAATAACCTGGTAAGGTCATCGATCAGTTTATTCGGATCGCCGGGTTGGGAAAGGGTTTTGGCAAATTCTGCGCCATCTACCTGCACTTTTTTCCCATTGAATGTATAGCCGCTGGTAACCATAATATCTGAGAACTGGTTGCGTTTGGGAAGGGTGTCGCTGTTGATCCATATTTCATAGAACTGCGGCACCTGGTAATAGGCTTTCCATCCGCTCACATCGGGTGGATCACCAATATTCTGTTGCAGGGAATTCGTCCAGTTGATCAGGTAATTCCAATGCCCATAACTGCTGACATAGTCGGAAAGAGGAGGAAAATTAATCTTTAGTTCGCGGCACAGTCCCACTACAAAATCCACCGGACTCTTGATCTGACTGCCACGCGAGAGTGAATCAAAAAAATGTTCGCTCATCAACAGGGTCCGCATTACAGGTACTATATCATAATTATTGTTCCGGAACACTGCAGCCAATGGTGTGATCACATTTGTTTCCACCGTACTATCAATATCATAATAAACGAACCAGCGATATAGCCGCCGGCAAATATACAGGGCCACTTCATTGGTGGCCAGTATCATATCAATCATGGCATTGACCTCTTCATCTCCTGCGGTAGCGGTGGTTTTGCCCTGTATAACTGTATTGTTGTAAAAAGAAGAGAACAGTTTATTCGTTTTATCGTGTCGGTTGATGTCAAAATAAGAGCTGATGGTTGTGCCGTTGTTGCGCCAGCCGGTAAGCACTTTGGCGGCCGCTTTCACGTCGGCTTCCGTGTATTGTGAATTGGGACCCTTTCCGCAACAGAAAAGTTCCTGCAATTCCCTTCCATAATTCTCATCGGGAGCAGCAGCCACATTTTGTTGTCCGTTCAGAAAAACCAACATACCCGGATCGATGGTCACTGCTTTGACCAGGCTCCTGAAATTTCCCAGCGCATTGGCGCGCAGCATGGCATGGTGCTTATAAATGTATTGCGAATAACCGATGACATTCGTTTCAGTAGCGAAATGGTTATGCCAGAACAGGGTCATTTTCTCACGGATACTCCTGTCCTGGTTGACCATCACCCCCATCCACCATTTTTTGAAGGAAGCTACCCTGAGGCTGTTCACTGCCCCGTCGGTATTGGCATCTCCCACCCAGGTGGTACCGGCGGCAATATTGCTGTCGGCCGGGTTGGCATTGGCAGGTGTATTGTATTCTTTTACCGGCGGCGCGGGTAAGGGAGCTGCAGGGTTCAGTAATTCACTGACTGATTGGGCGCAGGTTTTGCCCAGAAAATAGGCAATATCTGTCTTGGTGGCACCGAACATGGTGCGTTTAAGCAGGTGAATGACTTCATTCTCGGTCCAGGGACCGGAATAGGGCGCCAATCCTGTGGCAGGCGGCGGGGCGGGTGATACCATTTGTGGCGTCATGCCTTAGGGTTTAGGGTCTGTCCTAAGATAGGTTTTTTCAGAAAACGTTTAAAACACATCCATCAGATACATTTTGCTGCGATTATGCAGCATACGAAGGGAAATAATGTCTATATTTAGGGTACTCATTTTTACCCCTCATGACGGAACAGGTAATCATTGCTGGCTGCTTACAAAATGATCCGGCGGCACAACGTGAACTGTACAACCGCTTCAGTCCCAAAATGCTGAGCGTTTGTTACCGTTTCGCACAAAACCGTGAAGATGCGGAGGACATGTTGCAGGAGGGGTTCATCAAAGTGTTTACCCAGATACATACGTTTCAGAACAAGGGCGCGTTCGAAGGATGGGTGCGGAGAATTGTGGTGCATACCTGTATCAATTTCTTGAAAAAGAATAAAAAATTCAATGAGAGTGTTGACCTGGAATATGCAGTGGCCGTTCAGGTAAAAGAAGAAACCATCCCTTCCATCATGCAGGCCCGGCAGATCATTGAATGCATCAGGTTACTGCCCATTGGATACCGTACCGTGCTGAACCTGTATGCCATTGAAGGATTCAGTCATAAAGAAATAGGTATGATGCTGGATATTGAAGAAAGCACGAGCCGTAGCCAGTATACCCGTGCCAAAACAATGCTCGAGACCATGCTGATCAGGAAAAATATTATAGATACGCCAAAACAGGATTTTCATTGGCTGGCTGCGTTTAAAAAATAGCAGTCGGTGGTTGATTGATTCCGTGTTTGTTATGGAACACCAAAACTACAAAGACGAATTTGAGCAGTTTTTACACGATGAAGTAAAACAGCACCGGATGTACCCTTCAGATCATATCTGGAAGAAGATCCGTACGGAGTTACATGGAAACAATTCATGGCCTGCACTCAGTTTTATTTCCCTCTTCATCATTACCTCCCTTACCCTTTCCACCCTGCTTATCAATCATCCGGCTAAATTCCCGGTTCAGCTTCCCTTGCCGGCACAACCGATCCGGACAACCGAAGTCACTACTACAGCTATAAACGGAAAAGAGGTAGAAGAAAATTATTTCACCAGGATGGCTTCCGGAAGGGTTACTGCTGCCACACTGGCGCAACTCAATCCCCAGCCTGTGGATGAACCGCTGGTAACTGTTCACAATATCGCAGATGCTGTAACAGCAGTGGCCCCTTTACCTGAGAAAACGGTTATAACTAACACGGGTAAAGCTGTTGCTTTCAAATCATTGCCTCCCAATCCTTCTTTCCTTGCGATGAACAAAGAAATTCCGCAACAACAGAATACTGCTGTTTTACTTATTGCCGATAACAATGAACAGCAGCCCGCGACAGGCACAACCGGTAATGATGCCGTTAAACCGGAAACCACTGTACAACAACTGGTTACTGCAAGCCTCACGAACAATAAAGAACAACACACGTACAACCCCGTTGTATTCCCTACCCATAAAAAGAATTCCAGGGTAGGTATACAGTTCTATCTCACTCCTTCCACCAGCTATCGCAAGCTCACCGATGAAAAATTAAAGGAGATCATTCAACCGGCCAGTACTGCTGTGAACTCTCCTTTAAGTCAGAACAGCAGTTCCGATGTTAATAATGTAGTACGTCATAAGCCGGCCATCGGTCTTGAATTCGGTTTTGCAGTGTTGTACAACATGAGCAACCGGCTTAAATTCAAAACCGGTCTTCAGATGAATATCCGCCAATATTATATCGAAACCTTCCAATCGCCCACCGATGATCTTGCCACCATTTCACTGATCAATTACCGGGGTGTTGAGAATATCAACCTGTATTCACCTTACAATAATAATTCGGGCTTAAAAGCCACGCAGCTCGATAATAAGCTGTACCAGGTATCTATTCCGCTGGGTATCCAATGGGAGATACTGAATGGCAAACATTTTGGCGTGAATACCGAAGCATCAGTGCAGCCTACTTTTACCCTCAATAAAAAAGTGTACCTGCTGTCTACCGATCTTCGCCATTATGCCGATGGAAGTTCCCTCCTGCGCAAATGGAATATCAACACCAGTGTGGGTGTGAACCTCACTTACAAAACGGCAGGAGGTGTGACCATCCAGTTAGGACCGCAGGTTCGATACCAGCACCTGCCCACCTATTCCAACCTGTACCCAATTAAGGAATACCTGCTTGATTATGGAGCGAGGCTGGGGATCACCAAACAATTGTTCAAATAGAACTGAACCCGCATGAGAGATAAGAGCCACCGTTCAAAAGACGGTGGCTTTTTATTAGTCCGATTGGATAATTTTGTATGATGAAGCAATCAGTAACGGTTCTCTTGTTTTTCATGCTGGCCTTGATGGCCTGCCGCAATCATTCTTCCAATACCAAAACGACTGCAGTTGTTGCCGATACGGCTAAATTTTTTCCGCTGACCGCTTTCTTTAAAGACCAGCTTGCTTATGCCAAAGCACTTCATAAGCCGGCTTATTGTATCACCATCAAAGACGGGAAAAAAGACTCCTTTGCTTTAAACGAAACGCAATTCAGGCAATGGGTGAATATTTTTCTCCAGCGCAATATCGACAGCCCTGCAATGAAAGCTTTGTACCGCGAAACTGTATTCCAGGACCTGGCTACAAAAAGTTATACCCTCAGCTACAGCCCTGCCGATGGGCATGTTCCCATCCGCAGCATAGATATTTTGCTGGACGAGCAGAGCAGCCAGGTAAAGCGAATCTTCATCAGAAGTCTTTTCAACAAAGGAGACACCAGCATTAACGAGCAATGCAATTGGAAAGCTTTTAAAAGTTTCCAGGTAAATCGTTCCCTGCGTACCGGGAATTATAGTTCAACAGAACTCAATTATGTGAACTGGAACAACGATACGCCATAAATGAATATAACAGCATGACAGCCGATCAATTCCAGCAACTGGTCCATACCATTCCGCAACAGCCGGGTATTTATAAATATTACGACGAAAAGAACGTATTACTCTATGTAGGCAAAGCAAAAGACCTGCGTAAAAGGGTATCGTCGTATTTTGCCAGGAACCTCACCAGTTATAAAACACATGAACTGGTCAAGCGCATACACCATATTGCATTCACCATTGTTGATTCGGAACACGATGCATTCCTGCTCGAGAATTCACTGATCAAGGAATACCAGCCCAGGTATAATATCATGCTGAAGGACGATAAAACCTATCCCTTCATTGTCATTAAAAAAGAGCCTTTCCCACGCGTTTTCTTTACGAGAAAAAAGATCAGCGATGGGTCTGAATACCTGGGCCCCTTTACTTCTGCAGGACGTGTACGTGAACTGATCAATTTTACCCGGCAATATGTCCCCCTGCGTACCTGCAAACTCAACCTTACCGAACAGAATATCCGGAAAGGGAAATTCAAAGTATGTCTCGAATACCACCTGGGCAATTGCAAGGGCCCCTGCGAAGGTTTGCAATCCCCTGCTGATTATACCGAAGGACTACAACAGGTGAAAAACATCCTCAAAGGAAGCCTGGGCTCTGTTATCAGCCGGTTTAAAACGGAAATGCAATCGCTGGCGGCAAACCTCCAGTTCGAAAAAGCAGAGTTGGTAAGAAAAAAAATAGAGCACCTGGAAAATTACCAGGCAAGGTCGGTCATCGTGGGTAGTCACTATGCAGACATGGATGTTTTCTCCATCGTGAAAGAAGACAACCAGGCCTATGTGAATTACCTGATGGTACAGAATGGAACCATTGTACAAACACATACCGTTCCGGTAGAAACAAAACTGGAGGAAACAGATGCAGAAGTATTGTCTTTTGCAGTGGCGCAGTTAAGAGATACTTTCAACAGTACCGCTAAAGAACTGGTAGTACCTTTCGTTATAGAGCTGTCTGAAGAAAACCTTACCCTTACCATTCCCAAAGCGGGCGACAAGAAAAAGTTACTGGAACTCTCAGAGAAAAATGTGGCGTATTTCCGGGAAGAGTTGCGCAGGAAAAAAATGCTCCACCTGGAAGATAAAACAGCAGATGAAAAGGCAAAGGTATTGCTGGAGTTGCAGGAATACCTGCAATTGCAGGAAACACCCGTTCACATTGAATGCTTCGATAACTCTAATTTCCAAGGCAGTTATCCGGTATCAGCCATGGTTTATTTTAAAGACGGGATGCCGAGCAAAAAAGATTACCGGCAGTTCAATGTAAAGACTGTTGAGGGGATCGATGATTTCGCCACCATGAAAGAAGTGGTGTTCAGAAGATACCGGCGCCTGCTGGCGGAAGAGCAGCCTATTCCGCAATTGATCATTATCGATGGTGGAAAGGGACAACTGGGCGCCGCTATGGAAAGCATTTCGGCATTGGGACTGGTGGGCAGGACCACAGTAGTGGGTTTGGCAAAAAATGAAGAAGAGCTATTTTTTCCGGGCGATAGTCACTCTATTAAACTTCCCTGGAACAGTGATAGCCTCAAACTTGTCCGGCGTATCAGGGACGAGGTGCACAATTATGGAATCAATTTTCACCGTAACCAGCGATCAAAAGGCACTTTTAAAAATGAACTGGAGCAGATCACCGGAATCGGGAAGCAAACAGCTTTGCAGCTATTGAAGGAATACAAATCGATCAGGAAAGTGGCACAGGCAGACGAAAATGCCCTGGCAGTCTTGATTGGCAAGAAAAAAGCTTCTCTGGTGAGGGCGTATTTTGATCAGAAAATTTAACAGATCATTAAAAGAAAAAGGGGCCAGGATAAAAATCCAGCCCCGTTTTTAAAATCCAATATCCTATGAAAAACCGAAGTAAAGATAGGGAATGTATTTAATTAATACAATGAAAGCCGGCCAAGAATTATAATATAAATATAATTTTTCACAAAAATGGGGCCCAAAAAGGCCCCATTTTGACTATTGTATATAGAGTAATACTAATACGACCAGAGGTCCTGCTCATAATTGAACAGCCTTTCCTTGATGTTATCCCCTTCCAACAACCGGAACAGCGGGTCCCTGATCAGTCCGCTCAGGAATTTATCTGTCGGGTTATTATTGCTGGTCTTGATGACGTAGCTGGAAAAATAGCGGCTCTCAAAAAGATCTTCCCAGGTCATGCGGCTGGCAAAGCTTTTGGGATTATATACGAGGTATTTGGTCAGCGTCTGGCGCAGATCGGGATAATGGATCCAGAAAAGTGTTTTACTGGTAGACTTATTATTCACCATGATCTTTGCCACCGGTGCAATGCCAATGATCCTGCAGAACATGCGGCTTGCCTCCTTATCAAATATCCATTGCTCCTTTAACCTGAAAGTATAGATAGAATCAGGGTTAGGTGCATATTTGGTATCAAAGATCACTGTAGTATCGTAGATATTGGGGTTGTTGGCGTTTTGTACCAGTTGGGTATCCAGTGTGCCTTTCAGCATTTTGCTGATATCGCTGTACTCCAATGGTTTGGTAAAGCGGTCATCACCACCTTCCGCTGAGAAAGCAACTACACTGTCTTCACGGATCGCTTTCAGCAGGATGGCAAAAAAACGCTGATCGCCCATTTCATCCTTCCCAGGGTACATGAAGGACTGGTTCATCTTCTCGTGGGCATCTATTTCACGCCAGATCATTTCACTGTACAGCCAGTCGTCTTCACGCAGGTGTTCATAGGCCAGCGGCTTCTTTTCCCTTGTGATGGTTCGCTCCACAGCAGTATTGTTGCGGAGGCTTTTGGGAGTGATGTCACTAAAACCGCCTACCGTAGTAGTATCCACTGTTTTTTTGGGCTTAACGGTATCGGCGCCTGCAGTAGTAGTATTCTGCTGACTGGCAACCCTGTTGGTAACAGTGGCCTGTCGCCCTGCTGCGCCTGTATTTGCCGGCTTATTCTTGCTGGTGTCAGCCGCCGCTTTCTTCTGGCCGAAATTGAACTGTCCCATTGCACTGCCGCCCATCAGCACTGCTGCCAAAACCATAAGGGAAGTGATTCTTTTCATAACTCGCTGTTATTGCAATATGAATGTAATATTCTGATCTATTTTACGGGTTCCGCCGCCCGGTTCAATCAATTTGATCTCTCCGATGGTTACAGTTGTCCCGGCCTGGCACCGTTTGATCAGGGCAGATGCGCCACCGCTGAATGCAGGGCCCGATACCTGTGCAAACTCCGGCTCGTCGAAACCTTTACCGGTACAGATCACCATGAATGATTGCACCTGGAATTTAACACCTTCAAAAACAAAGTCGCGCAGATCGGCGATCACACCTGTCTGTACCCTGAATACATTCGCATTCATGGTACCTCCCGCGCTTCCGCCCACAATGGCAATGGGATCCGGGATACGCTTCACAGGTATCGCTACTTTTTGGGTGGTTTTACCATCGGAAGCAATCACGTGTACGGTTCCCAGCTGGTTGGCTTTTACAATATACTGACCGGGACCGGCTTTATTGATGCTAACATCATTTCCTTCCACGTTCACATGCACCTTCTCATCCCCTCCCCCGCTTGTAACACTCAGCGGGTTTTCGATTCCTTTGTAGAATACGCGTGTTCTGTCGGTAGACACCACCATGCCGGAAGGAACACCTACGGTATATTTCACTTCTTTGTCCGCAACAGCAGGCTCACCATTCGGTTTGTAATAAGTGATCCTTACTTTTTTGGTGTTCGCTCCGGGGGTATTGACAACACTCTTGTATTCAGCTGCTCCATCAGCATTCAGTGGCACGTTGACGCCATCAATGGTAATGGTTGGCCTGGCCTTGGCACTGAATGCTCCCATACCAGCAGTAATCACCAGTTCTTCACCCGGCATGAGGTATTGTGAGTTGGTTCCGGCAAAAGCTTTGAATTCATCATAAACGATTTCTACTTCTCCTATTTTCTTGTGGCAGTAATCCACTACCTGCGCTTCACTGTTTTTAATATCGTTCTGAAACTTACTCATAATGGTCAAGGCCGCAATGGAAGGTGTCATATGAAAATAGGTAAAGGCCCAGTCATCCTTGCCTCCCTCGTTATGAGTAGGGGGGACGCTCAAATCGAGTGGTAAATTGGGACCTACCTCCTTACCCAAACTTGAATCAATCGCTAACAAAGTCTTCTTAAAAGTCTGCAGTTTAGCGTATAATTCATTCCCTTTTCCTTTTCCGTTTGGTGGCATTGATACCAGTAAACGAGTTGGGGCATCCAGATCATCTTCTTTAAAAGTCTCTTTGCCATTCTCTGTTTTCAGTCCGGATTCTTTTTTCAATTCCTGTTTCAGCCCTTCGATATAGTTGTACATCTCATCGGCAAGGGCTTTCGCTTTTTCTGCTTTGGGCATCCATTCCGCCGCTTTGTCGTGTGTTTTTTGGTCTTCTAATTTCCTTTTAAATGATTTAAATACGTCTACGTTTTTTCTCTCCACAATTTCACTTGCAGTCATCAAACTGTGGTCAACTGTTTTGAACGCGTTGAGGATCTCCGATGAAACATTCAGTGCCAGCATTGCCGTAAGCACGAGGTACATGAAGTTGATCATCTTCTGCCGCGGTTCCTTGGGTAGTGACATGCTTGGTTAAGTTTTTACAAATGGGTTTTACAATTAGTTATTGGATCCAATTCCTGAAATCGGGCTTTGAATTATGCCCTTCCCTGCATAGCACTGAGCATATTGCCATATACCTGGTTCAGTTTGCCCAGGTTATTGGCCAGTGCTGTGATCTGTTCTTTGGCTTTCAGCGCATCATCGGCACTGCCTGACATGGCTGCAGAAGCCTGTGTAAGCTTGCCATAAAACTGATTCATGGCTTTCAGGTGATTGTTACTTTCTTGTAATTCCAATTCGTAAATCGTATTCAGAGATGACAGGTTCTTGGTTAATACCTGAACCTGGTCGTGAAATTGTTTGGTATGTTCCGTAGCCGCATTGAATCCTGACAGGGAAGTGGTTACATGCCCTACCGCCTCTTTCACCGATGCCAGTGCATGAGCTGCTTCTTTTGTCCTGGCTGAAAAATCGCCGGTTGATTTTACCACATCTCCTATCTCCCCCATTTTATCTACGGTAGTGCCCAGCTTCTGGAAGCCGGCGCTCAGTTTAGAAAGATTAGTGGGTGTGATATCCGCTTCGTGCAGCATTTTTTCCATTACGCCCAATGCGGGGTTACCTGCACCAGCCGGCTCTGATGAACCATGGGTTACATCGGGCGGAGGCAGGATGGCATATACGATAAAGATCATGGCTTCTGTAGTAAGACCAATCTTCAATGCCCAGTCGGCCCAGGAAAGATGAAGTATTTTAGCCATTGCACCGAAGATTACAACAGCGGCGCCAAGACATACAATTACATTTACAATACGGTTCGTTGCGGGGGAGATTCCGGAAGCCATAGTTTTTTCTGTTTAGTGTTAGGGGTTTGTTATTGGATTTTCGATTTATTTTTTCCATTTCGGAGCGAGGTCAATCACGCAGCGGAAACCGATATAAGATTTCGCTGTATCCTGGTACTCATAACTCCGGGTTCCTACCTGTAAATAATAACTGATGTCTTTCCAGCTTCCTCCGCGCACCACTTTTCTTTTCATGTTGGGCAGGTCTGAATCTTTGGCGTCGAGGCGTACATCCGGACTCATATCGTGCATAAAGTTATAAGCGCCTTCGTAGAAATAGGAGCCGGTCCATTCGGCCACATTACCTGACATATTGTACAATCCATAATCATTGGGCCAGTACGCTTTGGCGGGAACGGTATAAAAGCCGCCATCTTCTGCATAGTTACCACGGCCGGGTTTGAAATTGGCCAGCAGGCAACCCTTTTTATTGCGCAGGTAATAGTTACCCCAGGGGAACATGGAATTGGTACGACCACCCCTCGCTGCATATTCCCATTCTGCTTCACTGGGCAACCGGTAATCGCCGTCAACGGCGATATTGTGTTTTTCCAGGTAAGCGTTCTGGTAATGGGTTCTCCAGTGACAGAAAGCCACAGCCTGCTTCCAGTTAACGCCCACCACCGGGTAGCCGCCATAGGAGGGATGCGAATAATAACTCTTGGTCATGGGTTCATTGTAGGAATAAGAGAAATCCCGCATCCATACCAGGGTATCGGGATAAACGGCCTGGTCTTTCGTCACGATGAAATTTTTCCGCGCAACACCTGCATTTTCGCGTTTGGCTGCTTCGGCCAGGTCGAAGTATTCGATGTGATAAATCAGTTTGGCAGGATCAACGCCCGGGCGGCCATACAAACGGTTATCGGGAGCCAGGTTCAGTTCATTCAGTTTTTCGATGGTAGTCTTGTCGTATTTAATAGTAGCCACTTTTTTCCAGTCAACCGCCATCGTATCTTCTTTATTGATACCGGAACCGAATAAAATCTTGAATGCCAGTGAGTCGCGCACCCAATTCACGAACTGCCTGTATTGGTTATTGGTGATCTCCGTAGCGTCCATCCAAAAACCTGGCATGGAAACTGTACGGTTACGATTAGTATAGCTGAAACTGATGTCTTCATCACTCGGACCCATGTGGAAAGCTCCGGGGGGGATGAACACCATACCAAGCGGGGGACGCATATTCTGCTTTGCTGTGGGAGCAACACCATGCAACTGCCCGTCATCAGGCATACCCTTGGCCTTCCCGCCCTTCTTGAAAAAGCAGGAGCTCAGGCATAAGGACAGCATGGCCATGGTAATAGTAGTCAAATAACCTTTCATAAGATAATTACTGATTTATGACAGTGACAAATATATGTTTTGCATTGGCAGTTACGCCAACATCCCGTTTAAATCTCCATAATTTTTAGGCGGGTAAAACTAGATTGTCAATGTGTTAATCAATTAGGATTTCAAAATTGTTTATCGAAGCCGACACTGCCGACAAGCAAATTACCGTATTCTTTGTTACATTTTTGCTAAAAAATCTACTACATCTGTAAGGGGATCACTACAAACCCGATCTTTACAGAGGTAGAATTTAGTTGCTGCCTGCCCGAAATCCTTTCCTGTCAATAACGGGAAAATACGCTCCTCGGTTTCCCCCACCTGTATTATTTTATTGGGAATGTATTTTTTCATTACAGGAGCGATAAACTCCATAGCCCGTTGCCCGGTAATCACAATTTCATATATCTCCCTGCTCATTTGCTGAAGACAGAGCGCCCATACGGCAAAAGAGCCGGGGTATTTGAGTACTGCACTTGAAATTGATTGCAGCATTTGCCTTGCCTGTTGCCCCCATTCCTGCCTGTCAAACACTCCTGACAGGTAATGCAGATTGCGGGCCATGACCGCATTTCCGCTGGGCGTAGCACCATCATAAACTTCTTTTTTACGTACTATAACATCCTGCTGTTCAGCAGGTGTATAAAAAAACAAGCCTGTTCCTGGCTCCGAAAACCCAGCCGCCACCCGTTCTGTCAATGTCCTGGCCTGCAGCAGGTACCGACCGTTACCGGTGATCTCCTGCAGATAGATACAGGCTTCTATAAGATAAGCATAATCATCCAGGAAGGCCGGGATCTTCGCCCTGCCATTTTTATAGGTATGGAACCAATTACCCTCCCGATCGCATAGCCTGGCTTCCATGAACTGCATATTCGCAACGGCTTTGTTCAGGTACCGCACATCTCCCAGGGCGGCATAGGCATGGCTGTATGCTGTGTTCATCAGGGCATTCCAACCCAGCAGGATTTTGTCGTCCAGTTGAGGTCTTATCCGCTTATTTCTGTAGGAAAGTAATAGTTGCCTGCCCGATTCCAGCACAGAAAGCATGTCGTTAATTTCCATGCCTTTTTGTAGTGCTGATTTTTCGGGCGGATCTTTTGCCCAAAGAATATTTTTATTTTCCCAGTTCCCTGCTTCCGTTACTCCATAATACTCACAGAAAAGCGCTGCATTTTTTCCCAATACAGCTTCAATTTCTGCCCGGCTCCAGGTATAAAACCTTCCTTCCTCGCCTTCACTATCGGCGTCCAGTGCACTATAAAATCCATTTTCGGATGAAGTCATTTCCCGTTCTATAAAATCCAGCGTTTGCCTGATACAGCGTGCGTATTTTTCCTGTCCTGTTAACTGATAGGCTTCTGCCATAACCGTAACAAGCAAGGCATTGTCGTACAGCATTTTCTCGAAATGCGGAACCAGCCACTCGTTATCCGTACTGTAACGCGCAAAACCACCACCCACCTGGTCGTATATACCGCCATCGATCATTTTATCCAGGCTCAGCAAGGCCTGCTGCAAAGCGTCTTCGTCTTTGGTAAAATGATAATGCCGCAGCAAAAAACGTATCATCTGGCTTTGCGGAAATTTAGGCGCTCTCCCAAAACCGCCCCATTCACGATCGGCATTGGCCAGCATGTTCCTGGTTATCTCTGCTTCACCGGCTGCCGTAAACAAACCGGTATCTTCATTTATATCTTTATGTAACCCAAAAGCATTGGAATCGAGCAGGTGTTGTGTGAGTTTATCGGCCTGCACTTCCATTTCCTCTTTTCTTTCTGTAAAAGCCTTGTGAACGCCCGAAAGTACTTCAGTCCAGCTGGCCCTGTTGTATGCCCGCTCAGGAGGAAAATAAGTGCCGCCGTAAAAAGGCTTCCCTTCGGGGGTAAGGAAAACATTCAACGGCCACCCCCCGCTTCCTGTCATAGCCTGAACAGCATCCATATAAATATGATCCAGGTCCGGCCGCTCTTCCCGGTCTATCTTGATGTTGATGAAATACGCATTCATCAGTTCGGCGGTGGCAGTATCTTCAAAGCTTTCCCTTTCCATTACATGGCACCAATGGCAGGCCGCATAACCAATACTGACCAGTATGGGCTTGTTTTCTTTCCTTGCCCGTTGCAAAGCTTCTTCCCCCCATGGATACCATGCTACCGGATTATGGGCGTGCTGCAATAAATAAGGACTGGTCTCGTGTTGAAGATGGTTCATTCAATTAATGTGTAAATGGCTCAATACTCAATGGCTCAATGTTACACATTTAATGTCAAAAAAAATGGCCCGATCGCTCATGCTTAATAGATCATGAGTGACCGGGCTCCATTGCATTGAGCAATTAAGTTTTATTGCTGTTTGGCCGCAGCTTCTTTTTTCTTCTTGTTATGGTCAATGATAGCGCCTGTGCCTGCACCGGCTCCTGCGCCAATGACAGCTCCTACAATAGCGCCTTCACCGTGTTTTTTATCAACAATGGCTCCGGTTACGGCACCTACACCGGCTCCAATGATGGCGCCCTTGGCTGTATTGCTCATGCCTTTCTTTTTAGGTGCCGCGGCGGGTGCTGCAGCAGCAGTTCCTTCTGCATCGGCATAACGGGGACTCACATTGGAAGAATGAGCATTGTGTTTGGAAGCAGCAGCAACAGCCTTCAGGGAGTCAACGGTTTTCTGCTGTTTGGCAGCAATATTCTTCAGGGAATCAACTGTTCTCAGCGAATCGGCCATCCTCAATTTCGCCTTCGCAATTTCTTCTTCCAGTTTGGCGGCATTATTACCACCGCCACAGGCAGCCAACAGGGAACCAAATACCAAAACAGATAATAGTTTTTTCATAAAAGGGTTTTAAGGTTTATCATTTTTTCACCTGCACACCTGCCCCCAAAAAATGATCCAACGCCGCCACCATACTTGGCTTCTGGGGCGAAGGCGCTTTGATTTCCAGGGTCAGGCCCGCATCTTCCACGGCTTTGGAGGTGTTATTTCCAAACGCTCCAATGACCGTGCCATTTTGCTTGAAATCGGGAAAATTGTCGAATAAACTTTTAACTCCGCTGGGCGTAAAAAAACAAATGACATCAAATTCGCAGCCTATAACCACTTCCCTGATGTCATTACTGATGGTCCTGTACATGAATGCCAGCTGGTAGCCGCACTTATTGCCTTTCAACCAGTTCACAATTTCATTGTCCTGCTGGTTCTCACTGCACACATAGAGGAATTGCTCATTCTCCTTGTGCTTGTTCACCACATCGAACATGCTCTTATTGGTGCCATCGGCGCCATAAAATACTTTTCTTTTGCGGTAAAGGATGAATTTCTGCAGGTAAAGCGCCACTGCTTCTGTAATACAGAAATACTTGGTATCCTGTCCAACCGACACTTTCATTTCCTCGCAGGTACGGAAGAAATGGTCAATGGCATTACGACTGGTAAAAATGACCGCTGTATACTGGGTAATGTCTATTTTCTGTTTACGAAACTCGCGTGCAGGTATGCCTTCCAGTTTGATAAAAGGATGAAAAACCAACTCTACCTGGTATTTTCTTTCCAGATCGAAATAAGGCGATTTATCACTTTCAGGCCTGGGTTGCGAAATGAGTATCCGCTTAGCTGTTTTAACAGGACTTGAGTTTTTAGGGCCGCTTTTTGCCATGCTCCGTAGTCTAATATTTTGCAAAATTAAAACCTTCCGTCAATATAATTGATCAATACCTTGTAGATTAATAACAACGGAAGCACTTCTACTGCACAAAGGTATAGGAAAAAGTGTAAGGCATTCACTTTCAAATTATTCCGGATAGCAGTAAAAGAAACTATGTATCGATACAGAAAGAGCACCACCACTACCCCCCCTGAAACCGTCAGGGCTACTTCCGCAACGGGTTTCGCAGCAAAAGCCACCAGCAGCAAAAACGGAATCAGCAATATGCCAATGGCTTTATTCACCAAAAACACAATAAAAACATAACCCGCCGCCGGGTCCCGACTGTTGAAAACCCAGCCCGAAAACAAGAGGAACAGGTATTTTCCCAGGTAAACAGTCATCAATACCAATGCTCCGTAAAGCACCAGTTCCCAGAAAGAAACCTGCGCCCATTGCTCATATCTGATCACCAGTGCAGCATAAAGACTTACCGTTATCACAAACAGCAGGTTGGTAAGCAGGGAAGCCAGCTTGTCCTGCAAAAGCTGCTCCTTGGTCTGTTTTAAACGGAGCGAGGTCTGGAAAAAAGCGCTGTAAAGGTTTTTAAAATACCTCGGGAACACCACTTTGAGGAATGCAAAGAAAAATACGAGTCCGGCTAATACATAAAACAACTGGTCCTTCGATTCTTTTTTCCGGTAATCGATCACCATAAAGACCGGCCTTTTGTTTTCCGACAGGTAAGGATGGTGCATATACCGCGCATAAGTAGTAGTATCTGCCACGGGTAGCGAAGGTGGTATTTGTGTTTGCACAGCAGCTGCCGGAGGCTGAAGCTGAGGCGACTGGCTGCTGTCTGCCTGCAATTGCCTCGCTGGTGCTACAGCAGTTTTTCTTTTCGGCAAAGCCTGCGTATCGGCGGCTTTTTGCCTTGCGCTTTCCACCAAGGGTTTTGTGGGAACGGAATCGGCCTGTGCAAAACCGGAATAACTGATCAGAACCAGGAAAAGTATCAGGAGCGTCTGCTTCAAAAAATGGATTTGCGACAAAAATATTGAAACGGGGGCATAAGTCTGAAACAGTATTTTTGCCCCGGACAATCCGGCAACCATGGCAGGCATTTATATTCATATCCCTTTTTGCAGAAAAGCCTGTCACTACTGCAATTTCCATTTTTCCACTTCCCTTCAGCGGATGCCCGCCATGCTGAAAGCCATTGAACAGGAGGCCCTGCTGCGTCGTTCTTATCTTCCTGAAAAAATCAATACTATTTATATTGGCGGCGGCACCCCCTCCCTGCTCCCGGCATCCGGGATCCATGCTCTCCTGCATAGCCTGGAACAAATATTTCAAGTAAGCACAGATGCAGAGATCACCCTTGAAGCCAATCCCGATGATATCGATCCCGCCAAACTGCAGGCATGGAAAGATGCAGGTATTAACCGGCTGAGTATTGGCGTGCAGTCTTTTTTTGAACCTGACCTGCAATGGATGAACCGTGCCCATCATGTATACCAGGCCATCGATTCGGTGAAAGCTGCACAGACGGCCGGGTTCAGCAATATTACCATCGACCTCATCTATGGTATACCGGGATTAAGTGATGAACGTTGGGAAGAAAATATCGATACCGCACTCTCCCTGCAAGTACCGCATCTCTCCTGTTATGCCCTCACTGTAGAACCAAAAACGGCATTGGATAAAATGATCAGGACCAGACAGGCAATGGATGTAGACCCCGAAGTACAGGCGCGCCAATTTGCCCTGTTAACCAATAAGCTGATTCTGGCAGGCTTTGAACATTATGAGATATCCAATTTTGCACGACCCGGATTCCGCAGCAGGCATAACAGCAGCTACTGGCAGGGCGCGCATTACCTGGGCCTGGGGCCGGCGGCTCATTCGTTCAATGGAATAAGCCGGCAATGGAACATAGCCAACAACAGCTTATACCTGGCCGGCATGGAAAAAGGGATACCACCTCATGAAATGGAAATACTAACCCCGGCGCAACAACTGAATGAATACATCATGACCAGCCTGCGTACCATGGAAGGGCTGAACCTTGACAGGATCACCGCCAATTGGGGCAATGAAAAAACAGCGCTTGTATTATCAGCGGCAGACAAACACCTCAGGTCGGGTTACCTGGCGCAGGGAGATCATACATTACAATTAACCCCCGACGGAAAATTCCTTGCCGATGGTATTGCAGCCGATCTCTTTTTAACATAAGTATCCTTCTATTTTTTTAAATCCTTCCGAAGCAGTTACCTGTTCCCACAATATTTCATAAATGGCAGTAGCAATGGGCATGGGTGCTTTGATGGATTGGTTGAGAGAGAAAATACACCTGCTGGCATTGTAACCTTCGGCTACCATATTGAGTTCCAATTGGGCAGCTTTCACAGAATAACCCTTGCCAATCATATTACCAAAAGTGCGGTTACGGCTGTACAACGAATAACAGGTTACCAACAGATCGCCCAGGTATACAGAAGCGGCATAGTTATGTGATTGCTCTGCAAAAGGGCCCTCATCGTTGGATTGCTGCAGGAATATCTCCATTTCATTGGCACTGTTGGCAATATAAACACTCAAAAAATTATCGCCGTATTCCAGCCCGTGCGCAATACCTGCACCCAGTGCATATATGTTCTTTAATACTGCTGCATACTGAACGCCCAGCACATCGGTGTTCACTACCGTGTTCAGGTATTCTGTATGGAAATAAGCGGCAATTGCTGTTGTTGCAACCTGGTCCTGCCCGGAAAAAGTAAGGTAAGAAAGTTTTTCGGCGGCTATTTCTTCTGCATGACAGGGGCCCAGTAAAGTGAAATAACTTTCGATCGGAAAAGAAAAAGCCTGTACCAGGTAATCGTTCAGCAATTGGTTGCCATCGGGCAACATGCCTTTTACCGCCGAAATGATCTTCTTATTGTACAGTTGCTCTTTTGTAAGCGCTTTCAATGTGCCCGCCGCATAGGCTGAAGGCACTGCAATGACCAGTATATCTGAAGCGGCAACAATTGCTTCCAGGTTGCTGCTGATATCCAGTTGTGTTTTATTGAAATAAACAGCGCTGAGATAATGCGGATTATGCCTGCGTTTCTCAATATAATCGATGGTACTGTCGTTGCGAACCCACCAGTTGATCGCATTGCCGTTATCGGTAAGTATCTTTGCAATCGCCGTAGCCCAGCTCCCACTGCCTATTATTCCAAATCGCATAGCACAAATAATATTAATCTGCAAAACTATGCTTTTCGCAGCAGCAATGGCTCACGTATTATTACTGTTTAGTTCTTCTTCTCTTCAAACAATTTATCCTTCGGCACTATTTTTACCAGGCTTCCGTCTTTCAGTGTTTTACTTATAACACCATAGGGTCCTGTGATCACTTCTTCGCCGCTTTTGAGTCCGTCTGTGATCTCAATATAGTTGAGGTCTTGTATGGAAGTCTTAACCGGTATCTTTTTCACCGTATTGTCTTTCTGTAATACAAATACAACTTCCTGTGTATTATCACCGGCGCTGACAGATTTAACCGTGGCATCACCCGCAGGTTTTTCTCCTTTCTTATCGCCGGGTGTTTTATCGCTGTTCTTTTCACGCGTGGTCACTGCATTCAAAGGCACTGCCAGAACACCCACATTGGTCCTGGTCTGTATATCAGCGCTGGCGCTCATACCCGGTCGGAAAGGGAAGGCCTTGCCGGCTTTGACCAGGTCTTCATAACTGGCCGGCAGCAGCCTGATATGCACTTTATAATTCGTAACATCTGTATTCGTAGCAGCGGTTGTTGCAACATTCGGGTTCGCTATTTTATAAACGATCCCTTTAAATTTACGATTGGTGTAAGCATCCACTTCCACAAGAGCCGTATCCCCCAGTTTTACTTTAGGTATATCGTTCTCACCCACATCCACCCTGATCTCAATGCTGCGCATATCGGCCACACGCATCATTTCAGTACCAGCCATTTGTGCGGTACCTACAACACGCTCTCCTTTTTTCACGGCAAGCAGACTGATCACGCCGTCCATCGGTGCTATGAGTGTGGTTCTCGACAGGTCCTTATTGGCTTTGGCCAGCTGCGCTTCTGCACTGTGTATCGATGCCTGTCCGCCTTTCAATCCCTCCTGCGCCGCATTGTAATTGGCCTCTGCAGAACGGTATGTCTGTTCTGCCTGGTCAAATTCTGAACGGGATATTACTTTTTCATTGTACAATTTTCTCTGCCTGTCGTACGATGCTTTGGCATTGTCCAGCGTTGCTTTCAATCCTATGATGCCTGCCGTTGAATTCGACAGCTGTGCCCTTGCCTGTTCTACCCCTGCCGCTACCTGGTCGCGCTGCGTAGAATAAATATCAGCATAGATCCTTGCCAATACCTGACCTTTCTTCACACTATCCCCCTCATTTACATTTAGCTCCACAATCTCACCGCTGATATCAGGACTCACTTTCACTTCTATTTCGGGATACACTTTTCCACTGGCATTGACCGTTTCAATGATGGTACGCGTACTTGCTTTTTCCGATGATACTTTGATGCCTTCGTCCCTTCCAATAATACCGGCTTTCTTCATGCCCACAAAGGCTGCAATGATCACCACCAGTGCAACAATGATCCATATTAATTTCTTATTCATAATCTCAGGGGTTTCGGTTGTTATAATTTTAGTCCCATGCCTTTATAAAACTCCAGCAATTTCATCTTGAACACATAGTCATACTGGTTGCTCAGGTGCTGCAATTTAGCTTTCAGCAGGTTATTCTGGTTGGTGATCAGGTCCAGTGAGCCCAATAAACCCACCTCATAGCGTTTGATTGCAAAATCATAGGCTTTCTGCGAGCTGGTCACGGCTTTCTGACTGGCATTGAATTTTTGCAGCGCCGCCGTTGCATTGTTGTAAGCAGTATAAATGTCCTGCTTTAGTTTCAGATCGCTCTGGCTGCGCTGCAGTTCTGCATTCTGCAGGTTCAGTTTCGATTGCTGGTAGGAGATCCTGTTTTGTCCGTTGTTGAAAATGGGGACTGATAAACTCAGGCCAACATTCTGCCCGAAATTATTATCCAGTTGTTTGCCCCATCCCTTCCAGAGGTCGCCAAAGCTCCGGCTGCTTTGTGAGAATTTATACAGGGGATTCTGCAGGTAATAATTCACTCCATTGACAGCTACGATCGGCTCAGCGCCGGTAACGGGAGTATATCCCAGAAAAGTGGCACCGTTGGTATATTTGAACGAGTTGGAAAAGTTGGTGGACAGGTTGAATCCCAGGTTCAGTGTAGGGTACATGGTTGCCCTTGCCGCATCGATATTTTTCTGCGCCGCTTTTATCCTGAGCGCATTCCCTTTTTGCAGGGGTTGGTTCACGAGCGCCAGCTGGTATACGGCCATTGGTTGCAGATCTGCAAACGACTCCAGCGGAATTTTTTCTACCGGAGGTGTTTCCACACCGAATAACACGTCGGGGTCGAGGTTGAGCAGTCCGCGCAGGCTGATCAGGTTCTGTTCATAAGTTGTTTTGGCTGCCACATAATTACTGCTGTCTGTTGCCAGTTGCGTTTCTATTTCTGCCAGGTTCAATTCTGGTAACACACCCGCATCCACTCTTTTCTTCGTGATCTCGTACTGGGCATTGGTTTGGGTTATCTGTACCTCGCTGATGTTGATCTGTTCCTTGGAAGCCAGCACCTGCAGGTAATAAGTACAAACGTTCAATGCAATATCATTGGCTGCTTTGGCAACATCGGTAAGTGCAGCCTGTGCACTGAATGCCGAAGCGTGCAGCACATTACGCAGCCGGCCATTATTGTATAACTGGATACCGCCATTCACGCCAAAATTCTGGTAAAGGAATTGTGTAGTGGCAAAAGCATTCGTAGTAGGATCAATAGAACGACCGAAACGAACACCTGTTGAGGCGTTACCCGATGCAGCCGGGTACAGGTTCAGCCTGGCCTGCTTCAATTGCAGTGCGCTGATCCTGGCCTGTATATCGGCCTGCTTCACAGAAATATTATTGGCCATCGCATAATCCACGCACTGGCGCAGGTTCCATCGATCGGAGCCATTCTGAGCATTCGCCTGCATCTGCATAACCAGCCCAGCGCAAAAAAGGATGATCAGCTTTCTCATATATAACAAAAATAGCGGTTTCCCTACCAGATCCGTAAATTTTAGACAAACGGAAAGGAGGCTGGCAAACTGCTGTGAAAATTGTTATGAAAGGTGTTCAATAGCTTTAAAAGCGGTCTGTAAATCGGTCAAAAGGTAATCGGCATCCTCCAGCCCCACATATAAACGCAGGCTCCTGTGCTCAGGATCCTTTGCATTGAAATCTGCCGGCTTCATGCCTGCACACTTAGGTATGATCAGCGATTCATGCCCTCCCCAGCTTACGGCCATCAGGACATGTTGCAATGATTCGCAAAAAACTTCAATGGTCTCGCAGTGATCTGCTTTGAGGAAAAAAGTGAGCAGTCCGCAAGCGCCTTTCATTTGTTTTTTCGCCAGCTCATATTGCGGGAAGGCGGGGTCGAGCGGAAACAATACCTGCTCAACGCGCGGATGCGTTTTCAGAAAATCCACTACCTGTTGCGTGGTACGCGTGATCCGTTCCAGCCTGGCTGGTAAAGTACGCAATCCCCTGATGAGCAGCCAGGCATTGAAAGGCTGGATACCCGACCCTACGGTCATGTATTCGCTGTTGAATATTTTTTCGATCTGTTGCCTGCTGCCGCTCAATACGCCGGCTACCGTATCGCTGTGTCCGCTGATGTATTTGGTAGCCGATTGCAATACCAGGTCAATACCCATTGCAATGGGCTGCTGGTAAACCGGTGTGCAGTAACTGTTATCGCAAATGGTTACGATGCCATGTTTTTTTGCGAGGCTGGCTACCGACTGCAGGTCTTGCAATGCAAAGAGCCAGCTATTGGGTGATTCCAGGTAGATCAATGTGGTATTGGGTTGAATGGCTGCTTCGAAATTCGCAGTATCGGTACCATCCACATAAGTAACTGTTACGTTGAAACGCGGCAGTATCGCTTCAAACATTTTCTGCGCCCATGTATAAGGTTTCTTTACACTTACAATATGATCGCCGCTTTTTACCTGCGACAACACAGCGGCAAAAATGGCCGCAGCGCCACTGTTGAATACCAGGCAATCTTCTGCACCATCCAATGCCGCCAGTTTTTTACGCAATATCTCAACCGTAGGATTCAGGCCGCGGCTATACAACCAGGTGGAATATTCATCTTCAAATGCCTCGCGCATTTCATCCACTTTCCGGAAAGCGAAATTGCTGGTTTGCACAATCGGCGGAGCTATCGCTCTGAAATAATCGTCCCGTTCTTCGGCCAGTTCATTCAGAATGTACGACAGGTCCGTCATTGTTTTTTCTTTTGAATCCATGTGTAATGAAATAAAGTATCATAAAAGCGCCCAGCACCAGTAAGCCCACCAAAGCAGTATCAGGTGTTTGCAGGGCAATACTTAACCCTACAAACAAATAAGCTCCCATAAAAACAAGGGGCAACAATGGGAACAGTTTCATTTTATAGATGCCCGTCCCGTCCAGTGCACGTGTTCTCTTGCGCAACACAAATATGGTTGCACTGGATGCTACCATACCAAAGCAGTCGAGAAAGATGGTGAAGTTGAGGATTTTCTCAAAAGTCTGGGCAAAGAACAATATCACCATACAGGTTGCTGCAAAAACAGTCAGTGAAGAAGCGAACACTCCGTTTTTTTCATTCACTTTAGCAAAGAGTTTAGGCAAGGTTTTTTCGGTGCTCATGGCATACATAACCCTGGGATTGCTCAGCATCAGCGCATTCACATAAGCCAGTACTCCGAAGAAAAGGAAAAAGGAAAACACATTGGCGCCTTTTGGACCAAAGGTTTTTTCCATGACCACATAAGCGATCTCTCTTTCACCTTTCATGTTATCAAACCCGATGATATGGTAATAGCTCAGGTTCACCAGCAGGTACAATGCAATGATGATGGCTATTCCTATAAAAATGCCCCTCGGAATATTTTTCGCCGGCCTGTTTACTTCACTGCCGAAATTGATGGTCTGCTGGTAACCGCCATAAGTGAACGATACCGCAATCAGGCTCACACCCAGGCTCTGTATCCAGCTCATGGAAACCGGTGCAGCAGAAGTTGCCGCAGTTACCGCCTGCGGCTGGTGCGGAAAAAACAGTGCGGCAATCAGCACCACGATCATGCTTATCTTAATGAGCATTAAAATATTCTGTGCACGTGAACTCATTTTCAATCCCGCCAGGTTGATGAGGTAAAACACAATGATCGCCCCGCAGCTCAGCAGGGCTTTATCTACATCTGTCCAGACAATCTGCGGAAAAAGTCTGGCAATATACCCGCTGCCAATCAGCGCCACACCGCTTAAACTGGCCGCATTACTGATGAGAATGATACAGTTGATGGCAAAAGCAATACTGGGATGGTAAGCATAGGAAAACACTTTGTAATACCCCCCTGTAACCGGGTAACGGCTGCCTATTTCAGCATAGGTAAGTGCGCCGCAGAGCGCTACCAGTCCGCCCAGTATCCAGGCCGTAAAATACACCGATGGTTCAATGGCATCCTTGGCGCTGGTTGCCGCCGTTCTGAAAATTCCCATACCAATAACCAGGCCCACCACAATCATGGTGAAGCTGAAAAGATTCAGTTTTTGTTTCCCCTGCATAGGCGACGGTTGGTTTCAGTTGACTTTAAATGTAAGCAATAAATTGCTTTTAGTCTGAAATTCAGTAAGGCAGCATATCTTGACCTCAAACCGGCAACAATTTTTCCATCTACAAATTTGTTTATTAAACAAAAGGGAGTTTAAAATCAAATTTGCAGTCTTAAAATAATTTATTGCTGTACTGATATCCCCGTTATCCGATTTGCATTAATATCATATTCAAAAAGTAAATTCATATCAACTGGGCCAGCCTTTAAAGCTATTAGTAATTACCCGATTTTTCTAATTTACAGTAACCCGGTTTTAAGAGGGGGTCACCGGATCGCCTCATGTTCTAGGAAATCAAATAATATCCTATTACATTTGCACCGTAGTTGGTCCCCGAAGGGTCGGGGTTAAAAGGGAAGTCCGGTGTAAATCCGGCGCTATCCCCGTAGCTGTAAGCGCTGCTCAACTGCTGGTACTACTGCCACTGTCCGTCAGGATGGGAAGGTAACCAGCGGGGCGCGAGCCAGAAGACCTGCCAGCAATAAGTTTCATTCAAGGCTTTCGGGTGAAAGGCATGGAATGTAAATGCTGTCTGCAGCAGCAATTTATATTTCTTCTTTGTTCAATTTTCCTGAAAGCTCATTGTTCAATTTAAATCAGACAAACAATGAGCAAAACATCAACGCTCTTATGTACACTTGCCGCCTCACTGCTGGCAGGCAATTCGGCTTTTTCGCAACGGGATTCTATCGCAACCGGCAGGCTCGACGATGTAGTGGTAACCGCTAACAGGGTCAGCCTCAAACAATCACAGACCGGTAAAATTGTTACTGTCATCGATCAGAAAATGATCGCCAACAGCCAGGGCAGAACCGTCATGGAATTACTCAATACACAGCCGGGTTTTTTCATCAATGGCTCCAATAATACGCTCGGAACCAACCAGGACCTTTATTTCAGGGGCGCCGGCGTAGGTAGTATGCTCATCGTGATCGACGGAACACCCGTTTACGATCCTTCTCTCAGCAACAATACATTCGATCTCAACAATATTGCGCTGGACCAGGTGGAAAGGATTGAAATACTGAAAGGCGGACAAAGCACCCTCTGGGGCAGTGATGCCGTTGCAGGTGTCATACAAATTTTCATGAAGAAAGGAAGCGGCAAGAAAGCCAACATCAATGGTACAGCCGCCTATGGAAGTTACCATACTTTCCGTGCGGGCGCTGGTTTGAGCGGCCGGCTGGATAAGTTCGGTTACAATGTACAGTACAATTTTACCAGAAGCGAGGGCATGCCTGCAGCCTATGACAGTACTGGTATCAAGGACTTCAAGAAAGACGGGTTCGAGCAGACCAGCGTACTCACCGAACTGAGCTACCAGTTCAACAATCATTTGTCGGCAAGGGCTTTCGGTAACTTCGGTGTTTACCGTACCGATCTCCCCGGCGGGGCTTTCACTGACGAAAAAGATTATACTGCACGGAACAGGAATGCCCTGAGCGGATTCTCGCTGCACTACAACAAGCATGATTTTTCCTGGAACTTCTCGGCCAGTTATCAAAAAGCCAGCAGGTTCTTCTTGAACGACAGCACTTATGTATCCAGTATCTATTCCAAATACTACAAAGGCGACTATACCGGTAATTCTTATATACTGGAAACTTTTGGCGACAAAAAGTTCAGTCAGCATTTGCGTCTGGTAGGCGGCATCCAGTATATCAACCAGAATACCAACCAGTATTTTTTCAGCACGGGCGCTTTCGGTCCCTATTCAAGCGCACTGGGGAAAGACAGTACCAAGATACACCAGACGGCATTCTATTCGTCTTTGCTGCTGACAGACCTGGGCGGGTTTAATTTTGAAGCGGGCGGGCGCATCAATACCCATTCCATCTATGGTACCAATGCCACCTATACCCTCAACCCTTCTTATAATATTGATGAGAACACCAAATTGTTTGTGAACATTTCTTCGGCTTTCAAAGTCCCCTCGCTTTACCAGTTGTACAGTGAGTATGGCAACAAGGGTTTGAAACCGGAAAGAAGCGTTACTTACGAGCTGGGAGTACAAACACAGAGCGCCAATAAAAAACAAAGCATTCGTTTTGCTGCTTTCAAACGCGATACCAAAAACCTGATCATCTTCTATACCGATCCGGTCAGCTATGCCAGTCAGTATACCAACAGGAACGAACAGCACGATTACGGGTTTGAAGTGGAAAGCAACATACAATTGGCCGCTTTCGGCAGTTGGAGCAATAATTTCAGTTTCATAGATGGACAGGGACTGGAAGGCGGTAAAAGGGCAGACAACCTCTACCGCAGGCCCAAATTTGTTTTCAACAGCAGCCTCAGTCTGCAGCCAGTGAAAGCGCTTACCATTATCCCTTCATTCAAATATGTGGGGTCGCGCCTAAGAGGACCATACGATATTGGTCCGGCTGAACAACCCCATTATTATACCATCGATTGTTATGCAGGTTATACATTGTCCAGAGAAATTAAAGTATTTTTAGACTTTCATAACATCACCGATCAGCAGTATTTTGACATCGTTGGCTACAACAGCAAGCGATTCAATATGATGGCCGGCATCAGTGTTAAATTGTAATTCATCAACATCAAACCAAACCATATGTCGTTCAACAAAATCAATCCGCGCTTATCACTGCTCCTGCTGTTCATTATACTAACAGCTGCCTTACGCATTTATTCCGCTACGGCAACAGGTGCGCAGTCGGCCCTCTCCAACTTCACACCCATTGGCGCCATGGCGCTTTTCGGAGGCGCGTATTTTCATACCAAATGGAAGGGTTATTTCTTTCCCTTGCTGGCGCTTTTCCTGAGTGATGTTATCATGATGAAAACAATTTATGCAGCATCGGGATTGGGCAATGGTTTGTTGTATGGCGGCTGGTACTGGACTTATGGCGCATTTGCGCTGATGGTATTGATCGGATCGTTCATTAAGAAAGTATCTTTCCGTTCGGTGATTGCCGGAGCTGTAGCTGCCGCTTTACTGCACTGGATCGTTACCGACTTTGGCGTATGGCTGGGGGGTTGTACCGATATCACTACCGGCAAGCCCTATACGCGCGACATGGATGGATTGATGAGATGTTATGTACTGGCACTTCCTTACCTGAAGAATATGCTGATAGGGAACCTGGTATACGGAGCCGTACTCTTCGGCGGGTTTGAATACCTGCAGAAAAGATACCCCTCTCTTTCATTACAATAAATTGCTGCAAAAGCCTTCCTTGCGGAAGGCTTTTGTTTTCTCTTCTGAATCTATCGTTATGGTTGCATTATCCTTCCTCCCGGCGGCCACCCGTATGATCTATGATATGGGTTTGCAGGACCTGCTGCACGGGGTAACTTTTGAATGCTTTCCTCCGGCATTGGCTGAAAAGCCTAAAATAGTGCGATGCCTGCTCGAAGGCAACCACTATTCCAGTCAGGAGATCGACCGCATTTTTTCTGCCTCCAAAGCACAGGGTAAGAGCCTGTATTATGTTGACGAGCCCCTGCTCAGGGAGCTGAAGCCCGATGTCATTTTCACGCAGGATGTATGTGAAGTATGTCAGATAGATACTGCCTGCACCCATGCTGCTGTTGCTCAACTGGAAAAACAACCCTTGCTCATCCCACTTACGCCGCAAAGTCTGGATGATGTTTACCATACCGCCATCGTAATTGCTACGGCATTGGGAAAAGAAGAAGCCGCTTATGCTTACCTGGCATCGCTTAAAAAAAGAACCGATGTCATACTTGATACCCTGCGTGCCCACCGTATGCCCCTGAAGCCTGTTATGATCATGGAATGGATTGATCCCATTTACAATTGCGGACACTGGATACCTTACCAGGTGGCGCAGGCAGGTGGTATTGATATGCTGGGCAACCCTGCGGGCGATTCTATTGTAACGCAGTGGGACAGAATAGTAAAATACAATCCCGAAGTATTGGTCATTGCCCCCTGTGGTTTTGAAGTAACCCGCGCCAGGGAAGAATTGCACCTGCTCACGCAAAAAGCAGGATGGGAATCATTGCAGGCAGTACAGCACAGGCAGGTCTATGTAATTGACTTTGATCTTTTCACGCAACCCAGCGCCAGCACTTTAACTGATGGCATCGAATTACTGGCCGCCTTATTCCATCCGCACCTGTTCAAAGTACCCGCTCATTTAACGCAGAAATACCTTTCGCTTTACGAGGAAAAAACAATTGCATCATGATCATTTTCATTACAGGCGGTGCGCGTAGCGGCAAAAGCAGTTATGCGCAGCAGCTGGCGCTTTCACTGAGCAGTAACCCGGTATATGTGGCAACGGCCAGGGACTGGGGAGGCGATTTCAGTGACCGTATTAAAAGACATCAGAACGATCGCGGTCCGGAATGGACCAGCTACGAAACACAGAAAGCGGTAAGCGCCCTTCCCATTGATCGCCAGGTAGCAGTAATAGATTGTGTAACCCTCTGGCTCACTAATTTTTTTCTGGAATTTAAAAATGATATAGACCAGTCGCTCGCTGCATTCAGGCAGGAGATTGATGCACTGGAAAAAAAGGAAGGAACTTTTATCATCGTAAGCAATGAGATTGGCATGGGCGTTCATGCCGAAACGGAGATTGGCCGAAAATTCACCGATCTGCAGGGTTGGGCCAATCAATACGTTGCTTCCAAAGCGGCAAAAGTAGTCTTGCTGGTAAGCGGTATCCCCCTAACCATCAAACAATAACATGGCATACAAAGCTTATTTCAACTGGAGCGGCGGGAAAGACAGTGCACTGGCCATGTACCATGCCCTGCAAAATCCCGGTTATAGTATTGAAAAACTGGTAACCAGTGTCAACAGCACTTACCAGCGCATTTCCATGCATGGGGTAAGGGCAGATCTGCTGGAACAACAGGCCATGCAACTGGAACTGCCCCTGCAACAATTGCTGATGGCCGATCAGCCTACCATGGAAGAATATAACCAGGCCATGGCCAAACTAACGGAAGCTTTGAGCAAAGACGGTTTTACCCATGCCATTTTCGGCGATATCTTCCTGGAAGACCTGCGCAAATACCGCGAAGAAAAACTTGCCGAGCAAAATATCAGCGCTTATTTTCCTTTATGGAAAAGAGATACCACCGAACTCATTCATGAATTCATTGACCTGGGTTTTAAAACCATTACGGTTTGCGTAAAAGCCGAACTGCTCGACCAAAGTTTTGTGGGTCGTGTGATTGATAAAACATTCCTGGAAGAACTCCCTCCCCATGTAGATCCATGCGGAGAGAATGGAGAGTTCCACACATTTGTATATGATGGCCCTATTTTCAGGAATCCCATTCCTTTTACCATTGGCGAAAAAGTCTTCCGGGAATACCAGGCACCAAAATCCAAAGACGACAATTGCTTTACGCATTCAACCACCAATCCCGCTTCCATGGGATTCTGGTTCTGTGATCTTTTACCCGTTTAATCAATACCCACATGCATTTAAAAGAACAACTGCAACACATTATCAATCATAAAACCAAACCCCTGGGGGCATTGGGCATACTGGAAAACATTGCTTTGCAGGCAGGCCTGATACAGGGTTCCGTTCATCCTGTCATCAACCAGCCGCATATCGTTGTTTTTGCAGGCGACCATGGCATTGCAGCAACGGGACTTGTCAACCCTTATCCTCAGGCCGTGACTGCGCAAATGGTATTGAATTTCCTGCAGGGGGGCGCTGCCATCAATGTATTCACCAGGCAACATCATATCGCACTAAAAGTAGTGGATGCAGGAGTGAACTACGATTTCGGAACACAGGCAAACCATCCACATTTCATTCCTGCAAAAATTGGTTACGGCACCCAAAACTATCTCGAAACCCATGCCATGAGTCGCGAGCAGGCGACTGCCGCTATTGCGAAGGGGAAAGAGATCGTACAACAATTGGCTGCACAGGGTTGTAACTGCATTGGCTTTGGTGAAATGGGCATTGGAAATACTTCTGCCGCTTCACTGGTCATGAGCGCCATAACCGGCATTGCCGTTGAATCCTGTACGGGGCGTGGTACGGGCGCTTCGGATGAACAATTGCAAACGAAGACCGATACGCTTAAAGCCGTTGCACAAAAACACAGGCTGAATGAATACCATCAAGACGCCATAGACCTTTTATTGAAAGTAGGCGGATTTGAAATAGCCATGATGGCCGGCGCTTATCTTCAGGCTGCAGCGGAAAAGATGGTGATACTGGTAGATGGTTTTATTTCAACCGCGGCGCTGCTCATTGCAAAAGAGCTGGAACCGACTGTACTGCAGTACTGTATTTTTGCACACCACAGCGGGGAACAGGGGCATGAAAAAATGCTGCAGTATTTGGAAGCCCGTCCGCTGCTTCAGCTGGGTATGCGCCTGGGTGAAGGAACCGGTGCGGCCCTGGCCATTCCACTGGTACAGAGCGCTGTAAAGTTCATGGAAGAAATGGCCAGTTTTGAAAGCGCCGGAGTAGCGCAGAAGAGTTAAACATATGCATACAGCAATAAAAAAAGCGGGACTGCGCATGCAATGGGATATTTTCCTTACTGCCGTTATGTTCTTAACGCGTATTCCCGTTCCGCATACCATCAACCACAACAGTGATATGCTGCAAAAAGCGGCCCGTTATTTCACCTGGGTGGGACTGGTGATTGGCGCGATCGGTGCCCTTGTATATTTCTTGATGGGCTGGTACCTGCCGGGTTCCTATGCCATCGCATTCTCTATGCTGGCTACTATTCTTGCTACGGGCGCTTTTCATGAAGACGGGTTTGCCGACTGCTGCGATGCTTTTGGAGGGGGGTGGACAAAAGAGAAGATCCTGCTGATCATGAAAGACAGTCGCCTGGGCACTTTTGGCGTCATCGGCCTTATGGGCATACTGGGCTTTAAATTCCTTTTTCTTTCCTCACTGAGCGTTTTGTGCACCCCCTTACAGCTTGCTTTCATGCTCATCGCTGCTCATAGTACCAGCAGACTCATGGCCATTGGCATCATGCAATCCTATGCTTATGTGCAGGATATGGATGCCAGTAAAAGCAAGCCTATTGCCAGCCGCAAATTAACCAGGGCTGAACTATTGGTGGCAGGCCTGGGCGCACTGGCTCCCATGTTTTTATTGAAACCTCTGTTCTGGCTGGTATTATTGCCAATGGCAGCTGCTGGCTGGCTGGCCGGTAAATATTTCAACAAATGGGTCGGCGGTTATACGGGCGATTGCCTGGGTGCTACCCAGCAAATAACAGAACTGGTTTTTTATTTATCGGCCCTTGTTATCTTTCTCATTACTGTTTAAGTTGCATCCAATGGATATTTACCTCATTCGACATACCACTCCCGCTATTGAAAAAGGGATATGTTACGGACAAACCGACCTCGACGTAACCGAAACCTTTGCAGATGAAGTGCTGCGTACCAAAGCGCATATTCCAGCACAGGCAGCGACTGTATTCAGCAGCCCCTTACAACGATGCAGGAAGCTGGCCGAGGCCCTGTTTCCCCAACACGACATCAGCTTCCACGATCATTTGATGGAGCTGGACTGCGGCGATTGGGAAATGCAGCCCTGGGATGATATTCCCAAAGACGAGATAGACCCCTGGATGAAAGACTTTGTACATGTTGCCGTTCCCAATGGTGAAAGCTATACACAATTGCATGAACGCGTGGTACAGTGCTTCGAACAGTTGCAGCAACAACCTTGTCCGCTTGTTATCGTTGCCCATGGCGGCGTATTACGCAGCATTCTCTCGCATATTACCGGCACGCCGCTGAAAGAGTCATTCAATGTTTTTACACTCCATTATGGTTGTGTGGTCAGGCTTTCCCGAAACGGATCGGGCTTTGCTTACGAAATACTTTATAATCATTCCCGGGAAGGAAAAGAATGGCACAGGCCGAGGGAGATGTCTGATGTCTGATTTGATTTGAAAATTGAAAAATATGCCGGCCAAATCAGACACCAGACATGGACACATCAGACATTCTATCTATCTTTAATGAAACCCCTGTTCATGTCCATCAGCTTCGATCAACTCCTCACCGTGACTTTCACCTTGTTCGCTGTGATCGATATTGTAGGATCAATTCCGCTGCTCATTGCCCTGAAAGAGAAAATGGGAGGCATCAAAACCCTCCAGGCTACCATGGTTTCCGGGATATTGATGATCAGTTTCCTGTTTGTGGGTGAGCCTTTTTTGAAAACACTGGGACTGGATGTACGTTCCTTCGCTGTTGGCGGTTCGGTGGTGATCTTTTTACTGGGACTGGAAATGGTACTCGGCCATGAAATATTCAAGGGCGATAAAGATACCAATGCAGGCAGCGTGGTTCCCATTGCGTTTCCCATCATTGCAGGGAGCGGAACACTTACCACCATCATGTCGCTCAAAGCGAACTTTGAGACCGGTTATATTTTATCGGGCATTCTCATTAATCTCCTGGTAGTGTACCTGGTATTGCATTCATTGAAGTTTATTGAGCGGATATTGGGTCCGGCCGGGTTATTGGCCGTACGCAAATTCTTTGGTGTGATTTTGCTGGCCATCGCAGTAAAAATATTCAGCAGCAATATTGCTGCATTTGGAAAATGAAAAAACTGCTCAGTTCCATACGATCCCGTTCTTTTGCCTTGTTCCGTTGGTGCAGGTACAGGATGGAATTACTGTTCTGGCTGTTGGCATTGGTCATCCTGTTTTTTCTGCCTGAGGGTGGCGGAGGTTTTTCTTTCTGTCCGTTTAGCCTGGCAGGTTTTAAGTATTGTCCGGGTTGTGGTATCGGGCATGCCATTCATTACGCGTTACGGTTGAATTTTCATGATTCCTTCTTCAGCCATCCGATGGGAATACCGGCGGTAATTATTATTTTTATCAGGCTCAAACAATTGCTATACCCTATAACTAAAACAAATGAAACCCAGTCTTATTAACATGATTCCCGCCCTGGAAGGCGAAGAATTGGTTTACCTGCAAAGTCTTACGCGTGAACTGGCAGATGACCAGTTACAAAGTTTTATTGCCGTATACAATGGCAAGCGGCGGAAAACAGACGATATCCTGATCGGTTGCATATTGGGTTTTGTATGCGTGGGTGGCATACAGCGGTTTATGATCAAGCAGAATGGAATGGGTTTATTGTATTTGTTTACAGGAGGCTTATGCCTGGTAGGCACGATTGTTGATTTGGTGAACCATAAAAAACTCACTTTCGAATACAACCAGCAGATGGCCAGGGAAGCCATGGCCATGGTTCATTCGTATTGATTTTTTTACTGTTAATGACGGTTGTACGCTTTTGATGAGTGATTTTAAAAGAGTAATTTAACATCAAAACCACTATATGAAAACGATCTTATTAAGTATTTGCCTAGCCTTCGTTCTTGTTGGCTTTGCCCAGCAGAAGCCCGCGGCTGCAACAGCTGCTGCGCCTGCCGCCGCACAAAAAGAAAAACATGTTCAGAACCCTGCGGCATGGGCCTGTCCGAAATGTTATGCCATTACCAAAGACGGCGGACAATGTGCCAGTTGCAAGGCAGACAAAGTGCAGTTAGGTACTTACTATTGCTCACACTGTATGAAAGGAACCGGTGCAAAAGCCGGTAAATGCCCGGCTTGCGGCATGGCCAGCACTCAAATGACCCGCAAACTTTGCGCTGAGCACACCAAAGGCGCTGCGATGAAGAAGGCAGCTTAACCTTGTAGAAACAACGCATCAAGCCCCGGCAACCCGGGGCTTTTTAATTTGCTACCTTCGGTCCCCTAATCGATTAGTTATGAATTGGATCATATTGATCATTGCGGGATTATTTGAAGTATGTTTTGCCGCCTGTCTTGGAAAAGCCAAGGCAAGTACCGGCCCTGTAGCAACCCTTTGGTATACCGGGTTCCTGGTATGTTTAACCATCAGCATGTACCTGCTGGTGAAAGCAACGCAAAATTTGCCTATTGGAACCGCTTATGCGGTATGGACCGGCATCGGCGCTGTGGGCACTGCCTTGGTAGGCATTCTTTTCTTTAAAGAACCTGCAGATTTCTGGCGCATTTTTTTCCTGATCACGTTGATTGGCTCCATTGTGGGTTTGAAAGCAGTATCCTAAAGCCGCTTATTTGATTCTTGTTTGATTCGCCCTTTGTTCGTTGTTTCTTTACCCTTTCTTCGCTATTTCTTCGATGTTGGTATACCTTTTCTTCGATGTCTCTTCGCTTATAGGAGAAGAAACCGGGTAAATTAGTCGAACAACTAACGAAGCACAAACACACTAGATACAAGTGAAATAAGGGTCAGGGTTGAAGCCGCTTACATTTTCAAGTTCAAACCTGTCGAGAACACTGAATATGTAGATTCATTTCCTTTCGATCAAACAACAGTTATTTCCTTAGGGGAGACTAATTTCTTAAACCCCAGCTTTACAGTGAACAAATCCCTTTAAGCTCCGTTATCAACGAATTTTCCCCCGGCTTTCAAGCACTGATAACCTCTTTTGTAAGTCTTAACATTATTATACTAAATTTGAACTAATAAATTTAGCAAGATATGAAGATAGAAGAGCCATTATTTGACTATGTAAGCCCACAGATTGACTATGAAGTCAAAAAAGGGGATTGTTTAGCAGTTCTCAGAAAGATTGAAGCTGGCAAGTTTGATCTTATTTTGACTTCCCCTCCATATAATGTTGGTAAATCTTATGAGACAAAAACTAGTATTGAGAAGTACCTGGAAACACAGGAAGAAATTATAGATGAATTAGTACGAACCCTTTCAGACAGAGGAAGTATTTGTTGGCAAGTTGGCAATTATGTCGACAAGGGGGAAGTATTCCCACTTGATATATTTTATTATCAAATCTTTAAAAAACATGGCTTACAACTTCGCAATCGAATAATTTGGCATTTCGGACACGGACTTCATGCTTCGAATCGTTTTAGTGGGCGTTACGAAACAATATTATGGTTCAGTAAAACTGATAACTACATTTTCAATCTTGATAATGTCCGGGTGCCATCAAAGTATCCAGGTAAACGACATTTTAAAGGCCCAAAAAAAGGACAGGTTTCCGGCAATCCGTTAGGAAAAAATCCAAGCGACATTTGGGAAATTATTGAACAGGATTGGGATAAGGCAATGTGGGATATTCCAAACGTAAAATCAAATCATCCCGAAAAAGTTAATCACCCATGCCAATTCCCAATTGAGCTAGTTGAACGTTGTGTTTTAGCTTTGACGGAAGAAAACAGTTGGGTACTTGACCCGTTTTCTGGCGTTGGTTCAACTATTATTGGTGCAATCAAAAACAAGCGTAATGCAATAGGAGTTGAAAAGGAAGAAGCTTATTGTAAAATAGCAAAAAAAAGAATTGCAGAATTAAAAGAGGGTGTCTTAAAAATAAGACCAATTAATAAACCAATCCACAAGCCAAGCGGTAATGACAAAGTGTCGAGAATTCCAGAGGAATGGCACACTTTAAATTTTTTAAACGGCCAATAAATGAAAATAGCACAGAAGTGCTCCCATTTGAATGGAGAAGAATATTTAATAGTACATCATAACAATCTTTATAAAGAAATTAAAGATGTAATTGCAAACATTGATGCCTCAAAATTTTTAACTAAAGTCAGCAAGGAGAAAAGGAAAGTTGGTAATAATCTTTTTTCACCAATAGAGTTGAATGCTGAATTTGAAAAAGAGTTTTCAAAAAAGAAATGGGCTGAAAGTCGTTATAATTACTACATTACTTTGAACCGTGAATTAATGGAGAAAAGCGTTTTAATGACTGCCAAAGAACAAAAAGAATTTCTGGTTGCTAATGGTGAGAGTGAGCCAATTTATAGTTACAATCAAACTGATTTTGTGAAAGACAAAATTGCAGTTGAAGTTCAATTTGGGAAATACGCATTTGTTGCTTTTGATTTATTTGTCAAGCATATGCTGTTTTATTCTGGAGGTGTTATCAATTTGGGAATTGAAATTTTGCCGACAAAGAAAATGCAAGCTCAAATGAGTAGCGGCCCGGCTTACTATGAAGGTGAAGTTTATAATGTTATGAGACAGGGACGTAATAGTCCACCAGTACCGCTATTAATTTTAGGTATCGAACCCTAACAGGTGATTAGGTATATACTAGCGACATCGATTACTCAAATAGAATATCTTCTTTCCGTTAATATCAATGCAAAAAGAAATTTAAATGGCTGCGAAGCCTTATCAAAACATGGAAGGTTACACAACGAACAAAATCGGAGCAATTCATCTTTTATTAATGTAAATCTTGGTTATGGAAGATATCCTTATTATAAGAGATGCGAATGAGTTCGATACAAATGCTATTGCAGATTTAATTACGCAATTAGGGTATAGCACAACAGAACAAGAATTCAAAGAAAGATATTACAGCATCACGAGGCATTCCGATTATAAAACACTAGTTGGACTTATTGGCAATAAAATTGTTGCGATGGCTGGATTACATCGAGGAATGTTTTATGAATCAGATGGGAATTACATTAGAATTCTTGCTTTAATAGTTAATAAGGAATTCCGAAAAACAGGTATTGCAAAAAAAATAATTGAATTCGTAGAGCTTTGGGCAAAAGAGACTAATGCAACCGCTTTGTTGTTGAACTGCGGAAATAGAGAAGAAAGAGATGTTGCTCATCTATTTTATAACAAAATGGGCTTTAAATCTAAATCAACGGGTTATATTAAATGGCTAGGTAAACAGTAGTATGATGTAATGATTTACAAGGGATAAAATGTTCAAAAAACGTCCCTTAACCTAAGACGATTAATCTAACTAATTGATTATCAAAATAAAATAATGATACTATGTGGCCTCGCCAGGAATCGAACCTGGATCTGGAGCTTCGGAAACTCTTATACTATCCATTGTACTACGAGGCCGGGATTGCCAAAAAAGCAATTTCTTGGTAGAACGGCGCAAAAATAATGGAAAGCCCTTAAAACTAACAGATTTCATTCCGGTGTTTCCACCAGTTATGTATTTGGGGGAAAGCTATGTGGAACCAGGCCGTAAAATAACCGGGGTTTTGTTTCAATAACCCCTCTATCTCTGAAAAAGACCGGAAAGCATGGTCTTTCACTTCTTTGGAATTGGGTATTACCGGTCCATCGTAATAGCCCACGATTACATGATCGAACTCATGCTCGGTAAGTCCGTTACTGAATCCTGCCCTGTAAATAAAATCAAAGGCTTTCCGAAGTGGTGTTTCAAAACCCATTTCTTCCTTCAGCCGGCGCATAGCCGCTTCCAATGTATCTTCACCAGGTCGCGGGTGACTGCAACAGCTATTGGTCCATAACCCCGCACTATGGTATTTATTTTCCGCTCTTTGCTGCAACAACAATTCCCCTTTACTGTTGAAGACAAAAACACTGAAGGCCCTGTGCAGCAACGCACGCTTATGCGCTTCCACTTTCTCCATCGTGCCCAACTCAATATCCTTTTCATCGACCAGAATCACTTGTTCCATTCGTTAAAATTAAGGAAAGCAGCGAAGAGTTGTTAGATGATAACCATCAACTTCTCCTTATCTGTTTTTTCAGCAACTTTCGTGCGAAGTGAATGCGGCTTTTAATGGTACCCAGCGGTTCGTGTAACGCTTTGGCAATCTCATTGTACCGGTATCCTTCAAAATATAAAAGGAAAGGATTACGGAACAAAGCCGGTAACCGGTAGATGGCTGCCTGTATCTCTTTCAGGCTGATATTGGAAAGCGCTGTATTGTTGACGGCATGAGCGCCCTGGTTGATCAGAAATTCATTGGGAGTATTGTCGAATATGGTTCGCTGCTTGGCCCTGCGCCGGTAATGATTGATGAAGATGTTGCGCATGATGGTATATAACCACGCTTTGATATTGGTACCCTCATGATATTTATCCTTATTGGCTAAAGCTTTACACAGGGTCTCCTGGTAAAGATCACGGGCGTCATCCTGGTCATGAGTAAGTGTAGCGGTAAAAGGCTTCAGGAACTCAGCATTGTGCAACAACATCTCGTTAAATTCTATGGTTGACATAACAGATGCGTTTGATTCCTGCTATAAAGTTACGCCATTTCAAACAGAATAGCTGTTAGATATATGCTAATGTGCCACCCTAACAACTACCAGCTCTTCAGCTTGCGCAGATATTCTCCGTACCCGCTTTTGGCATATTTATCGGCCAGTTTCATCAGTTGCTCCCGGTTGATATAACCCATGCGGTATGCCACTTCTTCTATACAACCTATTTTCTGACTCTGTCTTTTTTCTATTACCCTTACGAATTCACAGGCATCGCTCAAAGACTCAAAAGTGCCTGTATCGAGCCAGGCGGTTCCCCGGCTCATGATACCCACTTTCAGCTTCCCCTGCTGCAGGTATTCATTGTTCACCGTAGTGATCTCATATTCGCCCCTTGCCGATGGTTCGATGCGCTTGGCAATGGACACCACTTCATTATCATAGAAATATAACCCCGGCACCGCATAGTTCGATTTCGGCACTTTGGGCTTTTCTTCGATGGATACGGCATTTTGTTTTTCGTCGAACGCTACCACCCCGTAACGTTCCGGGTCATTTACCTCATAGGCAAAAACGGCTGCACCGTTTATATCATTGAATGATTGTACCAACTGACTGAAACCGGCTCCATAAAAAATATTATCGCCCAGTATCAACGCCACTTTATCCTTCCCGATAAACTCCTCCCCGATCACAAAAGCCTGCGCCAGTCCGTTGGGCACAGCCTGGGTAGCATAGGAAAAACGACAGCCCAGCTCAGCGCCATCATCCAGCAGTCGCTGGAACTGGGCGCTGTCTTCCGGTGTGGTGATGATGAGTATCTCCCTGATGCCGGCCAGCATTAAAACCGACAATGGATAGTAGATCATCGGTTTATCATAGATCGGCATCAGCTGCTTGCTGATACCCTTGGTGATGGGGTACAAACGTGTACCGGATCCGCCTGCAAGGATAATGCCCTTCATAACTTAAAAATTGAGTTCGTTTGCAATGCTTTTCAAAGGAAGCAATACCGTATCTTTTTCAGAAAGCAATAACTGCTCCTGTGGCAAGCCCCAGTCAATGCCCAGGTCCGGATCGTTGTAAATGATTCCCCCCTCGGCAGCTTTATGATAATAATTATCGCATTTGTAAAAAAAAGTAGCCGTTTCACTCAGTACCACAAAACCATGTGCAAAACCTCGCGGCACGTAGAACTGGGTATGGCCGTCGGCCGACAGTTCAACAGCTATATGCTGACCGTATGTGGTCGATTTTTTACGCAGGTCTACCGCTATATCCAACACCCTTCCTTCGAGCACCCGCACCAGTTTACTCTGTGCAAATTCGCCCTTCTGAAAATGCAGGCCACGCAATACCCCTTTCTGGGAACGTGATTGGTTATCCTGCACAAAATTGACATCAATGCCAGTTTGTGACAGGAATGTTCTTTTATTGAAACTCTCAAAGAAATAACCACGCTGATCGCCAAACACCGTATCGTGTATGATGAAACAGCCTTCCAGTTTTGTCTGTTCAACTCTCATATCAGCGGTTGCTATACATTGATTCGTAATAATGTTGGTAATCGCCGCTGGTGATGTGTTTGAGCCACTCTGTATTGGCCAGGTACCAGTCGATCGTTTCGCTCAACCCTTCTTCAAAAGTCACCGATGGTTTCCAGCCCAGCTCTTTATTGATCTTACCGGCATCGATGGCATAACGCCGGTCATGACCCGGACGGTCTTTCACATAAGTGATGAGTTTTTCACTGCTGCCTGCAATGCGTCCCAGTTTTTCATCCATCAGTTTGCAAAGCAGTTTCACCAGGTCTATATTCTTCCATTCATTGAATCCGCCAATATTATAAGTTTCGCCGCTGACGCCCTTATGAAAAATTGCATCGATCGCAGTTGCATGGTCTTTCACATAGAGCCAGTCGCGCGTGTATTGCCCGTCGCCATATACCGGCAGGGGCTTTTCGTGGATGATATTATTGATGAACAGGGGGATCAGTTTCTCGGGGAAATGATAGGGTCCGTAATTATTGGAACAGTTTGAAACAATGGTTGGCAAGTGATAGGTTTCATGATAAGCCCGCACAAAATGATCAGATGAAGCCTTGCTGGCCGAATAGGGTGAACGGGGATCATATGCGGTCTCTTCCGTAAAAAAGCCGGTTTCTCCCAGGCTGCCGAATACCTCATCGGTAGAAATATGGTAGAACCGGTGTTGGGAATAATCAGCTGCCCATTTTTTGCGGGCCGTATTGAGCAGGTTTACCGTACCTATGATATTGGTATATACAAAATCAAGCGGGGATACAATGGAACGGTCTACATGCGATTCCGCAGCCAGGTGAATGATATCGGTTACCTGGTACTGGTCGAATACCTGCTCCAGCGCTTCACTATCCAGGATATTGGCTTTCACAAACCGGTAATTGGAGGCGTTTTCTATGTCTTTGAGGTTTTCCAGGTTCCCCGCATAAGTGAGGGCATCGAGGTTGATTACCTGGTAATGAGGATATTTTTGCACAAATAACCGAACCACATGCGACCCGATGAATCCGGCTCCGCCGGTAATCATTACATTTTTGCTCATCTGTATTGCTTTCTAACGGGCGCAAAATAAGCAAATGCGCCTGTATATTTTCACTTTCCTTCGCTATCTTCATCTGATAATCAACTGCCTGCCATGAACCAACGTTATTACTCGCTCGATGTTTTCCGGGGAGCCACCGTAGCCCTGATGATAATGGTCAATAACCCCGGTAACTGGGCTACCACATATAGTCCGCTTAAACATGCCGCCTGGCATGGCTGCACGCCTACCGACCTGGTATTTCCCTTTTTCCTCTTTGCCGTGGGCAATGCCATGGCATTTGTAATGCCCCGGTTTGAACAGGCCGGCGCAGGCGTTTTTTGGAAAAAAGTGATCAAAAGAACCCTGCTTATATTTCTCATTGGTCTTTTGCTGAACTGGAGTCCTTTTGTGCGTTGGGATGGAGAGCAGGTTGTATTCAAGGCCTGGGAGAATGTTCGGATACTGGGCGTATTGCAAAGAATAGCTCTCAGTTATTTTTTTGCTTCCATCATCGTTTTCTACGGCAAAACAAAAGGTTCTTTTGTAATTGGGGGCATATTACTGCTGTTATACTGGTTCATCTGTAACTGGCTGGGCGCTCCCGGCGATCCCTATAGTCTGCAGGGTTATTTTGGCACACAGCTCGACAAACAGGTACTGGGCTCCAACCATATGTATATGGGCGAAGGACTTCCATTTGACCCGGAAGGATTGGGAAGTGCCCTGGCGCCGGTTGTACAGGTGATCTTTGGGTTTATGGTGGGACAATACATCCAGCAAAAAGGCAAAACACATGAAATGCTCAGTAACCTGCTCATCGCCGGAACGGTATTGATCTTTGCTGGCTTCTGTTGGGATATGGTATTCCCCATCAATAAAAAGATCTGGACCAGTAGTTATGTGCTCTACACGACCGGACTAGCCATGCTAACCATCAGCATACTCATATACCTGATCGAATTCAAAGCTATAAGAGGCGCCTGGAGCCGCTTTTTTGACGTATTTGGAAAAAACCCCCTGTTCATATTTGTATTAAGCGGATTTCTTCCAAGGGTATTGGCTATGTTCAGGTGGACCGATCACATAGATGAAACAGGTCATAAAATATATACTTCTGCCTTTCCCTGGTTTTACAATCATATCTGTAAAAACATTGCAAGCGACTTGCGGGTAGGCTCATTGGTATATGCCCTGGCAATGATTGCTTTTTACTGGCTGATCGTTTATGTACTGGATAAACGCAAAATTTACATCAAAGTATAACCATTGCTTTAGCTAAACCAGGCTTCTGCCTTGACAATGCTTTCCGGTTTACCCACATCGATAAACAACGCACCGCTGTGATCAAAGCATTGGATGATGTGATGGTCCATCAGTGAGAGATATACGTCAACCATAGAGAATTTCCCCTCTTGTTTCATCATGGAGAGCAATGACGTGTTGATGATGTGAATGCCGCTGAATGCTTTTTGTTCTAATGCAGCATAATCTTTCGCTGTGTGAAGGGTTGCCGGTTTTTCTTCTCCCGTACCCACATTACGCCATCCCCGCAATTTCCCTGATGCATCAAATAAAAAATAGCGTGAGGTTGCCCGGTCTGATACCGCCAAACTAGCCAATGGTTTAACGGCACGGTGGCGACTGATCATATCATCGAGCCGCATATCGGTAAGGATATCAACATTCATCACAACAAAATCTTCTTCCCCTTCAAAATACCAGGCAGCTTTTTTTAATCCGCCTCCTGTTTCCAACACGGTATTGGTCTCATCTGAAATAGTGATCCTGGTTCCCCAGCCTTTATGCTGTTCTATGGCATCAATGATCTGTGCTGCATAATGATGCACATTCACAATCACTTCGTGAATGCCGAACTCCTGCAGGTATTCAATATTGCGTTGCAGCAGGCTCTTGCCATTGACCGGTGCCAGGGCTTTGGGATGATGATCGGTCCAGGGTTTGAGACGGGTACCCAGGCCAGCCGCCAATAACATTGCTTTCATAAAAGCCGGATTATTTATTGTACCCAGTTTACCTGGTTGGTATGCGTTAATACTACTTTCACTTTGTATTTGTTTTTCAAATGACGTGCAGTTTGCTCCGCCGCATAAACGCTGCGGTGCTGTCCGCCTGTACACCCGAAATTGATCAGCAGGTGATTAAAATCCCGCTTGAGATAATCTTCAACAGTAATATCCACCAGGTCCCACACACTGTTGAGAAATTCATTCATCTTGGTGCGTTGCTCCAGGAAATCCTGCACGGGTTTGTCTTTACCATTCAGTTTTTTATATTCTTCAAACCGGCCCGGATTCAATATTCCGCGCATGTCGAATACAAATCCGCCGCCATTTTCCGATTCATCTGTCGGGATGCCTTTTTTATAACTGAAGCTGTTCACTTCTATCAGCAACGGGGTGTGCTCATTTGCCTGCGGTGGTTCAAACCGTTCTATCATTTCATCTGTGACCACCAGTTTCAGTATCCTGTCGAATTCCGGTGTAACAATACCAATGCGTTTGTGGTCGATGAAAAATTTCAGGTTGCGCAATGCCAGGGGAATACTGGCCAGGAAATGCGCCTTTCGTTCGAACAATCCCCTGAATCCATAAGCGCCCATCACCTGTAACAGGCGTATCAGTACATAACCGTTGAACTGACTTACAAACGTGATACGATCCACTGGCCGTTCCAGTAAGAGATCTATCTGGTCCATATAATAATCCAGCAACCGGTCTTTCCAGTCTTCACTCAACTCTGCCTTAGCCTGCCATAACAGGGAAGCCACATCGTATTGCAAAGCTCCTTTCATTCCTCCCTGGTAATCGATGAAATTCACTTTATCATCTTTCACAATGATGTTACGGCTTTGGAAATCGCGGAACATGAAATACTTGTATTCCGTATGCGTCAGGTAAGTGCTCAATGCTTCAAAATCATCCAGCATGGCCTGCTTATCGTAGGGCAACTGCAGCGTATCCAGGAAATAATATTTGAAATACAAGAGATCGCTCAAAATGGCCTGCTTACCAAATTCTTTCGCAGTAAGGCTCCAGTTATAGTCCAGGTCCTTGTCGCCCAATACCTGCATCCCCGCCAATGCAGCCAGGCTTTTTTGAAACAGAGCGAACACGTAATCGCCATGTCCGTACTGCATTAATTTATCCAGCAATGAGTCGCGCCCCAGGTCTTCCTGTATATAAATGGTATCTTCTTCATTCACTCCCAGTATTTGCGGCACTGGCAATCCGGCATCTTTGAAATGTCTACTGAAGTAAATGAATGTCTGTGTTTCTTTTCTATTGAGGTTATAGGTGGCAATAAAACTATCCATACCTGCATAGATCCTGAAGTAAATCCTGTCGCTTCCGCTTTGTGGTAATTTCTCAATGCGATCTGCTTTCCGGTGTTGTATGATTTCGAAAAGCTCTCCAATGGCCGTAATGACTGCCTCCATAAACTGTGTACTTTAAGCGAAAATAGAAGAAATGCAGGATTTACAGATTTTGTTGATTATCAATTATTTTTCGAAGATTTCAGCTCCCATGCATTCGCTTAGGTAAAGTATAGCTGACACTGGCGTTAAAAACACTATTAAAGCTCAGTGAAAACACTATCGAAAATTCAGTGAAAACACTGTTCCGATGCTATTGATTTTGTTTATTTTTAAGCTATAATAAGTCCCTCATGCGGTTAAGGTTCTCGTAAAGACTTTAGTTCGCCCCCCACAAAAATTAGAGGCTTTTACTATTATGTGCTTACTGTACTTAAAGCCTTATCATTTTTGTAATCCATAAATGATGTATTTTCATATTTCTCAGAACACCAATACTCTGGTTACCTACCTTAATATGAATTACGCAGTTGGATTATCTGGATTAGTCCTTATTTCTACAATACCGGAACAATGGAAGATATCGATAGATCTTAATACGCCCACACCATATACGATTACACTATCAAAATAAAATAGTATGAAACTAGCAGAAAGCAAACTGTTCAGAATAGCTGTATATATAGTTGCAGTTAGTATCGTTTTACAAGTTGTTTTTTTTATCTTGGGAATTTCCATGCATTTTCTTACAACTAGCAGTATAAGCGGTATAACAGAAATAAGAAAAGACATGCAGCAGGCATTCAGTTATCACAACCCATCAATGGACAGTGTACTAAAAAATACTATCTGGTATAAACGATTCGAAAGCACCGGTAATAGGGATTCCTTGTTATATTATATAAAGAACGCGAGAATTGATGCTGACAGTATTTTAAACCAACCTAGAAGTGTCCCAAGATAGTGAGATAAAAATATTTCAGGGTTTCCAGCTCTTCAAAAAATAATATACGGGTATTCCCACGCAAGTGATCAATATTCCCAATAATGAATTGATCACTTGCGTATGTCCATTTTTATAATTCACAATATCTGTGTATAAAGTGCTGGCAAGAAAAAAAAAGGTGAATACGACAAACACAAGGGGAACGAAAGGATAACCCCATACTCTATAGGCACGCGGGAAATCCTTCATTTTGTAACGAAGTATAAAAACCCCCAGTGCGCTCATCCCATAAAAAAACCAGCTTACAAAAATGAGCATATCCGTAAGCATATCGAATGAACCGCTGAATATGAGGAGGATGGTCCATCCTGCATTCAGGAGTAAAGCATTGCCCGGTGTGTTATAGCGTGGCTGGACTTTACTCCCCCAACGGATCTTTTTACCAGATGCACAGGCAGCAAAAGTAACCCTTGCTGTTGCAAGCACATTGGCATTGCTAGTTCCTAATACAAATAACATGACCATCAGTGCAATAAGACTTCCGCCGGCTGTTCCCCATACCACTTTGGCCGCATCGGAAGCTACAAAGGAAGAAGCGGCCAACTGGTGAATGGGCAAGACATATACAAAAGCCAGGTTCAGCAGCAGGTAAACAATGATGCAAAAAGACAGTCCGATGAAAAGACTGCGCGGAATATTGCGCTGCGGATCTTTGATTTCTCCGGCAACAAAAGTGATGTTATTCCATCCGTCATAAGCCCAAAAAGCGCCTGCAATAGCAGCCATATAAACTGCAATAAAATTCCAGCCCGAGACAACATGAGAGCTGGATACAGTAACCTGTTGCCATGCCCCCTTCCCCGAAAATAAAATGCCGCCAATAAGCAAAACAATGGCTACCGCTTTTAACGCCGTCAGAACACGCTGCACAGCGCTTCCATAACCTACACTGAAATAGTTGATGAATGTGAGCAACAAAATGACGAAAACAGTAAGCAGTTTCATCCCTATCTGTTCCAGAGGGAAAATGGTTCCTACAAAGGGGATATGCAGTCTGCACGCCTGTTCTGTTATATGCGACAACCTGGGTAATGCAATAAAATAATTTGTGTACTGCGAAAAAACATAGGCAATGGAAGCATTGCCCGCAGTATTGAAAACAGCAAATGCTGCCCATCCGTATAAAAAAGCGAAACGGTTACCGTACATTTTTTGAAAAAACACATATTGTCCGCCTGTTTCCGGAAACATGGCCGCCACCTCGGCATTGGACAAGGCACCGAACAGTGTAATGATCCCTGCCACTATCCAAACACTCAATAAAAGCAGGGGAGATTGCAATTGCGAAGCCATCAACGCCGGCTTCATGAATATTCCTGACCCAATAACACCTCCTACAACGATAGCAATGGTAGTAGAAAGGGAGAGGCTGCGCTTTAATATGGTAGTGGGAACACTAATAAAAGTTGTTTGTTTCTGGTTTATTCATTCGCTCTCAATCATGAAAATAAGATAAATCAGAAATGAACAAATCAGAAATCCTAAAATAGTTTCCCTTGCTCTCCCGGTCTTCTGAACTGCGAGCAGTCCAGGTCCCATCTTTCAACATTGAGCTTGTACAATTTGTTGTATTTAATGAATTGCTGTCGTACCAGGTCCGATATAGGTCCCTCACCCCGCATGCGTACGCCATATCGGCTATCATTTACCTGTCCCCCATGCCCGTTCTCTATCAGGTGCCAGACCTTATCTGCCCGGTCGGGAAAATTCTTGTAGAGCCAGTCATGGAAGATGAGTTTGATGGCTCCGTTCAACCTGATAAAGGTATACGCACTGAACTTGGCTCCATTATGACTGGCAGCTTCCATGATGCGTTGCATTTCGTGTTCATTGAGTCCGGGTATCATGGGCCCCAGCATAACCCCCGCACGCACCCCTGCTTCACTCAGTTCTTTGATGACCCTCAGCCTTTGCTTCGCCGTGGTAGTGCGGGGCTCCATCGCCCGGCGCATATCTTCATTGAAAGAAGTAATGCTCACCAATACACTCACCAAGCTTTTGCGCGCCATTTCCTGCAACAGGTCCTTATCGCGCAGGATACCGGCATTCTTGGTAATCATACCTACCGGCTGGTTGAACTCATTACATATTTCCAGTAACTGCCGGGTGATCCTGTATTTTTTTTCGGCAGGCTGGTAGCAATCGGTATTACCACTTAGACTGATGGGCACACATTCCCAATTCTTGTTCATCAGGAATTTGCGCAGCAGTTGCGGCGCATTCTTCTTTACAATGATCTTTTGTTCAAAATCAAGCCCTGCACTATACCCCCAGTATTCATGCGCATTCCGCGCATAACAATAGATACAACCATGCTCACAACCCTGGTATGGGTTCATGCTGTAGAACATGCCCACATCGGGACTATCCACTTTATTCACAATTCCTTTGGCCTGGTCTTCCAGGTAAACCGTGGCCATATTGTGTTCGGTCCAGTCATCAATCCCTTCAACATGTTCCCTGACCCTTTCATTTTTCAGGAAACGGTTGCGGGGATTGAACTGTGCACCCCGGCCTTTCAAATACGGATCAACTGATCCTTGTTGTTCTTCTTCCATAAAACCCTCCGGTTACAAAAACAGGCTCGTCTGCCTGACTTCCGCTTTTTTTACATTCAGTAATTCGAACCGTTTCACCAGTTCATATTTTTTCGAATCAATTTCTCTTCGCAATAACAATACATGGTTGGCCATGAAGCGGCCGCTGAAATGACTGTTACTCAATTCCAGCCACCCTTTTTCATACTGCCAGGGTAACAGCTTTCTTGCAATCGTAAGATGGGGTTCTGTGATGAAATGGGGCTTGTGCTCCTGGTCGAATTTCAACAGCCTTTGCACAGGCCTCAATGATTTCACCAGTTCCACGATCTGTGTTTTGGTCTTCACTTCTATATAAATGGTATGTGTGGGAAAACTGCCGAAATTTTCCAGTTCCACCACGAAAGAAGGATTGCCTGCGATGATCGCATTCATCCTTTGCACAATACGCGATTCAAGCATATTGAATTGCATGAACCGCAACAAAGTGATATGCGGCTTGCTGTATACTGCCGCCGGGCATTCATATTTATTGGCGAAAGATTGTTTCACCTCCATGATGGTGGTGCGCAATGCTTCGTGTGGCTCCAGTACCAGCAGGTAATCACTGACCGGACAGTCCGCCAGTGGATGAAGAAAGTCTTGCATAGTTTTTGTTTTATCAGGCCGGTTGCAGGCCGAATACATTCACCTGCCTGCCGGCATCGAATGCATGCTCCCTGCGTACCAGCACCAGTTCTTTCACTTCAAAGGAAAAGAGACGCCCATCATCACCGGCCGGGAAGCTGGGATTGGTGATCAGTTTCATATCCGGACAACCATAACTCTTTACATACTCATCCACCACTTTCAGTTCCTTTGCCAGCTGCTCAAAAGGCTGCCGGTTGGCAATTCTCAGGCGGTTGCCCGGAACCAGTGGTTCATTTTGTAGCTGAAGGGTAACCCTGAAACTTTTCTGCGTACTGATGATGCGGTGCATCCAGCGGATAAGTGTGGCTTCCATTTCTTCCCGCGCCCGGAAATATGCCAGGGTAAGCGCCCCCGCTTCTCCGCGGGTGACCAGTTGGTAGTTCCATTCCATATTTTTTATATTTTTTTGCCCTGTGAATTAATTTAGCATAAATTTACTAAAATATTTAGCCAAACAAAATTTATTTATATGGACGGGGAACGGTGGTACGGAGCCGCCTATAAAGGCTCCAAACAATTCAATCAATGGGATATCCCCACCGCCAATGCCACCGGTTTTGGTGCCGCGGCGGACGATTACATGGAAAGAGGGATCGACCTTAACGAGCAACTCATCCGCAACAAGCCCGCTACTTTTTTCTTTCGCATGAACAGCGATGCCATGATCGGCGCAGGTATTTACAGCGGTGATACACTCATTGTAGATCGCAGCCTCAAAGCCACCACCGGTAAAGTGATCGTGGCCGTTGTGAATGGCGAGCTGCTGGTAAGGCGACTGCATACCCAGATCAGGGGTATTTCGCTGGTAGCCGAGAATAAAAGGTATGGCGACATACTGATCGATGAATTCTCCAATTATGCGGTCTGGGGCGTTGTTGTTTACAGTATCCACCAGTTATGAAAGCGATTGTTGACTGCAACAGTTTTTATTGTTCCTGCGAGCGCCTGTTCAAGCCCTGGCTCCAGCGAAAACCGGTGGTAGTATTGAGCAACAACGACGGATGCATCGTCTCCCGCAGCGATGAAGCCAAAGCATTGGGCATTGAGATGGCCGGCCCTTATTTCAAGGCAAAACCATTGATACAACAGCATGGAGTGACCGCATTCTCGTCGAACTATCACCTGTATGGCGATTTAAGCTGGCGGGTAATGGAAACATTGCGCATCCTTTTACCATCCCATTGTGTAGAAGTGTATTCAGTAGATGAAGCCTTCCTCAGCCTCGACCATGTTCCCAGGGAAGAAGTTCAGGAATTTGCTGCCCGGCTGCGCGCCACCGTAGAACAATGGACGGGAATTGCAGTATCGATAGGAGTAGCGCCCACCAAAGTATTGAGCAAAGTGGCCAACCGCCTGGCTAAAAAACACAAAGAGGTCACCAACTGTGTTTTGGTATTGGATACGCCGCGTAAAATACAACAGGCCCTGGCCAAAACGCCTGTTGAAGACATCTGGGGCGTAGGGTTCCAATATGCTGCCAAACTACAGCGCATGGGCATTGATAATGCCTATGAGCTAAGCATCAAAGACCGGTCCTGGGGGCACCGCCACATGGGTGGTGTAACCGGTTCCCGTTTATTGAATGAGCTGAAAGGAGAGCCGAGCATTGAAATGGAAGAGGACCGGATCATTAAAAAAATGATCGCCACCACACGCATGTTCGGCTCACCGGTAAGCGATGTCAAAGACATCAAGGAAGCCGTTGCAACCTATACTTCGCGGGCTGCAGAAAAACTTCGACGGCAGCACGGCGCCGCTAAAGTGGTGAGTGTATTCGTAGTACCCAAGGAACAATCGCACAACACTTATTTCAGACATGGCCCTACCATCAGCAGCCATGTTACCTTACCACTGGCCACTTCCCTTACCCAGGAACTCATCAAACCCGCAGTAGAACTGGCAGAAAGACTTTATGAAAAAGGCAGGCTGTACAAGAAAGCAGGCGTGATGCTCAGCGGCATTGTGCCCGACGAATCCGTACAGGGCAACCTTTTCATTCCTGAAGCACAAAATAACTACCGCCTGCTCATGAGCACGATGGATAATGTGAACTTTGCCATGCGCGATGATATACTCAAATTCGCCTCCTCCGGCACCACCCGCAACTGGAAAATGAGGCAGGAGCTGCGCAGCCCGAGGTATACTACCAGGTGGGAAGAATTGTGTGAGGTGGGTTGATGGTTGTTAACAGGAAAGGGCGAGATTTGAACGTTAAATCAACGATATGGAATTTGGACGCATGCCGGTAACCGAACTTGATTCGATTCATTTTACGTTGCCGCCAGAGCCGGAAGAGAATCTGCAGGTGTTGGGCGGACAAAGAACGGGTGCTCCAAAGCTTTACCTGGGCTGTGCCAAGTGGGGAAGAAAAGAATGGGTAGGCAAAATCTATCCTCCTAAAACAAAGGAAAAGGATTTTCTCGAGCACTATGTGAAGCATTACAACTGCATTGAACTCAATGCAACACATTACAAAGTGTACGATGAAGCGGTCATTGCCAAATGGGCTTCCAAAGCAGCGGGAAAAGAATTTCTTTTTTGTCCGAAAATGTACAAAGGTGTAACGCATTACGGTAACCTGTCGGGAAAAGAATTCATCACAACAGCGTTCCTGAAAGGAGTGATGGCATTCAAAGAACACCTGGGCCCCATTTTCGTACAGGTAAGCGATACATTTTCACCAGGCAGAAAAGCCGAATTGTTCGGCTTCCTTCAATCACTTCCCACCGATCTGCAGTTTTTCATGGAACTGCGTCACCCCTCCTGGTTCAGCGATGCAGCGATCTGCCATGAACTGTTCAGCTTCCTGCATAAAACCGGAATAGGCGCCGTAATTACAGATACGAGCGGACGAAGGGATTGTGCACACATGCGACTGACCATTCCCAAAACATTCATACGGTATGTTGGCAACAGTCTGCACCCAACCGATTATACCCGCATAGATGAATGGATCACCCGCATCACATACTGGATCGATCATGGCCTGGAAGAACTGTATTTTTTCATGCACATGCACGACGAAGCTTTTTCTCCCGAACTGACCGTTTACCTCGTTGACCGCCTGAACGCCACCTGCAAACTCAACCTCCTGAAGCCTGACTTCCTCCCTCCCCAGACACTTTTCTAACCTTAGATCAGAAACGATCCGATCAGAAATCAGGCATGGGTACATCAAACATTTCCCCTATTTTTAAAATACCAGCGCCCCTGATCCGTCTACCCTTTCTAAATGGATAAGACGCTGACGATAGTAGCTGACATGAGCGGGCCCCGCATGAACAATATTACCGAGGTCATCAATACCTATAGTAAGCGGTTGATGGGATTCATACGCAAGCGTGTAGGCAATGAAGCCGATGCAGAAGATATCCTGCAGGATGTGTTCTACCAGCTGCTGGGTAATACCAAACCCATTGAACAGCTTACGGCCTGGCTGTTTACTGTTACCCGTAACAAGATTACCGACCGTAACCGCAAGAAAAAACCCGAACTGCTGGATGACCTGTATACCGGCTATGGAGAGGATACGGATTTTGACTGGACCAATCTTTTCTTCGACGAGAGCCAGTCGCCCGAAACCGCCTACCTGCGTTCTCTTTTCTGGGAAACCCTCCAGGCGGCCCTGGATGAATTGCCTGCTGCACAGCGCGACGTATTTGTACTGAACGAAATCGAAGGCGTTCCATTCAAAGAGATCGCTGAACAGACAGGTGAAACCATCAATACATTGATCAGCCGCAAACGTTACGCGGTACTGCACCTGAGAGAAAGACTGCTTACGCTTAAAAACGAATTATTATATCATTAGATAAACGCACAGAGATGAAAAAGAAATTCTGGATTGGAAAAATTATTGGCTGCATTGTCATGGGCTCCCTGGTAGCCGCCCTCCTGGCTTATGTGGTGATGGAATTATGGAACCATGTACTGGTAGGCATTGTCCAGGTGCCTGTGATCGGCTTCTGGCAGGCGCTGGGCCTTTTGGTCCTTTCTAAAATCCTTTTCGGAGGTTTTGGGGGTGGCTGCGGTGGGCGTGGCTGCGGAAACGGCCGTCGTGGTTTTTGGAAAAATGAATTGCGCGAAAAATGGCGTGGCATGAGTCCGGAGGAAAGGGAAAAGATCAAAGAGGCATGGCGCGAGCGGTGCAAGAGTTGGTAGCAGGTAGTTGTTATCTCCCCCAATTCCCCTAATTTTGCGCAATCTTTCGCAAAAATGAATCCTAAACTTAATTCCAACGAATCCATCCCCTCGACTAAGAAAAAGATCATTGTTCTGGGCAGTGGCCCCAACAGGATCGGTCAGGGTATTGAATTCGACTACTGTTGTGTGCATGGTTTGCTGGCCATCAAAGAGTGTGGTTATGAGGCAATTATGGTCAATTGTAACCCTGAAACAGTATCTACCGATTTCGATATGGCCGACAAGCTGTACTTCGAACCGGTATTCTGGGAACATTTGTGGGAGATCGTTGAACTGGAAAAACCCGAAGGGGTGATTGTTCAGCTGGGTGGTCAGACAGCGCTTAAACTGGCCAAACGCCTGCATGAAAAAGGTATCAGGATCATCGGTACTTCCTTCGATGACATGGATATAGCCGAAGACCGCGGCCGCTTCAGTGACCTGCTGAAAGAACTTGGCATTCCCTATCCCCAATACGGAACAGCATATACTGCTGAAGAAGCCATTGAAGTAGCCAACAAAGTAGGTTATCCGGTATTGGTTCGTCCGAGTTATGTACTGGGCGGACAAAGGATGCGTATCGTGATCAATGATGATGAAGTGGAGAAGGCCGTGATCAGCCTGGTGAAACACCTGCCGGGCAATAAAATATTGATCGACCATTTCCTCGACCGTTGCCAGGAAGCTGAAGTGGACGCTATTTTCGACGGAGAGCATTTTCACATCATGGGTGTGATGGAACATATTGAGCCGGCAGGTATTCACAGTGGCGATAGTAATGCTGTTCTTCCCGCCTTCAACCTCACCCCGCTTGTAGTGGAAACCATGGAATATTACAGCGAGAAAATCGCCCGCGCTCTCAATATCAAGGGACTCATCAACATACAGTTCGCTATCAAAGACAGTAAGGTATATGTAATTGAAGCCAATCCAAGGGCTTCTCGTACCACACCCTTCATTGCCAAGGCCTACCAGATCCCTTACCTCAACATTGCTACCAAAGTAATGCTGGGCGCTGCAAAGCTCACCGATTTTACCATGACCAAAAAACTGGATGGGTACGCCATCAAAGAGCCGGTATTCAGTTTTGAAAAATTCCCCGGCGTAAACAAAGAACTTGGTCCTGAAATGAAAAGCACCGGCGAAGCCATCCGTTTCATCAAAGACCTGAGGGACCCGTACTTCCGCACCCTGTATAAGGAGAGAAGTATGAACCTTAGTAAGTAAGGGCTGATTGCTGATTTGTTTCCCTACTCCGTTTTGACCGGAGCCATTCCTCCTATGTTCGCTGCATGAAGCAATATGGGATGAATACCTGGAAAAGGATGCCTTTCCTTCGTTTGCTGGCTGCACTGGCAACCGGTATATTGTTACAATATTTTTTTCAAGCTCCCGTTTTCATCACCAGTCTATTGGCTTTAGGTGCAGGCAGTGTTTTGTTGTTCTGCCGTTTTTTATCTGTACCAAACAAGTTCAGGTTCAGGGGACTGGAAGGTATTGCCGTTCTGACCCTGGTGATGAGCGCGGGCATGCTCATTTTCTTTCTCAACCAATTACCGAACAGGGCCAACTGGTTCGGGAATCATTACCGCCAGGGTGATACGCTGGTCATCACTTTGCAGGAACCACTTGTTGAAAAGAAACGTTCTTATAAAGCTTTGGCATCTGTGAATTTTATTCGCAAACAGGGGCAGGGTGAGTGGAACAAAGTGATGGGATACCTATGGGTGTATGTTGCGAAAGGCCCTTCATCGCAAGGTCTTCAATATGGCTCGCAACTGTTGTTATATAAGCCCTTGCAGCCCATCACCAATTACGAAGGAGCGGGTTTTGATTACCGGCAATACTGTGCCAACCAGGGCATTTACCACCAGGTATTTTTGAACCAGAACGATTTCTTACTATTCAGCAACAATATTGCACATCCTTTCCGCCAGGGATTGTTCAATATCCGTGATTTTGTCATAGCTACTTTGCACACTCATATCGAAGGGAGCCGGGAAGCAGCCGTAGCCACCGCTCTGCTCATTGGTTACCGTAATGATCTTGACAAAGAATTGTTGCAATCCTACAGCAATACCGGGGTGGTACATATTATTGCCATCAGCGGTATGCACCTGGGTATGATCTATGGTCTCCTGGTATTCCTGTTCAAGCCTTTACGCAGAACCACGGGTATTGGCAGGATGGTTCCATTGCTGATTTTACTGACTCTATGGGCATTCAGTATATTGGCCGGTGCAGGTGCATCCATCCTGCGGTCGGCCGTGATGTTTTCCTTTATTGTTATCGGGGATGTGATTGGCAAAAGAAACCATTCGTTGAATTCATTGGCGGCTTCTGCATTTTGTTTGCTCGTCTATGATCCATTCTTCCTTTGGGATATTGGTTTCCAGCTTTCTTATGCAGCTGTTTTGGGTATATTATTATTCCAGCAGCCCTTGTATAAAACCGTGTATTGCGAAAAAAAATTGCTCGACTATATATGGCAGCTCAATACACTTAGTTTATCAGCCCAGGTATTCACTTTCCCTTTGCTCTTGTATCATTTTCACCAATTCCCCAGTCTTTTCCTGTTTTCCAATTTTTTCGCAGTGCCTTTATCCGGCCTGATCCTGTATGGCTGCCTGCTGTTAGTAACCATCGCTCCTGTTGTTCCATTGGGTTCTTTCAGCGGCGCAATTCTTTCCTGGCTTATCCGCCAGTTGAATGGCCTCATTACCCGCACCGACCAGATCCCTTATTCGGCGATACAGGGATTGCAGATCAGCTTCTGGCAAATGGTTACGTTGTATGGTTGCATTGCGGCAATAGCCTGGTGGCTGATGCAAAAACAGTCCAAAGGATTGCTGTGGGCAATAGTTTCAATGGTTTTATTTCTGTTCATGCCCTTGCTTGACCTTGTACTCTGAAGCCCAGGCATTACCTTTGCACCTTCTTTTTAAGACCTCATTACCATGCAAAAAAATATTCAATCAGCCCTTATTTCCGTTTTTTATAAAGACGGACTGGAACCTATTGCTAAAAATCTTCATGAATTAGGCATCATCATCTATTCTACCGGTGGTACCCAAAAATTCCTGGAAGACCTGGGTATTCCCTGCGTGGCGGTTGAGAGTCTCACTACCTATCCTTCCATCCTTGGCGGAAGGGTAAAAACCTTACATCCGGCTATTTTTGGCGGCATCCTGGGAAGAAGGTATGAAGCGCAGGATTTGCAGGAAATGAAGGAATACAAGATTCCGGAAATCGACCTGGTGATCGTTGACCTTTATCCGTTTGAGGAAACCCTACGCAATACCAACGAAGAAAAAGCCATCATAGAAAAGATCGATATCGGCGGACCTTCCATGATCCGTGCCGCTGCCAAAAATTTCAAAGACCTGGTGGTCATCGCTGCGAAAGATGATTATGCTGCATTGGAAAAACTACTGGTGGAACAAAAAGGGGCTACCACACTGGAACAGCGCAGGGTTTTTGCAGCCAAGGCATTTGAAGTGGTGATGCACTACGATATTGCCATCAGCGATTATTTCAACCAGGGTCACCGGCAGGTGCTGCGTTATGGTGAGAATCCGCACCAGCAGGCCATTTTCCATGGCAACCTGGAACAATTATTCACTCAACTCAATGGCAAAGAACTCTCTTACAATAATTTGGTAGACGTAGATGCAGCCGTGCAACTGATCAAAGAATTCAATGAAACCAGTTTTGCCATCATCAAGCATACCAATGTATGCGGTATTGCTGCAAGGCCTACGGTGAAAGCCAGTTGGGATGCTGCGCTGGCCGGTGACCCGGAGAGCGCTTTCGGTGGCGTATTAGTATGCAATGGGGTGATTGACAAAGCGACGGCAGAAGCCATTAATGAAATATTTTTTGAGGTATTGATTGCACCTTCCTTCGATGCCGATGCACTTGAGTTGCTGAAAAGCAAAAAGAACAGGATATTGCTGACGCTCAACGCACAGAATGTAATATTGAAACCTCCATCCAAATCCCTGCTGAACGGCATTCTTGAGCAAAGCGCCGATGAAGGCAATTACAGCAAATGGGAAGAAACAGGCGGCCGCGAAACCACCGCTTCTGAAAAAGATAACCTGGCTTTTGCCAACCTGGTATGCAAACACCTGAAGAGTAATGCCATTGCCCTCATAAAAGATAAGCAATTGGTGGGTAAGGGTTGTGGACAAACAAGCCGAATTGATGCATTGCGTCATGCCATAGAAAAGGCAAAACAATTTAATTTCGATCTGAAAGGAGCAGTACTGGCTTCCGATGCTTTCTTCCCGTTCAATGATTGCGTACAGATTGCACATGCCGCCGGAATAGAGGCTTTCATCCAGCCGGGCGGCTCTGTAAGAGACAAAGACAGCATTGCCTATTGTGTAGAACATAAACTGGCAATGGTAATGACGGGCATGAGACATTTCAGGCACTAGTACTGCTGCGCTCACCCCGCATGTATGACCACAAAACAAAAAGCCTATATCGCACTCCTTACTACCAGCATTGTCTGGGGTACTACCTGGGTGGTAAGTAAAATTGGTGTGCGGCATGTACCCGGATTGGAAATAGCCAGTATCAGGCAATTCATCGCAGGCAGCATACTGGTGTGTTTTTACTGGCGCAAGGGTGAAAAAATTCCCAATAGCAAAACTTTCCTGCAGCTCTTCATCATGGCCCTGCTCATGTTTGTTTCGGCAAACGGGGTGGCTACGCTGGCATTGAAATACATTCCCAGCGGACTGGCAGCGCTTATTGCTGCGCTTTATCCATTGTGCGTGGTGATCATAGAACGCCTGGTTTTCAGGAATGCAAAAATTACACCCCTGACTTTTCTGGGGCTGGTGCTTGGCATCGGTGGCATTGCAGTGGTATTTTATGAAAGCGCTTTTCATCAACAACCCCCTGGCTACCTGTGGGGTGTTTTTCTTTCCATCATTGCCATGTTATCATGGAGCGTAGGCACCATTGTGATTGCCAGGAATACACTCAAAATGAATCCTTATTACGCTGTTGGATGGGAGATGGTCATTAGTTCGTGTATACTGTTTTTCATGGTGCAGGCTTCGGGAGATCATGTGTCGCTTAATAAGATACCGGTACAAACCTGGGCAGTCATTGCTTATCTTGCCTTTGCCGGATCGATCATTGCTTTTATCGCATTCATCTATACCATGAATCATCTTGAGCCTGCAATTGCTGCTCTGTATGCTTATATCAATCCCATTGTAGCCATACTGGTAGGGTCGGTAGCGGTAAATGAAAAGCTAACGCTTAACATTTTCATCGGATCTGTGATTACCATGGCAGGTGTATTCCTGGTGAACAGGAGTATGAAAAAACAAAAGGAACTGATGAGCACTTCCGATGCAGATGCAATGTAAACCGGCTACTTGTTTTCATTTCTTTCCTTCCACATTTCATTGAAGGTTTTCTGGCTGAAATCAAGTTCGCTTCGGTGAGTGGTCCAGCCTTTGAACACTTTATTCACTACCCAGTTCTTCAGTTTACCATTACCCATATTCATCATGTTCCTGCTGAGACTGGCTGCTTTCCAGGCTTTCCAGGCAATGCGTTCAGCAATAGAGCTGGATCCCTGCATTACAGATTCGTGGCGGTTTTCCAGTAATATCTCGTGAAGATTGATCCTCACCGGACAAACCTCAGTACAATTGCCGCATAGTGAAGAAGCATAGCTCAGGTGTTTGTATTCATCCATTCCTCTCAGGTATGGGGTGATCACTTTTCCGATAGGGCCGCTGTAAGTAGTTTCGTATGCATGTCCGCCAATATTCTTGTATACAGGACAGGCATTGAGGCAGGCGCCACAACGGATACAATACAATGCTTCTCGCGCTTTTGGGTTAGCCAGGAGATTAGTGCGGCCGTTATCGAGCAGTATTACAAACATTTCTTCCGGGCCATCTGTTTCACCTGGCTGACGCGGCCCGGTTATAACCGTATTGTACACTGTTACCAGTTGTCCTGTACCATAAGTAGCCAGCAGGGGCCAGAACAAAGCTATATCCTGTAAAGATGGGATCACTTTCTCAATGCCTGCAATTACGATATGTGTTTTGGGCCAGGCACAACTGAGCCTTGCATTGCCTTCATTTTCTGTTACTGCTATTCCTCCCACATCGGCAACAATGAAATTGGCGCCTGTTACACCTACTTCTGCCTGTACATATTTCTCGCGAAGCTTAACGCGCGCAACAATGGTAAGTTCTTCGGGAGTCAGCTCCGGTGTTGTACCCAGTTTATCGGCAAACAGTCTTGCTACATCCTCCTTGCTTTTATGCATGGCAGGCGTTACGATATGATAAGGTGGTTCTCCATCGAGTTGCTGGATGTATTCGCCCAGATCGGTCTCCACACTTTCAATGCCATTGGCTTCCAGGAAACGATTCAGATGAATCTCTTCCGTTACCATGCTCTTGCTCTTTACCAGTGTTTTGCAGTTCCGTTCTTTGCAAATAGCGCCAATGGCTTCCAGCGCCTGTTCTGCATTTTCTGCCCAGATAACTTTGGCGCCCCTTGCCGATATTTTTTTCTCGAATTCTTCCAGGTACTGGTCGAGGTGTTCAATGGCCTCCCATTTTGCATTCTTTGCCCTTTCCCGCGCCAGCATTACATCGCTGAATTGTTTTTTTCCTTGTGGTACTACTGCATTGTATCTGCTGATGTTGAAATTGATCTTGCGCCTGTGGTCCAGGTCGGCCGCTTTGATGGTACTCTTGGCAAGGAAAGATTCAGCATATTCGTTCATAAACGCTCTATTTGTTTTGATGCAGGTGTTCGGCAGTGGCAACCAGCGCTTCGTAAAATTCCTCTCCGTATTTCCTGATCAATGATTCTTTCAAAAAAACATAAACAGGCACTTTCAGTTTTTTACCCAGTGCGCAGGCCGCTTTGCAAAGGTCTTCACGCGGTTCATAGTTAACATATTCCACATCGGGATCGCGCCGGCTCTTCTGAATTTTAATGGGAAAAAGATGACAGCTCAATGGTTTTTTCCAGTCCAGTTTGCCTTCATTATACGCCTGTTCCACAGCACATTTGATGACGCCCTGCTTATCGCGGAAACCATAGGCGCAAATGGCGCCGTTGACAGTAGGCGTAACCCAGCCGAATTCTTTATCGAAAAGATATTTGCCCTGCCGCTCTACTTCCCTGATCCCTTCTTCAGTCATATAAGGCCTGATCACCTCATAATATTCTTTCAATTTATCCATCTCCCATTTCTCCAATGGGGCCCCGGCATCACCGTCTTCACAACAGCCTCCTTTGCACCTGCTAAGGTCGCATACAAACTGCTCCTCCAGTACTTCATCACTAATGAGTTTGTTATCGATTGCTATCATGGGGTAAAGATAGCTAATTGCTGTCAGCCCTGTTCCACCTGAAGGTATTGATCAGGTGTTTCATATCTTCCAGCAGGAACCGGTTCACAATACCCAGCGAATCTTCATTGGGAGTAGCATCGAAATACAATGCACCCCGCAGGAAATGCCGGGTACTATCGGTCAGGAAGAACTGGTTGGCTGTTGCCACGTTACCCCCTACAGTGAAGAAAACGCCATGTACCCCGTTGGGATTAACCAGCGCCGAATCATCAATCGAATAGGCTTTGGAAGAATGTTTTTCGGTCAGTATATAAGCATGCTTGACAAGGGTATCGAATTTATTCTTCCCGATATCTTTATAACTCACATAGATCCTGCCGTGAAATTGCGGGAAATCGATATTGATCCACCAGGGGTTTTCGTCGTTGGGCTTGCCGAAAAAGGTAGTATCCTTCAACACTTGCGCATAAACCGGGTATTCGAATGAATAAGGATATCCTGGCTGGTTAAACAGCCGGTACTCTTTGTTCGGAAAATCAATCCTGAAATAACCGGCAGGCTTCGGCATGAACGTACTGTTACAAGCCATCAAAAAACAAACAATCACCAGGAATGCAGGTCTCACGGCTCTCATCTAATATATTTCCTCTTGTGGTTTAATGGATACTTTAATTTTCTGCAAACGGTTCTTTTCCATTTCCAGTACGGTAAAAACAAAATCGCCGCTACTGATCACCTGGTTGGGCTGTGGAATTTCGCCTGCCAGTTCCAGTACCAGGCCCGCCAGTGAATCACTCTCGCCTTTTATCTGGTTGAAAGTATCGGCTTGCAGTTCCATGATCTTACAAACATCATTGATCATGGTGCGTCCTTCAAAGATATAATTGTTGTCGTCTATTTTTTTGTAACCGCTGTCTTCATCATCAAATTCATCCTTGATCTCGCCTATGATCTCTTCCAGAATGTCTTCCAGTGTAATGATACCACTGGTACCGCCGAATTCATCCACTACAACGGCAAAGTGAATATGCTTCGACTGGAATTCCTGCAGCAGGTCTTCAATCAGTTTTTGTTCATGTACAAAATAAGGTGATCTGATCAGCTTATGCCAGTTGAAATTATCAGGTTCATCCAGGTGCGCGATCAGGTCTTTCGTGTGGATCATGCCCGCTATATTATCCAGGTCTTCTTTGTAAACAGGTATCCTGCTGTAATGATAATCACGCACGGTAGTGATCAATTCACCAAAAGGTATATCATGATCCACCCCATGTACATCCATCCGCGTGCGCATCACCTGCTTAACCGTGATATTGCCGAACTTGACGATACCTTTGAGTATATTCTTTTCATTTTCCGAAGCGGTATTATCCGTTGTGAGATCAATGGCATGGTCCAGTTCCTGCAGACTGTATGCGCCGTTGGACCGTCGCGCCAGTTTCTTTTCAATGATATCAGAATATTTCACCAGTCCTTTGCTCAGTCCAGCGAATGTGTAAGATACTCCTTGTACGATGGTGGCAAAATCTTTGGCAAAACGGATATTGTTCTGGGTGGCCAGCACTTTGGGCATTACTTCACCAAACAATACAAGCACAAAGGAAACTGCCACCACTTTGATCACAAATTCGATCCATACCGCATCGAATTTTTCAAAATTGAACATATCATCGATCAGCAGGTTGGAAATGATGATGATGGCGATATTGATAAAGCTGTTGGCAATGAGCAGCGATGCCAGCAATGTCTTGGGTTGCTCCAGCAGGTCAACAATGCGCTGGTATGGCGGCTGCTGTTTTGCTTTGAGCAGGTTGATGTCTTTGTAAGTGAGTGAAAAAAATGCCACTTCCGATCCTGATAATACAAAAGAAAGGAACAGCAGTACAAACAGAATCATTACCAATACCGTTGTACCCTGTGCCTGTATGGCAGACAACAAATACGGATGAAACAAAAAATTCAAAACCGAGTGATGATCCAAAGCAGGTGTAATTAATTTAACAATCGGGTCCTGTTACAGGCAAAAATATCATTTATGTGGTATATCTAAAACGGCAGGTTCTCACCGGGGTCGGAAGGGGGTGGCGGAATATCTTCTGCATTGTATCCTTCCATCGGGTCGCCATGTCCTCCGTGTCCGTCGCTGCGTTTGTCCAGCATGATCAGGTTATCGCCTACTACTTCTGTGGCAAATTTTTTATTGCCCTCTTTGTCTTCCCAGCTTCTTGTCCGCAAACGCCCCTCCACATATATCAGGCTCCCTTTGTGCAGGTATTTCTGGGCAAGTTCGGCCAGCCCCCGCCATAATACCACTGTATGCCATTCTGTTTGTGAGATCAGTTTGCCCGACCGGTCTTTATAGGTTTCTGTTGTTGCAAGGGGGAATTTGGCTACTGCAATATTACCTTCAAGATACTGCACATCAGGGTCTTTTCCCAGGTTACCGATCAGCATGACTCTGTTAACGCCTCTCATACAATAGATTTTAAGTTTGCTGCAGGTTATATCACTCTTAAAAATAACTTTTTTTATGCAAGAAAAGAATAGGTATCAAAAATTTTAAGAGAGAGTTCAGGCATTGTTTTCAAGGTATTGCGTGATGAACCGGGGGAAAGGCAGCTCTTTTAACCGACCCAGCGGCTGCCATTGATAATGTTTCAGAAAAGCCGGTTTACGTGAAAGTTTTACATGAATATACTGTCCCTTGATCTGTTGGTGTGTCAGCTGCTGTGTGTGCACGGTTGAAAGATCAATCCGTTCCACATCCCCGATCCCGTATTGCGCCTGCAGCCATTCTTTTACTTTGCCTTCATCCCAAACCATTGCTGATTCTGTTTCCACCAGGTAAAATTCAAAAAGATGTTGCCATATATCGCGGTCGTTCCTTTTGTTGACAAGACAGGTTCCCCTGTATTCAAAGAGGAAATAATAGAACCATCGGTGTTTGCGCTGCAATGTTTTTTCTTTTACCGGCAGGCGGTTCACTTTACCTGCAGCATAAGCTGTACAATGTTTACGGGCCGGGCATTCAATGCAAAGCGGCATCATTGGCTTGCATACTGTAGCACCAAAGTCCATGATGGCCTGGTTGAACAATGCGGGGTATTGTTTATCCAGCACTTCGTTCGCCAGTTCTGAGAATATCTTTTTTCCTGCAGTAGAATCAATAGCGGTATCAATACCAAAAAAGCGCGACAAAACACGGAATACGTTTCCGTCTACAACTGCATAAGGGAGATTGTAAGCGAATGAAGCAATGGCCGCTGCGGTATACGGACCCACTCCTTTCAGTCCCAGGAGGTTTTCGTATTGGTTGGGGAAGATGCCCTTGTATTCTTTTACAATGAGGCGTGCGGTGAAGAGCAGGTTCCTGCAACGGTTATAATAACCCAGTCCCTCCCATAATTTGAATACTTCCTGGTCGGGCGCTTTGGCCAGTTGTTGGATGGCAGGATATTTTTCTACAAACCGATTGTAATAAGATAATCCCTGTTCCACCCTTGTCTGTTGTAAAATGATCTCACTCAACCATATCTTATAGGGATCTTTTTCACCCTTCCAGGGCATCTTTCTTTTGTTCTGAAAGTGATGCCAGTCCATCAAAATATCGGTGAATTGTTGCTTCATGCCCTGGCAAATATTCAATAAAAGCCGCGTATTACATAGATTTGATTCCTATCACCAAGGTGAACCGTTTATCAATCAATCAATAACGTCTATAATTTTTACGCCATCTTACTTGCAAATACCAAATTTTTTGACTTATTTTAAGTTAAATAGTATAAAAACTTCACGCAATGAGAAAGTCAGACCTCATTAATCAGATATCAGAAAAGACCGGTATTCCCAAAGTGGATGTGTTGGTAACCCTTGAAACTATGTTCAAAGAGGTGAAGGAAAGCCTTTCAAATGGCCAGAACATCTATATCCGCGGCTTTGGCAGTTTTATTACCAAAAAGCGTGCGGCTAAGATTGGGCGCAACATTAAAAAGAATACTGCTGTTGAAATTCCTGAGCATTTTGTTCCTGCATTCAAACCTGCCAAAGAATTTGTAAATGAAGTGAAAAGCAAGCATAAGGCGGGCTAACTTTGCAGAAATTTGCAGTAAGTGAAAAAGAAGCAATGGCTACTCATCGGTAGCGGACTATTAGCATTTATTCTATTATTTGTTTTTGGTAAAACCATACCTCCCCATAAAAAGGTCATTCCTGCCACAAACGCAGGAGTAGCGCGGCAGCCTTCCATTTCATTCGAAACCCTGCTGGCCAAGGCAAAGGAACACATCGGTCCCGATCAGGCCATGCGCCTCACCAGGCTTGAAAATGCTGTGGTAAGGGGTGATGTAAAGGAGCAGCAGATACATGTTTACCATCAATTGGCCCGGTTCTGGAGCGATTCGGCCAGGGTATTTGAACCTTATGCTTACTATACTGCCGAAGCAGCAAAGTTGGAAAATTCTGAAAAAAGCCTCACCTTTGCCGCCCATCTGTTTTTAGATAACCTAATGACAGAGGGTAACCCGGCCATGCAAAACTGGCTGGCTACAAATGCAAAAGTTCTTTTAGAAAAAGCCATTACCATTAATCCGGCAAACGATTCCAGCAGGATAGGGTTGGGGGCCTGTTATATGTTCGGTAATATTTCAGACAATCCCATGCAGGGTATTTTACCCGTTCGTGAGATTGTTACCAAACACCCCGATAATTTATATGGGCAAATGATCCTGGGCCTGGGTGGAAAGCGGAGCGGTCAGTATGACAAAGCCATTGAACGTTTCAAGATCGTGGTGAAGCAACAACCTTCAAACCTGGAAGCCGTTTTTCACCTGGCAGAATGCTATGACCTGCATGGAGAAAAAACAAATGCTATTCAATGGTATGAAACAGCCAAAAAGCTGATTCAGGTACCGGAAGCCAAAGCTGAAATTGACAAGAGAATTATTGAGCTGAAGAAATAAAATTTATTATTTAACTGTATAAAATTACTTAGAGTATGCCTTGTGGTAAGAAGAGAAAGCGTCATAAAATTGCGACCCACAAACGTAAAAAGCGCCTGAGAAAAAACCGTCATAAGAAGAAGAACAAATAGAGTAGTTCCTTCTTTACGATCATGATATAAACGCGATCCTGGCGATATGCCGGGATCGCGTTTAACACTTATCTGACTTAAGCCACTTCCTTTCTTTACTGTGCAACTTTTACCTTTTCCTTCCTAGTCCGGTGGCGGATTTCACAGATTCAAGTGTGGTTTTAATTGCTGTATGATCATACCGCAAGTGATTTTGTATTTAAAAGTTGCTGTTCTGTGAACAAAGAATTAATTATTAATGCTGCTCCTGCTGGCGTGGAAATCGCGTTGCTGGAAGACAAAAAACTGGTGGAGCTGCACAATGAAAAGGCCGATGCCAATTTCGCCGTGGGTGACCTGTACCTGGGAAAAGTAAAAAAACTGATCCCGGGCCTGAATGCCGCTTTTGTTGACGTAGGTTTTGAGAAAGATGCTTTCCTGCATTATACCGATCTGAGTCCCTATGCCCGTTCCATCATCAAGTTCACCCAGATAGCCATGAACGACAAGGAAGTAAACGGGTTTGATTTTGCCAGATTTCAGCCGGAAGCCGAGATCGTTAAAACAGGAAAGATCAATGAGGTGTTGAACGGAAAGCCCAATGTGCTGGTTCAGATATTGAAAGAACCTATTGCCGCCAAAGGTCCGCGTCTGAGTTGTGAAATATCATTACCCGGACGTTTTGTGGTGGTTACCCCATTCAATGAAATTGTAGCCGTATCTAAAAAGATCCATTCGGCAGAAGAAAGGAAGAGGCTCCATAAGATTGTGGAAGCCATCAGGCCCAAAAATTTTGGTGTGATCGTCCGTACTGCTGCGGAGGGTAAAAGTACGGCTGAACTTCACCAGGATATGCTGGCCCTGACAGAGACCTGGAAAACCATTCAGAAAAACCTGAAAGGTGCTACTGCTCCTGTTAGGATCATGAGCGAAGAAAATAAAACCACCAGCATCCTGCGCGATCTGCTGAGCGCCGATTTCAATAAGATCGTTGTAAACGATAAGAACCTGTTCAGTGTTACGCAGAATTATATCCAGCGCATTGCTCCGGATAAAACTGATATCGTTTCTTTGTACAACAACGGTCTTCCCATTTTCGATCAGTTTGGTGTGACCAAACAGGTCAAATCTTCTTTCGGTAAAACCGTCAATCTTGCCAGCGGCGCCTATCTTATTATTGAGCATACGGAAGCATTGCACGTAATAGACGTGAATAGCGGTTATAAAAGCGTAAGCAATAATCAGGAAGACAATGCCCTGGGCACCAACCTGGAAGCTGCTGAAGAAATTGCACGCCAGCTGAGGCTCAGAGATATCGGCGGCATCATTGTGGTGGATTTCATTGATATGAAGCTGCCCGATAATAAAAAGAAAGTACAGGAAGCCGTGGAAGCTTTCATGAAAACAGATCGCGCAAAGCATTCCGTGCTGCCCATTTCCAAATTCGGCCTGCTGCAAATCACCCGGCAGCGCATGCGCCCAGAAGTGAACATCAATACTGCTGAAGCTTGTCCCGTTTGCAATGGCACCGGCAAAATCACTTCCACCCTGCTGCTGGAGGATGAAATTGAAAAACGTTTGCATTACCTGGTTACGCATGCACATAATAACCTGACACTGGTGGTGCATCCCATTGTTTATTCTCACCTCACCAAAGGCTTTTTCAGCTCCATCCTGAAAAAATGGAAACGAAAATTCAGGGTTAAACTGAAAGCGCATGCCAATACCAATTACCAACTCATTGAATTCAGGTTTTTCGATGAAAGGGATGAAGAGATCAAATTTTAACGGCAGGCTATCCTAATTTTGTCGATTTTTAACCTTTTTTTAATAGCAGAGGCCGCCGGGTTCTTTTGCTTGTTTCCATGAACCAGTCTTGCCGGCCATTTGCCTTCCTCCTTTTATGTTATAAATGGCAGTAAACTAAAAACCTTCTGCAGGCGATTGTATATAAAAATATATCATACAATAAACTCCCAAAACAATTCCCGCCCGGGCACAAAACATTGTATATATTAATATGTATTGAATTCCTTTGAAACCCTTTCCACATAAGTATCTGAGCCAATCTGGGGCAAAGGAATTGGTAACAAAAAGTTAAAGAACCGGGGCCGTTCCGGCAGGCATTTAAATTATGCACAAGGGCAAAAAATAATTTTGCAATGTGCCCTGTTTTTGTAATTTAGTGGCAGAATTTAATGGGTTAGTAAGTAAACGGGGTCAGCATTACTGCTGACCCTTTTACATGCCCCGAATCGGGGAACAACGCTTTTTTCTTCCGGTTATTTCATTCTGCTTTAGCTTTTTACCTTTAAGTCCTCATGAGTAAGATTAAAACAGCTTTTTTCTGTAGTAATTGTGGTTATGAAAGCGCCAAATGGTTGGGTAAATGTCCGGGATGCGCTCAATGGAATACGTTTACCGAGGAAGTATTACAGAAAGACAGCCAGCAGGAAATAAAATGGGATGGTTACCAGAACAAGAAAAAAGGTTCCGGGGTTATTGCACTGGAAGCGGTGAAGGCAGGGGAAGAAAAAAGACTGGTGACAAAAGATCCCGAACTGAATCGTGTACTTGGAGGAGGTATTGTGCCGGGCAGCCTGGTGTTGGTAGCCGGCGAACCAGGTATTGGTAAGAGCACCCTGTTTCTTCAAACCGGATTACAGGCCAATGAACAGGTAGTGTTGTACATCAGCGGTGAGGAGAGTGAACAACAGGTAAAGATGCGGGCCGATCGTCTCAGGATCGCCAATAAAAATTTTTACCTGCTTACAGAGACCGCCACCCGCACCATTTTTCAGGAAATCAAAAAACTGAAGCCCCAACTGGTGATAGTGGACTCTATCCAAACACTTCAATCTAGCCTGATCGATTCATCTGCCGGCAGTGTATCACAGATCAGGGAATGTGCGGCAGAATTTCACCGTTTTGCAAAAGAAACGGGCACGCCTGTTTTTCTCATCGGGCATATTACCAAGGATGGAGCCATTGCAGGACCGAAGATCCTTGAACATATGGTAGATACCGTATTGCAGTTTGAAGGTGACAGGCACTATGTGTATCGCATCCTGCGCACTTTAAAGAACCGCTTTGGGAGTACCGCCGAACTGGGTATTTATGAAATGACTGGTGAAGGTATGCGCATTGTATCCAATCCTTCTGAAATATTGATTGCCCAGCGCGAAGACCAGTTGAGTGGCAGCGCCATTGCAGCTACTATGGAAGGTATGCGTCCTTTATTGATAGAAGTACAAGCCCTCGCCACGCAAAGCGTTTATGGCACTCCCCAGCGAACTGTCAGTGGTTTTGATTTGCGAAGATTGCAGTTATTGCTTGCAGTGCTTGAAAAAAGGGGCGGGTTCCAGTTTGGCATGAAAGACGTTTTCGTCAACATTGCCGGAGGTATTAAAGTAGAAGATCCTTCCACCGATCTTGCAGTGATCTGTGCATTGCTCTCTTCTTATGAAGATCAGCCCCTGCCCGGTCATACTTGTTTTGCTGGCGAAGTAGGGCTGAACGGAGAGATCAGGGCAATCAACAGAATTGAACAACGCATTGCAGAAGCGGAAAAGCTGGGCTTTGAAAGGATCATCATTTCCCGTTATAACAAGAAAAATTTCAATCCCAAATCTTTTAAAATCGAAGTAATAGCACTGGGAAGGGTAGATGAAGTATACCGACAATTGTTCTGAAAATGCGGTAAATACGTATTGCTTTACAGACAAACACTGTCTATTTTGAGCATATGTTTTCTCTGGTCAAATCAATCACTGCAGATTTTTCCCATCTTTTCTTCCCGCACAACTGCGAAGGTTGTGGAACAGATGTATTACATAATAATACCCTGCTTTGTGCAAGGTGCCTGATGCAGCTTCCGCAAACCGGGTTCTTCAATCATGCCAACAATCCTGTTGAAAAAATCTTTTATGGCCGGTTGCCCATTATTGAAGCGGGGGCTGCTTATTATTTCACCAAGCACTCCTTATTACAACACCTGGTGGTTCAACTGAAATACAAACGGCGAAAAGAGGCCGGTTATTTTTTAGGCCGGATGATAGGTAATATGCTCAACAAGAGCCATCGGTTCAAAGAAGTGGACCTGCTGGTACCCGTGCCTTTAAACAGGAAAAAGGAATACCGGCGTGGTTATAACCAGGCGGCTCTGATTTGCGAGGGCATTGCCGCTGCCTGGAACAAACCCATGCTTACATCTGCCATTACCCGTACAAAATTCACCACTTCCCAAACCCTTCGCAACCGGATCAGCCGCTGGCAGAACATGGAGAATGTATTCGAATTACCTAACCCCGCCATGCTTGCCAACAAACATATATTACTGGTCGATGATGTGATTACCACTGGAGCTACACTAGAAGCATGTGGTTCCGTTTTATTAAAAGCGCCGGGCAGCAAGATCAGCATTGCAGCGGTAGCCTATACGATCTGACATCCTGTCCATTCATCAAATTATGGATCGAATCCGGTATGGTCTTCCTAACTTTAGGACACTAAATCATACCCAGATGAAATACCTCATGACAATCGCCATTGTTGCGCTGTTGAGTGCTTTTACCTTACCCGGCAGTTCAAGCATACACCAATTCAAAGTAAAATCCATTGATGGTGGGATCATTGATTTTGCAAAATTCAAGGGAAAGAAAATACTGGTAGTAAATACCGCTTCAAAATGCGGCTTTACTCCTCAATACGAAGCTTTGGAAAAAGTGTACGAAGCATACAAAGACAAGCTGGTGATCGTTGGATTCCCAGCCAATAATTTTGGTGAACAGGAACCCGGCAATGATGGAGAAATACAGGAGTTCTGCAAAGCAAGGTTTGGCGTGAAATTTCCGCTCGCCAGCAAAATCAGTGTTAAGGGAGATGATACCGCACCTATCTATAAATGGCTTACCAGTAAGGCCGAGAATGGCGTACTCGATGCTACCATTACCTGGAATTTCAACAAGTTCCTGCTGGATGAGGACGGAAAAATCATCGCTTATTTTCCCAGCAAGGTTAAGCCCGATAGTGAGGAAGTGCTGAAATACCTGAAATAAACATTCCGTTTACTTTCGGCTTTATACTTTTGCCTCCATGCAATTCAAAGACGTCATAGGTCAATCCACCATCAAACAGCATTTAACCGAAATGGTTGAACAGAACAGATTGAGCCATGCGCTGCTGTTCCTGGGTAAAGAGGGCAGCGGTGCATTGCCCATGGCACTGGCTTTTGCACAATATGTGGTTAGCCAGCCCGTGGCTTCCCCCGAAGTGGCCGATCTTTTTGGCGGCTTTACGGCACTGGAAGTAAAACCGGTCTTCATAGCCCCTGATCAGATTATGCAGGAGCCGGCATTCCAGCGTGCTGAGCAGCTTATCCATCCCGATCTTCATTTTTCATACCCGGTAATCCCTAAAAAAAGCGGTGATAAACCGGTGAGCACCGATTATATCAATGAATGGCGCGAATTCATCGGCCAGTTCCCTTATGGCAATGTATACGACTGGTTGCAGTTCATCGGCGCAGAGAACAAACAGGGTAATATTACTGCCGAGGAATGCAACGACATCATCCGCAAACTAAGCCTGAAAAGTTTTGAAAGCGAATACAAAGTATTGGTACTATGGATGCCGGAATACTTGGGCAAAGAGGGCAATAAACTGCTTAAACTGATTGAAGAACCACCACCCAATACCCTGTTCATACTGGTAGCCGAAAACGACGAACAAATATTACCTACCATACTTAGTCGCTGTCAGTTAGTGAAAATACCCGTATTGGAAAACATTGAAGTAGAGCAGGCACTGGTAGAACGTGCTAAGGTTAGTGCCGAAACAGCCAGGCAGATTGCAGGCATCAGCGAAGGGAATTACCGTGAAGCCCTTCAGTTGCTGCAACATTCCGATGAAGATTGGCAAAGCCTGCTGCGGGACTGGCTCAATGCCACTTTAAAAGGGGGGCCATTGGCCCAGGTGAAATTTACAGAAGAAGTAAGCAAACTGGGCAGGGAAAAGCAAAAGCAGTTCCTTCGCTATTTCAACCACCTGCTGGAACTGAGCATACGTATCAAAGTATTGGGGGCCGACCAGTTGATGATGGGTGATAAGGAGAAGGATTTCGCCCTGCGACTCAACAAAATTGCCTCGGTAAGCCAGCAACAGTCCATCATCGAGGAACTGGACCGGGCTGCTTACTATATTGAACGCAATGCCAATGCCAAAATGCTGTTCCAGGCCCTCACCATCAAACTATACCACATCATTCAGAACAAAACCGTAATTTTGAATTATTGAGTTCCGCCTGGGCGGATTCAGACAGAAGTGAAGAGGTTGGGGGTAACAGGAATGTACAAAGCTTATCACTATAATTTTGAAAGCATTGATGTTATGCTGGGTCGCACAAATGACAAATCATCCTGATCATCGCCGTACAACGGTAAACCGAACGTACCGGTGAGTGACACAACAGCAGCCACATAGCAGTACTGTAGTCCGCCACACCATCACTCCTGTTCTAAACTTAAGTTATTAACGAAATAACCATAACCGATTATGGGATGTGGATCTTGTGGAACCGCCTCAGGCGGTGGTAAACCGGGGGGATGTAAAAGCAATGGCGGCTGCAGCTCAGGAGGCTGTAACCGGATGAACGTACACGACTGGTTGCTCAACCTCCCTTTCAGCGACCCTGAAAGCAGTTGCAAAGTAATTGAAGTGAGTTTTAAACAGGGAAGCCGGAAAGAATTCTTCCGCAATACTACTTTACAGTTTTTTGAGAAAGGCGATTATGTTTCGGTGGAAGGAGTAGGTGGTTTTGATGTGGGCGAAGTAAGTCTCACCGGCGAAATGGTTCGCATCCAGATGAAGAAAAAAGGAGCGGATGAACAGAACCCTGAAATGAAAAAAGTGCTTCGCCGTGCTTCAGAACGTGATATTGACACTTTTAAAATAAGCAAAGGCCGCGAAAAAGAAATACTGGCACGCAGCCGTGCCATTGCCAAACAGCTGAACCTGCAGATGAAACTGAGCGAAGTGGAAATACAGGCTGATGGCAAAAAAGGAACTTTCTTCTATACTGCCGATGACCGGGTTGATTTCCGGGAATTGATTAAAATATATGCCAGCGATTTTAAGGTAAAAGTTGAAATGCGGCAGATCGGTATCCGCCAGGAAGCCGCCAAAGTGGGCGGGATTGGCAGCTGTGGACGTGAGCTCTGTTGCAGCACCTGGCTCAACGATTTTAAAAGCGTTAACACCACTGCCGCACGCTACCAGAATCTCTCCATCAATCAAACCAAATTGAGCGGACAATGCGGACGTTTGAAATGTTGTTTGAATTATGAACTGGACACCTATCTGGACGCTTTGCAGCATTTCCCCGATTATGCCGATACACTCGATACTGTCATGGGTACGGCACAACTCGTTAAGAAAGACATTTTCAAAAACCTCATGTGGTATGCATTGCCCAATAACAGCAAACACTATCCGCTGACCATACAACGCGTTAAAGAGATCAAACGGTTGAACCAGCAGGGACAGAAAGTGGATGAATTACAAGCAGTAGACATCTCCAATAACAAGCAAAAAGAAAGTGAAACCGCCTTTGTAGAACTGGTTGGTCAGATCAGTCTTAAAACCCTGGAACGGAATGACAGAAGGCGGAGAGACCAACAGCGGGGCCAACAAAGGCAACAACAGGAAGCAAGGGGTACAGCACAGGAACAGCAGGTTAACAAAGGCGCCAAAAATCAGGGCCAGAAACCGCAGAATAGTGGACCCAACCGCCCGCAACAACGATCACAACAGCAGGGAGGCGGCATAAGACCTGCCCAGCAAAAGCCACAAGGCGGACAACAAAATCGCCCCTCTCAAAGACCCCCCAGACCGCAACAACAACCTCCTAAAAAAGAACCATAAAGAAAAAGGCCCCGTTAATTCAACGGGGCTTTCTTCTAATTCAGTGAGTCCATGGCTGTAGCCGTAAACTCCATCAATGTTTTGATGTGCGCGGGCGACAGATCGAATTTCAGTCCCGCTGCCTTGTACAATTCGGGCAGGGTTCGGGTTCCTCCCAGACTTAGTGCACTGATATAATTTTGCAAAGCTTTTTGCGGATTTTGCTGGTACTGCATCCATAAGCCAATGGCACCCAACTGGGCAATACCGTATTCAATATAATAGAAAGGCACTTCAAACAAATGCAACTGCCTTTGCCAGCCAATCTGCCTGTAATGGTCCAGCCCCGTATAGTCGATGCTTGCTGTAGAAAACTCTTCCAGTATCTCCATCCATCGCGTTGTTCTTTCTTCAACCGTATGTCCCGGGTTTTCATACACCCAATGCTGGAACTTATCAATGATCGCTATCCAGGGGAAAATGGTAATGGTTCTTTCCAGTTGGTGCTCCTTGGCGCGAACCAGGTCTGCTTCTTTGTCAAAGAAAGCCTGCCAATGATCCATGGTGAACAACTCCATTGACATGCTGGCCACTTCTGCAATCTCCATAGGATATTCCTTGAATGCACTCAATTCCAGGTGATGTGCCAAAAAAGAATGTACGGCATGTCCGCCTTCATGCACCATAGTAGTTACATCACTCATTTGCCCCGCTGCATTCATGAAAATAAAAGGCGCACCACTCTCTGCCAATGGGCAGTTGTATCCGCCAGGTGCCTTGCCCTTCCTGCTTTCCAGGTCGAAATGATGCATTTCATTCATCTTCTTCAGGCAATCGGCAAAAAAGGGATTCAGCGCTTCAAAACACCGGACAGATTTTTCGTACAGGTCTTTACCGTCAGTAAATGGTTTCAGAGGCATGATACCATCGGGTTCCGCCTCGGTATCCCATGGACGCAAGGTATCAAGGCCCAGTTTCTGTTTTTTCTTCTGATAGATCTTTTCAATCAATGGTAATACATGCAGCTTCACTGCCTCATGGAATTGGAAACAATCTTCTTTGCTGTAATCAAATCGCCCCAATTCCACAAATTTGTAATCCCGGTAGTTTTCAAAACCGGCATTCCTGGCAACCTGGTGTCGTTTTTCAATCAGTTTGCTATATAGGGCATGCATGGTGTCTTTGTCATCCAAACGACGGCTTTGGATTTTATGGTACACTTCTTCACGCAGTTTACGGTCGTGATTCTCTAAAAACTTAGCCGCTTGCTGTAAGGTATATTCCTGCCCGTTTACTTCCACCGTCATTTTCCCCGCGATGGCCCCATATTGTTGCTGCATTACACTCAGTTCGGCCTGCAGCGAAATATTCGCTTCACGGAAAAGATCGATGCTTTTCTTCACACTCCTCAGGTAAGTAAAATATTTCTGCGGGTCCAGTTCGCTGGTAAAAGAACTGTCGATCAGTTTTCTGTTCAGCCGGTCGCTGTAAGGCTGCAGTTTAGGCTGGATTTCCATACAGAAATAAGTAAAAGCCTCTTCCAGGGCCGGATCGGTAGTGTCGCAGGTCATGCGTATTTGCCGCCAACAGGCATCTTCGCTTATCACTGCCTCCAGCTCGCTGATATCTTTCATCCATTGTTCCAGCGCTTCTTTTGAAGGGAGTGACCTTTCGGTAAGTTCTTTGAAAAAGGGCTCCAGGGTTTCCCAGGTGGTTACTTTAAAATCTGCCGGAACAAAATGTCTTTCCAGCTTCCTGATATCCGCACTTAAGGTCATTTCTTTCGGTTTTGAATGGCAAAATTAGCTGAATGAGGCTGTGGATAAGCAGGGAGAATAGTATTTTTACAAACTTTATCAAACAGGAGTTTTGTGGCTGATATTATACAGTTGTTGCCCGACAATATAGCGAACCAGATAGCAGCGGGGGAGGTGATCCAGCGTCCGGGTAGTGCAGTAAAAGAGTTATTGGAAAATGCGGTGGATGCCGGCGCTTCTGAAATTCGACTTATTGTATCCGATGCCGGAAAAGCACTGATACAGGTAATTGACAATGGCAAGGGAATGAGCGGTACCGATGCCCGGATGGCTTTTGAACGTCATGCCACCAGCAAGATCAGGAATATTGAAGACCTTTTCCGTATCAAAACCATGGGCTTCCGCGGGGAAGCGCTGGCATCCATTGCGGCTGTAGCCCAGGTAGAGGTCAAAACACGCAGACCTGAAGATGAACTGGGCAGTTTTATAGAAATTGAGAACAGCCAGGTACTCAGGCAGGAACCCTGCTCCACCCCTGCAGGAACAAACATCAGCATGAAGAACCTGTTCTTCAATGTGCCCGCCAGGAGGAATTTTTTGAAGAGCAATGCCGCTGAGTTAAGGCATATCGTGGATGAATTCATCCGGGTGGCAATGGCTTTTCCGGGTATCTTCTTTTCTCTCAGCAGCAACGGGCAGGAGGTATTTCATTTGGAACCCGGCAGTCTCAAACAACGCATTGTGCAGGTATTGGGTAATCAATACAATGCTAAAATGGTCAATGTTTCTGAACAGACCGATTATATGAACATACATGGTTTTGTAGGCAAGCCAGAGACTGCGCGCAAGACCAGGGGCGATCAATATTTCTTTGTCAACAACCGTTTCATCAAAAGCGCTTACCTCAACCATGCCGTTAATACTGCATTTGAAGGGTTGATTGCCAAAGACAGTTTCCCCGGATATGTCATTTATATAGAACTTGATCCTGCACAAATAGACATCAATGTACATCCAACCAAACAGGAGATCAAGTTTGAAGATGAAAAAATCATTTATGCATTTGTGCAGGCTGCAGTAAAGCATGCACTTGCTCAATTCAGCATTGCGCCCTCTCTCGATTTTACCCTGAACCAGGAGATACAGCAACTGGATGCCATAAGCAAGCCTTTTACTCCGGAGCAAAAAGATGCGGCCTCAGCTTCTCATCTTTTCAAAGCATTTACACAGAAAAACCAGGCACACTTTATTGAAAAAGAAAATAAAAGTGAACTGAAAGAATGGAAGGAATTCTTTACCAAACCAGCTTCATCGCCGGCTCCTGCCGAGCCCAAAAAATGGGTGGTATTACCCGATACACCCCTTTTGCAGCTTCACAATACCTATATCATTGCTTCCACTGTCAGCGGATTCATACTGGTCCACCAGCAATTGGCTCACGAAAGGATATTGTACGACCGTTATAGTATTGCAGCACATGGCAACCAGGTTCCAACCCAGAAAAGTCTTTTCCCTGCAACACTGGAATTGTCTCCACCCGATGCTGTATTACTCTCCGATCTCCTTTCCGATCTACAGGGCATCGGGTACCAGGTAGAGCCCTTTGGCAACAATAGTTTCGTGATTCAGGGCATACCGGCCGATGTTTCACCCGGCAATGAAAAACATGCCATAGAGTTGCTCATAGAACAATTCAAACATTTCAGTAGTGATATCAAATTCAGCAAAAGAGAAAAACTGATACGCTGTATGGCAAGGCAGCAGGCCATCAAAGCAGGACAATCACTGAATCAGCAAGAGATGCTTACATTGGTAGAGGAATTGTTCTCCAGCGTAGTTCCGAATACAACCCCGACAGGAAGCCCTACTTTCCTTGAGTTCAATGAAGATTATCTCGACAGGATGTTTGGAAAATCATGATAGCAGATCAGTTTCTTTCAACGGCTCTTAGCCATCTTTCAGGAATATCATTGTTACCGGCAGTAAGGTAATCTCGATAGCTGCATGCTACATACTGCCCGTTATGCAATTGCATCCACCACCTTCCGGTACGTTTGCTTTGCATGAATACTGTTTCCACTTCTGCAAAAGCCATTGTGAACTCGTTGAATTCACTCTTTTCATTCAATGCAGCTTCTCTCTTCCCTTTGCTTACGCCATCCATGAGGTACCACAACATATGTGAGATCTGTTTGGCAGTCAGGTTATGTGTATCCTGGGAAGGCATGTATCCATAAACGCCAATACTATTACAAATTTGGCTCATGCCAGCGTATTGCATGAGGGAACAAGCTTCCTCCCCATTGAAACCATTCGGTGTAAGGTGGTTAGCGGGTGCATGTGCGTGCTGGATGGCTGCAATATCAAAGCTGAACAATTCACTGTTGCGGATGGCAGGTTCCATCTCTTCAATATGTTCTTTTACCTTACCTACCCGGTAACAGTCGAAACGCAGTTTATCAATAGTTTCCAGCATTTGCGGGTGCAGGAAATAGCTCTGGAAACCGATATGTGTATAATGCCTGAGGTGATTGGGCATACCGGTGAACAGTTCTACCAGGAAATTATCGGCAGGCAGTACGCTGTCCATATCAAGGTCCATCCGCGCATCCACACATACTGCATCGATAATTTTATTCATTGTCCCGTACGCCTCATACTGTGCCATGGTAATATCATGAGAACCTCCCAGTATCACTACTTTTTTATCCAGTGCAATCAGTTCATTCACCACCATCCTCAAGGCAGCATAGCTATCCTGCAGGGTAGCGCCGCATTTCACATTACCTACATCTGCCACACTTACATCGGTATGCCAGTGAAATAACTTGTAATATTCATAACGGATGGCATTGGGAGCATTGGTATGGGTGTGCTGGATGCCGGCTCCCCTTGTTTCTCCACAGCCTACCAGTACAATATCTGCATGATCTATATTGGGAAAATGATCGTCGTATACTGCAATATGCCGACCTAATTGTGTATCCCCAAACCCATCGTCGTTCGACAATTGTGCTATACTTACCGGTTCCAGGAAATCTATGATCGTTTGCAGTGACATTTGGTTCTGTTTGTGACAAACATAACGCAAAAGGGGAGAAAAAATTGTTCAGTCACTATACTTATATCCCACACCCCTTACAGAATGGAAATGCCTGGGATTCCTGCTGTCTTCCTCGAAGTATTTCCGGAAACTGAGGATGAAGTTATCAATGGTACGTGTGGTAGGATATACATTATACCCCCATACTACCTGCAGGATCTTTTCGCGCGTTACCACTTCCCCTTTGTTCTCAATGAGCAATTTCAGCAGCATAGCTTCCTTCCTGCTCAACTCTATCCTTTGTCCGTTCCAGGCAATGGCATCCTGGGCTTTGAAATCTATCCTGTTGTTGCCAAATGTATAATTATCGCCAACCGTTTCCTTATCCTGCAGTTTTTTATTCTTCTCAATCAGTTTCTCAATTCGCAGGAACAATTCTTCCAGGTTGAATGGCTTGGTAAGGTAATCATCAGCCCCCTTTTTCAACCCCAGTACGCGATCCGAACCGGTATTCTTTGCACTGAGGATCAGTATAGGCACTTCATTATGGCTAACACGTATGCTTTCTGTTACACTAATGCCGTCGATCTCGGGAAGCATGATGTCCATGATGATGAGATCAAAATATTCATTGCTTATTTTTTTGAGGGCTTCTGTACCATTGAACGCAGAGCTCACTTCATAGCCTTCCAGTTCCAGGTTCAGCTTCAGCGTTTCATGCAGGTGTTCTTCATCTTCCACCAATAATATGGATGCCTTGGTTTCTTTCATGCTGTTTGAAATAATACTGCAAAAATACTGCCTTGCGGGTGGTTATTGGTCACGGATATGGAACCATTGTGTCGTTCTGCTATTTTAGCACAGAGATAAAGGCCCAATCCTGTGCCCTTGGCTGAACGGGTATTTTCATTGCCTACCCGGTAAAACTTGTCGAATATCTTTTTCTTTTCCGCATCGGGTATCCCGGAGCCCTCATCAGTTACAGAAAATTGCACTTCATTGTCCATTTCCGTTAGCCTGACGGTTATTGCTGAAGCGGTGGGCGAATACTTCATGGCATTTTCCACCAGGTTATTGACCAGCATCTGCAATAGCAGGGGTTCCCCTTTAATATAAACACCTTCATCTATTTCCTCTATGATTTTATGCTGGGGAAGGCGGTTGTTGACATCATCGATGCACCCTTCTACCAGATCGGTAAAATTCAATTCCGGCTGGGAAGTAAAATCTATTCCCGATTCCAGTTGCGCGGCCAGCAGCATGTTATTGCAAAGATCATTCAGGCGGTTGGTTTCCTGCAGGCTATTACTGATCAGTTGTTGCTGCTTGCTTTCATCCAGTTTCCTTTTTTGAAGCGTTTCCAGGTTCAGCTTGGTAACTGCAATGGGTGTTTTGAGCTCATGCGTAACAGCCATCATGAAGTTTTGCTGCTGGTGCACAAACCTGATCTGTCTCCTGGTGGAACGAAATACAAAGATCGCCCCCAGCACCACCAATGCCAGAAAAGTCATACCCTCTCCTATATACTGGGAAGTTTTCCTGTTCCTGGCTTCTTCAATTTGCACGGCTTTGATAAAATAAGAGGGGTCGTCTTTTTTCAGCTCATTCATTCTGATAGCACTGATCTCCCTGTTCTGTTTCTCCAAGGCTATGAACCACCAGGATAAGGCAGCCACCATATATAATAACAGGAACCAGTAAACAACTGTTACAATGGCTAGTCTTCTGGTTTTAAAAAAGCTCATGGTTTTGCTTTTTCAACGCGTATACCGGCATTCAGCACGTATTGCAGTGGTTCCTCACGCATGGCCTGCTGCAGCAGGAATGTATAATCTCCTTTTTTTAACCTTACCGGCGTTCTGGTTATCAGTATCCTGTGATCAAATACATCGCCCATTCCCGCACCCAGCCATCCTTTTGTATTATTGGCCAGTATTAGTTTGAGCAGTTGTGCCCTGGCCGTGTCTGACGGAGCCTGGGTGGTTACATTCAGCCAGATATTATTGTAGCGGTAAGCATCTTCATGCCTGATCACCACATAAATATTATAGGCCGACAGGGTATCTTCTATATGAAAGGTGAAGGAGGGTTTTTCACTGCTTTTCCATTCGTGTTGCGGAAAAAAAGCCATCTTCTCGTACACATCCAGGGTATTGCAGGCCAGGCAGCAAAAACCTAAAGCAGCAATGAATACAAAAAATCGGTTCAAGGAGTTTTTTTTCAAAGATACGGGCAAGCTACAACACATTCAATACCTGCTCTTTCGCTTTCTCCAGTTCGTCTTTCATCAGGATCACAGATTGCTGGATCTGCGAATCATAGGCTTTGGATCCGGTAGTATTGATTTCTCTGCCCAACTCCTGGAGGATAAAGGATAATTTTTTACCCTTACTGATGTCTTTCTCTTCCAGTATGGAGCGAAAATAATCGCAATGGTTCTTCAGCCTCACCTGCTCTTCACTGATGTCTATTTTCTCAATATAATAGATGAGTTCCTGTTCCAGCCGGTTGGGATCATAGTTCTCCTTGCCCACATTTTCCTCCAGCACTTTGGCAAGTCCCTCTTTAATCTTTGTCCTCCTTTTGGGTTCCAGTTCTGCAATAGTCTGTTGTTGTAATTCGATATTGGCAATCCTGAGAAGGATATCAGCCTCCAGTGACCTGCCTTCGTCTTTACGGTGTTCATTGAGGTCTGATATGGCCATTCTCATTATTTTCTCAAAACCTTTCCATTCTTCTTCATTCAGCATATCGGTCGTAGGGGTAATTACATCAGGCAATTTTAATATGGTACTGAGAATATCTCCTTTTTGCAGTTCTAGTTCATCTGCCAGTTCGGCCACGGGCTGGTAATAGGCTTTGGCCAACTCCGTATTGATGGTTACAGGTTTGGAAGCGCCATTCTGTTTGATGGTAATTACACATTCCACACTTCCTCTTTGCAATCCTTCGCTTAAAAGCGTACGGACTTCAAACTCAAAGGGTTTTAATAGCGCCGGTATATTCAATCTAAGATCAAACTGTTTGCCGTTCAATGAGCGGATTTCAACGAGGAAAGTCTTGTCTGTCAGGGTCTGTTCAGCCCTGCCATAACCTGTCATGGAATATAGCATTGTGTTTGTGTTAGTGGTGCAATGTAAGCAATGTTTGCTAACCGTTACCCGGTCAGGAATATAAGAAAGGGGCATTGCTGCCCCTTCTTTCAACCAAAAACCACTGCTCGCCTACTGTTTTGTAACTGTATATGTATAGTCAATGAACCTCACCACAAATTTGTAATTGCCTGATGCATCCGGACCAGGGAAATTGGAAGGTGCATCATATTTGAAACTGCCGCCTGCTTTCAGAGAAGGAATAGAGTTATCATCTACTGAGAACTTGTGGCTCCAGTCGCCATTCACCGGCAGGAACAAATACTGTTTGCCGCCGTTCAGTGACGTTGTTAATTCAAACTGGGTAGAATTTACCTGAGTGAATTGCTGGCTGGGTACAGGTACAGGGTTGTTCCATCCGCCTACAGTGGCATCCCCTACTATGAACAGGTTGGTGGGCAACACACCTGTAAAAGGCGTAACGGTAAACTTACCCGCCTGGAAGTCAACAATGATCTTGTACATTCCGGAAGTAGCCGGACCAGGGATATTATCGCTCAGATCAGCTCCGAAACTGCCGCCGGCATTAAGACCCGTAACGGTTTTATCCGCCACAGAATATTTATGACTCCAGTCGCCATTCACCGGAAGCAACAGGTATTCATTGCCACCCGTAAGGTTGAAAATACCTCCATACGTAACAGAATCTATTTTTGTCAACTCCTGCGTCGGGGTGGGAACAGGATTGTTCCACCCACCAGCAGTAGCACTACCTACAATGAATAACCTTCCGGAAGCGGGGGGGGCAACTTTCGGAGGTATTTTGTAAGGTGTCATTTTAACTTTGAGCACATTGGATCGCAGTAATTCGTTGTTATTGGCATAGGATGATGTTACCCTGATGTCCATATCATAAGCCACTCCAAATGAGAAATTATATCCCAGCAAAATGGTATTCAGGTCTTTTGCAGTGAAAGAAGTTGCTAAGGCACCAGTTATGATTTTACTTACCGCCTTTGAAAAATTCCTGCCACTCGAGTCGATCTCAATAATGTACTTTACTGTTGATGAATCAACTGAATATTTGGGGCTTGTCCAGTTAAGGGTAAGCGCCGTTTTATTGGAATCGGCTGGCGCCGCTGCTACTGTTGTGGTAGAACTGCTCAACACTGTTGCAGTACCCTGCTGATAAAACGGCAGGTTTCCAACCTTTTCACAGGCAGCAAAGCAGACAGCCAGTAACAGCGTGAAAAAACTGAGTTTTATTGTATGTTTCATAATCTTTTTTTTAATCGTTGCATTTAAAGTTTGGTTACAATGAACTTGCCACGCTGGAAATCGGCCTGTATTTTATAATTACCGGTCACAGCTGGACCGGGCATATCCTGGCTGAAATCATAACCAAAATCGCCGCCACTATCTCCCAGACCTGCAATGGTATTGTCTTTCACAGCATACTTATGGCTCCAGTCGCCATTCACCGGCAGGAACAGGTAATGCTTGCCTCCTGTGAGTGTAACAGTGATCTCATAAAAAGTGGGGCTAACCTGTGTGAATTGCTGACTGGGTACCGGTACAGGATTATTCCATCCACCAGGAGTAGCATCGCCTACCAGGAACAGTGTACCGGAAGCAGGGGGAGCAACTTTGGGAGGAATGGCATAAGGTGTAACGCTGAACTTCAACACGTTTGAAACAAGCATGGCTGCATTATTAGCCATATAAGATTTCACCCTTATCTCCAGGTTATGCGGCATGCCCGATTTCAATTGCAACTGGTTTAACAGGTAATCGTTGAATTGCCCCTGGGTGAAAGATATGGAGAGGTCTTTACTTATTGCAACCGTTTGCTTACCTGGATTGGTGAAATTAGCTCCCGCTGTATCAATCTCTACCAGGTAAGAAACATCCTGCGATCCGATGCCGGTGGTAAACTTGTAATTGGGGTTGGTCCAGGAAAGTTTCACCGCTTCCTGGTCCTTCGTTGTATAAGCAAGCGATATCGTATTGCTCACAGAAGATGATAATACGGGATTCGTGCCCCCTTCAAAATAGTTCCTGGCTTCATCTTTTTTGCAGGATGCAACAGCTGCTGCAAGCAGGGATGAGAGAAACAGGTATTTAAAAATATTTTTCATGACGTGATAGTTGATTGTTTAAGAATTAATACCCTGGATTCTGCTCCAGGTTGCTGTTGGATGTTCTGTTGGATGCAGGGATCGGGTACAGGTTGTATTTTACATCAACTCCTGTTCCTGAAGACACCCCTCCTTTCCATGGCCAGAGATAAGTACCGGTAGTAAGCAGGTTGTAACGGATAAGGTCCGTTCTGCGGTGCCCTTCCCAATACAGTTCACGTCCTCTTTCGTCCAGTATCAGCTGCAGGTTCAGATCGCCCGCACCCAGTTGTCCAGCATTATTGGTGCCATAACTATCACCATAAGCCCTGTACCTGATTTTGTTGAGATAGCTTAAAGCAGTAGCTGCATCTCCTCCGGTACCGCCGCGAAGCACCGCCTCGGCATAGATCAGGTACATTTCAGACAAACGGAAAATAGGGAAGTCAACATCCGAGAAGGTTTTGGTAACATCCGAAACAGCCCCTCCGTCGGAACGGATGTTAACGTATTTCTTTACATGAACCCCATTGGAAAAATTGCTCACGTCTCCGATGGCCATTTGCGAATTGGAAGTGCCGAATTTTGAAGTGGTGAACAGTGCCCTTTGATCTGTGTTGCCAGACTTATCTGAGAACAGGTTGGCCAGCGCCGATGTGGCCCGGTAGCCATACCATCCTCCGCCAACGCCATATTCAGCTGCATCATCGCCGGCGGCAGCATGCACAAAGAACGTGGTGTTGCCATAGGCCTGTGTACGCAATCCATCGCAATTGATGACAAAGATGAATTCGTCTTTCTGTTTGTCATTATCGGCCATGAACAGTTTGTTGTATCCAGATTTCAATGTATAACCTCCATTGATCACTTTCTGGGCATAGGCGATTGCATCAGTATAGCGGGCAGTGCCTGTATATACACCTGCGTTCAGGTACATGCGTGCGAGCAGGGCCCAAGCCGCGCCCTGGTCTACCCTTCCATATTCAATGGTCTTAACTGGAGCCAGATCACCATCGATCGCTTTCAGTTCTTTTTCAATATATGTAAACAGATCAGCTCGTTTGATTTGCTTGGGCAGACTACTTCCGATACCATCTGCTTCGGTAATGAAAGTGGAATTGCCAAACAGGTCCATCATCACCCAGTAATTGAATGCCCTCAGGAAACGGGCTTCAGCCCTCGTTTTCTTGATATCGGCAGCAGCGTTACCTGTGATATTTCTCGAAACCAGTTTATCATCTGTCGATTCACGCAGGTATTCATTAATGAGTGTGATATTGTAAATAGGCCTTGCATACATTCCTTTCAAGAAAGGATCGGCACTGGTCCATTTCAGATCGTGAAAATCATGGATGGTTTGGTCATTCCAGGCTACCACTGCCTCATCGGTAGGTAACTCTTCGCAATTGAAAAATCCGCGGATGAATGCCACTTGTGAACCTTCATCAAGGCCGCCGCCAATATCAGGAGCACCGGCTGGACCGGCATTACCGGTAATAGCCAGTGAGCCGTATATTTTAGCCAGCACGCTTTTATACCCGGCAGTAGTGGAATAAGTTTTTTCAGGTGTAAGGTCATTCTGCGGGAACAGGTCCAGCTTCTTGGAGCAGGCAGTAACAGACAAAGCTGCAACTGATGCTATAATCGTGTTCTTTATAATACTGTTTTTCATACAAGTCGTTTTTTCGGAATCAGAAATCAAAATTTAATCCCAGTGAGAATACCCTTGGGCGTGGATAGATATTGTTGTCAACTCCGGAGCTGTTTGCATTCTCGGGATCAAGCCCCTTGTACTTGGTAATTACAAATACATTCTGGATACCGGCAGACACCCGCATCAATGCACGCTTGTTGAAAACCCTGCCGGCATTATACCCAATGTTGATATTATCGAGCCTCAGGAAAGAAGCATTCTCTATATAGTAATCTGATAAGTATTGATTATTCCTGAACCCGGTAGCCAGGTAATCGCGTGAAGCATTGCCTATAAAGTTGATTGGATTCTTGATGGCTCTCAACACCCCATTATTGGAATTGAAATTGTTATATAAGTATCCACCAAAAGCTCCATGTGCAGCCAAACCAAGACTGAACCGTTTGTACGCCACCTGGGTATTGATACCAACCAGCACATCAGGTGCAGGCTTCTTATAATAATACCGATCAGATTCATCGATCTTACCGTCCCTGTTCAGGTCGTCGTATAAACTTTCAATTGGTTTACCTGTAGACCTGTCGTATATCTGTTTATAAACATTGAATACATAAGGAGCATACCCAACTGCAAATTTGCCAATGTTGTTTCCGGTACCCCCGCTGATGCCGCCTACGTCAATTCCCTTGAAGTTGGGGTCCTGTAGTTTCAGGAGGTTGGTGATCTCAGTTTTATTATAAGTGAAATTGAAACCAAGATCCCATTGCAGGTCCTTTTGTTTTACAGGAACAGTATTCAGGGTGAATTCAACTCCCTTGTTTTCAATATTACCTACGTTGGTGAGCAGGGAGATATCAAAGTTTGAACCAGGAGCTACGGGTATCACGCTCAACAAGTCTTTTGTCTTTTTCCTATAAATATCCACTGAACCGGATATCCTGTTATTGAAGAATCCGAAATCAAGCCCGATATTGGTGGTAGTGGTAGTTTCCCATTTGATATTCGGATCGTAGGCAGAGGGGCGAAGGAAACTGTAGAATGTATTGCCAAACTGGTATTGTGCAGTAGAAGTGCTTTGAGAATACCTGGGCAAATAACCATAATAGTTACCTATATCCTGCTGTCCGGTTACACCCACACTCGCACGGAGTTTCAGTTCATTCACAACAGCGCTTCCTTTGAAAAGGTCTTCATTCAATTTCCAGGCAACTGCCACCGCAGGGAAATAACCTACCCTGTTCGCTGAAGAGAACTTTGAGCTGGCATCCCTCCTGATAGAAGCTGTAAGAATATACTTGCCGGAAAGCGCATAGTTCAACCGGCCAAAATAAGATTCAATACGAAACTCAGGTTTGTCTGTAAGGTAAGTAGGCGTGCTTCCCGGAACCAGTACACCATTCTGTCCGTATGAAGCGAAATTGCTTACTTCTGTGGTGAAGTCCTGGTATTCATGGCTCACCAATACATCCAGCTTACTATCGATGCTTTTGATTTCTTTATCGTACAGCAGGGAAACTCCGGCCAGTGTATACTTTTTCTTCTGTTCATAATGTGTATAACGGCCGGCTGTTTTATAATTGGTAGCAGAAGTGGAATCTGTATTGTCATTTCCATTGCCGCTGGCATTATCTATCCCCAGGTTGGCCAGCACGTGCAGGTCGGGGAAGAAATGTAATTTATAATCCAGCTGAATATTCCCGATCAGCCTGTTCACGGTTGACCTGTTGTCTCTCAGGTTGAGCAACGCAAGGGGATTACGTGTGGCCAGGTCGATGGGCTTCCCATCAGGTTGCAGCCATTCATAGTATCCGCCGTATTTATTGTTTGCAAACACTGGCTGCGTAGGATCGAAAGAAACCGCAGAACCAATAGCCCCTTCATTGGCAAAACGATTGGTGGTTCTGCTGGCTTTTACCGCTACCTCAACTGCCAAATGATTGTCAAAGAATTTAGGCGACAGGTTGAGTGCTGAAGAAATTCGATCGAAATGATCTGTTTTCAATACGCCATTCTGGTTCAGGTACCCGAATGATAAACGGAAAGGCATATTTCCAATGCCACCGCTGGCGCTGATATTGTTATCATTGCCGATTGCAGTCTGGTAAATTTGTTTCTGCCAGTCGGTGTTTGCAGTGCCCAATACTTTTTTATAAGTATTATCACCAGTAGCTACAGCATCTGCATTGATAATATTCCTGATCTCATCGCCGGTCAATACATCCACCGTCTTAGGCACTGATCCGGATGAAACCTGTGTATTGAAGTTATAACGTACTTTCCCTTTAGCGCCTTTTTTGGTAGTGATGATCAACACACCATTAGAAGCTCTTGAGCCATACAATGCGGTAGCAGAAGCATCTTTCAACACACTGATGGATTCAATATCATTAGGATTGATGGTATTCAGCAGGTTGGAAGAACCGGCAATGCCATTGCCTTCCACAGCAATTCCATCGATCACAATCAATGGGTCATTGCTGGCATTGAGTGAAGCGCCGCCACGGATGCGTATCCGGCTGCCACCACCTGCAGAGCCACCGCCTGAAGTGATTTGCAGGCCAGCCACCTTGCCCTGCAGTAATTGTTCAGAGGAAGCAATGTTTCCTTTCTGAAAATCTTTGGCAGAGATGGAAGTAACCGAAGCTGTCAGGTCGCTTTTTTTCCGTGTACCATAAGCCACCACAATAATATCCCCGAGGGATTTATCGATTTGTACCAGGGCAACGTTAACAGGACCGTTACCTATTTTAACTTCCTGGTTAGCATATCCTATATTGGATATTACCAGTGTAGTGGCTCCGGTTGGCACTGTCAGCCTGAAAGTGCCATCAGCAGCTGTTTGTGTACCAGCAGTTGACCCTTTAACCAACACGGACACGCCCTGCAAGGCTGTGCCATTCCTGGAATCAGTTATCTTACCGGCAACAGATTTTTGCTGTGCCTGCGCAGACAAATGGAAGAGCAGCGCGGGTAAGACCGTAAGTAGAAGCAAGCGTTTTACATTCATATACTTTGTTTTTTCGATTTTGGTAAATGGGGAGGATTTTAGTTTGTCATTATGAAAGGGATTGTTTGTTGTTTTCCATTAGTATGTAAATGAAGCAGGTAAGTGCCGGCAGGCAGGTTAGCTGTGGCAAAACCTTTTCGATTAAAAGAGGTGCGGTACATGCCTTTTGACCTGAAACCGTTTTCCAGCGTTGCCAGTCTTTTGCCCGACATATCCCACACATCGAGCATAAGCTTACTGTCGGCAGGCATTTCATATTGTATGATTGCCCGGGCGTTTACGGGATTGGGCAGTATAGACAGATTCATATTACCAGCTGTACTGACAGGTGCATCTACCGCAGTCACCACAACGTTTCTAAAATTCCTGTTAGTAAACAAATAATATTCTCCGGGCTGCAGGGTAACATTTTGCGCAGTTGCGGGCGCCGTATAAGTTGCATTGGTAAGGTAGTTGTACCAGGTGCCTGCATTGGGGAAATTAATAGAGGCTGATGCGGCAGCAACGTCAAAATTTCCAATCACTACTACTTTCAATGAATCTGAAACAAGCTGCAGCCACTTTACGGCACCTGAAAGATCATAACTGATGTTTCCGGTAGTGAATGCAGCGCTATAGTTGGGTTTCAGTCGCAGGCCAATGAGTTGGGCGTATACGTTATATAAGGAAAGCCGGTTACTGTTGGTCGTATAATCCCAACGAACAGGTTTTGGCGCAGTGCGACAGTTACCGGCATCAATGGTTCCATTCTGGCAGAGATTAATGCTGAAATCGTAGCCCAGTTCGCCAAACTGCCACAGCATTTTAGGCCCGGGGATCATGGCCCAGAATGCAGCAGCCATTTCATTCCGTTTCAAAGCCGTGCTCAGGTCTTTTACGTTGTAAGCGCCATTTGTATTTCCATAATTCAGGTTCTTATACATCAGCCTTTCTTCATCGTGGCTTTCCATATAAGTAATTAGGTTGGGTTTACTCCAGCCGCGGTTTTTATAGATACCCGATTGAAAATTCCAGTCGGTTGCATAACCCATTGTTGCCTGGTTGAAATTGTAATTTGCATTGCCCCATAACAACATGCCATAGTTGGACAATTCTATTTCTTCCTGGTTGGCCGCAAAATGCTCCAGTATGCAATAACTGTTGGGTACAACAGTCTGCATCTGGTCGTATATTCTTTTCCAGATGGCTATCCTGCTGGAATCATAAGCGCTCCAGGCATTGACGTCGTTGGGATTATTGGTTTGGGTAAACCCTTTTGACAGGTCCCACCTGAACCCATCTATTTTGTAGTTGAGCAGCCAATGTGCAGTTACCCTGTCTACAAAATCCTTTGTAGCCTGTGATGCGTGATTGAAGTCGTAACCAACACTGTAAGGATGGGTAGCCACAGGATTGAACCAGGGACTGTTGGAAGCAGGACGGCTATTAACTGCATCCCAGTACATCTGTACCATGGGCGATTGGCCGAAAGAGTGGTTCATGACCATATCCATGATCACAGCCATCCCCTGCTTATGGCATTCATCAATGAATTGCTTCAACGCAGTTTCGGTTCCATACGCTTTATCAGGCGCGAAGTAAAAAATAGGGTTATACCCCCAACTGTTGTTTCCCTCAAATTCAGAGAAGGGCATCAGCTCAATAGCATTCACACCCAATCTTTTGATATAACCAAGCGTGTCTTTCAGGGTTTGCCAGTTTTGGGCTGCAGTGAAATCACGCACCAGCAATTCGTAAATAACCAGCTTCTGCTTGTCTGGTTTGCTGAAAGCGGGTACCTGCCAGTTGTATTGGGGTTTAGCCGTTTGCACAATGCTTACAATACCAGTCGTTTTTCCTGTCGGGTAAGGCTTCAGTGACGGATAAGTAACGGATGGAATAAATGGGTCGTTAACGGGGTCAAGAATTTTTTCTGTATTGTAGTCCGCCACTTTGAGTGTACCGTCGATGACGTACTGGTAAGCATATTCCGTACGGGGTGTCAAGCCTGTGATACGCAGCCAGAAACGGTTCCCGTCGGGCGTACGGTTCATCTGGTAATTGCTTCCCTGTATCCAGTTGTTGAAATCACCCACCACATTCACATTATTCTTTAAAGGGGCAAACAGCACCAGTGTAAGCGAAGTATCGCCGGCTTCATAATTGATACCATCTTTTGCACCTGCGGGCAGCGAAGCCACCGTTACAGGAGTGGCTACATAGAAACTGAGCGTATCCCGACTTATATTGACACCACTTACAGCTTCCGACACAATCGTTTGTGTACCGGGAGAAATGATGGAAGTATTTGCTGCAATGGTAACCGAACTGTTTTGGGCAGCTATCGCGGTGCCATTCAGGTACAGTTTCAGGTCAGCCGCCTGACTGGCAATTGCGGCAATGGACAATGCGTCACCTACATTTTTGGTAATAGGCTCTGGCTGCCGGGTATAAGTAGGTTGCGAAAATGGCTGGGTGATCCTCACTTGCAACGAAGCATCAGTAACCGGCAGGTACATATCGCTGCCATCTGCATTGCGGAGGACTTTACTACCATTACCATTGCGAAAGAGAATCGCTACCCTGAGGATCTTTTCAGAATTGTTGGTAATGCCAAAAAAAGACCGGAGTCCGCCTGTAATGGAATATTTCCACTGGTTGTTACCCAACGATATGCATTGCGCCGCACTATTGGTGGTACCCCAGGTGAATTTGCTGTATTTCCAGTCCGATGCACTGCTGCTTGCAGTAGTAATACAGCCGATATGCACATACACATCTGAAACCGGGGTATAATTCAGCAAACCCTGGTTCCCGCGGGTTGCATCGCAAATAATGTCGACTGAAGAACTGGTATCGGAAATGAAAACAGGACTGGTTTGTAATAATTGCGCATTGGCATATGGGCCAAGAATGAGCAGTAGTCCTATGAAGCAGAATAATTTCATGTGCTGGCAAGCGTAATTTCCTTTAATGTGTAAATTTTACACATTTAATGGAAGCACAAAGTAGTACTTTTTCCAAACAGCCAAATATTTTTTTTGAACGGGAACTATTTTTAACCCTGATTTAAGAGGAGGGCATTAAAAATCAATGCCTATCCATTTCCGCTTGTTCTTTTCGTACTTTTCAAAATTGAATTTGTAGAGTTTACCGGGGCGGTGCGGTACGTCCTGCTCCATTTCGTCGATGTCGATAAGCAGGTCCATGGAAGCGAATTTTTTGCGGAAGTTGCGGCGGTCGAGTCTCACGCCCAATATGGCTTCGTAAAGGTTTTGCAGTTCTCTCAGGGAAAATTTTTCTGGCAGCAGGTTGAATCCGAGCGGGTGCTCCTGTATCCTTTTCTGCAGCCAGTGGTAACAGGCATCTACGATCTCTTTGTGGTCAAATGCCATGGTTCCCAGCAAAGACACATTGTGCCAGTTCAGTTCGTTATCGTGTATTTTCAGTTCGTGGTGCCTGATGTTGAGCAACGAGCAATAGGCAACGGTAATAACCCTTCCTCCGGGGTGGCGGTTAGGGTGGCCGAACGTTTTTACCTGGTCGAGAAACACATCGTTCATTCCGGTACGTTCTTTCAGTACCCGGTAAGCGGCGTCGTCCAGCTCTTCATTGTCCTTCACAATATCACCCAGTAATGTATACTTGTCTTTATAGACTTCCAGGTCACTCTTGATCAGCAATACTTTCAATTCATTCTCTTCAAATCCAAAGATCACACAGTCAATCGTCAGGGGTACCGTTGGGTAAGACTTTACCAGTTTAACGGCGTCCTTTACCAGGTGCGCTTCATGCACTACGGGAACAATCTTCTTTTTCATCTTGTCATGCTTGAACTGAATCAAAGATAGCAGCTAGTTGAAGGTTGGAGATACAAAGTTCAGAAAAAAAAATGCAAAATGACCAGTGGTTTTTCACGCTAGGAATTAAGCCTGTAACTTTAGCGCAGAAATTTCATCTATGTACAGTTCCGAGCAAACCCGGGAATTACAAAAGCAGGGCAGTCATTTTTTACAACTGATGTCTAGCCACCAACCTGTTGATTCTAATGAACTCCCTGCCCTGAGGAATGTATTGCGTTTTCATGAATACCGCTATTATATTTTGAATGATCCCCTGGCTGCCGATCATGAATACGATGCTTTATTCAAACTGTTGCAAGCCGCAGAGGCTGAACACCCGGAGCTGGTCAGTCCCGATTCCCCTACGCAAAGGGTAGGCAGCAGCCTGAACCAGCAATTCAATACGGTACAGCACCTTGTTCCCATGCTGAGCCTTGACAATAGTTACAATGCTGAAGACCTGCTTGACTTTGACCGCAAAGTGAGGGAAAACTCCGGCCTCGATCAGGTTGAATATTGCATAGAACCTAAGTTCGACGGCGCCAGTATTTCGCTTATTTATGAGAACGATATGCTTGTGCGGGGCACCACCAGGGGTGATGGTGTTGAAGGAGAAGAGATCACCACAAATATCAGGCAAATCAGGTCCATCCCCCTCATGGCTTCTTTTTCCCTTTATGGCATCCAGCAGGCCGAGATCCGCGGCGAAATTATCATGTACAAAAAAGCGTTTGAACAATACAACGAAATGCTTACCGCTCAGGGGTTATCGCCGCTTGCCAACCCCCGCAACGCAGCTTCGGGCAGCCTTCGTATGAAAGATCCGAAAGATGTTGCAGAGCGTAACCTGGATGCGTTTTTATACCATATCAGTTATTATACCAAAGAAAACAATGCCTCAGATACCATCCTGAATACCCATAGCGGATCGTTGAAACTATTGTGGGATCTGGGATTTCGCTCACCCGAAAAAGAGAAAAAGGTTGTCAAAGGCATACAGGCGGTGATAGATTATTGCCTCGACTTTGAAACCTCGCGCGACGACCTGCCTTATGAGATCGACGGCATGGTGGTGAAAGTAAATGACGTTCACCTGCAAGACCAGTTAGGCATGACTTCGCACCACCCGCGCTGGGCTATTGCTTTTAAATTCAAAGCCAGGCAAGCCACTACCAGGTTGAAGGCTGTAGAATTCCAGGTTGGCAGAACAGGGGCCGTTACCCCTGTGGCAAAATTGGAACCCGTTTACCTGGCTGGCGTAACTGTATCAAGTATTTCCATACACAACGAAGATTATATCAGGGAAAAAGACTTGAAAATTGGCGATAGTGTACTGATAGAAAGGGCAGGAGATGTAATACCACAGATTGTAAAATCATTGCCTGAATTGCGCAATGGAAAAGAACAGGCTATCCGTTTTCCTAAAATCTGTCCTGTTTGTAAAAGCGAATTGTTCAAAGAAGAAGGAGAGGCCGTATGGCGTTGTATCAACATTGAATGCGAAGCCCAGGTAGTAGAGAAAATGATCCATTTCGTAAGCAAGGACGCCATGGACATCAAAAGTTTCGGTGAAGCCAATGTGCGCAAATTCTATGAACTGGGATTGCTCAAAGACATTCCTGGCATTTACACCCTTGATTTCGAAAAGATCGGCAACCTGGAAGGCTTTGGCAAAAAAAGTCTAGAAAACCTGCGTATCGCAATTGAAGCTTCCAAACAACAGCCGTTGCACCGGTTGGTATACGGACTGGGTATCCGCTTTGTTGGAGAAACAACAGCGAAAACTTTGTCCAATGCAGTGAATCACTTGCTTGATCTGAAAAACAAAACCGAAGAAGAACTCCAGCAACTGGAAGATATTGGTACCAAAGTAGCCCGAAGCATTCACCAGTTTTTCAGCAGCGAACAGAACCTGCACATGTTAGAGGCATTGGAAAAACAGGGCTTACAACTCATGAATGAAAAAAAAGAAAGCAATGCCAATGACACTTTACAGGGACAGACTTTTCTGTTCACCGGTACTTTATCTAAATTGAAACGCAGTGATGCCGAAGCCATGGTAGAAGCCAATGGTGGTAAAATAGTAAGTGGCGTGAGCAGTAAACTGAATTACCTGGTAGTGGGTGACGATGCCGGAAGCAAACTGGAGAAAGCCAAAAAAATCAATACTGTAAAGATCATTTCTGAAGACGAATTTCTACACCTTATTCAAACTGCATAAACATGCTACAATCAGCAACTCTCAGTTTTCTCAAAAGCCTGAAAAAGAACAATAACAAGGAATGGTTCGATAAAAACCGTAGTGCTTATGAGGCTGCTAAAGCGGATATGATTGAACTCACCAACCAGGTAATACATGGTTTTGGAAAAAAAGAACCAGGTATTGCCAGTCTTGCGGGGAAAGACTGCATGTTCCGGATCAGCCGTGATATTCGATTCAGCAAGAACAAAGATCCCTATAAGGTTAACATGGCTTCCAGTATCATTGAGGGAGGAAAGAAATCTGAACTGGCCGGTTATTATTTTCACATAGAACCCGGTGGAAAAAGTTTCATGGGTGGCGGCAGGTATATGGTAGAGACCGATCAGTTAAAAAAAATACGTCAGGAAATTGATTATAGCTGGAAAGAATTCAATAGTATCCTCAGGAACAAAAAATTTGCGGCATTGTACAGCGACCTGGAAAAGGGGGAAGGACTTTCATTGGTACGTGAACCAAAAGGGTACGACAAAAACAATCCGGCAATTGAGTACATCAAGCTTACCAGTTGGATAGCCACTGTTCCGCTTACTGATGCCGACCTTACCCATAAAGACCTGGCAAAGAAAATCATCAACGCTTTTGAAACACTGCAGCCATTGATCCGTTTTCTGAATACGGCAATTGTACATTGATCGATATTAGTCGACTGCACGCAAAGCCCGGAATGCTTTTGCCAATGTCTCAACCAGGTCTGTCGGCAGCATAGTTTCCATGGTCTGGTGTTCCAGCGCAAAGTCTCCTGCCAGCCCATGCAGGTACACCCCCAGTTTCGCTGCTTTCAACGGCTCATAACCCTGCGCCAGCAATGCTGTTAGTATACCTGTTAACACATCACCGGAACCTCCTTTTGCCATGCCGGCGTTCCCTGTTGTATTGAACCAGCCTTTCCCATTTGAAGCAATCAAAGTATAATGCCCTTTGAGAATAATGATGAAAGGATATTCACCGGACAGCGCCAGTGCTTTCCGATACCTTTCAAAACTATTTTCGCTTGCTCCAAAAAGCAAATCGAACTCCTTGGGATGCGGTGTCAGCAAGGATCCTGCAGGTATCCTGGAAAGAGCATCTTTCTGTATTTGAAAATAGGCAAATGCATCTGCATCCAATACCATTGGCTTTTCATAAAGATTCAGCAGTGCTTCGATATATACTGCGGTTTCTTCCGTGAATGACATGCCAGGTCCCATTGCAACAACCGCGAAACCATTAAGTTGGGGCATTCCTCTTTCTCTTGGCATTGCCATGGCTTCCGGTATTGCTGTTTGTATCACCGGTAATTGTTCGTTGGGTACAAGCACAGTCAGTTTACCAACACCCGCCCGCAAGCAGGCCTTTGAAGCAAGTATGGCCGCGCCCATCTGTCCTTCGTGTCCTGCCATTAACAGTGCATGACCAAATATGCCTTTGTGAGAAAATGGAGCCCTTGTTTTCAGGTAACCGCGCAGTTCTTCCCGTTCTGCCATTTCATAAATTGTATCCATCCTATCGGGAAATGCTTTATTCAGTCCGATGTCCAGTATATGCAACTGGCCGGTAAATATTGCATATTCCGGCAAAACGAAACAGAATTTGAAAGCCTGGAAAGTCAATGTATGTGTAGCTTTCACCACAACAGCTTCTTTGAAAAAAAGATCTGCGGGCATCCCGCTGGGCAGGTCTATGGAAATCACCTGTGTATTGGCAGCATTGATATGTGTTACCAGTGCTGCTGAAAGATCGTGCAAAGGCCTGTTCAACCCCGATCCCAGCAAAGCATCTATAACAAGATCCGTTTCATCAATATACGGAAAAAAAACGGGTGACTGGATAAAATGGATATCCCTGGTAACGAGGTGAAGTCTTTCAAGGTTGTGCTGAAAATCGGAAGTCCCCTTTGCCCCAAACTCAACAATATACACTGTTACAGCAGCTCCCGCATTGATCAGTAACCTTGCTATGGCAAGGCCATCCCCTCCGTTGTTACCCTTCCCACAAAATATCCTGATGTTTCTTTTATCCAGTTCCCTTTCTATCAGCCAGGCCGTACATTGGGTAGCGGCCCGTTCCATCAGGTTTATCGATGCAATCTGTTCCTCCTGTACGGTATATGCATCCCATTGCTGTAATTGTTGTGCATTGAACAGTTTCATGTGACTGTTTGAAAGGTAAATTACAAAATTAGCCATTAAAAAAGGGCTTCACGAAGAAGCCCTTTCACTCACACTCAGGTTCATACCATCACAAAATAGATTGTTTCAGCAGGTATTCTGCAATTTGCACGGCATTGGTTGCAGCGCCCTTGCGCAGGTTATCACTAACGATCCACATGTTCAGGGTTTTGGGTTGTGTCTCATCCCTGCGTAGTCTTCCAACAAATACCTCATCCCTTTCATGCGCGTTCAAAGGCATGGGATATAATTGTTCTGCATCATTGTTTTCAACAATCACGCCCGGTGCAGCACTCAGCAGCGCTGCTACTTCTTTGAGATCAAAATCATTTTCAAATTCCACATTCACACTTTCGCTGTGTCCGCCTACAACAGGTATACGAACCGTTGTGGCAGTTACGCGGATAGTATCGTCCTGCATGATTTTCTTGGTTTCATTCACCATTTTCATTTCCTCTTTCGTGTAACCGTTGTCCAGGAATACATCGATTTGCGGAATCACATTCAGGTCAATCTGGTATTTGTAAGCCATATCACCCTTTACTCCTTTTCGTTCGTTGAAAAGCTGGTCCACCGCTTTTTTCCCGGTACCTGTAACACTTTGGTAAGTACTTACCACTACCCTTTTGATTGTATATTTCCGGTGAAGGGGCTGCAGTGCAACCACCATTTGAATGGTAGAACAGTTGGGGTTGGCAATGATATAATCATCTTTTGTCAATACCGAGGCATTCACTTCGGGAACCACCAGTTTTTTAGCAGGGTCCATTCGCCATGCAGAAGAGTTATCAATTACACGGATACCAGCTTCGGCAAATTTGGGCGCCCATTCCAGCGAAGTGGTTCCACCTGCGGAGAAAATAGCTACGGCAGGTTTGGCTGCAATACCATCGGCCATGCTAACGACCCTGTATTTTTTCCCCTTGAATTCCACTTCCTTACCTACTGATCTTTCGGATGCTACAGGAACTAATTCTGTTACGGGAAAATTGCGTTCGGCCAGAACCTGCAACATTTTGGTACCTACCAGTCCGGTAGCACCTACAACAGCTACTTTCATTTTATCATCGTTCTTTTTAAGGGTTACGTATCCCTTTTTTAATTGGTAAATAAAAAGGCCCTCCATTTCGGGAAGGCCTCTGAGTATATTATTATCATACACAAACGATCAGGCACCTTCCCGTCAGAGAGGTTTCTTAATACGTTTTGTATGTTTCATGGTCATCATTGCGTTGCGAAGATAGGGGTATTTGGTGCATCAAACCAAATCGATGTCAAAATTTACCAGTTGCACGAATTGCGACAGGCGGGCATCAATATCCGCCCTGGTGATTTCCCGCAGGCGCTGTGTACCGAATTTCTCCACGCAGAAAGAGGCCATGGCGCTACCCAGGATAATAGCTGTCTTCATGTTCTCAAAAGAGATATCCTTTGTTTTGGCCAGATGCCCAATAAAGCCTCCTGCAAACGTATCCCCGGCGCCGGTAGGATCGAATACATCTTCCAGCGGAAGGGCCGGCGCGAAAAACACATTGTTCTCATTGAACAATAATGCACCATGTTCTCCTTTCTTGATGACCACGAACCTGGGCCCCATTTTGGCAATAGCAGCTGCAGCTTTTACCAGGGAATATTCACCGCTCAACTGCCTGGCTTCACTGTCGTTCACCATCAGTACATCTACCATCGCCAGGGTTTTCTTTAATTCATCCATCGCTACTTCCATCCAGAAATTCATGGTGTCCATAACGATCAGTTTCGGGCGGACCTTCAGTTGTTCTATCACGCTGCGCTGTACCGACGGGAGCAGGTTTCCCAGCATCAGAAACTCGCAATCCTGGTAGCTCCGGGGAACCACTGGCTCAAAATCAGCCAGCACATTCAACTGCGTGTCCAGCGTGTCGCGCGTATTCATGTCCATATGATATCGGCCGCTCCAGAAAAAAGTCTTCTCGTCCTTTTTGATCTGCACCCCTTCCAGGGTAACATTCCTGGCTGTAAGCGCATCCAGCTCGGCTTGCGGAAAATCGCCTCCCACCACGGATATCTGCTTTACCGGTGTAAAATTGGAGGCGCACCAAGCTATATAAGTGCCAGCGCCACCTATGATCTTATCGCTTTTACCAAAGGGGGTTTCAATGGCATCAAAGGCCATGGATCCGACAACAACTAATGACATAGATATAAGGTTTGTTACCGGGGTGCGAAACTAACATATTTAGACTTAAAAGCCTTGGACCGTTTGAAAATAAAAAAACTAACGTAAGAATATTTTCCTCTTTGAATATTTCGCTAACACACGTTAGTATATTATATTCGCGTTATGGCCAGAATAAAAACAGACAAAAATGTCTCCCGCAAAGAGGTGATCGTTATCAAAGCTGCTGCACTTTTCAGGGAAAAAGGATTCAAAGCAGCCAGCATGCGCGACCTCGCCGAAGCAGTAGGTGTGGAAGCTGCCAGTCTTTATAACCACATTAAATCGAAAACTGAACTCCTGCATGAATTATGTTTCAGCGTGGCCAACAGGTTTATGCACCATATCGACGAAGTGGAAGCTGAAAAGATCAGCGCTATTGAGAAAATTGAAAAACTCATGCGTTTTCATATCAATGAAATGGTGCACCATTACGAAGAAGTATATGTGAGCGACAGGGAATGGAAACACCTGGCCGATCCTTATTTATCCAATTACCAGAACCAGCGTCGTATTTACCGTAAACGCTTTGCAGCCATTATCGAATCGGGTATCCGCAATAAAGAAATCAAAAAGATAGACGCCCCTACCGCCGTACTCATCATGCTCCATGCCATCAGTGGTATTGAAAGCTGGCACCGTTCCAAACAAAGGATCAGCGCCGAGGAACTGGAAGAAAACATGATCACCATATTGGTAGGCGGATTAACGAATAAATAAATGTCAGCTCATTTTCACCCGTTAGCAGTAAAGGAAATAAGGAAAGAAACAAATGATTGTGTTTCCATCCTCTTTGACATCCCCGATGAATTAAAATCCATTTTCCGATACAAACAGGGGCAACACATTACCCTGCGAAAATTTCTCAACGGACAGGAGCTTCGCCGTTCTTATTCTCTCTGCAGTTCCCCGCTTGAAGAGGAGTTCCGTATTGCAATAAAAAAAATAGACCAGGGACTGTTCTCCGCTTTTGCCAATGAAGAGTTGAAGGCAGGCGATATAATAGAGCTGATGCCACCCATGGGCAATTTTTTTACGGAAGTGCATCCTGCGAATCACAAGCAGTACGTAGCATTTGCAGCCGGCAGCGGCATTACCCCTCTTTTCTCTACAATCAAAACCGTGCTTCGCAGTGAACCCAATAGCAGCTTCACCCTGGTATACGGTAACCGCAACAGGCATTCCATTATTTTCAGAGAAGAATTGGAAGGTCTGAAGAACAGGTATATTGATCGCTTCAATATTATACACATACTCTCACGCGAAAAAACTGATGCGGCCGTCAACTCCGGACATATCGACGAAGCAAAATGTAAAATCCTGTTTGAAAAGCTGATTGACCTGACCGATACCGATGAATTTTTCATCTGTGGCCCCGAAGCCATGATCTTTACCGTGAAAGCGCAATTAGAAAAAGCCGGCATTGCTCAGAAAAAAATTCATTTTGAATTGTTCACTTCACCCGGACAGTCAGCCAAAACCACTGCAAGAGCACCTTCCACAACTGAAAGCAGACAAGTAAAAAGCAAGATCACTGTAAGGCTCGATGGCGTGAGCTTTGATTTTGATCTTGCTTACGACGGAGATGCTATCCTTGATGCTGCGCTGAAGCAGGGTGCCGATCTGCCCTATGCCTGCAAGGGCGGTGTATGCTGTACCTGCCGTGCCAAACTGTTGGAAGGAAAGGTAGCAATGGATGTCAATTATGGTCTCGAACCAGAAGAGTTGGCCAAAGGTTTTATTCTCACCTGCCAGTCGCACCCCAGGTCGGCCAGGCTGGTGGTGGACTTCGATGCCAAATGATCATCCCTTTTTCAGGTAAGGTTCCAGGATATCCTTCCATATTTTATATCCCTTCCCGTTCATGTGCAAACTGTCACTGTTACCGTATCTGATGCAGCCAGGTCGTTCTCGCAGCAGTAGATAACAATTTGTGACGGTTTATATGGATAGATGATATCTGGTGCGAAATGGATAACATCGGTCAGTGAAGAACCACCAAAACCCCGGTTGATGATCCGGTATCCTGGAAAATACGACTGCACATCTTGCCATTTGCGGAAAGAAGAACTGCCTACAAATAAAACACTGTCTAGCAAGGGATGAGTAAGGCTGTCTACTTTTTTAAATGCATCGATCTCCTGCTGATAAGGAACTTGTGCTGTGGATAGCAAGCTGCAGAAGAAAGCCAGTAAAAACAGGAATGATTTTTTCATTGCAGCAAGATAAACACTCTGACGTTTTTTGTTAAGAATAAATGGTCCTTAGGCTCCTTAAAACCGTTAATTAATTTGTATGGCATCACCTCTTAACCTCCATAGCCATTTCCCTAAAGTTGAACTAAAACAAATAAATACGATTACCCAGAAAATCACTGTCAATACATTTATCAAAATTTTTGTTGTTAAAATATTCCCACTGTTGGACCTCTTCAATAAAATCCACGATATCCAAGGGGTCAAAAGAAAATGAAGTATTATACACAGCCATTGCTGAAGCCCCATGCCAATTGGGTTAGCAGGTGCTGATACTACAAAAATAAAGCTTGTAGAGCTTACATATAAAACAACTATTACCAAATGAATAGTTGCTACTTTTAAAATAAACGATTTCATATTTATAGATTTTAATAACAAGGACCGTGACTATAAGGTGCTGTAAAAGTTCCTATTTGAACATTGCTATTCATAGCACTCATACCATTCAATATCTTATACAAGCCATTGGGAGTAATGCCATAATTGATATTTGAATACGACCCAATCCATTTGGGCTTCCTCCAATGAGCAGATAGAAGAAAATAAGACTAATAATGACTGGGGAATAATTTCATATGAGCTCATAAGAGTTATGTTTAAGTATATCCAAATTAGTAATTTTTTTTATATTAAAAGCCTTGTCGGCATCCCGCTTCGGAGCGCGTCTGTACCTGGCAAATACCTGAGTCGCCCTTTCTATACCTTTTCCTCGCCTTTTGTTCGCTTCAACAACAAAGAAAAGGCGAAGCCGCATCGAAGAAACAACGAACAAACAGCGAAGAATACAACCCCAGGCTCCGACGGAAGTATCTGTTTGGTACCTATCAACTACGGACATTCATCGAACAACAGGCCTTCAGCCATCTGAAAACAATCGAACATACTAACATCTGTTAGCACCATAGCAGATTCTTTCGTATTTTTACAACAAAGAGTCATTTCATGGAAATGAATGAGGAAGCCATCTTCCAGGACAAGATCAACAAAGAGATCAGGATTGAGCCCCGCGACTGGATGCCGGAAAAATACAGGCAAACGCTGATCCGGCAGATCAGTCAGCATGCGCACAGTGAAATCGTAGGCATGCTGCCAGAAGGCAACTGGATCACGCGTGCACCCAACCTGCGTCGCAAAGCCATTCTGCTGGCCAAAGTGCAAGATGAAGCCGGTCATGGACTGTACCTTTATTCAGCAGCTGAAACATTGGGTATCAGCCGGGATGAAATGTACGATCAGTTGCACAGCGGCAAAGCCAAATACTCTTCTATTTTCAATTATCCTACCCTGACATGGGCCGATATGGGCGCTATTGGATGGTTGGTAGACGGTGCCGCCATTATGAACCAGGTGCCATTGTGTAGAACCAGTTTTGGCCCTTATGCACGTGCCATGGTAAGGGTATGCAAAGAAGAAAGTTTTCACCAGCGCCAGGGATTCGAGATACTGCTCACACTGAGCCGTGGTACGGAAGCACAGCGCGCTATGGCACAGGATGCTGTAAACCGCTGGTGGTGGCCGAGTGTAATGATGTTTGGTCCGAAAGATGATGAAAGTCCCAATTCGCAATTGAGCATGAAATGGAAGATCAAGCGTTTCAGCAATGATGAACTGCGGCAAAAATTCATTGATATCTGTGTCGAGCAGGTAAAAGTGCTGAACCTTGGCTTACCCGATCCCGATCTTCAATGGAATGAAACAAGAGGTCATTATGATTTCGGCGTCATCAATTGGGATGAGTTCTGGCAGGTAATACAGGGTAACGGCCCTTGTAACAAAGAGCGGCTCAATGCCCGCAAAAAAGCATGGGAACAAGGCGCCTGGATAAGGGAAGCTGCTTCTGCCCATGCATTGAAAAAGAAAAAAAAGGCTGCTTGATCCTTCAGTTTACAATTGATTCAAATGAAAGCATACATCAAAAAATATTATTACGGTGATTATGGTGAATCGAAACATGGAGCTGCTGATATTTCATTAGGTACGTTGAACAGGAATGAATGGCCTTTATGGGAAATATTCATCCGCAGCAGGCAGGGGCTCGATCACAAACATGTGGGCAGTCTGCATGCTGCAGATGCCGCCATGGCCATTGAAAATGCCAGGGATGTGTATACCCGCCGATTGGAAGGCGTAAGTATTTGGGCGGTGGAGAGTAAATACATACATGCCAGCAATCCCGACGAAGCAGGTTCCTTATACGATCCGGCGAATGACAAAGCCTATCGTCATCCCACATTCTATGACCTCCCGCAGGAACTGAAACATATTTAGACCATTGCAGATCCATGAATAAAGCCCTCTTTGATTATTGTTTGTACCTGGCTGACAGTACCCTGATACTCGGACACCGGAACAGTGAATGGTGTGGTCACGGACCCATACTGGAACAAGATATTGCGCTTACCAATATTTCGCTTGACCTGATTGGACAGGCGCGTAATTTTTACCAGTATGCTGCATTGTTAAAAGGGAATGGCGCAACAGAAGATACGCTTGCTTACCTGCGCGATGTAACCAGCTACCGCAATTGCCTGCTGGTTGAATTGCCCAATGGTCATTGGGGGCAGACCATCCTGCGGCAATTTCTTTTCAGCACTTATCAATATTACCTGTTCCAGCAATTAGTTGGAAGTGCTGACGGGCAATTGGCGGCTATTGCAGAAAAATCGCTCAAAGAAATAACTTATCATGTCCGCTGGAGCAGCGAATGGGTAATACGTTTGGGAGACGGCACTGAAGAAAGTAAACAAAAAATGGAGGAAGCTGTTGAAAATATATGGCCTTATACCGGTGAACTATTCGTTGCAGCTGCCTACGAAACAACAGCCGCCACAGAAGGTTTTGGCGCTGATCTTTCTGTTGTTCAAACGCAATGGCGGCAAAAAGTGACAACCGTATTGGAAGAAGCTACACTGGACATACAGGCAGATATATGGATGCAACAGGGTGGTAAAAATGGTATCCATACAGAACACCTGGGATATATACTGGCCGAAATGCAATTTTTACAAAGAGCTTATCCGGGTGCAACATGGTAACTGAAGAAAAAATATGGTCATTGCTCGGGCAGGTATTTGATCCCGAAATACCTGTACTCAATGTGATTGACCTGGGCATTGTTCGTTCTGTATATGTTACTGGTGAGCAGTCGGTCGATATAGTAATAACACCTACGTACAGCGGTTGCCCGGCTATGGATGCGATCAGCATGAACATCAGGATGACGCTCTTACAACATGGATTCACCGAGATCAACATCAGACAGGTATTATCTCCTGCCTGGACTACCGACTGGATGAGTGAAACCGGCAAAGAGAAGTTGAAAGCTTTTGGCATAGCCCCTCCCAACCATAAACAACTGGTATGTACCCCGGATGCTTTCCAGGAAGAAGAAACAGTACAATGTCCGCATTGCGGTTCATACCATACCCGGCTGGTTTCCCGGTTTGGCTCCACCGCCTGTAAAGCGCTTTACCAATGCAATGATTGCAAAGAACCTTTTGATTATTTCAAATGTCATTAACCCTAAAATGAATGTGTATCTTAGTATAAGATTTGCCAGCTATGTCTTCCATCCTCTTCCATATTGAAAAAGGTATTGCCTATATTACTTTAAACAGGCCGGACAAACTCAATTCCTTCAACCATGAAATGGCGCTGTTGTTGCAGGCCAGGCTGGATGAAGCCGCTTCCCTGCATGAAGTCCGTTGTGTATACCTTACCGGAGCTGGTAAAGGTTTTTGTGCAGGTCAGGATCTGGCCGAGGTGACTGATCCCAACGGCCCGGGTATGCAAAAGATACTGGGCGAACAGTACAACCCCATCATCACCCGTATACGCCATATGCCTAAGCCGGTAATAGCTGCTGTAAATGGTGTTGCCGCTGGCGCCGGAGCCAATATAGCATTGGCCTGTGATGTTGTGATCGCTGCACAGTCGGCGTCATTCATACAGGCTTTTTCCAAAATCGGACTGATACCGGATAGCGGAGGTACTTACCTGTTGCCCAGGCTGGTCGGTTGGCAAAAAGCCAGTGCGCTGATGATGCTGGGCGACAAAGTAAATGCAGCAGATGCAGAAAGAATGGGCATGTTGTACAAGGTTTTTCCTGATGATGATTTTGCAGAAGAAAGTAAAAAAATAGCTGCTACCCTGTCACAGCTGCCTACCAGGGCATTGGCTTATATCAAACATGCACTGAACCTGTCGGTCACCAATCATCTCGAAGCGCAATTGCAGCTGGAAGATGAATACCAACAAAAGGCCGCTGCCACCAACGACTTCAAAGAAGGGGTAGAGGCTTTCCTGGAAAAAAGAATTCCTGCTTTCAAAGGATATTAACATGAATGAAAAGGATTTACTTGCCCGTCACACTGTTGACTACATGATGCAGAAAGATTATTTCAGTCAATGGATGGGTGTGACCGTTTTATCAGTAAAAGAAGGCTACAGTAAAATACAAATGATCTTGCGCAAAGAGATGATGAACGGGTTCGGTATTGCACACGGTGGTATCACTTTTGCTTTGGCCGACAGCGCTTTTGCCTTTGCCTGTAACAGTAATGGCAAAATAACAGTAGCACTTGATGTTTCCATTTCATTTCCCAAACCTGGTCTGGAAGGCGATACGTTAATTGCCGAAGCCCAAAAGATCAACCAAACCAATCGCACCGGTCTGTACCTCATAGAGGTTACCAACCAGCGCAATGAGTTGGTGGCTTTGTTCAAAGGTACTTGCTATAAAACGGAGAAAGATCTGATCAAATAAAAGGGACCGCATAAAAATGCAGTCCCGCTCTTCTCGATTGCTTGTACTGATAACCTGTCATTATCGAGGTCATGGACGGATTTGAACCGCCGTATAAGGTTTTGCAGACCTGTGCCTCACCACTCGGCCACATGACCAAAAACGATTTGTACAATAAATAGTGGTATAAAAATCAAATGTTGATGGTACAACAACATCGTCCGGATCGGACATGGTAAATAGTAATGCTGTTCGATTTCATGAGACAATATTAGAGCATTCATATTAACCTACCAAATTAGTAGACTATTATTTTGAAGATTTATTTTGGGTAATTTTATGGATGGTCTATGCTTTTCAACAACACATACCTGTTATACACGAATCAGCTTTCGTACATCCGCAGGCAGCCGTAACCGGCCATGTGATCATCGGCAGGGATGTTTATATTGGTCCCGGTGCTGCGATCCGCGGCGATTGGGGAAAGATCATCATCGAAGACGGTTGCAATGTTCAGGAGAACTGCACCATTCACATGTTCCCCGGCGTAACCGTATTACTGAAAGAAAACGCACACATTGGTCACGGTGCAGTAATACACGGCGCCACCATCGGCCGTAACTGTTTGATCGGTATGAACAGTGTGATCATGGACAATGTAATATTGGGCGATGAATGCATTGTGGGTGCACTGAGTTTTATCAAAGCCGATGAACAGTTTGAGAACAGGAGTCTCATCGTGGGCAATCCCGCTAAAAGGATTAAAGCGGTGAGCGATGAAATGATGCAATGGAAAACAGAAGGCACACAACTTTACCAATCCCTCCCCGAAACCATGCGCCAGCACTGGCATCCGGTGGAACCACTCAGACATATTCCCGACACAGCAACGGAAGAACAGCTTGCCAGCCTGTATAAAACCTGGAACCAGACACGGAACCCATAACATTATTGTACCTTCGCGCCATTATTCAGCATGGTTTCAACCGCTAAGCAGTGTCCGACAAGAACAATTTCATAGACTATATCCGCATTTTTGCCCGCAGTGGCCACGGTGGTGCTGGCGCAAAGCATTTCATGCGCAATAAGTTAACCGCCAAAGGCGGCCCGGATGGCGGTGACGGCGGCAGGGGTGGCCATATTATTCTCAAAGGCAATGCCCAGCTTTGGACCCTGTTGCACCTCCGTTATTTTAAAAATGTGCTGGCCGAAAACGGCGAATCAGGCAGCAAAAACAATTGCACAGGCAGGGATGGGAAAGACATCATCATAGAAGTTCCCCTGGGAACAGTTGCAAAAGATGAAGAGAGCAGTGAAACAGAAGTCGAAATACTGGAAGACGGACAGGAGATCATTTGGATGCAGGGTGGCCGGGGTGGATTGGGCAATAGTAATTTCGCAACACCTACTAACCAGGCGCCTGAACACGCACAACCCGGAGAACCGGGCGTGGAAGGTTGGAAACATCTTGAACTCAAAGTGCTGGCCGATGTTGGACTGGTTGGATTTCCCAATGCGGGTAAATCTACCCTGCTCTCGGTGATCACTGCTGCCAAACCCAAAATAGCCAATTACGCTTTTACTACCCTTATTCCTCAACTGGGCATGGTAGACTACCGCGATTCCAAATCATTCTGTATTGCCGACCTGCCGGGTATCATTGAAGGGGCAGCAGAAGGAAAAGGGTTGGGACATCGTTTTCTAAGACATATTGAACGCAATTCTATTTTACTTTTCCTTATTCCGGCCGACAGTACCGACCATAAAAAGGAATTCAACATATTGAGGAATGAATTGAAGGAGTATAATCCGGATATGCTGCAAAAAGATTTCATCATTGCCATCAGTAAGAGCGATATGCTCGACGACGAGTTGAAAGATGCCATTAGAAAAGAACTGCCTGCCGGTATACCCAGTTTGTTCATTTCTTCTATTACCAATAAAGGCCTGACTGAACTGAAAGACCTGCTTTGGGAGACCCTGAATAAGCCAGCCGCTTAGGTTTTACAATTTCCTAACTGTTTTTTCAATTTTTTTCAAAAAAGCCGGGTTACCTTTGTGCTGTTCCGGTATTAATCACTGTAAACCTGGGTTATTACTTCGATGGAAATGATCCTCATTTCCCGCTTGACCCCTTCGATCTGTCTGCACTTACGAATTACCTGTTATTGTCTTACGAGTATTTATTGCTTGCCTGTAGATCATTTGCCTGCGAAATTCATTTTTAACCTTTAAAAAAGAAAACTCATGAAAACGCAAACAGTAAACACTATTGTAAAAACCATCGCTCTGGGTAGCATTTTATCTGCATCTGTACTTTTCGCTACTACTGCAAACGCAGCTAATGGTACAACCAATCCTATGCATGTAGATTCAGTAGCCACCACAAAACCTGAAATCAAGTATGTTGGTGTTGACACTGATGAACTCCTGTCTTTCAATGTGAAATACAACAATCCTACCGGTCGCAAATTCAGTCTGCTGGTATTGGATGAAAACGGAGAAAACCTGTTCAGCGCAGTTTATAACGACAAGAAATTCGTTAAATCTTTCAAACTACCCGCTTTCAGCGTTAACAACCTTACTTTCCTGATCCAGGACGCCAAGGGAAGTTACAGGGAGGTATTCAATATCGATGTGAATACACGCCAGGTTACTGATGTAGTAGTAAGCAAAAATTAATAGCTGTTGTACACTACACTGTGAGAGAATTAAAAAGCCATCGGCATATCGCTGATGGCTTTTTAATTTTTATCCAAATGGTTTTTATCCTACTGCTTCAGATTGCATGCTTCTGGATGCTTTCTTCCGGTCTTCTTCATTCAATATGGTCTTGCGCATGCGGATATTTTTGGGGGTTACCTCAATGCATTCATCATGCTGGATGTATTCCATGCATTCCTCCAGTGTAAACTGCAGTTTGGGTGTGATGCGCACACTGTCATCACTTCCGCTTGCACGGTGATTGGTAAGTTTTTTGGCTTCTACTGCATTCACGTTCAGGTCGCCGGGCTTGATGTGTTCGGCAATGATCTGTCCGGCATATACTTCTTCTCCCGGATCAATGAAGAAGCTACCCCGATCCTGGAGTTTGTCTATAGAATAAGCCGTGGTAGTTCCCTGGAATTTGGAAATCAGCACACCGTTGTTGCGGCCGGGAATAGGGCCTTTCCAGGGTTTGTATTCAATGAAACGATGCGCCATCACCGCTTCTCCAGCCGTATTGGTAAGCATTTGCGAGCGCAGACCAATCAATCCCCTTGAAGGAATTTCAAATTCAAGGTGTTGCATTTCACCCTTACTTTCCATCACCTGCATTTCACCTTTGCGCTGCGTAACCAGATCAATTACTTTGCCACTGTATTCAGCAGGCACATCTACCACCAGGTTCTCATAAGGCTCGTTTTTTTTGCCGTCGATGGTTTTCACCAATACCTGGGGATTACCTACTGTGAGTTCATATCCTTCCCTTCGCATGGTCTCTACCAAAACACCCAGGTGAAGAATGCCCCTTCCATAAACCAGGAAGCTATCGGCGCTGTCAGTATCTTCTACACGAAGGGCCAGGTTCTTTTCGGTTTCTTTCATCAGGCGGTCGCGCAGGTGGCGCGAAGTCACGAACTTGCCATCCTTACCAAAAAAAGGTGAGTTGTTGATACTGAATGTCATGCTCATAGTAGGCTCGTCTACGCTGATGATGGGCAATGCTTCGGGATTTTCGGCATCGGCAATGGTATCGCCAATATTGAAATCTTCCAGTCCTACTACCGCACAAAGATCTCCCGCCACTACTTCCTGTACTTTGCGTTTACCCATTCCTTCAAACACGTACAATTCTTTTACGCGGCTTTTCTTAATCGAACCATCGGCCTGTACCAGCGCTATAGGCTGGTTTTCCCTGATGTTGCCACGGGTTACTTTACCCACTGCAATACGGCCCAAAAAAGAGGAATAATCCAGTGAAGTGATCTGCAGCTGCAAAGTACCTTCCAATACTTTGGGTGCAGGTACATATTTAAGAATGCCATCCATTAATGGAAGGATATTGTCTGTAGGCGTCAGACTATCATTGAACCAGCCGTTTTTACCACTTCCATAGAAAGTGGGGAAATTCAATTGTTCTTCAGTTGCATCAAGGTTGAAGAAAAGTTCGAATACAGCGTCGTGTACTTCATCGGGACGGCAGTTGGGCTTATCTACCTTATTGATCACCACAATCGGGTGCAGGTTCAGTTGCAGGGCTTTCTGGAGTACGAAACGGGTTTGAGGCATAGGGCCTTCGAAAGCATCCACCAGCAGGATCACACCATCGGCCATTTTTAGAACACGCTCTACCTCGCCGCCAAAATCACTGTGACCGGGAGTATCTATTACGTTGATTTTGATATCGTTATAAGTAACCGCGGCATTCTTGCTGAAAATGGTGATACCCCTTTCCCTTTCGAGGTCATTACTGTCCATGATCAGCTCACCAGTCTCCTGGTTGTCGCGGAATACCTTGGTAGCATGCAAAATCCTGTCCACCAATGTCGTTTTGCCATGGTCAACGTGTGCGATGATGGCAATGTTTCTTATTTCCATGTAAAATTTTAAGGCTGCAAAGGTACGGTTTTATAGGTGGAGGGCAAAGGGGATGCACAAACTTAATGCGCCAGCCTGAACTGGTATCTAATTTATTGAATTCAAATAATTTATAAATAATTAATCCTCCTGGGCACAGATGTCTTTTATCTTCCTTAGATTTATTGAAAATCCTGCCTATGCGTTTGTTTAAGCGTATATTATTTGTACTGGCCATTCTTTTGATCGTGTTCTTGCTCGGCCCCCGTCCTGACCGACCTGTTTACAACCAAGATCTGCCTGCTGTTCCTGCTACTGCAGTTGAACTGGAGCAATACGTTCACAACAAAGAAATCGCCCGCAAAATAAAACCCGATAATGAAGCCCGTATTGTATGGGCCAATGATTCACTCAGGCAAAAGACCGAATATGCCATTGTATACCTCCATGGTTTCAGCGCCAGCCAGGAAGAAGGCAATCCGGTTCACAGGGATATTGCCAAAAGATTTGGTTGCAACCTATACCTGTCCAGGCTATCGGAACATGGTATCGATACAAGCGATGCCCTTCTCAACATGACTGCAGACAAACTCTGGGAGTCGGCCAAACAAGCTTACAACATTGGAAAACAATTGGGTAAAAAAGTGATCCTTATGGGTACATCAACCGGCGGCACACTGGCATTACAACTGGCAGCAGCTTATCCCGAAATAGCGGCACTGATCCTTTTTTCCCCTAATATCGCCATCAATGACCCTAATGCCTGGCTGCTGAACGATCATTGGGGATTACAAATAGCGCGTCTGGTTAAAGGATCCAAATTCAATACTGCCGCCAATACTGACAGCGCTTATAAAAAATACTGGTACAAGCAATACCGGCTGGAAGCTGCTTCACAACTGGAAGAGCTGCTTGAAACAACCATGAATACCGAAACTTTTTCCAAAGTGAAGCAACCCGTACTCATGCTCTATTATTATAAAGATGAACAACACCAGGACCCTGTGGTAAAAGTATCGGCCATGAAGGAAATGTTTGAACAGTTGGGCACATTGTCGGCTCAGAAAAAAATGGAAGCCATCCCTGCAGCGGGTGGTCATGTGCTTGGTTCTGAGATAGTATCAAAAGACATTCCTGCAGTAGAAAACGCCACCGCCCTGTTCATGAAAGACGTATTATTGATGAAGTCTGTACAGACAGATTACTGAAGAACTGCCAATATCCTGCACCATTAACATCATTTTACAGAAATAGCGCTGAATAATGGTTAGCATTGCACCTGAATAGAACACACTAGGCCGGGCAGCTCATTAATTTTTGATGATGGAAAGAAAAATAGTGTACCTCGTAAACCCTATTTCGGGAACAGCCAAAAAGGATGGCATTAAAAAGCTGGTTGAAAGAGAAACCACTGCACAGGGTATCCCTTATGAAATAGCCAGCACCAACGCAACCGGTAATTACGATTGGCTGCGCGACAAGGTTCTTCAAGAGAAAATCACCGACATCATTATTATTGGCGGCGATGGCACTGTAAACCAGGTAACCAGGTCGCTGTACAATACCCCTGTTCAGTTTGGCATCATACCTGTAGGATCGGGCAATGGGCTGGCACTGGCAGCAGGCATCCCTTCCAAACCCCAGCAAGCGCTGGCACTGGTATTTGCCGGTAAATCGGCCTCCGTAGATGCATTTCTGATCAACGATCATTATTCCTGCATGCTTAGTGGAATAGGGTTCGATGCACAGGTGGCTTACGATTTTTCTACAAAAGCCACCAGGGGTTTGTTCACATATGCACAACAAAGTATCCTCCATTATTTCAAAGCACATCCTTACCAGTTCGAGATCGTGCTTGATAATTTTTCTTTTTTTGCAGAAGCTTTTTTCATCAGTATTGCCAACAGCAACCAGTTTGGGAATCATTTTACCATTGCACCGCAGGCCAGTCTTAGTGATGGTTTGCTGGATATTGTGATCGCACAGAAAATGAACAAAGCCAGGCTGCCTTTTGCCATACTCCGGCAAATCAGGGGCAACAATAAGCTGCAACAACTGGTAGAAGACATGGGCAAAAAAAACATCCTGTATTTCCAAACGCCGTCACTTATCATTCGTAACCTGAAGCATGCTCCTTTGCATATAGATGGCGAACCAAGGGAATCCGCAGATGAGTTCAACATCAGGTTAATCAAAGATTGTTTCCGCCTCATTCAGCCTTGATAAGCGAACCATTATCGCCTGATCCGCCGCAACCTGTTGAATTCGCGTCTGTTCAACGGATTGTCCAGCGCCAATGCAATATCTCTTTTTTCAGCGGCGGTAAGGTGGAAACTCAGGCTGGCAGGCGCCTCGTTATGGGAAGGAACATATTGAAAACAGAGGCGGTAAAACTGTAACCCGTAAGCTTCAAAAAAATATTGCAGCTGGTCGTGCTGGTAATAGTCCTGCAGCTTATACCAGTTGTTCTGCAACAATAAAAAAGGTTTGGTAAGCCAATCAAGCAGGTTGCTCGATTCCAGTGGGCGCTCCCAATCGCCCAGGCTGCGATCGCGTAATTGCAGCAATACTACTTTGCTGGTATTTACTTTGAACCAATCTTTGAAAACTTCAATGAAACGAAGCGATGTTTCCTGTCCGAAATTATCGCGAAGTCCCGCATCCATCACATCAATCACCGGCTGAGTAGGCAACCATACATTCGGCAATACATAAGGAAAAGTGGCATTCATTCGCAAGGCCGAAAGTATGCTCATGTTCATGGCATCCTGCTTAGCGAAAAAAGTATTGAAATCCACCGCATCGGCATCGAAGGCCGTGATATTAGCTGTATCTGTAAGCGGACGCATGAGAAAGCGTGCAGGGTGTGTACCAATGATCATTTTCCTGCCATCCCTATTGATGACAGAGTTAAAGAACATGAAAGGTATCCGTGCCTTCAGTTCCGGCTCTTCATAATCTTTCAGTCGCTTATCCAGGATACCATGCGTATTCTCATTGAACTTCTCTTCAAAAGCATACCCACGGTCTTTTGAATACTGGTATCCGAACTTATTGAATTTTTGTACGGGCCCCATGATATCACGCGTTACAAAAGAAGAAAACAAGGGGCTCAGCAGGTCTTTTGAAATATTGTCGACATATTGTTTGTCGTGCAGGTTAATGTTCTTTCCCTTCAGTTTCTCATAATACAGTTCCCTGAAATAAGCCGCTCCCAGGCTGCCTCCCGACGCACCTGTGATGAGCAGTGTTCTCTTCATGAGCTCTCCCCCCATCAGGCTGTCCAGCCGCTGCAAAGCATTCATGGTAAAAGTGGCGCTGCGTGTACCACCTCCGCTGGTATTGATGATGTATGCAATGGGCTTATCGGTTCCCTGTTTGGCTTTCCAACGATTCAGTATTTCCAGGTATCGTTGTTTATCCTTTTCCATATTCGTCCGCGTAGCCATTTGCATCACCGATTCGCGACTGTAAACAGGTCTTTCTTCTTTCCCATTGTATTTCAATCCATAGGCCTTATTGCGGGGATCTATGATATTGCGCTGGTACAGGAAATTGACTCCTATATAGATAAGTACCAGTAAAAGGATGCTCCAGCTATGCAGGAAAAGGGAAATGGCCCCTGCTGCTGCGATCAGGATGGCAAAGAAGACCGTGATACTTGCTGCTGCCGGAAGCTGGAACAAGCGGGTATCTGAAATATAACCAAGGGCTACCAGGAAAATAAACGCAATCAGTATGGCAATTACTGCTGCAAAATGATGGCGTTTAAAAATGGTATCAAGAAAGTCCTGGCTGTAATGCCGCACATCCCTGGGTTTGCGCAGGTTCAGTTTGGCGCTGAGGAACCAGTCTACCTTTAATTCGGTCTTCTCTTTTGGCAAGGGATTTTTCTTCGACATCTCATCATATCTTGTATTGGCCGTACTGATCACATTGGCCATGCTTTTGTAAATGGTTTTATCGGCACCAAAAAAATAGACAAAGGCAATCAATATGGACAATACAATCCCTACTGCAAAACCGCCCACCATCAGCAATACTTCCGATAGTGGAAATAATTCCTGGTTGCGGGAATAGCCCACGGCCCTGATGAAATAAAATATCAGAAACCCTAGTGGAATAATGGCATTGTTAATGCAATACTTGAGAAAGGGTTGAGCCGTGGTAGCCAGGAATTTCAAATTCTTGCTATGAAGAATGAAAGTGGTGATGTTCCAGCTCATAATGAAAATGCCCAAGGCAAATCCCACAATTCCGGTACTGATCAGGCTTACTTCTCCGAAATATTCCGGCGCCAGGAACAATGAATCGGCGCCGAAAGTATGCATGAAATCTCCTGCCACTGTTGCAAATAAGATATACCAGAACAGCAGGAATACCTGGTACCTGCGAAAATGCAGAAATAACAGCTGAACAGGCAGGGAGAACCAAAAACCAACCAGGTATTTTTTCATACTAGCTAGACTGTTTTTAAACCCGGGGTGCTGCTTTGCGAACAATGAACAACATCCACACCAATGAAAGCAGCAAGATCATACCTATTAGCTGATGCAATTGCGCCACCCATTCAAATATACCCCATTTGCCCGGTACAATGCCTGTACTGGTCAGTACTGCGGCAATACCCAATACAACCTGCAGGCCCGCAATGACCACAGGTATCCATCTAGTCAGGTTGAATAAACCGGCGCCGTGGGTTTTAAACATCCGGTAGCTCCAGGCAATGATCAGTACCAGTAAAAGATAAGCCAGTCCGCGATGTATGAAATGGATCAGTGCTTTATTATCGACGAAATTGAGCAGGAAGGGTTGCTCTGAAAACATGTTTCCGGGTACCCATTGTCCGTTAATGGTGGGCCAGCTGGACGCTACTGTTGCTGCTTTGTGGCCAGCCATCAGCGCTCCGTATAATAATTGCACCACCAGCAAGCCAAGCAATATCCAATTCCATTTCCTGGTTCTCGTGTCATAGGTTATTTGTTCTCTTTTTACCAATAATTGCAGGGCAAACCAGAAAGTATAACAGAGCAATCCCAATGCAAATATGAAATGCAGCGCCAGCCGGGTAGGTTTTACATAAACAGCATCGCCGGTAAGTCCGCTCGCTACCATGATCCAGCCAACTGCACCCTGCAAAGCACCCAGGAGGAAAAGAATGACAAGAGGCCTGATCATTTCTTTTTTGAAATGGTTCTTTACCAGGAACCATACAAAGCCAATCGCAAAAACAAGTCCAATGATCCTGGCCCATAAACGGTGGAACCATTCCCAGAAAAAAATGAACTTGAAGTCGGCAAGGGTAAAGTCGAAATTGAGCAAATGGAACTGCGGCGTCTGCCTGTATTTGTTGAACTCTGCCATCCACTGTTGTTCGTTCAGCGGAGGTAATGTACCCGTGATCACATCCCACTCTGTGATAGACAACCCGCTTCCTGTCAGCCGTGTAATCCCCCCCAATGCAATTTGTATCACGGTCATACCCACTCCAATCAATAACCAGGTTGCTACCAGTTTCGAAGAACGTTCTGTTGTATTCATAATTCCATTTTCAGAATGGCACAAAGGTACTGAAACTGTATTGGGAGATATGGGCCGGAATGTTGAATTTTACCCTATGCTACAACCTTATTTTCAACAGGAATTAACAGAAGCAGGATGCGATGAAGCAGGCAGGGGTTGTTATGCAGGTCCCGTATTTGCAGCTGCTGTGGTATTACCGGCAGATTTTCATCATCCGCTGCTGAATGACAGCAAGCAATTGAATGTTGCGCAGAGAAACCTGTTAAGGCTCATCATTGAATCTGTAGCACTTACATGGGCAGTTGCGCAGGTGAACAACCATGAGATTGACCAGATCAATATTCTCAAAGCTTCATACAAAGCCATGCATTTATCGATCGATCAATTGCAACCATCACCTCAATTGTTATTGATTGACGGCAACCGTTTCATTCCTTACCATCGGATACCGCATCGTTGCATTGTCAGGGGTGATGCCATTTATGCCAGTATTGCTGCAGCCAGTATTCTTGCCAAAACCCATCGCGATGAATATATGCAGCAACTGCATGATGATTTCCCGCAATACGGATGGTACCGTAATAAAGGATACGGAACGGCAGACCATCGTGCTGCCATTGAAAAATATGGATTGTGTAAATACCACCGGCACAGCTTTAATATTGCACCGCAACAACTGAAATTACTATAGCTGTATCAGAAATCTACGATACCCGCTCCTTCCCTGATCACTTCGTATTCATCGTGCGTACAATCGATCACAGTAGACGGTGTCATACCGCCAATCCCGCCGTCTATCACAATATCTACCTGGTTCCTGAATTTTTCATAGATCAGCTCAGGATCGGTGTATTCTTCCACCATTTCACCTGGTAATGATGCGGAGAGGATGGGGTGTCTCAATTCCTGCACAATGCTGCGCGCAATATGATTGTCGGGTACACGAAGACCAATGGTACTCTTTTTGCTTTGCAGAATCCTGGGCACTTCCTTGCTGGCAGGTAATATAAAAGTATAGGGACCGGGCAGGTGACTTTTCAGGAAACGATAGAGCGGTGTGGAAATACTTTTGGTGTACTGACTCAGGTCGCTCAGGTCATAGCATACAAAACTCAACTGGGCTTTATTGGGATCTATCTGTTTGATGCGCGCAATGCGTTCAACCGGTTTATGCTGGAAGATATCGCATCCCAATCCATAAATGGTATCGGTAGGATAAATAACAATGCCGCCCGACAAAAGACATTCTGCAACAGTTTTCAAATGCCGGGGATTAGGGTTATCCGGATGAATATGCAAAAGCATCCCTAAAAATACCCTATTCATCTTATTTTTGTGTTTAAAATTTTCGTTATGCAGTTACAGGCTATTGATGTGGTGGGTTCAATTGATGCAGCTGATTTTAAAAAGAATTATTATAATGCAGGCAGGCCTTTGATCATAAAAGACCTTGCTAAAAACTGGCCGGCATACCATAAATGGAATTGGAATTATTTCAAGCAACTGGTAGGCGACAAAAAAGTAGGCCTTTATAATAATGTCAAAAGCGATGCACATACGCCTATCAATACGGCAGATGATTACCAGACCTTTGGCGAGTACATTGATATGATCAGCCAGGGGCCCGCCGGTTGGCGCATCTTTCTTTTCAACATTTTCGAGCATGCGCCGCAGCTGACGCAGGACTTTACCTGGCCCGATGAACTGATGAAGGGTTTCGTAAAGCGTTATCCTATGCTTTTTGTAGGCGGCGCCAGCAGTATTACCCATATGCATTTCGATATTGACCTGAGTCATATCCTTCATACACAGTTTGCAGGAAGAAAACGCGTATTGCTTTTTCCCAAAGAGGAACAACATAAACTGTATCGCAAGCCTTTCGAAGTATTGAGCCTGGCCGATTTCAGCAATTATCACGAGGGTAATGGCAAACCCGATTACGAAACTTTTCCTGCATTAAAACTCGCCAAGGGCTATGACGTTGTACTCGATCATGGCGATACATTGTTTATGCCTGCCGGGTATTGGCATCATATGGAATATATTGACAGCGGTTTCGCTATGAGTTTGCGCGCCATGCAATCTTCCATGGGAGGAAAATTACAGGGTGCCTGGAATCTTTTTGGAATGCGTAGTATTGACACAATACTTAAAAAAACCATCCCCCAACCCTGGTATACCTGGAAGAAGAAAAAGATATTTGAACTGGCCGACAAAACATTGCATAGGTGATTTAAGCAATCTACATGAGGAAAACACCGTTTTAAATACCGTGATTTCTACACAGTAATTCCGTATAAACACCTCATTATATTCTCCGGTAAACACGCAAATTTGTAAATAGATCATACTGGCCCGTTTTTTGGTTTTCAGGCAGGGATGGATATGACTGTTTATTATATAATGCGTTGATATGACAAAGATCGTCCTGGTCGATGACCATGTGCTGCTTAGGAATGGACTTGTTTCATTGATCAATTCTTTCCCGGATTATACGGTGCTGTTCGAAGCCAATAATGGCAAACAGTTCATCAACCTGCTCGACATCAATAACTTACCGGCCATCGTAATACTGGATATTACCATGCCGGAAATGAACGGTTATGAAACAGCACTATGGTTGACTACCCATTATCCGCAGATTAAAATACTGGCGCTGACCATGCTCAGCGATGAACGTTCCATTATTCGTATGTTCAAAAATGGCGCAAAGGGGTTTCTGCTCAAAGATTGCCGGCCACAGGAATTAAAGGCAGCGCTCGACGGCCTCATGAACAAAGGTGTTTATCTCAGCAGGATTACCTGCGACAGCATCATTCACAATTTCAAAACGAATAACAACGATGAAGATGATGAGTACAGAATGGTACACGATCTTGATGATAGGGAAAAGGAATTCCTGGCCTTATACTGTACCGAAAAAACACATCGTGAGATTGCAGAAGTAATGGGGGTTCCATTACGTGCTATTGATAATTTCCGCGACCTCCTGTACCAGAAATTACAGGTATCATCACGGGTAGGCCTGGCACTAATTGCCATGCGAAATAATATTGGCATACATTAGCTCAGCACTGCAACTACAATATCTCCCAAACCTCTTTACCACGCAGTAGTTTATCAAGATCACCCTTTCCTTTGGTAGCAATAGTTTCTTCTATCTGCATGGCCATTACATCTTCGTAACAAGCCCTGTCTGTTTCAAAGAATACGCCGAAGGGGCGTGGATAATGTCCGCCTTCTTTATTGGGATCATCAAACAAACGAACCAGCGTCTGGGCTTTGAAGAAATCGCGTTCATCATGTATCCATAGGTCATCCTGACTCACTCCATTTCCTATTTCTACTACTACCGGTTTTAAACCATCCAGTTTGATACCCTTATTTTGAGTTGCGCCAAATACCAGGGGTTTCCTATGTTCCAGGAACAGCGCTTCATCGGGCTTGGTTCCTTTTTCAGTGAATACTTCAAAAGCGCCATCGTTAAAGATATTACAGTTCTGATAGATCTCCAGGAAAGAAGCGCCTTTATGCTGGTGCGAACGCGTAAGCATGTACTGCAGGTGCTTCGGATCGCGGTCCATACTGCGCCCTACAAAACTGGCATCAGCACCCATGGCCAGTGCAAGCGGATTAAAAGGATGGTCGATACTTCCGAAAGGTGTACTCTTGGTAATCTTTTGTTGCTCTGAAGTAGGTGAATATTGTCCTTTTGTTAAACCATAGATCTGGTTATTGAACATGAGCATATTCACATCGAAATTCCTGCGGAGCAAATGAATGGTGTGGTTGCCTCCAATACTCAGACTGTCTCCATCACCTGTTACAATCCATACACTCAATTCGGGGCGGGTTGCTTTTAAGCCGGTAGCGATGGCCGTAGCACGCCCATGGATCGAGTGCATGCCAAAAGTGTTCATATAATAAGGAAAACGGCTGCTACAGCCTATGCCACTGATGATCACAATATTTTCTTTAGGTACTCCAATTCCCGGCATTATTTTCTGTACCTGTGCCAATATGGAATAATCTCCACAACCCGGACACCAGCGTACTTCCTGGTCTGTTGCAAAATCTTTTGCAGTGAGTGATGAAGGTTGAGGATTGCTTGTTGCTACTGACATGTTGAACCAATTTGAATCCGCTAAATTACAAAACCAACAGGCTTATACTGTCATTTCTTTGTATTTTAACGGCGCAAACTAACATATGAAAAAATTAATCCTCCTATTAAGCTGCTGCTACAGCGGCCTGCTCTTTGCGCAAAAAGGCCAGGAGCCCATCAAAGTAACAGACATGCTTAAGATCAGGCAGGTGGGGGCTATTACGCTGAGTCCGGATGGCTCTAAAGCCGTTTTCAGCGTTACTGCCATTGAGCCCGAGGCCGATAAATGGGAATACAAATACGTTAACCAATTATACCTGGCGCCTGTTGACGGGTCTGTTGCAGTCCGACTGCTTAGCTCCAAAGAGAATGCTACCCAACCCGCCTGGAGCCCGGATGGCAGGCAACTGGCTTTTACCAGAACAACCGACGGGAAGCCACAGGTTTTTCTGCTCTCATTCGACGGAGGCGAGCCGCTGCAACTGACCCATTCCAAATATGGCGCAACAACACCCAAATGGAGTCCCGATGGCAAACGAATCCTGTTCTCTTCCAGCATCTCTCTCAAAGAATTGCTGAAAGACAGTATTCTCAATCCTGCCGGAACTTTACCCGGCTGGCCCTATGAAAAACCAGGGTTTCCCGGTAATGAACAACTGAAGCCCAACAATGCCAAACCCGATCCCGATGGCAATATCAATGAGATCAGGGCTTACCTCGATAACAATGCAGCCGATAAAAAAGCCAAAATATTCAACAAGCTCAATTTCCAGGAAGAAGCTACCACATCTCCCGATATGTCATTCACCCATTTTTTTGTGATTGCAACAGATTTGGATGCGCAACCCGTTGCCATCACACATGGCTTCTACCGGTTTAACAATGCTGAGTTCACACCGGATGGTAAACAACTTGTCATCAGCGGTAATATGGATTCAACAAGGCATCCGGACAGGGTACTGGAAAATGAGATTTTTTTGGTTGATGTAAACGGACAACACCTTAAAAAATTACTGGGTGAACCAGGAAAGAATTACAACAGTCCTGCTGTCTCCCCATCAGGTAAATGGCTGGCTTTCCAGTATGGCAATACTTCGTTTGTAGATGTGCCTATGCTGGCGATCATGCCGCTGAACGGAACCGGAAAGGATATCATCGATATTCCGTTCGACAGGAATAAAGGCGCACTCGGCTGGAGCAAGGATGAAAAATACCTGTATTTCATTGCACAAAGCAATGGCGGTACTCCTCTCTACAGGGTAGACATGCAAACACGCAAAGTAGAAGCATTGTTCGACTTCAACACAGGCATCAACAGTTATGCTTTGAAAGGAAATACCCTCGTATATGCCAAAACAGAAGTAGCTGACCCTTCTGAATTGTATACTGCAGATGCAAGCGGAAAGAATGAAAAAAGGCTTAGCAACTTCAATATTAAGTGGATCAAAGAAAAACACCTGAGCTTTCCTGAAAAGAAGAGTTTCGTTAACAGTAAAGGGATGACGGTTGAATATTGGGTGATGAAACCATTCAATTACGAAGCGGGTAAAAAATATCCTGCCATACTCAATATCCATGGTGGGCCTTCGGCCATGTGGGGGCCCGGCGAAGCTTCCATGTGGCACGAGTTTCAGTATTATTGTGCGAAAGGGTATGCGGTGGTGTATTGCAATCCGAGGGGATCGGGTGGTTATGGCGCCGCTTTCCTGAGAGATAATATCAATGATTGGGGCAACGGGCCTGCTTCTGATGTTTTGACCGCGCTGGATAAAGTTGTTTCAGAAGGATTCATTGATACAGCACGTATGGCTGTGACCGGCGGATCTTATGCAGGTTATCTCGTGGCATGGATCATATCGCACGACCAGCGGTTCAAAGCTGCCTGCTCCCAGCGGGGGGTGTATGAACTAGGGACTTTTTTTGGGGAAGGCAATGCATGGCGACTGGTGCCGAATTATTTCGGCGGTTATCCCTGGGAGGAGAAAGCCAAAGCGGTGATCGATCATGAATCGCCCATCAATTATGTGCAGAACATTCATACACCCTATCTTATTTTTCATGGCGAGAATGACCTGCGCACTGGTGTAATCCAAAGCGAGATGTTGTATAAAAGCTTGAAAGTATTGGGCAGGACCGTTGAATACGTCAGGCATCCTGGTGGTACGCATGAACTCACCCGCAGTGGCAATAACAGGCAGCGCATTGACCAAATGTTACGTACCCTGGAATTCTTTGAACGATTCATCAAACATTGAGTTACCGGCTATTTCAAAGACAACAGCCATTGCGTAATGCCCAGGTAAACTTTTTTGGCCACATCATCGCGGAATTTAGTATTGAGGATGCGTCTTTCGTCCGATTCATTGCTCAGAAATGCTATTTCCAGCAGGCTGTTGGGGAAATCAGTAGGGCCATTCAGTGCGAAATTGAAATTGCCCACATTGCCAAACTCTTCCAGTCCGAGTACCAGCATATTGCGTAGAATGGCCATGGTAAGCGGACGGAAACCGATATGTTTATAATAAGTGCTCACACCTTTCACCTCTTTGCTGTTACTGGAATTGAGGTGGAAGCTGATGAGCAGGTCGGGATTCGCTTGTTGCAGGAACAACACGCGGTCTTTGTTGTCGAAAGTGGTATCGGTGGTGCGTGTCATAACGATCTTTTTTACGCCCCTTAGTTTCAGGTATTTTTCAAACGCTTTCGCAAACAATAATGTATAGGTCTTTTCTTCAACACCCGTTCTGACACCTCCTGCACCGGTATTGGTGCCTCCGTGTCCTGCATCGATGGCTATCTTTAGTTTGCGGATATCGAGTAGTGCCGGCTGTCTTTTAACCCTTATCGTAAGTGTGTGGCCTTTGTATCCGATGCTGTAACCCCAGTGTTGCCTGTGTTGCAATTCAATGGTTACCCGAACCACATCGTCTTCCACCTGGTTGTAATACAGGTTCTTTACTTCTTTCAATGAACGAAGCTGGGTGATCCAGTTGGTATTGCTCTGTACCCCATAGATGTCCACCATGATCCTGGCAGGATCTATTTCCATCCAGCTTTTAAAAGGAAGTTTTTCGTCCATACCAATGCTCACATAATCGAAAAGAGAATCGCCTTTGGCCATAAAAGAATTGGTGAGGTAGTAAGGTCTGGCAGGAGGCATAACAGTATCAAAGCGAAGAGATTGTTTTTCAATATAAGCAGTATGGTATTTCGACAATTGTACTTTATACATGGCTTTGGTTGAGTCTGTCACATGCAATACCACATTGGTGTCTATATAGCCCATTTTAGCCCCACCCAGCCTGTCTTCGCCCAAACCATAAACCAGTGCAGGCAATTTGCCTGTCGAGAGTCCGGTCACAGAAGAAGCATTATGCTGTGCATGAAGCAACGGGCTGCATAACATTAGTCCGGCAAAGAGTAATTGTTTCATGGTTTGAAGATAGGACAATAAAAAAGTAATGGCCTCACTACCAATTGGTGATGAGGCCACTGTTTGAGCAAGCAACCGTAAAACAAAACAAATATTAACAAAATTTATGAAACCGAATAATTTTTTTATCCTTTTCTTAAATCTTGTATCCGTTATCAGCTACCAGGCGGTCGGATATCCTCCTCCGGGCGTCTTTGGTATTAAATGGCTCCAATTTGGTAAAGCGTTTCAGGCCAATATGCATCATCCGGAGCTCATCTCCGTCGGCAAAAGCGTTCAGTGCATCTTTACCTGCTTTGTTGATGCGGTCGGCAGCGTCGTAAAGATAAGTGCGTACAATATCTGATTGTATGGCAACGGCCGCCTCTCCTTTGGTATCGGAGAGTTTTATCAGTCGTAGCAGTGCGCTTTCTGCATTAAAGGTTTCAATGGCCATATCGGAGATATTCATCAGAATTTCCTGTTCTTTGTCCAGTTGCATCATCAGTTTCTGTACGGCGGCTCCTGCCACCATTAAAATGGCTTTCTTAAAATTGGCTATGTATTTGCGTTCCCTGGTAAATGCTCCTTCTTCTTCAGCGCCAAAATCCGGGATGCTCATGAGTTCTTTCTGAACGGCCATGGCAGGACCCATCAGGTCAAGCTTGCCTTTCATGGCACGCTTCAGTACCATGTCTACCGTCAGCAAACGGTTGATTTCGTTGGTACCTTCATAAATGCGGTTGATCCGACTGTCGCGATAAGCTTTGGAGATCACATATTCATCGCTGAAACCATTACCACCGTGTATCTGCACCCCTTCATCCACAATATAATCCAGCATTTCACTGCCATATACTTTCAATATGGCGCATTCAATGGCATATTCTTCGGCGGCGCCCAAGAGGGCTTCGGCAAATGTTTTACCGCCTGTTTCCAGTTCCTGTTCTTTTGCATCGATCCATTTGGCGCTGCGATACAGGGCGCTTTCACAAACCCACATGCGTATGGCCATTTCAGCCATCTTATGCCTGATGGCCCCGAATTTGGCAATGGGCAACTTGAATTGCTCCCTTGTTTTTGCATACTGGATAGAGATATCTGCTGCACGTTTAGCCCCCCCTAATGCAGCTGCACAGAGTTTCAGTCGACCGATATTGAGTATGTTGAAAGCAATGACATGACCGCGGCCAATTTCACCCAGCAGGTTCTCTACCGGCACTTTACAATCCTGGAAATACAACTGCACCGTGGAAGAGCCTTTGATGCCCATCTTGTGTTCTTCGGGCCCCTGTGTAAATCCCTCAAAACCGCGCTCAACAATAAATCCGGTGAATTTATCTCCGTCGATCTTGGCAAACACCGTATACACATCGGCAAAACCACCGTTGGTGATCCAGCATTTTTGTCCGTTTAATAAATAATACCTGCCGTCTGCACTCAGCTTAGCGGTAGTTTTTGCGCCCAGTGCATCGCTCCCGCTGTTGGGTTCTGTGAGTCCGTATGCACCTTTCCATTCCCCGCTGGCTAGTTTGGGAATGTATTGCTGTTTCTGCGCCTCGGTACCGAAATAAAGTATGGGCAATGAACCGATACCTGTATGAGCCGCCACTGCCACTGAGAAAGAATGACCACCACCCAATCCTTCATTAACAATGGTGGAAGTGATAAAATCCTTGCCCAAGCCACCATACTGCTCCGGGAAGGAAGTGGACAACAACCCCTGTTCACCTGCTTTCACCAGTAAAGAAGGCATGAGTCCGGGCTCCATTTTGTCAATCCTGTCCAGGATGGGTGTTACTTCTGCATCCAGGAATTGCTGGCACATGTCCATTACCATGGTTTGTTCTTCATTGAAATCTTCGGGAATGAACGTGTCGAACGGATTGCTCTCTTTGATCAGCCATTCACCGCCATGCAGGGCGGTTGCTTGTTTCGTTTCCATGAACAAAAATTTATCAGTTAAAAAAGATGGTACTCAATTGCAGGTGAGGTTATCATATACTCTTTGCAACACTGTTTTCACCGTTTCTATTTCTTCCTTATTAACTCCCACCAAAGCTTCATTCATTGTTTGATTGGCCAGTTCTATCGTACGGTCCTGTAATTCCCTGGCAGTCTCTGTCAGGCAAACCAGGTTGATCCTGCGGTCTTCTTTCGAAGGCATGCGCCTGACCAGCTTTTGTTTTTCCAGGTTGTCGATGAGGCGGGTAATACTGGGTTTATCACGAAAAGTAAGGTTGCACAGTTCCTGCTGGCTCAAGCAATCTTCTTTCCACAAATGATACAGTACACTCCACTGCTCAATGGTGATCTCCAATCCCGCCTGCCTGAAATTTTTCTGCATACGGCGCGCTACTGCAGTAGATGCCATATTGTTGATGACACTATACAGTTCCCCTCTTTTGAATTGGTTGTTTGGCATATAGTTAGTTATGCAACTAATTCAAAGTACGGCTGTTTTTGTGATATCTCCAAGAATAAGTTTCTTTGTTTGATGTACACTGCCATAATCATTGTTACAACGCTGTTATTGGCTGTTTACGCTGCCCTGATCCTGCAATACCGGAAATGGTTTCTGCAACTTCAACCGTTTGAAGCAACTGCGCTTTCGGCCGGCTCCGCCCATTTTTCCATTGTGATACCCGCCAGAAATGAAGAAAAGCAGATCGGGGCCTGCCTGGCTTCCATTTTTAGCCAGCAATATCCTTCCGCATGTTTTGAAGTGATTGTGGTGAACGACTATTCTACCGACCAAACGGTTGCTATTATACAAGACTGGCAGCAACGACATACCAATCTCAAACTTATTCACCTGGCCGACCATGTACAGGATCCTGCATTGAATTCTTACAAGAAAAAAGCGCTGGAGCTGGCCATCGCGGCCAGCAGCGGCGAGTGGATAGTGACCACCGACGCCGATTGCCAGGTAAAAACCACTTGGCTCTCGTTACTGGATGCATATATCAGAAAGAGCGGGTCTGTATTTGTGGCCGCTCCGGTGATGTTCACCACCAACGGATCTTTTTTAGATACTTTTCAAATGCTCGATTTCATCAGTCTGCAAGGCATTACCGCCGCCGCTGTTTCTGCCGGATTCCATTCCATGTGCAATGGGGCTAACCTGGCTTACCGTAAAGATGTGTTTTATGAAGTGGGTGGATTCAGGGGGATCGACCGGCTGGCCAGTGGCGATGACATGTTCCTCATGCATAAGATCAAACAACGGTATCCAGACAGGCTGGGCTATCTTTTCGCCCGGGGGGCCATTGTTACCACGGCCCCCATGGCCGACTGGCGCAGTTTTATCAACCAGCGCATACGATGGGCCAGCAAGGCAGACGCGTACCACGACCGGGGCATATTCTATACCCTGGCATTGGTCTATACATGCAACGCCTGTTTGTTTTTATGGCCTTTTTTCAGCTTATTCTTCGGGGGGGGATGGATGCTCTGGCTGGTTTTTCTTTTAGCCAAAACACTCGTTGAATTGAGCTTTATGGTGCCGGTAAGCAAATTTTATGGTCATTTGCCCACCTTATATTGGTTCCTTCCCATGCAGCCTTTTCACATTGCTTACACCGTAGTGGCAGGGTGGCTGGGCAAATTCGGCGTTTACCATTGGAAAGGAAGAAAAGTGCATTAACAATTACTTTAACTGATGCACTTTTTTGGGCTCGGGCCACCATGCATATACGATCATGGAAACCAAGGCCAACAGTGATAAAATAAAGGTGAAAATACTTTTCATAGTGCTTAGGATTTAACGATAGACAATATTTAACCGCAAATGTTTAACCAGTTCTTATCTTTTTCGGCGAAACAAAGCCTTGTATCGGCCATTTTTATTATTCCTTAATTTTCCTCTTTCTTACACGGTACCATGCCCAGTCCATTTACCAAAAGATTGTTAAAAAACAAAGGTGCTGCCTTTGGGATGATACTCATCGCAGCCAGTTTGTTGCTTGCAGTGTTCGCTTTTTTTATTGCGCCAGATCATTCACCCAATGCCAACCGCATGATTCCGCAAATTGGCAGTAAAAAACCCGGATTTACGATAGGACTTTTAAAAACCAGGCGCGACAGGGAAATAGTATCCACTGGCTTCCTGCAACGTCTTTTTAGCGGTGCGGAAGACAAATGGCAGTATATACCCGTTACCTCTTTTTTCATCAACGGCGACAGCATTATTTATCATCAGTTTGTAGACGAAGGCATTACCGAACGCAAAGCACTACTACGCTCACAGGCAGATGCAGCAGCGCCAGTGGTTCAAACAAGGTACCTATTGGGCACCGATAAATTTGGAAGGGACCTGCTCAGTCGTTTGATCATCGGTGTTCGGGTAAGCCTGGGCGTGGGATTAATTGCAGTTCTTATCTCGCTCACAATTGGCATATTACTGGGTGCACTGGCAGGTTATTTCAGGGGATGGATAGATGAGGTCATTATGTGGTTCATCAATGTTGTATGGAGTATCCCTACATTATTGCTCGTATTTGCCATTACGCTGGTATTGGGCAAGGGATTCTGGCAGGTGTTTGTGGCAGTGGGATTAACCATGTGGGTGAATGTGGCCAGGCTGGTACGCGGTCAGGTATTGGCTGTGCGGGAGATGGAATATATAGAAGCGGCCAGGGCATTGGGCTATGCACATGGCCGCATTATTTACAGGCATATATTGCCCAATATACTGGGCCCGGTTATGGTAATCGCTGCCAGCAATTTTGCGTCTGCCATTGTAATTGAAGCGGGACTGAGTTTCCTGGGCGTGGGGGTACAGCCGCCGCAACCCAGTTGGGGATTGATGATCAAGGAGAATTATAATTTCATCATCACCCATAACCCCATGCTGGCGCTGGCTCCCGGGTTTGCCATCATGCTGCTGGTACTGGCATTCAATTTACTGGGCAATGGTTTAAGGGATGCATTGAGCGTTCGTAACAGGGATTAATTTTCCGGTCCGACTACCACGTTCCTGCTGAAACTTTCTTCCAGGGAAATAAATGTTTCGGTTCGTTCAATTCCTTTGATCTTCTGTAGTTCATCATGCAATACAAATCGCAGTTGCTGGATGTCTTTACAAACGATTTCTGCGAACATGCTGTAATTACCCGTGGTATAATTGAGCCTTACGATCTGGGGTATTTTTTTCAGCTCTTTGGCAACTGTATCGTAAAGCGAGCTTTTTTCCAGGTAAATTCCGATGAAGGCGATCACATCATAGCCCAGGGCTTTGAGATCAACGGATAATCTTTTACCTTTAACTACTTTTAGTTCTTCCAGTTTCTTGATCCGTACATGAATGGTGCCACCTGAAACGAATAGCTTCTTCCCCAGATCGGCATAGGAAATCTCTGCATCTTCCATCATTTCCTGGATGATCTGATAATCGAGTTTGTCAAGATTCAATTTTGCAGACATTTTTCATATTTTTTTTGATAAAATCAATTGCAATACGCAAATTATTGAATTTTTTCGATAAATACAAAATATTTATTGAAATATTTACAACGAATCAGGTATTTTACCTAACATTGTGCTGTCAAACAACGACAATGAGTTCTTATCAATACTGTGGGGTGATGAAATCTTTGGCAGACATGCCCTCTTGTCTCGGGGGTGAGGATCACAGGATAAACGTAGTGTAGAGCCGCGCGGGTAGCAATACCCGGGCGACCAGGGTCGACCACTGAACTTTGCGCTATTGCTAACTGCCTCGTGGAGGTTCGAGCCCTCCCCCTACAGCCTATGAAAGCTGCAAGTATATTGTTTATCAATGTCTTGCGGCTTTTTTATTTCCCATCCGTGGCAGCTTAGGTGGCGGTAAATAAATCATTTTACCTGCCAAAACCATTTATAATATTCTAGGAAGCTGGGATCAGGAACACTTTTTGCGTTAATATTTTCCTTAAGCCTTGTATTTTAAGCATCTAATTGCTTACTTTGCACCGCTCATCTTTCCGTTTGGAAGAAGGAGATCGAAGAACGCTAAACCAAGATGTTTGGCGTTTTTTGCTTTAAGACACATTCGGCAACCTCCTATTATACTTATTTTTAATCTTTTTCGCATTTCTTTCCTCAAGATAATATGCAGTAAGAAGGTAATATTCTTGCCCGTTTCGATATGGTTCTAAAACGATAACGTACCTCTCATCGACATCGAAAATATATGTACGAACTCCATCGGTGTCCTGAACACTAAACACTAGTACTCCCTCATTTTTTAGTTCATCAACATGGTATTTTATCCAATGTAGCCTTATGCTTCGCTGAATTTCAAACCCCCTAGATCTTGTTTCTTTATTGACAATTTCAGTTGTCAAATGACGGAAAAGTGTTTGCATAGGAATCAGCTCTCCTTTTATTGGATTAATTCTTTTCCCTCGGAATAAAAAGCTGGAATTGTCTTCTATATCTCTTCTAAAAATTCTTAATAATGAGGCTTCTCTTTCAGTGGGTAACATATGAGCTACTTCAAGAAGCTGATTATAAGCTTTGACTAAATTAAACGGCATTTAAAATTTATTATTGCAGTTCGATAAAAAACAGATTTAGTTTGTCTTCTGCCTTGGGTGTTGATCTATCCAAACCATAATGAGAATGTTTTTGTATTCTATTGATTAGGTTCTTTTTTGCAATAACTTTCATTTCACCCCTTAAATGATATCCAATTGCTCCCATTATTAGGTCTGTAATTTGCAAAAAAACACTTTCGTTTGAATGCATATTTTGAAGGTTTCGTATAACACCAAACTTTGTTTGCAAAATATCTTTCAGTCTATTAATCTTGCCAGCACTAAGGGTATCTTTTATGTCTAAATAAATATTATAGTATGAAAGTGTGTCTAATTTATGATTCAATAACTGATAATACATTTTGTAATAAAAAGTATCATAGTCTTGACTAAAATCAGTGTTATTAATTTTTCCTTTTTTTATGACTATAGCTCGAAATAAAAGGTCGCTGTCAAAAAAATAATCTATTAATTCATTATAAAATTTGTGTTGCGAATTTGAAACTTTGCTCCATTTTATTTCTCCATAGAAATTATGCTGCTGCTTAAGTTGCTTTATTCTATCACGATGTCTTTTCATTTGATTATATGGTACAGAAATATAACCAAGGAGCATATAAGGCATTTTGTCATTTTCTAAATGACAACTTTCGTCACAGTAAAGATTATAAGTTCCCATATTTACAATGATTGCAAGTATATAGCATTTAATAATAAGTTCTTATTTGTTCTTTATTTTTTATTAATATTCGCTATTTCGAAGATGTATACTATATGGCTTTGTATACTTTTATTAAATCGTATGATGCTAAGTCGTTATTCTAGCATTCTTTGTTTTTGAACGAACAAATGAATATCATTCAATATTATCTTTAACTCAATTGAAATATCTAAGAATGATTGTATCATTTCCTTATTAATTTCTACACGAGCGGGTTCTCTTTTTTCCAAAACGTAATCAATATAAAATTTTTCATCTGGCAGAAGTAGTTTCAGTTTACCATGTGTATAGATATTTCGATCAATGATATATTGATAAAACGTAGTAGTTGCTTCCTTTCTCTTCTTATTTGTATTTAATTTATCCAATTCCCGGATTGACTTATCCTCATTAAGATACTTGCTGAACTTATTTCTCAGGTTCATAAAATCCAGCCCATATATTTCTGTCTTTGCTTCTTCAGTTGTCTTTATTAACAGTAATAGATCCCGCAGTTGAATATTCAGCATTTCAGCATTGTTATTGCAGTAATTTATGTTATTTTGAAAGAAATGATAGGCTTCAATTGATTGATCGGTTACAGTAGCAAAATTTGGGATAGAAGCTCTGTATTGACCTACTGGAGTTGACTTATAGAATACTTCCATAGTTTTGGTGACAGAAATATCTTTTTCCATGAACGTATAAGAAGTAGTTGCTGCCGCTTCAAAAGCAGCTTGAAACAGCCCTGTTTTTCTAGGTGGGTCAATCTTTTTGAGGTTTATCAACTTCATTGGCAAATACTTCAATGATAAATAATTTCTTCTTCCATAAAGTTCGACTTTCGGCGACTGTAGCAGCCGGAAAATTTCAACACAAAAGCCTTTGTCTTCAATTTCTCGTATTGCATTATAGAAAAGGAAATTACAACACAGAATTAGAATTTGGTCTCAGAGATGTATTTTGCTGAATTTTGTCGCTAATTTCTGTAAGCCGTCCAAGCATTTTCTCAAAAGGAAGGTAGTTACCCTATTACATCTTTATGCCGCGGTAAAGACAAAACCATTCTTTTCAAGAATTTATTTCGGGGCCATCATTTGGCGATTCCCATAGCAATTATCTGATTTTCATACAATTTATATCCCGCCAAAAGTATCATTTTCTGGTAAGTTTTGGCGGAATATACTTTCACATACTCTGCCAAAACTTACCACGGTTATCGACTTCTCATTGTTCATTCAGGAGTAGTTCATGGCAAACCGTGTTGCCGCAGAAAAGAAGGCAGGTTTGAAATATAACGGAGTTGTTGCAGGGCTGCTGTATCATATTTTTCCGGGATATACACGGCGGCATAGGGATGGCTGGACACTTCCGGCTCTTTAATAAAAGAATAGCGGGGGCCATGATCGCCCGTGATAATCACAATCTTATCCTTCAGTGTTTGTTGCTTATCCAGTAATTGTTGCAGCAGGCGGTTGCCATATTCCAGGTAATCAATATAATATTTTTTGATCAGCACACTATCCCTACCGGTATAGGCCGGCAAAGACACCAGGCGGCCTGCCCGGTCTCTGGAGAATGGCTCATGCGGAATGGCAAGGTGCACCCAAATAAAGCGTGGGTATTTGGGTTGCTCCAAAAGTGACGCCTTGAGCTTTTCATATAACCGGTGGTTGTAGGCATCACATCTGGCAGTGGTAAACCTGGCTTTCTCGATCATCATACCAAAGAAGGTTCCTGAGATCAATTGATCCAGGTAGGTATCGGGATAGCCGCTTCTGTCTTCCAGCTTATTCTCACCACCTATATCAAATGAACTGAGATTCACAAACCCGTATCCATCTCTTTTGATCCGTTGTATCCAGCTTGCTTGCTTTAGTGCATCTATCCCCGCATAAAAGTTCACAGGCCGTATGCTGTCGTCTTCATTAAAAAGCGCATTCAATGAAAGCAAGGTATTGGGAAACCTGGTTTGGATAGACGGGAGCAAACAGAAACCATGCTGTTGCAAAACAGTATCGAATGGGTTCCTGAATTCAAACACTCTTTGCAATACTTCGGAAGACCCGTATTCATCCATCAATATCCATACAATATCTCTTTTCGTTCCGCCGGCAGGAAGATCAATGGCAGGAGGCTCTGCTTTGACAAGCTCCTTCTTCCCTTGCTCTACTGTTACCGAGCCGTTCACCGCAAACACCAGGCAGGTGATCAGCAAAAAAGTATTCAGCAATGAATTCAGGTATGGCGCATAGTTTTTTTTACATTTTCTCAGCAGGTACCGTGCTGCTATCAAACAGCATAATACCAACACATAGAAAGCATAATAAAACCAGGCAGGTATGTATGCATATTCGAACCCCAGCCACTGCGCTATTCCCACTACGTGCAGCAAAGAAACCCAGCAGATGATCACAAATACCCCTGCATACGCAACCGTTGCTGTCTTTTTAAATGCTTCCAGCAGAAGCCAGGTAATAGCAATGTAAAGTACAAACAGGTTGAAAGCAACCGGCCATGAAAACGAAGGCGTGTAACGAACCGTCTTGAACAGCAAAAATGCCAGTCCATATAAATAAGGATACCATTGCCTGCGGAAAAAGCTCTCTATTTTCTGGTCCATAAGAACAATTTCCTTTGAGAAGAACTGCAGTTATGCTGCTCCTGCATAACAAAATAAGCACTGAAAGAGGTGATGAAGTCCGCTTCCGTATAATCATCAAAAATATCTTCCCTGTGGCGAAGCATGGCTTGTACTTTTTCATCGGTTTTGGGAACAAATTCCACGATCGCCTGTTTGTTGGTAATGTCGGCAAAAAGTTTTGCCACAAAAGCCAGGGGTATATTCTTTGAAATACACAAGTGATGAACCAGTGCAAGTCCAAGTACCATATCGCCTTTTTCGCCGATCCTTTTCATCAACGCTGTTTTCTCTTCATTCTCCCAACCGATTCCCGGCGTAGGTTGTGTAAGATCGGCAATAATAGTGGTAAGGTTAGCGATACGTTGCGCTTTTATTTTTCCGTATAACTGGTTAATGCAATCGTGGTCCATTTCAACGGCAATCACTCTTTTTGCATGTGCCGAAGCAATCAGGGAAAAATAACCATTGTTTGCACCCACATCAATCAAACAATCGGGTGAAAGTGTACGTATCCACTCCGTTACCTTATTCGTTTTATCATTGATGTACTCGTCGGACAATATGTCTTCATCATAATAATGCAACCATTGATCTCCACGTTGACGCGGTTTCCATTTGCTTATGGAGCGTTTCATCAGTTTCCACCATAATGACAGTTTTTGTTTGTTGAAGCCATTGCCTGTTGTAGTCGCGTTCTTCATTCCATTCGTCTTATAACGCGCATGCAGGTGAATATGCATCAACAGGGTGGGGTTGAACCAGGTCCTGAATGAAAGCCTCCTGCTTACAAAAGCAAGGTCCCAACCATCAATGAATGCATTCAAAAGTCTCGCCCATTTTTTATCGCTGAAGCACATCAATGCAAAAGGGCCCAGCATCGTTTCACAAAACTGCCGGTATGCGATCCATGGTTTACCTTCTTCGTAAACCTCAAAAGAAGTCGTATCAAAAAGCAGACAATGGCCATTGTGGAAGGTAAAATTATAAGGCGTGGCATCTTTTAAGATCATTCCATACTCAATGGCCAATAAGTTGATGTCGAGCAACCGCTCCAAAACATCCCTCCATTGATCTACCGACCATTCGGAAGGATAGCTGATCAGGGGTATCCGCTCAGGTTCCAATATCCGGTAATAATTCAACTGTTGTGTTTCCGTCATTTCAGATTCCTTATGCCCGATCAACCAGCCCCTGTTTACCAGTTCCTGGTACAAACCGGACTGTATCAGCTGGTCATAATCTTTTGCATATGAATGTGTTATGTAGCGATACACCCTATGGTCATCGGCTATCGTTACAAACCCATGCTTATCCCGGTATGAAATGGCCGACTGCATCAACGGATTAGTTCTTTATTGATTAAAACGGGATAAACATCACCTACAAGTAGTGGGATCCGGCTCAAAAACATGGGAATAGTTTTAGGATAGACTGAAAAAGAAGCCTTAACGTTTAATTCATATGGAAAAATCGTGCCCGTGCAATTGCTTTCAACAGTCCGTCCGGAGAGAGCCCTAAACTATTTACTTTTGCAGCCTCATGGGACAAAAAAAGCTCATCCGCTTTGAAGCGATCAGGCATTTTGATAATGTGTTAGAATACCCGCAGGATATGGCCGGTAAATGGAAGCAGTTCTTCAAGAATGAACATCCGCTTACCCTGGAGCTGGCCTGTGGTAAGGGAGAATACGCAGTAGGACTGGGCCGCCTCTACCCCGGCCGCAACTTCATTGGCATTGATATCAAAGGCAACCGTATCTGGCGGGGGGCTAAAACGGCATTGGAAGAAGGGCTTCACAATGTGGCTTTCGTTCGCTCTCAGATCGATAAGATATCCGATTATTTCGAGCCGGGTGAGATAGCTGAAATATGGATCACTTTCCCCGATCCGCAATTGCGTGTTTCCCGGGCTAAGAAACGGCTCACCCATCCAAGGTTCCTGCGTTTATACCAACAGTTCGTACAGCCCGGCGGTTTGATACACCTGAAGACTGATAGCCCTGACCTTTATAATTTTACCCTTACGGTGATCCGCCTGTTCAACCTGGAAATCGTGGAGCAATCTGATAATATATATGCCGGCAACAATATAAAACAGGAGCTGCAAATCAAAACACATTATGAAGGACTGGATATTGCACAAAGCAGCCGCGTTCATTACCTGTGCTTCCGCCTGAACAAAGACCTGCCGACCAATAAAGACAATGAATTAAAACAATTGATCAGTGAGCAAGCAGCTGATTGAAGGTGTTGACTTCTATTATGAAGGCCCCTACATGGTACTGACCGAAAAATACCATTTAGAGAAAGGCTATTGTTGCGGCAATGGTTGCAGGCATTGCCCTTACAATTATGAAGCCGTACCTGAGCCGAAGAAATCGGAATTACTGGCAAAAAGAAATCTGACTAAAGATCGATAACTTCATTAATGCGCAATGGTTCAATACTCAATGGAAGACGGTTGGTAGTTGCCAGATGATAGATATAATTTTAATGATCCCTCCTAATTATCATTGAGCCATTGAGCAATTATTAGTTGTATGGCTAAAAAAAGTACAGATAAGCTGAAAACAATCCTTCCCAGCGGAGACAAGGATATTTCTTTTTTTGAACAAGTATATGAAGTGGTCAGGCTGGTGCCGCGCGGAAGGGTAACCTCTTATGGCGCCATTGCTGCTTACCTGGGTACACGCATGAGTGCACGCATGGTGGGATGGGCCATGAACGGAGCGGGACTGGTAAAACCAAAAGTACCGGCTCACCGTGTAGTTAACCGCAATGGTATGCTCAGTGGTAAAGCGCATTTTGCCACACCTACGATGATGGAAGAGCTGCTGGCCAAAGAAAAAATAAAAGTCAGGGATGATACCATCGTTGACTTTGAAAAAAAATTCTGGGACCCCTCTGTTGAACTGGCTTTCTGAATCTTACCGGTAATAAGGACTGATCATCAGGTATACGACCGGACCTGTAACAGCTACATATAACCACATAGGCCAGGTAACCCTTGCAATGTCTTTATGCAAAGAGAACTCAGCTGTCAATGCCCTGTAAGAAGTGTATAAAATAAAAGGTAATATGATGGCTGCCAGGAAAATATGCGTAGAAAGGATCAGGTAATAGATCAGGCGCATTTTGATACCGATGGCCGATTTTTCTTCATCGCTCAGGATACCGTCGCGGTTGATATCGCCATACCTGGCTTCACCTGTAAACAAATGATGCCCGATATAAGAAAGAAGAAAAAGGACCGATAAAGCCAGGGCAGTTAGCATGATCCGCTTGTGCAGGAGGTATTTCTGTTTTTTTATAGCAACCAGTCCTGCTATCAGCAATAAAGCAACCAGGGTATTGATCACGGCGTTGGCAGTTGCCAGTATATGTATATTGAACCCCGGGTCAACATTTAGTTTTACCCTTCCCAGCACTACCACAGCGCTGAATACTACAAATGAAAAGATAGCGATCAGCCATTTGGCTTTTTTGTCGTTTTTGGTAATAGTTGCCTGCAGCATAGTTTTAGTTTTGGTCATCATCCGTTTATTTTTCTGTTCCTGCGCATATACAGCACAAAGAAAGTAATCATCAATACAATGAGTAACCACAGCCAGCTCAGGTCAATGATCTCCCTGAATACCGAACTGGGTTTTCTGGCATCTTTTTCCAGCATCAGCAGTCCAATATCACGCGCCAGTTTAGCTATGGAAACTGAATCGAGTCCGTTATAATAACCGCGTAATACCCGGTCTTTGTCAAGCAGTACATAGCGGCTGGTATGTACAAAATCGGGACTCACTGGTTCTTCGCTGAACTTATCTACTTTCAGTTCTTCAAAAGCAAAGCGGTAGATCGAATCCCTGTTGCCGGTGAGCATCCACCAGTTATCGTGTTGCACACCAAAACGATCGGCATATTTTTTAAGCACGGACACCGAGTCATGCCCGGGGTCTACCGTAAAAGAAAGAAACTGTACAATGGAAGTATCAATTTTGTTACGCACATCGCCTCCCTTGAGGAATGACTGCTGCAGTTTTGCCATATTATGCGTTAGTATAGGACATATACTACGGCAACTGGTGAAGAAAAAATCGGCAACGATGATCTTGCCCGGGTTATCATAGAGGTTTACCGTATCGCCCAACTGGTTTACCAGGCGAATGTTTTTTGTTTTATGCCAGATGCTGTCGCTCACTTCTTTCCCCTTTTCCACACGGTTAATCACAGTATCGAGCAGGTATTTCCGGGGCATTTCAACTGCTCCTTCGCTGGTGTATTTCAAAACCAGGTAACTGAATACTGGCAATAATACCGCTACACATAACCCCAACAGCGCTTTTTTATTCATGACAGCTCATTTATGAAAAAACCACCGCCATAACGCCGGTGGTATCTATCAATCTATTTCGATGATGTTTCAATCAGTGTTTAGGTTGTTCCACCGCAGCGTTACCTTGCTCTCCGGCAGGCTTTGTTTCTTTGCCTTCCGCAGCATGTTCTCCTTCCTTCTTCTCTACTTTAATTGTGCTCTGCTCTTTGAAATGCGGATCATAAGTATTGCGGAGGTGGCGGAATGAATTACCGTCGTAAAGGAATGCTGTGATGAACCAAATGAACAGGGTCAGGGGAACTACAACAGTCATGATCATGTTCCTGATCTCATGTTTCAGGTGCATGAAATAAGCTACAATATAAAATGCTTTAGCCAGCATCAGGATGATGATAGCGCCTTTTACGGTCAGTCTCAATGTGCTTTCCAGCGGCATGCCCATCATCCAAAAACCAAGGGCCAGTTCCACAATGGTTAAAACTGTAAGGATCAGCGTTACCCTTAAAATCTCTTTGGTACCTCCTCCGCTGTGTTCTGCTGAATGTGACATAATAATATCTTATCGTTGTGAAAAATGATTTAATGTTTATTCATTTAGATCAGGTAAAAACAGGTAAATACGAATACCCAAACCAGGTCTACAAAGTGCCAGTACAATCCTGCCTTCTCAATCATCAGGTAATGCCCTCGTTTTTCAAACTTGTCCAACAGGGTCATGGCCAGCATCACAATGTTGATGATCACACCTGAGAATACGTGGAATCCATGAAAGCCTGTGATGGTAAAGAAGAAATTGGTAAAGTTGGTAGAAGAAGCCGTTCCATCGTGGTTGATGAAAGGATTACGTCCCCACCAGGCGCCTTCATGGTAGAGGTGGTTCCATTCCCATGCCTGGCAGCTCAGGAATGCCAGTCCGCCCAGGATGGTCAGGATCAGGTTGCGCACTACGCCTTTTTTATCCATTTCATGCCCGGCTTTCACGGCCAGTACCATGGTAACCGAACTGATGATCAGGATGAATGTCATGATACTCACAAACACCAGCGGTGCATGTACTCCTTCAGGTGCAAAGGGATAGCTTCTGAACACTTCATTCGGGTCGGGCCATCCATTGGTTGAAAAACGGATGGTGCCGTAAGAGATCAGGAAAGCACCAAATGTGAAGGCATCGCTCATTAAGAAATACCACATCATCAGTTTGCCGTACTCTACGTTGAAGGGACTTTTCCCCCCACCCCACATTTTGGATGCTGTTGCAGTTGTTGTACTTGACATGATTACACTAAAAATTTCGTTACAAAAATATTGGGTACTGTTTAAAAAAGCTGCGGAAACAACAACTTTTTTAGGATCTACCCGATCCAGTTATAAAAAACAAACAGGTATACCCAGAGCGCATCAACGAAATGCCAGTAAGTACCCGCTATTTCCAGTGGCGTACTATTATACTGTTTTATATGCGTTCTGAATGCCTTTGCAAAAATGACCAGCAATGCAATCACACCGCCCAGCACATGCACCATGTGCAGACCCGTGATCACAAAAAGAAAGGAAGCAGATGAGTTGCTCCTGGCCCCTACCAGGGCAATATGTTGTGCTTCCAGGTTGCGGAACCCCAGGTACTGTAGTGTAATGAATAATACTCCCAGCAACGCCGTAGTGCTGATGAGCAGTCTGTACCTGCTCATCTCGCGGGCTTTAAAAGCTTTTACAGACAGGTGCATGGTTACGCTACTCAGCAGGATCACTGCTGTTGAATACCAGAATATATGGGGCAATTCAAATTCCAGCCAGCTGCTTTGGTTCTTTTTTACAATATATGCGCTGGTCAGTCCGGCAAACATCATCACAATACTTCCGATAGCCACCCATAAAGTAAATTTATGCGGGTGCAGTCGCTGTGGTCTGTTGGGTTGTATTGCTGTCATCATCATCACATTTGTTTTAGGTCTCACAATTTATTTGCAAGCAGGGTAAGCAGTACCACCGGCAGGTAAATATAACTGCTGAACATCACGCGCCTGGCTGCTTTCACATCCATCTCTTTGTATAATCGCAGGCACTGTACCACCATAAACAGGTTACAGGCCATCACAATCCACATACTTGTTTTTCCCGTCATGCCAAAATAATAAGGCAATATGCCTACTGGTATCATCAGCACGGCATACATCACGGCCTGCATAGCGGTGAACCGGGTTGGTCCTTTGTCCGACGGCAGCAGTTTGAATCCCGCTTTGCTGTAATCGGTATGCGCCACCCAGGCAATTGCCCAGAAATGCGGGAACTGCCAGAGGAACTGTATACCAAATAAAGCCCACCCCCCTGCGCTGAAATCATCGTTCCCCGCCACCCAGCCAATCAGACAGGGCAGTGCGCCGGGGAATGCACCCACCAGCACGGCAATGGAATTGATCTTTTTCAGCGGCGTATAGATATAAGCATAGAGGAACAAGCTGAAGGCCGACAACAATGCTGAAGACAGGTTGAAAAAATACCACATCATCACAACCCCTATCACTCCTGCAATAAACGCAAACGCGTAGGCTTCCTGTTGCGACATGCGGCCGCTGGCTACAGGACGCGCGGCGGTCCGTTTCATTACGGCATCAGTATCTTTTTCAACGGCCTGGTTGATGGCATTTGCGCTTCCGGTAATGAGCATGCCTGCAATGAAAAGCAGCAATATCATCCACCAGTTGTATTCCACTACTTTAGGCGCCAGTAAATAACAGATCACACAGGAAAATACCACGGTCAGGCTGAGCGTGAACTTGGTCAGCTGCATATAATCCTTCACCCTGGCAGCCAGGGAGAAAGAACTGGGTGTTGATGCGTCTGTAGCGACCATATCAATGGTGTTCACTTTCATCTGCTCCTACTGGTGTAGTCTGCGGGATGAAATCTTTTCCGTCCTTACCATAATCATAGGCCCAGCGGTGTACTTCGGGTATTTCGCCGGTCCAGTTACCATGCCCCGGATGAATAGGCGCTGTCCATTCCAGCGTGGTAGCATTCCAGGGATTCTGTGTGGTAACTTTCCTGCCTTTGAAAATAGAGTAGAAGAAGTTGAAGAGGAACAGTATCTGCACTGCAAATACGATCATGGCAACAGTACTGATGAACCTGTTCAGTTCTACAAATTGTTTGAAGCTTTCCCAGGTACTGTAATCGTAGTAGCGGCGGGGCATACCTGCCAGACCCTGGTAGTGCATGGGCCAGAAGATCAGGTAAGCGCCTGCAATAGTAACCCAGAAATGAATGTAACCGAGTGAATTGTTCAGGTAACGTCCGTACATTTTAGGGAACCAGTGGTATACACCGGCAAACATGCCGAACATGGATGCCACACCCATTACTATATGGAAGTGAGCGATCACAAAATAAGTATCGTGCAGGTGAATATCCAGTGCTGAGTTACCCAGCCAGATACCGGTCAGACCGCCCGAAATAAACAAACTCACAAATCCTATGGCGAACATCATACCCGGTGTGAACCGGATATTGCCGCGCCATAAAGTAGTTAACCAGTTGAACACTTTGATGGCCGAAGGCACCGCAATCAACAAGGTAAGCAATACGAATACCGAACCGAGGAAAGGATTCAGGCCGGTTACGAACATATGGTGCGCCCAAACCAGGAAGGCGAGGATAGCAATGGCAAACAGCGAACCGATCATGGCCATATAACCGAAGATAGGTTTGCGTGAATTGATCGACAGTATCTCTGATACCATACCCATGGCTGGTAAGAGAATGATGTATACTTCGGGGTGTCCCAGGAACCAGAACAGGTGCTGGTAAAGGATGGCGCTACCACCCTCATTGGGCAGGGCTCCCACTCCGCTGATGAAAATGTCTGAAAGGTAGAAACTGGTTCCGAAGTTCCTGTCGAATATCAGTAAGATGAAGCCTGACAGCAATACAGGGAATGACAATACACCCAATACAGCTGTAAAGAACAAAGCCCAAATGGTTAATGGCAGACGGGTCATGCTCATGCCTTTGGTGCGCATGTTCAGAATGGTAGCGATATAGTTCAGACCGCCCAGCAGTGAAGACACTACGAAAAGCGCCATGGCAATCAGCCAGAGGTCCATACCCGTTTTAGAACCGGGAGAAGCGGAACCCAGTGCACTCAACGGAGGGTAAGCTGTCCAGCCACCGCTGAAGGGACCTGTTTCAACAAATAAAGAAGACAGCATTACCACGCTGGCAATGAAGAAGAACCAGTAGCTCAGCATGTTCATGAACGGAGAAGCCATATCCCTTGCACCCACCTGTAAGGGGATGAGGAAGTTGGCAAAGGTTCCGCTCAGGCCTGCCGTTAATACAAAGAATACGAGTACGGTACCATGCGTGGTAACCAGCGCATAATAGGCTTCAGCAGAAATATGTCCGCCTTTGGCCCATTTGCCCAGGATATCTTCCAACCAGGGGAAAGTGGCATCGGGATAACCCAGTTGCAAACGGAACAATACACTCATCAAGCCACCCAGTACGGCCCAAACCATACCAGTGATCAGGAATTGCTTGGCAATCATTTTATGATCCTGGCTGAACACATATTTGGTGATGAAGGTCTCGTGATGATGGTGTTCATGGTGATCGCCATGAACTTCATGCGCCAACCCCGGATGTGCATGCACTACTGCTTCGTTACTCATATCAATAATCTTTAAGTTCTAACTTCTGTTTTTACATTTTCGCTACAGCCCTGGTAGCAGTCGCCTCTGGTTTTACAGCAGCCGTTTTGGTGCTGTCGGCCTGTTTGGCATTGGCCGGATCTTTGTCAGGGAAAGCGGTCAGGTAAGCTGATTTCTGTTTGGCCATCCACACATCAAATTCCTCCTGGTCTACCACTTCAATCGTTCCTTTCATGGAATAATGTCCATTACCACACATCTGGTCGCAACTGATCTCGTAGACAAAATTGGGATTACCGGTGATCTCTTTCATTTCCTTGGTAGTATACTTGGGAGTAAACCACAGTGTAGTGGGAATTCCCGGAACTGCATCCATTTTCATCCTGAACTGGGGCAGTCCCACATCATGCACCACATCCCTGGAACCAATGATGAGCTTAACGGGTTTGCCTTTAACGAGATACATGGTCTGTGTAACCACATCATCATGACCCATTGTATCATCCCATAACAAGCCAAGCGGGTTATTGTTCACATCATCGATGTTCCTGAAATATTTTTTTCCGAAAGTGGCGTCCTTACCGGGATAACGGTACATCCAGTTGAATTGTCTTCCGGTTACTTCCACCACCATCGCGTTTTTTGGAGGCTCACCTGTGAACAGGAACCAGTTACGCAAGCCAATAACCACCAATATGGTTAGGGCAATTGCCGGAATGATGGTCCAGATCAGTTCCAGGGTATTGCTATGGGGGAAGAAATGCGCTTTGCGGCTCTCTCTTTCCTGGTATTTGTAAGCAAACCAGAACAGGAGTACCTGGGTAAGTATAAATACCAGTCCGGTTACAGCCAATGTAACCCATAACATGGAATCTACCCGCTCACCTTCCACACTGGCCGAACCATGAGGCAGCAAAGTTTTACCATACAATTCTTTGTTGCAATACCATACGCCTATAAGGCCCAATACCAGGAAGGTAAGCATGAGGAAGCCATTGATCTTATTATTCTGCTTCCGGCTGTTCTCTTCGCCTTTCAGTACAGATACATATTCGCTGGCTTTGGCGATCTGGAAGATCACAACAAAAATCAGCACGATCACAGCTATGGTTAAAAACATTGTCATAACGCTATCAATATTTTCTTAATTCTAACAAATATGCTTCTATACAGTTTATACCACGTGAATAACACTCTCTTTGATAAATGGATGGTATTTCTGTACCAATGGCTTGCTTGCCAGCGACTTTCCCACAAAGAAAATCATCATACCCAAAAAGAAGCTCAGGATTCCGAAATCCAGCCAGCCCAGTGTAACATGTTCTTTTGAAAGGCTTCCCATGACCATCTGGTAGAAATCGATCCAGTGTCCGAAAATGACCAATACGGCCATAAAGGTCATCAGTGTATAATTTCTCTTTGCAGAGCGTTTCATCAGTATCAGCAATGGGCAAATAAAGTTGATGATCAGGTTCAGGAAGAACAGGCCTTTGTACGGCCCCTGTACCCTATGTTTGAAATAAACGGTCTCTTCCGGAATATTCGCATACCAGATCAGCATATATTGTGCAAACCAGAGATAAGTCCAGAAGATAGAGAATGCAAACATAAATTTGCCCAGATCCTGCAGGTGTTCCTGGTTGGTAAGTTCCAGGTACCCTTTATTTTTCAGGTAAATCACCCAAAGTGCAATCAGTGACATGCCCGATACAAATGAGCTCGCAAAAGTATACCAGCTGTACATGGTAGAATACCAGTGGGCATCCAGGCTCATCATCCACAACCATGGGATGGTAGAACCTACGGTCAGCGCAAACCAAACGATGAACAAAGCGGCGCGGATGGTGCTTCTCCAGATAAAGCTGGCACCCTGTTCTGCATTCATGGGTTCATCCGCTTCCCTGCCCAATTGACGCATCCTCCATCCCAAAAGACTCCAGAAGCCCAGGGTGAGGGTGGTCCAGATAATGAAAAATTTAGGGTTGAGGAAGCCCGATTTGCCTTTCAGCATTGCATCATTGGCCACAGCATCTGAATCGAGCCAGTGATAAATATGGTGTTTATTGCCTAATACAACATACAACAGTACCACAAAAGTGATGGAACCGAAAATAGGTACCATGGATGAGATTGCTTCGCACACACGGCGGAACGACTGTTCCCATCCTCCCATGGCCAGTGTAACCACGCAGATAAAGAACATGCTCGCATTACAGATCATGGTCCAGAAGATGGTATTGTACATCAAAGTACCCCAGAAATGAACCTGCTCGTGTTCATCACTGCTGAATCCTTTGGTAGCCAGTCCGATCACCAATGCAACCAGACCAATGCCTATGAGGGACAAAGACCAGGTTCTCATTTTTCCGGGAATCTCAAATTGTGTTCTGATAGATGATGCCATCGTTTATCTTTTATTGATCCTCTGATTGTTTTACTTTTTCGCTGTTGCATCAGCCGCCGGAGCCGCTACCGCTTTTGCAACCAGTTGTTTGTTCTTGATATACCTGATTACCATCCAGCGCTGTTTACGGGTAAGCTGTGAAGCATAAGAACCCATCATGTTCTTTCCATAGGTTACGGAATAGAACATCTGTCCGTCAGGCATCACAGAAACCACCGGATCGGCAATGAAATTTTTCGGCGCTGCCGGATAAGGTCCTTCACCACCTTTGTACAACGGTCCATTACCATCCAGTTTGCTGCCGTGACAAATACCACAGTTGATCTGGTACAGGCGCTCTGCTTCTTTGGCATCGGTAGCTGATAAACTATCAATAGGATTCTTCACCTGCTTCGATGCAAAATAGTTGGTGGTATCGCTGCCCTGGTCTTTTGCATAAGGGAAAGGCATTTCCTCGTCCCTTGCAATGGTTCCTGCAACAGGCATCGCATTGTAGTTGATTCCTTTTTCCGCCAGGTTACTGTGGTCTGCATAGGTTTCATACGCACGGCTATAAGCCATATCGGGCATATAGGTATGTCCGGGTGTACGTTTCACATCGCTACAGCTTACGATTACCGTGGCAGCAGATAAAACAGTTATGATAGATAATTTATTCATCGTCGTTCTATTCTATTGTAATTAAGCAACAACTGCTTGCTTGTTTTCAAAAAGCATTTCATCCTTGTCATACCTGCTCAGCCACCAGCCTGTTTCGGCTACCTGAACATCGGTTTCAATAGCGCCGTTATTGTGGAGGAAGGAACGCAGGTCATCTACATTGGTTTTGTCGGTACACTCAATCACCATCACAAACAGGTCATCCGTAGCCCGGGGATGGAAATGGTGTTTCTTCACAAAAGGAGCTATCTGGCAGAGATAGCAGAAAGTGAGCACCATTCCTACAGCCGAGAACAATACGGTGAGCTCGAACGTAATGGGAATCCAGGCCGGCAAAGCAAAATGGGGTTTACCGCCTAAGTTCAGGGGCCAGTCTTTGGTCAGTATCCAGGAGATACCGCTCAATGCCGTAGTGGTACCGGTGATACCATAAATGAAACCGGCAGTATGCAGGCTGGTTTCCCTGATGCCCAAAGCATGATCCAATCCGTGTACAGCAAAGGGTGTGTACACATCGTGTATCTTGTAACCTGCCGTGCGTACTTTCTTCACCGCGGGAAACAGAACGGCTTCATCATCAAAACAGCCTACTACGAATTTCTTTTTTGCCATGTATGTTAGTTTACATTCTTATTAGTGGTGATGCGCCTGTTCGTGCGCAAAATGTTCCAGTTCTTCTCCTTCAATATGTCCCATCTTCGACTTATAGTTCTCTCCCGATGTTTTCAGCACATACTTGATCTCGGCAATGGCTATCACAGGGAAATATTTGGCGAATAAGAAGAAGCAGGTAAAGAACAATCCGAAGGTTCCTGCATAGAAACCGATCTCCCAGATGGTGGGACTATAATATACCGACCAGCTTGAAGGCAGGTAATCGCGGTACAATGAGGTAACAATGATCACGAAACGTTCGAACCACATACCAATGTTCACGATGATACTCATGAAGAAGGTCACAAACAGGTTTCTCCTCAATTTGCGGAACCAGAATATCTGCGGGCTCAATACGTTACAAGCCATCATGCCCCAGTAGCTCCAGCCATAAGGACTGAACAGGTAAGCACGGCTGTACCAGAAAGTGTAGCCTTCATACTTATTCTGGCTGTACCAGCCCATGAACAGTTCGGTCAAGTATGCCACACCCACAATCGAACCCGTCAACACAATGACTTTGTTCATCGCTTCAATATGTCCCATGGTGATGTAGTCTTCCATCCGGAATACTTTACGAATGATCACCATCAGGGTTTGCACCATGGCGAAACCTGAGAAGATCGCACCCGCAACGAAGTAAGGCGGGAAGATGGTGGTATGCCATCCGGGTACTACTGAAGTAGCGAAGTCGAACGATACGATGGTGTGTACGGAAAGTACCAACGGGGTACTCAAACCGGCCAATACCAGTGACAAACTTTCGTGACGCTGCCAGTGTTTGGTAGAGCCGCTCCAACCGAATGATGTGATACCATACAAGCGCTTACGCAATTTGGTGAAAGCGCGGTCGCGGATGGTAGCGAAGTCGGGGATCAGACCAGAATACCAGAAGAGCAACGATACAGTAAAGTAAGTAGAGATCGCAAACACGTCCCACAGGAGCGGTGAGTTGAAGTTCACCCACACCGGACCGCGTGTGTTGGGATAAGGCAGTACAAAGAAAGCCATCCATACACGACCCATGTGGAAGATGGGGAACTGACCCGCACACATTACCGCGAAGATGGTCATCGCCTCTGCCGCACGGTTCACTCCTGTTCTCCATCCCTGGCGGAACAGCAACAGGATCGCGGAGATCAGCGTACCGGCGTGACCGATACCCACCCACCATACGAAGTTGGTGATGTCCCAGCCCCAACCGATCGTTTTATTCAGGTTCCACTGTCCGATACCGTAGGTTACATCCCTGTACACACTGTACACACCGAACATCAGTAAGGCTACGGCAGTAAAGAACCCTATGTACCATAACCTGGATGGTTTGGCTTCAATGGGACGAACAATGTCTTCCGTTATCTGGTGGTAATTTTTGTCACCACTCACCAACGGTTCCCTGAGCTGTGATTCGTACTTTAAATGCATCTGTTCTTATTTTTAGTCCCCGGCCTTCCGTTCGGGGCCAATAGTTTTTTAATTAAGCGTGTTCTTTCTTTGTTTCGTGCTCTTCTTCGTTCTTGTTCCTCACTTTGGCCAGGTAAGTCACGTTCGGTAACACGTGCAACTGTTCCAGCACATAGAACTGGCGGTTCGGGTTATCGATACGTATCTTGGTGATGGCGCTGTGCTTGTCGTTCGCATTACCAAAGTTGATGGCATTCGTAGGGCAAGCCTGCTGGCAAGCCACTTTGATATCGCCATCCACCATCGGCCTGCTTTCACGCTTGGCTTTCAGTTTTGCTTCCTGCAAACGCTGTACGCAGAAAGAACATTTTTCAATCACACCACGTGAACGTACGGTAACATCCGGGTTCAGCACCATGCGGGTGAGGTCATCGCCCATATTCAACACCACATCATTTACAATACCTATCTGGTTATCGGGGAAGCTGTCTGCCCCGGTATAATCGGCCCAGTTGAAACGACGTACTTTAAACGGACAGTTGTTCGCGCAGTAACGGGTACCCACACAACGGTTATAAGCCATCTGGTTCAGACCTTCGCTGCTGTGGTTGGTAGCTGCAACCGGACAAACATTCTCACATGGAGCATTGTCGCAATGCTGACACATCAGGGGCTGGAACACCACATTCGGGTTGTCCATATCGCCGCTGTAGTAACGGTCAATACGCAGCCACTGCATTTCATGTCCGCGCAGCACTTCCGGTTTACCTACCACAGCCACATTGTTCTCAGCGCTACATGCCACCACGCAGGCGCCACAACCGGTACAGCTGTTCAGGTCTACGCTCATGCCCCATTTGATGCCTGGCCTCTCGAATACAGGGTAAATGGTACCCTGCTTTTCAAATTCAGCCAGTCCGCCAAACGGTTTCAGTTCCTTATCACGGTCTTCACGTATTTCTTTAGGGTTCGCTTTGTATTCGGCCAGCGTCAGTTCTTTCATCACTTCCGTACGATTGCCCTGTGTGGTATCGTAGCGGCTGTGTGTCTGGGTAAGTGCTACCGGGTATTTTTCGCCGGTTACTGCAATAGTTACATCGCTGTTGTCGAAACTTACCACACCATTGCTGAGTGAAGCAAGGGTGAAAGCATTCTTACCTACATTGGCTGCTGCCTTACCGATCTTTTCGCTGCGGCCATATCCTACTGCAATACCAATGGTATCGGGGTGTGTACCGGGGATGATCAGCGCGGGCAATTCAATACTCTTATTGTTAACAGTAACTTTTACTACTTTTTTGGGCGGATTCACTTCATAACTATCTGCCTGGCCGCCATTGTTGAGGTCGATATTCAACAGGGTCCTTGCCAGCGCAGGTGAAACAATCACATAGTTATCCCAGGTAGCGCGCGTAACGGGATCGGGCATTTCCTGCAACCAGGGGTTAGAAGCGCCTTGACCGGCTCCGATGGCTATTTTTTCATACAGTACCAGTTCTATTTTTCCGCCTTTTTTTGCAGAAGCGATGGCCGATACAGCATTGGCCAGTGAAGCGCCATTATAAGAACCGCTTTTGACAGCAGATTCTCCAGCAGGATTGATCACACCGTCCTGCAATGCTTTATCCCATCCGTTTGAGCCACCCAGTTTACCACTCCAGTAATTTTTGATATAGGCCAGGTAATCGACAGAAGCGCCGCTCCATTTGAGCAGACTGTCCTGCCACTGGCGCGTTTTGAATAAAGGATAGATGGTAGGCTGTATAAGCGAGAAATGACCGGTCTTGGCTTCTGCGTCGCCCCAGCTCTCCAGGAAGTGATGATCGGGCACCACGAATTTGCAGAGCTCTGCAGTTTCATCCACTTTGCCCGCAAAAGAGATGGTGGTCTTTACTTTTTTCAGTCCCGCTTTGAATTTGTCAGCATCAAACCAGGTATAAGCAGGGTTGGCGCCATATACCAGCAATGTGTTTACGCTGCCGGCATTCATGTCTTCTACCAGTTTTACAAAATCGGCGTCAATGCCCTGGCGGGTATTGGTCAATACCGACCAGTCAATGGTGTTACCGCCTGCATTGATGGCGTTGTTGATGGCGTTTACTACGATCTGTACATTCACGTCGTTGCTGCCGCTCACTACCAGGGCCGCGCCTTTATTGGCGATAAGCTCTTTGGCTGCTTGTTCAATACCGGCTTTCAGCCTGGCATCGCTGATGCCTGTTACACCCTGGCCGTTCACGGCATTCAGCAGGGCTACAGCTACCGCTCCTGTTTCAGAGGGGCGGTGTAAATATTTTTCATCGGCGTTGGAACCGGTGAGGCTGGCTACACTTTCAAAATGAATGTGCTTGCTCATCTCGGGGTTCTTTTCATTGATCTTTTTGCCTGTGGCGTATTGTTTGGCAAATTCAACCGGACTCAGCCAGGTACCGAGGAAATCGGCGTCGAGGCTCACGATCGCTTTGGCCTTATCGAAACGGTATGAGGGAATGCCTTTTACTCCGTAAGAAGCTTCATTGGCCAGCAACAAAGCAGAATAAGAGATAGCGTCATGTGTTACGTGACGGCTGCCGGGGTATTTGGCCAGGAACTGTGCAATCACTTCTTTGGTGGAAGGAGAAACCACGGTGCTGGTCAGTATAACAGCCGGACCGTTCAAAGAAGCAGCTACCGCTTTATCAATGGCTTCGAAAGTTACTTCCTTGCCATCGATGGTAGGGTAGCGCAAACGAGCTGTATCATAAAGATCAAGTACTGAAGCCTGTACGCGGGCAGAAGTACCTCCCTGTGTAACCGGACTCAGTTCATTACCTTCAATTTTAATGGGACGTCCGTCGCGCACTTTGGCCAAAACACTTATCACATCTCCGTCCTGCACATAAGTAGTAGCATAATAATTGGCAACGCCGGGAACAATCTCTTCCGGTTTATTGGCAAACGGAATGGCCTTTTTCACGGGCATTTCACAGCTTGCAGCTACTGCAGCAGCAGCGGTACTGAATCCCAGGTATTTTAAAAAGTCCCTACGCGGCGCTTTTGCCTCAAGAAAGTTTTTGCTTTCATCGGCAACAAACGGCAGTTCTTCCCTGAACTCGTCTTTTACATCTTTATTGTAAGCTTCAGACTGATTCAGCTCTCCAAAACTTTGCCAGTGCTTTTTTTGCTCCATATAATTATTAGTTGACAGTTGGGGGTTGATCGTTCGCGATTAACCTTCCTTTGTTCTTTGTGTTTTGTTTCTTTTTCTTAGTAGTGACACTTCTGGCACTCTGTTCCTCCGATCTTCTCTACGGTGATACCTTTGGTACTATCGATCTTTCCGTTCTTCAGATCCTGGTGGTATTTCTCATAAATGCTGTAGAACCCGTTGTCTTTGAACTGCACTTGCGTTTCCCGGTGGCAGTTGATACACCATCCCATGCTCAGGTCGGCAAACTGCTTCACTTCTGCCATTTTGGTAATCTCTCCGTGGCAGGTCTGGCAAGCTACCTGTCCCGCTTTCACGTGCTGCGAATGGTTGAAATATACATGGTCGGGCAGGTTGTGGATGCGCACCCATTCAATGGGTTTGGCCTTGGTTTCGTCCCAGGGTTTACCAGGTTCAAAACCTGCATATTTGTATAATTTCTGGATTTCTGTAGTTCCGTTCACTTCATCTCCTGCTTCGTTGAAAATCTTTTCACCCTTGTATTCATTGATGGCTTTGTGGCAGTTCATACAGATGTTCACCGAAGGAATGGTAGCCTGTTTGCCCTGGTAAACACCAATATGGCAATACTGACAGTTGATCTGGTTGATGCCTGCGTGTACTTTATGTGAATAGAAGATGGGTTGTTCGGGCTGGTAATCCTTGCTGCGACCCAATGCCATAGCGCCTTTGGATACCAGGTAACCTCCAATCACGAACAGGATCACGGTAAGCATGGCTATATAGCTCTTATTCTTCCAGAAAGGAATGGGTTCGCCTGCATGGTGACCTTCACGCTCATCGGCCAGTTTTCTCAGGTTGGAGTTCACCTGCAACAGGATCAGGGCCACAACGGCCAGGATCAGGGTAAGGATACCGAAAAGCAGGCTGTTATCGCTTTCACTGGCCTTGGCATCGACCGGGTTGGCAGCGCCGGCAGCAGTAGTACCGGGAGCGGGGACAGATTTGATATAGTCAAGGATTGCGTCGATGTCCTTTTCTGACATGTTGGGGAAACCCGTCATCACAGTAGGACTATACTCCTTCATCAGGTTGGTTGCATAAGTATCGGCCTTGGCAAAACCTGCAGGATTATGCACCCATGCATGGATCTTCTTCCTGTCAGACCAGCGGTCTTCCACACCTGCCAGCGCAGGGCCGGTTGATTTTTTGTTCACCTGGTGACAGGAGGCACAATTGGTATTGAAAAGGGTCTTACCATCCTGTGCGGAGGCGGGATTCACTAAAGAAAGGCCCATTAAAAGAACTGCACTGAGGAGACTGGTTTTGGCTATACGACTAAGAGATATCATATTCACAAACGTGGTTCTTGGTGTGGAAAAATATCCGTGAACGGCTGCAAAAATATGACAGGAAGCTGACAAAAACTAAACCTTCTCAAAAAATTATTTAGCCTTATCTGGCTTGTGTTTCAGCGATTTTGATACTGTTTGTTTCATTCATTCTGTTGCTTTACCAAAAGTTTTTGTTGCAAACATGATGCGTAAACCTGCATTCATATTTACTTATTCAGCGATAAATGAGTTTTGTTTGTCCGATTTGCAGCTTTTCTTTACAGAATAATCATCTTTTTATAGCACTTTTGGCGCATGTTTAGTCCCTCTACTGTTCGTATTGCCGTTTTTGCTTCAGGTACCGGCTCCAATGCCCAAAAGATCATGGAGTATTTCGCGGGCCATCCCAGGATACGGGTTGCCCTGGTGGTTTGCAATAAACCTGGTGCCGGGGTGCTGGCCATTGCCGCCACCTACCAGGTACCGGTATTATTAATTGAAAAAGAACCTTTTTTCCGGGGTAACGCTTATGCAGATGAACTGAAACAGCGAGGGATCGATTTTATTGTACTGGCAGGTTTTCTCTGGAAGATTCCGGCAGCTCTTATACAAGCCTATCCGAACCGTATCATCAACATACATCCCGCTCTCTTGCCAAAATATGGGGGCAGGGGCATGTATGGCATGAACGTTCATAACGCCGTTATCTCTGCAGGTGAAAAAGAAAGCGGCATTACCATTCATTATGTAAATGAGCATTTCGATGAGGGAGCGCCTATTTTCCAGCTTACCTGCGCCATTAATACCTCCGATACGCCCGAAAGCCTGGCGCAGAAAATACATATATTGGAACACGCGCATTTTCCGCGGGTGATTGAGCAGGTGGTAGATCAGGCTTTCCCTGTATAATAATCCCAGACCTGTCTCGCTATATCGGCAATGATCTGTTCATTTACCTCGTCTGTTTCAGTTGAATTGCTCACAAAAACGCTGATGTAAAACTGTTGCCCATTGGGCAGGGTAACGATCCCGATATCATTCGTTGCCGCTCTAACTCCCTGCGCATTGGAACCCGAACTGCCTGTTTTATGCGCGACTATGGCTCCGTTTGGCAACTTCCCCCTGATCCTTTGAGCCCCTGTAGAAGTTTCCTGCATGGTTTTCAGGAGAAAATCGTGGCTTTGTGGAGACAGCAGTCCTTCCCGGTTCCGATAAAACGATTCCAGTAAGTAGCATGCTGCAACGGGCGTGGTCCAGTTGCTGAACTGCACATCCCATGCTTTGTGCATTGCTTCTTCAGTGGCTTTGATGGAAATATCGGGGAACCGGTTCTTTTTAAAATAATCATTCACCGCTTTTGTACCCCCCATGAGCCTCAACAGAAAATCGCACCCGTTATTATCGCTTTGTGCTACTGTATAGCGGATGATTGCTGCCAGGGTAAGTTTTCCTCCCTTAGGAAAATGTTCCCGTATGGGGCTCCAGGTATTCGGCAAAAGATCGGATGGTTTTAATTTCATTTCCTGGTCTAATAGCCATCTGCCTTTGTCTACTTCTGCAAGAACTGCCAGGACAATATGGAATTTAAACACACTTTGCATGGGATAGTGAGCGTTCCCGTGAATGCTCAGGCTGTCTTTCCCTTCGTTCCCAATAATCGCAACGCCTATATTGGCTTTTTTTGCGGCAATCAGGTGTGTTATTTGTTGTCTTAAAACATCGGTTTGCGCCTGGGGTCTGTTCAATAAGAAGACAAACGTTAGGATGAGGAATGCGATTTTCATAAGAATTGAATGTAAAGCATTATCTATAAATTCATAAAAAAGTTCTGACTTGTGAAATATTTTAACATTATAAGTGATAGTAGAAGGATTGTTTAAACAGACCTGCGTTTCAGGCAGGTCTGTTTGATCAAATGATTAAAATCTCAGGCAATAAGACCCGCTTCTGCACCAAACGCGTGGTCAATTAAAACTTTCCAGCTGCCGTCTTCCTGTTGCTTCATGACTTCAACCCCTTTGGCACTGACTTTTGTTTCATCCCCGTCCGTAATGCTCCATTCCGATCTCCCTACTGCAACATCCCCGGATTGAAGGCAATAAACAGTTTTAATTTCCATTTTCCCTTTAATGGCCAGAATGGCTTTTACCGCATTAGTGAATTTTTCTTTCCCCGATACAGGGTTTCCGGGTTCAGCTACAATAATTCCATTTACATCGTACATGCTTAATACCGTATCAATGTCTCCTGTGTTGTATGCTGCTGCGAGCATAGCATGTGTGTCTGCTGCTTTTTTAGATACCATCATAATATTTGTTTTTAGTGAATGAATTAAAGAATAGAAGAAAAATCCCCTTTTTCAATAACCTTCTGCGCCAGTTCTCCCGCTTTCTTGTATGTTTTATTAAACAGGAAAGGCCCCATACTTGCACGTTTCACGCCAAGTTTATTCAATGTGTCAAAATCGGGAAGGCCCGGTATGCACATGACGTTGATGGGGAGTTTTGTGTTGTTTACGGCTTCATTGATATCCTCCACCCGGCTGATACAAGGCAGGAAGATACCATCAGCCCCAGTTGTTTCATAAGTCTTTAACCGGTTAATCGTTTCTTTTGGCGCCTCTTTTACCTGGAGGATATAAGTATCGCAACGGACATTAATGAAGAGAGACAGATTTTTAGAAGACAGTCCATTCTTAATGTATTCAATCGTTTTTGCAAATGCTGTAGCGTTCTTCAAAAAACGTTTTGATTGAATAATTTCGGAATCTTCAATGTTAATGCCAGCTACTCCCAGTTCAGCCAGTTGCTGCATGTTTGCAAAAATCTGCTCATTGGTTTTCCCATATCCCATTTCCATATCAACGGTTACCGGAACGCTTACTGAAGCCAGTATCCGTTTAACGATCAACAGGTAATCGGAAAACAACATCCCTTCTCCATCTTCATAACCCAGGCTGGCAGCTACGGCGGCGCTGGATGTACCAATAGCGGGGAATTTATTTTCCTGGAAAAGCAAAGCACTCCTGGCATCCCAGGCATTCGGAAGTACGAATAAATGATTCGCCTGGTGCAGTTTTTTAAATGTTTCAAAATTTGATGACATGGTTTTCTTTTTATACACAAAGTTGGGCATGTATCAAAAAGAAAAATTGTACAAAACGGAACAGCTTATTTGTTGGGGGAGGCAAGAATGGCCGAAGTGTTGGCAAAATCATATCCGGATGGTGTAGAACCGGTAAAACGCCTGAATTCTTTTATAAAATGCGATTGATCGAAATAACCGCACTCGTACGCAATGGAAGTAAGGGATTGATTCCCTTTTGCCATCAGCAAAAGACTGTTCTGAAAACGGTTGATCTTATTGTATAGTTTAGGAGTGAGTCCGGTGTATTGTAAAAATACTTTTTGAAGATACCTGGAACTGATACCATACCTGGAGGCCACATTTTCAATATTATCAAAAAAATCATCCTGCTTCAGCTCATCCATCACTTGTTGCACAAGGGTTATTTTATCGATCTTCCCTGCCGTTAAAAGTCTGTTCATCAGAAAAGCTTCCATACAATCAATTCTTTTTGCCAATGAGGGTGCTTCGAGCAGTTGTAAGTGCAGTTCTTCAACGGATTTTCCCAGTACGTCTGTAAAGTCCAGGATCTTGTCGTTAAACAAGTGAATATCTTCTTGCAAAAAAACAGAAGCGGCAAAAGGATAAAACCGGATGCCCAGTATGCAGTTTTTACCAACCGTTCTAAAAGAAAGCGGGCGCAAAACCTGTCCCCATAACTCAACTTTCGGAGTGGTAGAAAATACGCCGTTTAGATTAAACATCACTTCAACACAGCCGGTTGCGAAAGCTTTATCCTCCATTACGATATCCGGATCAGATTCGTACATGTAATAGCATTGAACATATTTCCTCAACGCTTCAGAAGGTATGTATTCTTTATACTGCAACCGGCATATTAGTTTATCAACAAATCACTGGTAAAGTTATGATATCAGTTGATAGTGAGCATTGTATAAATCGGAACAAATACCGGCCTTTTGTAGAAAACAGAATTTTTATTCCAGGTGAAAATCATTATGTAAAATTACCAATTTTTGGTAATCTTACATAAACCTGTACTATGAGCCGCAATACCTCAATATCGTTGGGAGATCATTTTGAGAATTTTGTTGATAATAGGGTCTCAACTGGCAGATTCAAAAATGCCAGCGAAGTTGTTAGAGCAGGGCTTCGTCTTTTAGAGGAAGAAGAAAATAAAATTATTGCGTTGAAACAGGCGATTGAAGACGGAATTGAAAGCGGATTAGCCAGGAACTAGCAGACTCAACTATATCCGGGAAGCGCTATCCTGAAGTAAGTGAAGATATATTTGGGTGCAGAGTAGGCCAGTACATTATTTTTTACAGGCCCTCAACAAAGCACAAAATCGAGATCATCAGAATCTTACACGCCGGAATGGATCTCAAAAAGAGGTTATCGGAAATGATCTATAAATGAAATTAACCACCTCATACCAACTCAAATGAAAAACAATTTCCAAACACTACAAGCTAACAAGCTCATATTTTTGGGTTTGATCCTATTCTTACTGGGACTAGTCATTGGGCTATTTGTTCACAATATGACAAACCCGCGTATGGCGCTATCTGCTCATCTCGAGGGTGTAATGAATGGTATGTTTTTAATACTACTGGGGCTTCTCTGGAAGCAGTTAGTGCTTTCAAAGACATGGCTAACCATAACGTTCTGGCTCACTGTATATGGCACATTTGCAAATTTATTAGCAGTGATCATTGCTGCCATTACAGGCTTTGGCAAAATGATGCCCTTTGCAGGTGGTCATGAAGGACCAGGAATAACGGAAGGGTTGATTTCGTTTTTGCTTATATCGCTTTCCCTGTCCATGCTTATGGCCTGTTTAATGGTACTGATAGGTTTTTACAAACACATGAAGCACTCTGCAAATACAACAACCTAAGGAATTTAATCCGTTAATTATTTCCTGGTTCATGGTATGTTGTTTTATGTTTACTGATTGATTGCTGCAAAATGAAAGGACCCCGCCGGGGTGGGGTCCTTCTGATCACTATTCATTACCAACCGGAAGGCTGTTTCAGGTTCGTATTCAATACTGTTTGTTGCAGGGGTATGGGGAAATAATAGTACTTGGGATCAATGAAGCTGCGGGGCTGGCTCAGGTCTTTGTTGAACATGATCAGACCTGATGTTCCGCCTGATAAATAATAACTACTGCCATCCAGATAGTATACCGGTGCATTGGCGGGCAATCCCGGAACGGGTTGTACCGACTGTGCATTCTGCCAGATGGCAATATCCGGAATGCCATCACCGGTTACATCTATGCCACCCAAAGCAGCTACATAAATCCCCTGTGTGGGCTGTGCCAGTGCTGATCCGGCTTTCCAACGAAGAAGGTCGCTCCAGCGCAAACCTTCGCAGGCCATTTCCACACGACGTTCTCTCCTGATCTCCAGCAACACACCCTGGTTATTGCCGGCTGTAGCCGGGTACCTGTTGGCTTGTACAGGATCGGGGTTGGCATTGGCGCCGGCCATGTTCAGATCAGGCATACCCGCTCTTCTACGCAGCAGGTTGATGGTATTATCGATATCCGTTTGTGCCAGTGTTCCCAACTCCGCTTTGGCTTCTGCATTGGTCAACAAAATTTCAGCATAGCGGAAAATGGGAAGGTCGGTGTAGTCGGCTATCCATCCCTGCCGAAGCGCAGGATCCCGCGGATAGAATTTCACCTGCAGCAGGCCACCGAAATCGGGCTTGATGAGGTAAGGTTGCCCGCCGGGCGTGGTGGAGAAGCCCGGAGGCATGATGGTTTCAGCCAGGCGCGGATCGCGGTTTTTGAACATCTGCACAAAATCCTTCTTATCAAAATCAACCTGTGAAGTGTAAGGTGTTCCATCAGCCATCAGGAAATCATTGGCCAGGCTGCGGCTCAACGCCCACTGCCAGTCGAGCACCACATGCGTATTATTGGCTACGCCCAGGCTGGCGTCATTCTTTTGAAGGAAGATCGCTTCTTTATTGCTTGACAAGTTATTGCTCGAAAACATAGACCGGAAATTAAGTGCCCCGGCTCCTGTACTGTAAATGACAAAGCCTCCTTTCGCAATCACTGTATCTGTAGCAGATGCAGCTCTTTGTAAAAAGCGCTGGGCGGTATTCTGCAGGTTCAGTTCTGCATGGTATTTCCTGAAGGTTCCTTCAAAAAGCGCTACCCTAGCGAGTAATGTATACGCGGCCCACTTGGTAACACGGGTATTGGTTCCATTGTTCATGGAAGTGCCAATATTAGTGGCGGCAAATTCCAGGTCGTTCATCACAGAATCCATCACCACTGCACGCGGGTCGCTGGCTTTATACAGCCCCTGATCGGAAGTTTGCATTGCATGTGAATACCAGGGAACATCGCCATATCTTTTCACCATATTGAAATAGAAGAGCGCACGGTAAAAACGAGCTATGCCAATATAATGATTGATAGCAGCCTGGTCACCGGCAGTTCTGGCTACATTATCGAGCATGAAATTGATGCGACGCAGGTCGGACCAGTTGTTCCATCCCCCCACATTATCAGGAGAGAGTTTCCCCCTGATCAGGTTATCCAGTTCCGCGCCACCGGTATAAATAGATATGTCATCTGAGAAATTGTCTGCAGAAGGATTATCATAAGAAGCTTTCGACATGGAATAAAAACCATTGGTATAGGTTTCCAGGTCACTTGCACTTTTGAAGAACTGATCGCCGGTGATCTCTGTTTTAGGGTCGCGTTGCAGGAAATCTTTGGTGCATCCCGCTAAAGCTGCGATCAAACAAAACGGCACTATGTATTTAATATATCGTTTCATGATTCAGTAATTGGGTTGATTAGAAGTTAAGGTTCATGCCGAATGAATAAGTACGCTGAAAAGGATAAATGTCTCCGCGCTTACCCAGCGATTCCGGATCAAGTCTTACTTTGCTGTGCGTAAACTCGAACAGGTTTTCGGCGCTGGCATAGAACCTCAGTCTGCTGATCCTTGTTTTTTTCAATAATGACTGCGGAAGCGCATAACCGATGGTCACATTCTTACAACGCAGGTAACTCGCATTTTGCAGGTAGCGGGTATTGGGTATGCCCAGTTCCTGCATCCAGTCTTCCGCGATATAAGATTTTATCCGGGGAAAATAACCGTTGGGGTTAGTAGGTGTCCAGCGATCCAGGTTCTGAACAGTTACATTGGTCCAGGGTTGCGCATAGATACCCCAGAAATAAGTATCGTTGGGTCCAGGATACCAATCTCTTTTTCCAATTCCCTGCATAAAGATGCGCAGATCGAAACCTTTCCATGAGCCGTTGAATTCAAAACTATAGGGGAGTCGTGCTGATTTATTACCAATCTTGTACAGGTCTCCCGGATCGTTTACTGTATATTTTCCAAAATTCACTTTGCCGTCATTGTTCCTGTCGGTGAACTTGATATCTCCTACATAGTAGGCGAAGTTGTTATCGGCCTGTCCCACTGCAGAATAATCTTTGGCATTCACTTCATCCTGCGATTTGAAAAATCCGTCTACACCAAGTCCCCATATCTCTCCGAATTCCTGTCCTTTATAAAAATTATTGAGTGAAAACGTAGGATTGTCGAACCTGGTAATCCATGCCCTGCTGTCGGCCAGTGAGGCCGTGAAGTTGTAATAGAAATCAGATCCGGCCAGTTTGGTTTTATCGTGCCATGACAATTTCAACTCAAATCCTTTTGTTTCCATATCACCTGCATTCACCATGGGCACGGCAGTACCAAAAACCGCAGGCAGTGTTTTACCGGCAACCAGCATACCATTTACTGTCCTGGTATATTTATCGAAGTTGATCTCCAAACGTTTATCCAGTAATAGCAGGTCGGCCCCAAAGTTGGTGGTATGCACTTTTTCCCAGGTATAGCTGGGTGATACGGCACCGGGAACATTCACTGCAGAGGGCAAACTACTTCCCAGTATTTGTCCTATTTGCGGCGTAAAGCTCATCGTGGGTATATAACCATACTCCGACACAGATGCCTGGTTACCTAACGAGCCATAAGAAGCCCTGAATTTCAGGAAGTCTATGCCTGTGGCTTTTTTAACCCCTTTAAAGAAGGATTCTTCAGAGATCACCCATCCTGCAGAAGCAGAGGGAAAGAAACCCCAGCGGTCGTTTTTGGGAAAACGCGAACTGCCATCGTAACGGCCATCCAGTTCCAGGAGGTAACGCTCTTTAAAATTGTAGTTCAGTCTGCCGAAGAAGCCTTGCACTGCCCATTCACGAATTGTTTCAGATGCTGTCATGGCGCCTGTACTGAGGTTCACGGTAGGCAGGTTATAAGAGATCAAACCGTTTCTGGTAGCCGAATTGCTGATGCTGCTGCGTTCTTCCTGGTTGAAGCCGGCCAGTATGCTTACAAAATGATTACCGAATTTTTGATGTGCATCGGTATAAATATTGTACACATTGTAGCTGGTATTATTCGCTTTATTGGTAGATGATCCGGTAAGTCCGCCTGCATATTTTACAGGTCCATTAGGTCCGTCTGTATAAGGAACAGGTATTTCATATCTTTTCTCCAGGCTCGATGTTCTCCTGAAAGTAGCATCTCCTTTGATGCTCCAGATATTTTTCAGTATGGAAGCATTGAAAGAAAACGTGCTCTGGTAATCGTTCAGTTTTGAATCGGATCTGCCACCTTGTTGAATAGATCCCAACTGGTTGGCGCCTGCCTGTGTCCAGCTACCATCGGGATTTTTGGGTATGTCAAAAGAAGACTGCCTGTTGAGGTTCCAGAAATAATTGCCATCCAGGTAAGTGGGTGAATTGTACAGGATGTTGGCAAAGCTGGTATTATTACCAAAGATGAGCCAGGGAGTTACATTAAAGTCTACTTTACCACGCATGTTGTAGCGTTTGTAGCTATCGGGATTGTAACGTATGATACCATCCTGGTTATAATAACCCATCGAAAAATAGTAAGCCAGTTTATCTGTCTTTTGGGAAAGGTTTAGGTTGATGTCCTGCGAAGGGGCCGTTTTATTATAGCCTTCCTCCAGCCAGTTGGTATTGCCCATGTACAGGTACCTGTTAGGATTGTTGGGGTTCACGATCACCGCAGGTAATGAAGGATTCTGTGATCGTTGTTTGGCATAATCTACCATGTAGGCAGGCCATGCCGGATTGTACAAGGGGAAAGCGGCCTGGTTTTTCAGGGTAATAGAAGTGTACGGATCTGTAACAATCTCGGGTAATTTGCCAACAGTTCTGAATGAAGCGTATGCGTTGACGTTTACGTTGAGTTTGCTATTCTTGGCAGATTTAGTAGTAATCAATATAACCCCAAAAGAAGCCCTGGCGCCGTATATGGCAGCGGAAGCAGCGTCTTTTAATACAGTTACGCTTTCCACATCAGTGGGGTTCAGGTAAGCCAGTTCAGCTTGTGTAACGGGTATATTATCTACCAGTACCAGGGGTTCTCCACCGTTAATGGAAACTTCTCCGCGTATGTTCAGCGAAGAGGCCTTGTTGGGTCTTCCGTCATTGTTGGTAATGTTTAGGTTGGCAACCAGGCCTTGCAATGCAGAACCAATATTGTTAATGGGACGGCTTTCAAATTCCTTGGCGCTTACTTTGTCGGTAGCCCCGGTAAGATTGGCTTTTCTTTGGGTGCCATAACCTACTACTACTATTTCATCTACGTTTGATTTCTGTTGCTCCAATACCACGTTGAGTGTAGTGCTCTTATGGACGCGTATTTCAACGGTTTGGTAACCCACATAAGAGATTACCAGTATGCCGCCCTGCTCTGGTATCTCCAGCAAAAAACTTCCGTCGTTCGACGCGGCAATGCCTTTATTGCTGCCTTTCAGCTTAACGGCTGCGCCCGCCAGTGGCTGGCCTTCTGCAGAACTAACCGTTCCCCTGATCTTTATGACAGGTGGTTCGGGTGCAGGCGTCGCTGTAACCACTGTTGTTGGCTCAACCACAGTTACCTGTTTTTTCTCTTTCACTACAATGGTTTTGTCGATGATCACATAGGAAAGGGGTTGGTTGGCGAAGCACTGTTCCAGGGCGTGTTCCAGCGATGCGTTCTGCAAATCGATGTTCACTTTCCTGGTGTCATTTAAGGTCTTGTTCTCATACCAGAAAAAGAAATGGGTTTGCCTTTCGATCTTTTTGAAGATCTGTTCCAGGCGGGCGTTCCGTTCCGAGAGGGTAACGGTTTGTGAGTAGCCGCTGGCATTGGCTTCCAGCAGGCCCAGTGCGAGAAACAAAATAAGGAGTCTCATGACCAAGAACATTTGAGCAATTGAATTCTTCCTTTTTTTGTACAAGGAGGAACTGCAAAGAGCTGTTAAATGCATAACTTTGTTTTGTTCCGATGACCTCGGAACAGGTTTGGGTTAAATAATAAGCAGTGTCAACAATTGTATTTATTGATTAGCCCAGCATTCACCGGGTTCCGGGCCAACGGAATCCGGTTTTTTATGCTCAGGGTAATACTACTATCTTCTTATTTTCAATTCTGAAATGGATATTGCTTTGTTCCAGTATCTTCAGCACATTGGATGCGTTTGTATTCCGACTGATCTTGCCTGAGAATTCCCTTTCCGGGATATTTCCCTCATAACTTACGTCTATATCGTACCACCTGCCTACCTGGCGCATGATGGTTTTGATATCGGCGCTGCTGAAATCAAAGAGACCATTCTTCCAGGCCATAACGGCATCCATGTCTACATCAGTTTTCACTTTGATGGCACTGCCGGTACTCAGGCTGGCCTGTTGCCCAGGTGCCAGCATTTGCGATCGCTGCGTATTGAGTTGCATAACATTTACCTTCCCTTCCAACAGGCTCACTTTAACGGACGACTCATCATTGTAAGCATTGACGTTGAAATGGGTTCCCAGCACTCGCACTTCCGCTTCTCCATTCTTTACAATAAAAGGCATGGCGGCATTATGAGCCACTTCGAAATAGGCTTCGCCGGTGATTTCCACCCTTCTTTCCTTACCCGAAAAAACAGTTGGGAAGTGCAGCGATGAAGCGGCGTTCAGCCAGACTTTTGTTCCGTCTGAAAGCGTTACCTGGTACTGGCCGCCCCTGGGTGTGGTGATGGTATTGTATAATATTTCTCCGGCTTGTTTACTGATGCTGTTATATGCCAGCTCGCCGTTGTTCAGCTTCAGTATCCTGGTATTACCTTCCTGGCCAAGGGTTCCGTTATGAGCGCTGTCGAGAATAATGGTAGAACCATCGGCCAATCTAAGCATGGCCCTGTCTCCACCGGGGGAAAAATCTTTCAGTGCGAGGTAATTTTTCTCACTGACAGCTTTATCTTTTTTATTGTTGTAAAACAACCCATAACCAATGGCCAGTGCAACGAGAACAGAAGCAGCTACTGCCATTCTTTTCCACATAGCGGTTACCCGGGGGGTTACAGGCGTCTGCTTTACTGAACTGCGTATTTGATCAGACAATCGCTGGTAAACCTGTGTTACTTCAGTAGTATACACACCGTGGTCCGGGATAGATTCCAGTTGTTGCTGCACAAGGTCTTTCAGCAGTTCCTGGTTATTCCCGGTCTCAAACTCCTGCATCAGCCATTCGATCTCCTTTTCCGAACATTGGTTGTTGAGAAAACGGGTGAACAGTTCTTTCAGTTTTTCTTTTGCGGGCAAAGCTTTTCTTTATAGCTAATACAATCGCTGAGAAAAAATCCTCTGCCCTTAAAGTAAAAACTTGTGTTTTTTTATTGTTAACAGGTCCACACCATGTAACATACCACGGGGATGATCAGTTCCTTGTTCTTGAGGCAGTATTCACGCAGGAACCGGTTGGCTTTTACAATATGGTCGCTGATGGTGGAAATGGAGATACCCAGCAGGCGGCTAACCTCATCATAGCTTTTCCCTTCCATTTTACAAAGTTCAAAAACCTGTTTGCGCTGAGGTGGCAGAGACTCTATGGCGTTGTGCAGAAAGTATTTGTCTTCTTTGTAGAAAATGGTTTCTTCTACATGTGCGTATGCCACGGAAGATCTTGTTACGAGTTGCTGCAGTAAGGCTTTGTCGCGCGAGGCTTTTTTATAGAAATTGCAGACCATATTCTCTGCAATGCGAAAAAGATAAGAGCGGAAAGATTTTTCCGGATCAATGTATTGTCTGTGTTCCCATATTTTCATGAACACATCCTGCAATATTTCCTGTGCCGCCGGTTCTGATTTGAGTAGCTTAAGCAGGTTGCCATATATCCTCTCACTATATAAAAAATAAATCTGCTTAAACGCCTCTTCATCTCCGGCAATCAATTGTTCAAGCAGGTATTTCTCATTGCACATAACGTTATCACCTAAGTGATTTGATTAATCCGGGGCAAAGTTAGAACTCATGAAAATTCAATGGCTGGCCGTTGGATTAACTTAGCATTACCAAATCTAGTGACTTGTTTTTTAACATAATACCGAAGCAAATAAATTACACAAACGATTGCGCAATTAAAAGACTGTTCTCAATCCATCTGAGTTACTCATTGCTTCTCGATTTGCTGAAATGGTGAATGACAGTATGTACAGATTCGTCGTGCGAAGGTATTTAGTACTTATTTAGTACCAAATAAGAAGAACATGCAAATTTTAACGCTTGCCTTCTTGGCTAATGACTAACTTCAATACTACCAAAAACCTACACCATGCAAACAAACAGAAGGAATTGGCTCAAACAGATGGGCCTGGGTACCTTAGGACTGGGTGCCGCACGGTTGAACGGTTTCGCTGCAACGCCATCACCAGTAGATGAGTTTCGTTATAAGTCCTTCGATGACACACCCGTCAGGCTTAGTTCAAATGAAAACCCCTATGGCCCTTCGCCGTTGGCCAGGGCTGCCATGAGTGAACATATTAATGCCAGCAACCGGTATAGCTGGGAATTGGGCCCTAATCTGATCGCCGCAATTGCCCGGAAAAACAACCTTGCAACCGATCATATCATGCTGGGTGCCGGCTCAACCGAAGTGCTTGACCTGGCTTCAAGGTTAGCCGCTTTGAACAAAGGCAGTTTCGTGATGTCGTTTCCCGCCTATCCCTACTGGTCGGCAACACTGGAGAACCTGGGATTCAAAAAAATCAGCATCCCCCTGACAGCTGATAAGAAAAATGACCTGCCTGCCATGTTGAATGCCATCCAGCCAGACACACAACTTGTTTACCTGTGTAACCCCAATAACCCCTCTGGCACCATTTGCAAACACGATGAACTTGTTCATTTCGTGCAGGAAGCATCTAAAAAAGCATGGGTATTGATAGATGAGGCCTATATCGATTTTACCAGCGAACCTTCTTTATCATATCTCGTTGCTGAAAACAAAAAACTGGTGATCGCCAGAACATTTTCCAAGATATATGGCCTCGCAGGCGCCAGGGTAGGCTATGCCATCGCAAACCCCGCCACCATTGAACAACTCAGCCGCATGCAATCCTGGCCCAATGGTGGCATCAGCGTGGTATCTGTTGCAGCAGCCATTGCTTCGTTGAAAGATGAAAAATTTGTAAAAGAAACCCATTCCTTGAACCAGGAAGCCAGGACCTATACCATTGAACAAATGGAACGGTTACAAATTCCCTGCATTCCATCATATACCAATTTCATTTACTTTTCACTGGCCAATCATCAACCCGATTTCTTTGCCCAATTGAAACAACACAATATCCTGGGAACCGGTATTTATGAAGAACAAGGTAAATGGTCACGTATCACAGTAGGGACAATACCTGAAATGCAGAAATTGATCAGCGCTATTGGTTCAACTCATTCTTAAACCGCCTGGCCAGTAAAGCAGTTGCTTTTGCGGGGTCTATGTCTGCAACGATCACACCGGCTTCCCCGTATGGAGCATGCACCACACAAGTACCATCCGGTGCAATAACAGCAGTGGCCGATTCAGCGTATTGCGAAGCATAATTGCAGCTGGCAAAATAAATGGTGTTCTCCATGGCCCTCAGCATCGCTGCTTTCTCGTAATAAGGATTCTCTTTGGCGCCCCATTCTTTCAATAGCACCCCACTGGTATTGCTTCCGGCAAAATGAGGGTGAAACACAATGCTGGCACCGTGTTGCGCAGCCCATCGCACAGATTCGGGATACCGGAACCCTTCATGGCAGATGGTGATGCCGAATCGCAATCCCTTCACTTCAAAAATGTGCCGCTTTGTTCCTGCAATCCATAGTTGATCTTCTGTAGGATCCAACTGGTTCTTTGTCTGGAAGCCCAATACTTCACCATGCTCAGATATTACATGGGCAATATTCATGATTCCATTCGGGCTATGCCAGTCCATGGGCAGAATGATCGCAATGGCATATTTTGCTGCCATAACACATACTTTATCAAGCGCCGGTTGCAACGATTCATGCAAACGGTCTTCAGCAGTATACCCCATGCCAGGATAACCAGGCAGATAAGATTCCGGGAAACAAATGATTACAGCTTGTTGCTGCGCAGCTTCTTTCACCAGCTTTTCAAGCCAGTACAATCCATCTGTAATAGAAGCAGGAAAAGGGGGTGAAGCCAATGCGATTTTCATACCTCTAAATAACCACAATTACGCCATATTACAGCCTGTAGAACTTTGTAAAATCAATATTTCTTCTGGAGGAAAAACCCAGGTATTGATATAATCGTACAGCCCTTTCGTTGCTTTGGGCAACATGCAGGAATGGAACGATTCCTTGTTCCAGGTTTTTATTAACCACATGCGCTACCAGTTGTTTTGCAAAACCGCGGCCGGCAAAATCGGGATGTGTAACTACAGCGCTGATTTCCGTAAATCCATTCATGCGCATACGCTCACCGGTAATAGCTACCAGTCTGCCTTCACTGCGGATACCAAAATAGTCTCCCATCAATCTTGTGCCACGTTTGTAATATCCGGGCTGCACCAGGTTAATGAGTGATTCCATTTCATCGTCGTTGGCTTCACTTAGTATTTCTATCGTTGCGGTAACAGGAACATGGATGGGTGTGGTGCAAACCATTTGTTCACACACCAATCTTACCAGTAATGTGTAATGTGCGGGTAGCTGCGGTAAATCGCCGATGATGAAAAAAGTTTCCCCTGGTTGTATGAGTTGGTCGAAAAGTGTTGACCTGTCTGTTGTTGTGAAATGATGCGCAGCAAAAGCAACAATATCCGGCCGGTATCTTTTCACTGCTTCATTGCCAAGCGCAAATGATGCATGCGTTTCAGTTAATGCATACCATGCAGGATTATCCAGTTTATAAAAACGGTTGCTCATCTTTTCAGACAGCAAGTTAATACATTCCGGATGGCTGTTTAATAAACCGCTTTCTTTCCCTTTGCCTGCCAGTAATCAATGATGGGCTGGTAAGGTCCGTACTTATGCTGCATTACCGGGAATGTATCTGCAAAGGGGGCATGGTCATAATCGATCGATTTCTCCTCGTAATGCGGATATTCAAAATCACTCACTTTAGGCCGTTTATGCAGTTCATCGTTGTTCACAAATGCGGCAATATCAAGCGCCTCTGCATCAGTTAAGACGGGTTTGTTCCAGCTGGCTTTATCATAAGGCATATTGGCTTTCAGCCATTGCGACATTTTAATGACCCGATGCATGCTGGAGCCTGGCTGGTAAGCACTTGCACCCCACAAAGGCGGGTAAGTATATGTTTTCTTATCCGGCATAAACACCCCCTCCCCGTCATTGCCATGGCAACGTGCGCAGTTCTGCGTATACAGTATGGCTCCTCTTGCCGGACTGGCTGCTGTTTCCGGGAACTTTACCGGCAGGTTTTTAGCTCCTTTGAATTTCTCGCCCTTGATCACAAACCCGTTGATCCATTTGAGATAAGCAAGGAATGCCACCATCTCTTTGCTGTCAAGCGGCAGGGGTTTGCCATTATGTGGATGCGTGATGCAATTGTTCACGCGTTCGGCCAGTGTCAATACCTTTCCCTCCCTGGCACGGTACTGTGGGTATTCATCGTGTGAAGCCATGAGGTTGAAAGAAAATGGTTTGGTACCTGCATCCTGGTGGCAGTTGGTGCAATTCATTTTATTACCCAGGTAACGGCCGTTCACACCATCGGGTCCGATATAATAAGCCGTATTTAACATCAGCTGCCGACCATAACGGATCATCTCTCCAAATTTATCATTGGGTATCCGGGTGGTATCAATAACTATAAATTTTGCATTACTTACCGGAACAGGTACTTCCTTGTTTTCACGCGCCGATGTCTGGCAGGAAAAAAAAGCCATCGCTGAAACAACAGCCACCAGCAAACTAATTACCACTACTCTTTTCATAACTGCTATCCTGATTATTGAAGTTGAACGATATAAGGTTTTACAACCGCTTCGGGCAGGAACTGAACACGGTACGGCGGAACAGATGTATCAAGCGTCCACAACAACACGCCCTTCCTGTTGGCAAGTACTGTAATATGTCTTTTTGAGCAACAGCACAATACGGTAGAATCATTGATCATATACGCACTGCCCATGCGATCGTTGTAAATTTCAGCAGGAAGTTTGATGTGCAGGTCTATCGCAGCTGTCCTCTGTATTTCATTCATTTTAAGCGCGAATACTTCAGACTGCTTTTTCTCCACGCCATTGTCGAATAACATGAGTCTGCCGTACTGATTGATGTGTACGGCGTGTGACTGCGTGAAATTACATTCCGCAGGTACTTGAATATTTCCTTCCTTCCCTAGTTTCCACAAGAGTTTGCCGCTGCGTGCATCAATCTTCCAGATCTGTCCGTTGTTGTAAAAAGACATCAGAAAGCTGCTGTCTTTATCGTAATTGAGACTGTTGGCATGCATCCAGTCACCCTTGCTCTTTGCAATATGGGGATCGTCCAGCGGATTCATTACATCGAATACGCTCCACTGCCAAAGCTTCTTTCCATTCCTGTCCATCACCAGTATACCATCTCCTCTCACGGTATCTGCCTTGCCACCGCCGCGTGAACTGAGGTCCATGATCTTTTCAGCCACATAAATAGTTACCACTTCATTACGGTTCTTCTTGAGTATTTCATGGTGAATGGTTTGTTTGAAATCGCCCTGTCCTTTTTTTAAGTGCAACAGGGTATCTCCCAGCAAATTGATCTCCAAAATTTCACTGCCATAACTGGTAGGCTCATCGCTCTTGCCCAGGATGGCAATGATACTGGTGTCTTTGGTAAAATGAGCCACTTTGAACCCGGTACCATCTACCATATGGTACCAGCGAAGCCTTCCCTTATAATCCACAATATAAGCCAGGCCTGGCGCTTCTCTTTTATTGATGAGCATGTAGCCATTCTTGAATTCAGCGGGTAACAGTTCGTTTTTGGGACAGGTGTACCTGAACTGATCCTGCAACCACAATGGAAGTGTGCGGGATTTGAAATGATATACTTTGCTCTCACGCTTATTTCCCTGTTGTTGGGTAATTACACGGAATGAATAATGGGTAGCCGGACTGATATTGCCCAGGATCAGGGAATGTGTAAGCCCTGTTTTAGAAACAGTGGATACATACTGCTTACCCGATCCCAGGCTATCGGTCCAATACACTGCATACACTTCTGCTTCAGCAGAGGTTTTTACATCGATTTGAATTTTAAGCTCGTTGTTGTTGTGCAAGCCTATCTGTATTTCTTTCACAATATTTCCTTCCCGGTTGAAACAACCCGCGCAGCAAACCACCGCTATAATGGCCACTATCCTTTCAATACACTTCAGCATGCATAAGAGATTTAAGATCACACAACAATTCTTTACCTGCCCGAATTATCCAGGTTGGGGTTCAGGTTTACCTGGCTTTGGGGGTAAGGGAAATATTTGTTTTTAGGCATTACAATATTGGATGGTTGTCCAATGCGATTGAGGTACGCATTCACAATCACATCGTATTTGTTCATACGAATAAGGTCGGCCCTTCTCTTTCCTTCATAGAAAAATTCCCATCCGCGTTCCTGTAACAGTGCATCACGCAGGCTTTGCTTGGTTTGTCCGGCCAGTACCAGTAATTTGGCGTGCGACCTGTTTTTCACGGCATTGATGAGGTCAATACTTTCCTGCGTAGGGCCACTCAATTCATTCAACGCTTCGGCCCTGCTCAACAGCACATCGGCATAGCGAAGCACATCCACGCTGTGTCCATCGTAATAAGTAGTGGAACCGAGGGAGTCGGCATATTTTTTGGTTGCCACATCGGCCATATAACTTTTACCGGCAGGGGGTGTTGCGCCGGTTGCAGGCGCCTGCATGTAGACAAGACTGTCCACTCCTTTGTAAACAGGATAGAAGCAGGCTTTGCGGTCATCGGCATCGTCGAAGCTGTTCCAGAAATCCCACGACACTGCATAATACTGCCACCTGTTCTGCAATGCGGTGGCAGTATGTTGTAAGGGCCCGAAGTGATTGAGCAGTTCTGTACCGTTTACGTTGGCATCGGAAAGAACGGAGAAGATATTTTCGTTGCACCATTTATTCGATTCTTTGAACAGGCCCAGGTAATTGGGGTACAGGTTATAACCCAAGCCCATAATCTGTTGCGTAAGATCAACCACTTTCTGCCACTGGTTGGCGCGCAGGTACAGTTTCGCTAATAAAGTGAGTGCCGCACCTTGTGTAGCCCTTCCTATATCATTACCGGCATAAATGGAATTATTCTGGTAATTCACCGGCAATACGGTAGCCGCATTGGTAAGATCGCTGATCAGCAGCGCTTCCACATCGGCTATGGAGCTGGGTTTAGGCTGACTGGTAAAAGATGAACTGGCCACATCCTTTTCTGTTATCAATACCACCGGGCCCCACGCATCGGTCAGGTCCATATAAGCCAGCGCTCTCAAAAATTTCACTTCAGAAAGGAATTGTTTTTTCTCAGTGTCACTGATGTTGGTCATGGCACCGATGTTGTAGATGGCATTATTGGCGTCGGCAATGAGTTTATACATGTATTGCCAGTCCTGGCCAATGAGACCGTTGGTAGAATTCCACAAGCCCAGTGAAAGCTGACCGGGATCGCCGCCATAATTGCAATGTCCGATATCCGTAGTGAGGTCGGTAAGTGCAAAATGGCGCACAGTCCAGTAAGTAAAGTTATCGCCCACAACCGGTCCTTTCAGCCTGGCATACACAGCATTAACAGCGGCCATGGCGTCGGAACGGGTTTGGAAAGCATTGGCATTGGTAAGTGTGCTGTACACTTTAGGTTCCAATGATTTGTTGCACGAGTACTGTGTAATCAGTGCAAGAGGTAAAAGGAAATTTATGATCTGTTTTTTCATTTCGTTAAGATTTTAATTGATTCATTGTTTCGTTCAACACTTCATCTATTAATGAATCGTTAGTTTAACCCCAAAAACAAATGTTCTGAAGGCAGGAAATGCGTTGAAGTCAATGCCGCCGGCCAGGTTACCGGAATGTGTATTCACTTCAGGATCGGTTCCGGTGTACTTTGTAATAGTAAGCAGGTTCTGACCCGATGCATATACCCTGATGCCATCAATGAACCTGGTGCGCTTTAACAAGCTGGCAGGTACATTGTAGCTCAGTGAAACCAGCTTCAGCCTGATATAAGATGCAGGCTCAACAAACCTGGAATTCACATAGCTTCCGTATTTGCTTAAGAAATAGCCTTCGCGGGGAATATCTGTATTCTCGTTTTTACCAGCTACCCAACGGTTGAGGGCATCGGTGCTGGTAGTGGATTCCAATACCAGTCGGTTCATGTTATACAGCGAATAATCAAAAGCTCCCTGGAAAAAAACATTCAGGTTAAACTCTTTGTACTGGAAATCGTTACCAAGGCCGGCAATATAATGCGGATTGGTATTACCCAGGTAGGTTCTGTCATTCTGGTTAATCACGCCGTTACCATCCAGATCGGCATACTTAGGATCGCCTGGTTTTGAATTGGGCTGAGGCGCGTAGGTTTCACCGGATTTAATCACACCTATGTACTTGAATCCGTAAATCAACCCCAATTCTTTACCTGGCTCCAGGCGCGTGAATTCACGTGCAGAAACCACCCCGCTGGGGTTGGCAGTATTGGCACTGATGATGGAAACATTATTGGCGAGCGACAAACATTTTTGCCTGTTATAGGCAATGTTCAATGTAGTAGACCATGTGAAATCTTTTTTCCTGATATTATCTGAAGTAACAGATAATTCTATACCCTTGTTCTCAATAGAACCGGCATTGATGATTTGATTCGAGAAACCCCACCATTGTCCGATAGGTACATTTAATAAAAGGTCACTTGTTTTCTTGCGGTAAACATCAATGGTGGCATTCAGCCTGCCGTTGAGGAAGCCCATATCCAAACCGATATTGGCCTGTTGATTACTTTCCCATTTCAGGTTATTGTTGATCAACGATACCGGTTCCAGGCCACTGTACAGGCTGCTGCCCTGATCGAGGGATGTTCCATAGTTGCTGAAACGGCTCATGTAGGTATAATCGCCAATCCGGTCGTTACCGGTAACACCATAACTGGCCCTGATCTTCAGGCTGGAGAAAACGTTTAACCGTTTGATGAACTCCTCATCAGTCAGTTTATACGCCAATGCGCCGGACGGGAAAATACCATAGCGATAATTGGGAGCGAAACGGGAAGAGCCATCTCTTCTCAAAGTAAAGGTAGCCAGCAGCCGATCATGGAATGAATAGTTCAGTCTTCCGAAATAGGAAGTGAGCTTGGTTTCGGATTTACTGCTTCCTGGTGTGAAATTAGAACCCGCCACTTGCGGAATAGCGCCGGCATTAAGGTTGTAGAACAAATACAGATCGGTAGAAAAATTGCGGCTGCCTGCACCCAATCCTTCAGACACATCTTTCTGGTTAGACGTACCCAGCATGGCGGTAAAGGAATGTTGTCCTGTTGCAAATTTATAGGTCAGGTACTGTTCAGCCGACCAGCGCAGGTTGCTGTAGATCTGTTCTGCCGCCACACCATTGTTGGCTGCTCCGTTCACCAACGTACGCGGAGTATATTGGCCAAGGTTAGATTGTGAATATTCAGCGCCAGCACCGAAATGATACGTCAGTCCTTTGATGATTTCATAATCAACGAACATGTTCCCGTTGATCAGCTTGCCGTTTGATACATTGGTGGGTTCCAGTAAAACAGCCAGTGCGTTGTCTTTACCCAGGTACTTGTAATAGCTGCCATCGGCATTATACGCTGGTATGCTGGGCGCCGCAGTAAGAATGGAGAACAAAGGAGCCGTAATGTCTGCTACATAACGTTGCAACCTGCTGCTGGTAGCAGCTCCATAAAAATTAGCGCCCACAGTTAGGCGTTCATTGAATTTTTTCTCACCGCCCATGCGTACAGAATATCTTTCCATGCTGGTATTTTTCAATACCCCATCCTGTTTGAAATAATTCCCCGATAAATAGAACTTGGAACTTTTATCATTACCACTGAAGCTGACAGACCTGTTGAGAATAGAGGCTTGCTGTGTGGTAAGATTCCACCAATTCGTATTAGACAATGGGAAGCTGGGAGGGAACACAGGCGGCTTACCATCTTCTGCAGCGATCGCATTCTGAACAGCAGCATATTGCGCGCCATTCATCAGGGAAGGCTTATAAGTAAGGTATTGATAACCATTCGATCCATCCGCATCGATCTGCATTCTCCCCGCTTTGCCTTTCTTGGTGGTGATCAACACCACACCATTACCTCCGCGTGCACCATAGATGGCAGTAGCAGAAGCGTCTTTCAGTATTTGTATGTCATCAATATCGTTGGGGTTGATGTATTTACCATTATCCGTTACAAAGCCATCTACCACAAACAAAGGTTCATTTCCGGTATTGATGGAATTGCCGCCCCTGATAACAACAGAAATGGCGCCACCCGGAGAGAAATCCGTTTGCTGTACGCTTACTCCTGCTGCACGCCCCTGTATGGCCTGTGCAATATTGGAAGTAGTTCCTCCCAGGTTCATGTGCTCACTGTTCACAGAGCTAACCGATCCGGTAAGGTCTTTTTTCTTCTGTGTCCCATAACCCACCACTACCACTTCTTCCTGCTGGATGGTTTTGAGTTTCAATACCACATTGATCTCTGTTTTATTACCAACCACTATCTCTTTGGTTTCTGCATTTACAGATGAAAATACCAGTACTGCATTTCGGTTGGGTAATTCCAGTTTATACATGCCTTTATCATCGGTAACTGTACCGCCTGCATTAGGGCTATGTTTGATATAAATGGCAACGCCCGACATGGGATTACCATTCTCATCAGTCACCTTGCCATGTACCCCGATGCCGGCATTCATTTCGTTTACACTGGTATTTGCAGTGTTGGTATTGCCGGTTAGTTGTTTGGGGTAAATGAGAATGGTATTGCCATCCTGCTTGAAATCGAGCGGCACACCTGTTAAAATGAGTTGCAGGGTGGCAGCTACCGATCGGGTATCTTTCAACAAACTGATGTTCTCATATTTTGTCACCTTCTCCACCATATAGGCCAGCCTGAAGCCGGAAAGTTTTTCAATCTTTCCCAGGGCTTTGTGAAGGGAGGCATCGTGCAGCTCAAGAGTGATCTGCTTGTCTTCCATCTTCTGGCTGTAAGCTTCTCTTGCCAGCAGGAGCTGTGAAGACAAGACCAGCATGAAGGCAGATACGAGGCTCAGTTTCATAATAAATAGCAGGTTTGATAATAATTGCCCTTGCCTGCGCCATTGGTGGGCAGACAAAGGAATAGCAGTCGTTTTTTGCATAACTTGCATGAGTTTAAAATGATTGACCTTATTGTTTTAAACGGCCCCTCTGAGCTTCCCGGCAGGAGGGGCACTTTATTACACGAACCTTTATCCACCACAACCATCCCCGTCGAGTAAAACGGTTTTGGCATCGGGCGAAAGGGTGTACCGGGCATTGCTGATGATGCACAGTACATCCAGTACTTTCTCCAACGATTCTGTTCCATTGAAGAACGCTTTGATGCGGCAATTCTTCAGCTTGTCTTTTTTGAATTTAATATCCACCCCATAACGCCTGCTCAGCAACTGCAGTGTTTGATCGAAAGGGGTTTCTTCAAAAATCATGTCCTGCTTGGTCCAGTCAGTCACCACCGATACAGCATTGACGGTCTTTTTAGCCGCCTGTGTTGTTTCAGCAGAATAAGATACCTGCTCATCTTTCGTGAGCACCGAAAGAAGTTTGTTTTCTTTTTCATTCTCCACTTTTACCTTACCGCGCGTTACAGATACAATAATCTTTTTAGCGCCCGGATAGGCACTGATATTAAATGCAGTGCCCAATACCGTGGTTTTTACATCACCTGCATGGATGATGAAAGGTTTTTTAGGGTTATGCCTGATATCGAAATAGGCTTCGCCAACAAGGGTTACTTCGCGGGTGGGGCCATTAAACCGTTGCGGACAGACCAGGTGACTGTTGGCATGCAACACTACAATGCTGCTATCGGGCAGGACAAGATATCGTGTGTAGATGGCATTGCTTGTGGGGCGAGTGGTATGACTGGTCACGGCAGCCAATACCGGTTCCGCCTTAGGGGTGTTGGATGAATACAAAAAATAGCCGGCCACCGCTAACATAACTACTGCCGCAGCAGCCAGCCACCATTTTAAGGATTGAACTTTGGAGGGGTTAAGTGGCATCGGGCTCTCTTCTTCCCTCATTTTTACGGCAATCCTGTTAAATATCTTTTGTTCCAGTTCTTCTTCCGTTTCTTCACCATTCCATTGCAAACCAGCCGGCTCTTCCGCATTGTACCAGGACTCCAGCAATGTTTTTTCACGGGCAGTAAGCGTGCCTGCCATCCATTTATCGGCCAATTCTTTCAGCTGTTCATTGGTCGGTACCGGTTGCATAATAAAAGGTTTGACTTTTATTATAGCGTGAAAAAAGAACAGATACCCTTAGTCTGGGTCCTTAATATCAGCTTAAAAAATTTTGCAGAGAGGTTCTGAGCAGTTTCAATGCCTTGCCTATATGGGCCTCCACCGTTTTAGGTGAAATATGAAGCGTATGTGCGATCTGCCTTTCGGTGAGCCCCTTATCCCGGCTTAGTCGGAATACCAGCCGGCACTTTTCAGGGAGGGCACTTACATTTTTTTCCAATTCATTTCGCAACTGTTCATAATCGAGCCAATGACTGGTGGTCAGATCAACATCGGTATGCACAGCATTCATTTCTTTCTTCAACGCATCTTCTTTTTTGCGTCTGCCCAGTTGCGCCAGTATTTCATATTTGGCTGCTGCTGCTATATAAGTGGCAAAGCTGTGTTTCAGCGTTATTGTAAGGCGTCGCTGCCAGAGGTTCATGAAAACGGTCTGCACTATTTCTTCCGCCTCTTCCTGCGACCCCAGTTTAATAAGGGCCTGTACCAGCAATCTCTTCCAGTAACGTTTATAAAGGGCATGAAAAGCCTGTTCGTCATTCTCCCTGATGAATGCAAGCAGTTCGTCGTCGTTGTATAATGAATAGTTTCTCTGCACAGCTTCTGCTTCTAAAAGTAGAGAAACGGTGCATCGCATTCTCATGCAATCGATTGACCTTTTTTGTGAGGATATTTGTTGCCGGGGTACCATTTTCGTCCCGGAAGTCGTGGTTCTGTTCATATTTCCGGTGAGGCATAGCGCATCCCCTGGATCGGGGCACTTGCATTTCAGGAATAAATTACCTATATTACTATTGCCATTCACCCCTTTTTCCCCAACCCTAATATCCCCCTGTATGAAAAGCGACAGATCAGACTTTTTTGCATTTACCTTAATCCTGGTTTTCCTGGGAATGGCTATTGCCAGTGCGCCTCCCCGCAGAACTTACCGTTCAACGCCACAGCCCTGTACCAAACACCAGCCTGTCAGTTACAGCCCGGTACTGGTAAAAATAAACATCAGTGGCAGCTATACCATGAAAGATTTGCCTGAAGTGCAACGAGTAGGGCCTTCACTCGTGCTGGATGCGCTGAACAACCAGAACCCTTACAAATACAAACTCGCCGATGGTGTTCAACCCAATATGACCCTATACGTGACTTTCAATAACGACACTTATGGCCATTACGGCGCTTCTGTAACAGGTTATTTATACGATGGCGATTTCAATTTCAGTCTTACAGCCAATTATGTAACCACACCAAAGCTTTTTTCCGACCTGGCCGAGCAGGTAAATATATACATCACCAGGGGATGGTGCCGGAACTGTCCCAGTCCCTGCGTGATCAATTAACAGGAGAAAATATTAGTCCAATACTTCGTAGATGGTAACAGGATGCTGTTTGTTTTTCAGACTCACATCGCCAATTTTTCTGCAGTTAAATGAATCTTTTACCTGCTTATAAGCCTCTTCCGATATGATAATCTGACTGGGGCCAGCAATGGACTGAAGCCGTGCTGCGGTATTAGCCACATCACCCACAACGGTATAATCAAGGCGGCGCAAATTGGCAGAGCCGATATTGCCGGATACCAGTTCCCCGCAATTAATGCCAATGGATACTTTGGGCATAAAAGCAAGTCCATTCCCTTCACCCGGAAGAGCCTCGATCTGTGTTCTCATTGCGAGTGCAGCATCAATGGCTTTGTCTAAATGAAATTTACCCCGGAAAACCGCCATGATGGCATCGCCGATGAATTTGTCAACATGCCCGTTTTGAACAATGATTTCTTTTACCATCACATCAAAATACCTGTTGAGCATCCGCACCACTGTATCGGCTGGTTCCGATTCTGTAATGGCCGTAAAACCGCATATATCGATGAAAACAACACTTGCTTCAACTATTTCATTGACCATCAGGGAATCCTCAAATTCGCGGCCGCCCATAAAATTCAGTACATTTTCATCCACATACATACGAAGGATATTGTTCTCTTTTATTGCCTGCAGGGTTGCCTGTAGTTGCGATACTTGCCTGACGGCTTTCTCAATCGTCAATTCCAGGTCTTCGAAATTTACCGGCTTGCAAACAAAATCAAAAGCACCTTTATTCATCGCGCTGCGAATATTATCCATATCTCCATAAGCAGATACCATCACGGTCTTGAGTAAAGGGTTAACATCATTCAGCTTCTCTAATAAAGTTAATCCATCCATCTCCGGCATATTAATATCGCTCAGTACAATTGTAACATCCGAATGTTGTTCCAGTTTCTGCATCGCATCATTACCATTCACGGCAAATACAAATTCATATTTGTCCTCTCTTATCTGTTTGCGGAATTTCTGCCTGATCAATATTTCCAGATCAGTTTCATCGTCAGCGACTAGAATTTTAGCCATTGGTTATATTTTGAGTTTTGTTTTCAGCAAATTGAAATCAACAGGCTTTGTCAGAAAATCATCCGCCCCCAGTTTCATGGCCTGCTGATAATTTTCTTCATCCCCATATGCAGTGATCATCATAACCACTGGTGGCGGTTCATGGTACCGTTGTTTGATCTGACCTAATAACTCCAGTCCGCTCATACCAGGCATATTGATGTCTGAAAGGATCAGGACTGCTTCATGGTGATTCGATTGCAGGTATTCCAGCGCCTGTTCGCCTGAAATGGCAAATGCAAATTCAACGGTCCCTCCATGGATCTCCTTGCGGAACTTTTGCTGAAAAAGAGTCTGCATATCCAGCTCATCATCTACAACCAGAATTTTCATACATAACTGTTTTAGATATTGCATCTAATTTAATTCTTTGGCTTCGGTAATACAATAGTAAACTCAGTATAGTCGCCCTCCACAGAATCAACCAGCAATTCACCCCCATGTGCTTTCGTAATGATCTCATAGCTCATCGAAAGTCCCAGTCCCGTTCCCTCACCAGCCGGTTTAGTAGTAAAAAAAGGTTGAAATATCTTATTAATGACATTTTGCGGAATACCTCTGCCATTGTCCCTTACTTTCAGCACTATAGTCTCAGCCTCTTTTTTTGTACTTATCGAAACAACAGGCTCATATCCGGCTTCCTGCAGCTCTTTTCTTTTTCTTACTGCATAAAAAGCGTTGGTAATGAGGTTCAGGATCACCCTGCCGATATCCTGCGAAATAATATTGACTAAACCGATTGTTTGATCATAATCGGTAACCAACCTGGCATTGAATGATTTGTCTTTAGCCCTTAAACCATGATAGGCCAATCGGAGGTATTCATCTGCCAAAGCATTGATATCGGTGTTCTCTTTAGTGCCATTACTGTTCCTGCTATGTTGAAGCATTCCCTTCACTATGGCATCCGCACGCTTGCCGTGATGGTTGATCTTCTGCTCATTTCCTTTAATGTCTTTGGTTATAGATAGTACCTGCTCGAGGTTTCCTTTGCCGGCTTCTGTTTCCATTTCCTCAATCAATTCAGTATTGAGTTCAGAGAAATTATTTACAAAATTCAGCGGGTTTTGAATTTCATGTGCAATACCTGCAGTGAGTTCTGCTAAAGAAGCCATTTTTTCTGCTGTGATCAGCTGGCGCTGTGTTTTGCGCAACGCCCTGAGTGTTTTTCTATTAAAATGATATTGCCTGTACAAAAAGATCATGGACAAAACAATGAGAGCAAGTGCAGAAAAAGATACCCATAGAATAGAATTACGCTGGCTGATCTTGGTTTCCTGTATCGCCCGTTCCTGTTTCAGGGTATTGATCCTTTGATCTTGTTCCAATTCCTTTTGCTCATTTTCATATTGCGCAACCTTAAATCTTCCATTGTCTTTTTCAATTGCGTCTACCAAATCAAAATACCTGGCATAATATTTTACCGACAAAGCCGGATCCTGTTGTTCATAAAATGTAGCAAGTTCCTTCAGGTATTTGAGCTGAAGTACATTTGACTTCCCCGCGACAGCTCTATCGTAAGCAGTTAGCAAATAAGTAGCCGCAACTTTTGTATTATGCAAATACCGGTAATATTTATAAAAGCCGAAATCGGTTTCAAGGGGACCGGAAGTGGAAGTCGTCTGAAAATCAAACCGGTCTTTCAGAGATTTTGCTTCAACCAAATAGGGGTAAGCCATATTCGGTTTTCCCATAGCCAGGTAAACAAAGAACTTTTGCATGGCAGCAATGGCATAGGCCGGGTCGTTTACGTTACTATGTGTGTGCTGCAACGCCTCGTTTGCATAAGCAAGCGCCTCTTCATGCTTCTTTTTCTTTAGGTTCAGCACAATCAATGGTGTCAGAGAATAGGCAACCGTTACACTATCATGCAATTTTTTACTAAGCTCCAATGCTTCCTTCAGATAATGATCGGCTTTCCCATCATTTCCCCAGACTGTATACATAAAGCCAATCGTTCCTATTTCGTCTGCATACAACCCCTGATGCAAACCCTTGCAAATGGATGCGCCTTTGAAGAAAAGATTGATTGCCTGGTTATAATCTGCTCTATAATAATAATAACCTGCAAGGCCATAATAACAAGCTGCAGCATTAAGCGATGGTCCGTTTAACAAATAATAATCTAATTTTTGTTTGTAAAATTGAAAACGTTCTTCTTGCCTGTTCAAACGATTATAAAAGATCCTTATCTGGTACAATGGCATTACGGCAACTCTTTTTTGTTCATCGAACAGGTCAATACATTTTTTGATGCTGTTCAATGCGCTGTCTGTTTCTCCCCTTTGCCACTGCAAAAAACTTTGATACATGGCTTCATAAGGCTCACTAACAATCGTATGATATTGTCTATTCAGGTCAATCAGATGTTCCAGATACTTCATCAGTCTGGCGGATGGTTGAACCGGGAATTCCCTGCTCCGGTCTACCAGCAAAGTCAATAGCCTTATTTTCCCTGTATTCGTCTTTTGTACAGCGAATTGGCTCATCAATGAATCATAATTGCAATTGAAACAGTCGTCCTGGGCAAATCCTTTTTGCAAGAAAAATATACTGAAGACAACCACACTTAGGAGAACGAATTTACAAGCCTTGTTCATGTTCAAATGATTTACTCAATTGATAGGACAATAGGATTTAAATACTTTCCGGTCAGTGCACATGCCTTCTCTTAATGATACCACCGGAGGTTTCCTTGATGGTAGCGGCAAATACAAAAGCATTGGGGTCTACTTCCATTACCATATTCTTGAGTCTGCGCATTTCCAGCCTGGTGATCACGGTAAAGATGATATCGCAATCATCATGTACATCAAACTTACCGGGTAAGTACCCCCTTTCCCCTTTGTAAACGGTGATGCCGCGTCCCAGTTCATTGACCAGCTTGTGCTTCACCAATTCACTCTTGCCGGAAATGATGGTTACACCGGTATAAGCTTCCAGTCCTTCAATCACATAATCAATGGTTTTGGATGCTGTAAAATAAGTAAGCATGGAATATAAGGCTGCTTGTATGCCAAAGCTAAAAGCTGCCATGCAAAAGATAATGACATTCAGTCCGAGAATGATTTCGCTGATAGTAAAACTTGAACGCCTAAGTGTATATAAGGCCAGTACTTCAATTCCATCCACCGCACATCCGGCCCGCATGGTAAGTCCAATGCCTACCCCCAGGAAGAATCCGCCAAAGATCGAGATCAGAAGTTTGTCTTCCGTGATCACCGGAAATTCCGGGAATAACAGACAAATACCCAGCAGCGCTACGCAAAAAGAGGTTTTAATGGCAAAGCCCTTGTTTATCGAAAACAAGGATACCAATATGAACGGAATATTTGCCAACACGATCACATAAGCAAGGTTGAGATGATACACTTCATGTATCAGCAGGGAAATACCTGTAATACCTCCATCGAAGAAATGATTAGGTACCAGGAAACCCTTAAGGGCAAATGCCGTAATAATTACCCCGACGACAATCAGGAAGATATCACTTATGGTTGATTCATGGTGTTTGATGGTATGCGGACTTTCCGTTTTCGACTGCAATACAATCAGGTTTTTTTCCTGTTTAGCCGCAAGTTGTGCCCTTGCCGTAGCAGTAAAATAGGTATGCGTTTTCAGGAATGAAACTTGTTGCCGCTGCCATTCCATTTTATCTTTTACAATACCCTCCAGTATAAATTCTTTGTATAAATCTTCGGCCTTGTTCCCGTAATCATCCGTACCCAGGTAAAAAAGGTCTGCATCGCACAATATTTTGGCCAACTGGTCAGGCGCTGTTTGCGGCAATTTGGTGGCTATGATCAATTGGCAGATTTTATCGATTTCCAACTGTCCAAATCCGAATTGCGGGAGGTATTGCCAGGCAAGCCGGCAGGAAATTTCCTCATGCCCTTCATTTTTTTCCAGAAATCCCGAATCGTGGAATGCTGCTGCAGTTAATAAAAGCCCTTTGTCTTCTGCCGAAACGCCTTCTGCATCGGCAATCAGTGCTGCATGTTGCATCACCCCTTTTGTATGATTCACATTGTGATACAAGAGCGAAGGCTTTAACTCATGAGCCAGCTTCTCAAGCATAAACGACTGTGCAGCGGCAGGTTGCATATTGCAGTTAATTTTTTTTATTTGCAATAACGAACTTTCTCAATATATGAAAAAGATTCAAAAAAAACTAACTACCTTCCTTATACATAAATCTTATCCCGCAATGAAAAAAGTAAAAATCGCCTACTGGATCGTAACCGGAATCCTGTGCCTGATGATGACTTTCAGCGGCATAGTGAATGCGATGAGCACCCCGGAATCAATCGTATTATTCAAACACCTGGGTTATCCCAACTATCTCATACCCTTCCTGGGTATTGCAAAATTGTTGGCGGTGGTAGCCATCCTGTTTCCCGGATTCTCCCGTCTCAAAGAATGGGCTTATGCAGGTCTGATCATCGATCTCACAGGAGCGCTCTACTCATCCATTTCCGTAGGTGATCCCGCCTCGCAATGGAGTTTTATATTGATCGGACACTTGTTAATATTCACGTCTTATATTTTATATCACAAGAAAAAAGCGGTCCCAGCCGGTTAAACCGCAATCATTTCCTTATTGTACCGGTTGCGGTAAGCCACCGGCGAAAGGCCTGTTACCTTCCGGAAGATGGTCCTGAAAGCCTTGGTATCGGAATAGCCTACTTCATACATGACCTCGTTGATGTTTTTGCGGCTGAGTTCAAAATCTTTCTTGGCCGCTTCTACTTTCACCCGTTGAATGTATTCTGTAACCGTATTGCAGGTGGCTTTCTTGAACCTGCGTTCAAAACTGCGACGTCCTAATGAGAGCATGGAAGCTAACTGGTCTACCGTTATTTTTTCCTGGAAATTTGCCTCGATGAATTCCTGTGCTTTTTTGACCGGTTCGTCTTCGTGTTCTTTCTGGCCCCGGAACACGGTAAAAGGTGATTGTGTATTCTGGTATATCTCAATGAGGAAATATTTGGAAGCCATTACCGCCATCTGACGGCTGGCATATTTTTCTGTGAGATAGATCAGCAGGTTCCAGTAAGATTTGGCGCCTCCGCTGGAGTAAATGCCGTTCTCATCTGTTACAATTTTGTCATCTACCAGGTTCACCTGTGGGAACATGTTCCTGAATTCATTGGCATACATCCAGTGGGTAGAACATTTTCTCCCATCCAATAAACCAGTAGCAGCCAATAAAAAAGCGCCGATACAAAGACTGGCTACTTCAGCACCCGAATGGTGTTGTCGCACAATCCAGGGGATGAAATCCTTGTTGATCTCAACAGCATTTTTCATATCACCGCTTAGCGCGGGGATGATCACCAGGTCTGTCTTTCCCACTTCATCCAGTAACAGATCGGTGTTCACCGTGAAAGAGCCATCGTGCAGCGGGACCTTGCGATCGAGGCCCACTAATTGTATTTTGTACATAGATGGTTGCCGGGCCGACAGGAGAAAATCATTCAAAGACTGAAACAGGTGTCTGGGATCGTCGACACTGCCTAATACAGCTCCACGAGGTACAATAATAGATATGTGTTTCATCCCATAAAGATACGCAAATGGATGTCGCAATCAACCCCGTAGATTGCCGTATTACCACCACTTTTCTCTGGAAAAGCCCCATTAGCTTTGTGAAACAATCAATCATTAAAGCAAAAATCATTGGCCATGCAACACATGAATCCCTACATCAACTTCAACGGTAATACCGAAGATGCCTTCAACTTTTACAAATCTGTTTTTGGCGGGGAATTCGCCTTCGTACAGCGTTTTAAAGACGTGAAAGACCAGCCCGGTTTATCCAACGTTCCGGAGCAGGACATGAATAAGATCATGCACATCGCACTGCCCATCGGTAAAACCAGTATGCTCATGGCAACCGATGTGCTAACATCGATGGGCCAACCGGAGGTTTCGGGCAATAATATTTCTATTGCGTTGAGTCCGGAGAGCAAAGCAGAAGCCGATAAGATTTTCGGCGGACTTTCTGCAGGCGGACAGGTGATCGTACCTATGAGCGATATGTTCTGGGGCGCCTATTTTGGCATGTTTATAGACAAGTTCGGCATTCAATGGATGCTCAACTTCGATCCGAAAGTTAACGGGTAATGGTGGAAGTTTTTAAAACAAATGTTGCGTTACAGGAACAGGCCTGCAAACTGCTGGGCTTGCTCCTGCAACGTTTCCCTTCGAGCAGGATCAATTTCGACCTGGAGGACTGTGATAAGATCCTCCGCGTGGAAGGGCATGATTTCATCATCGATGATGTTATGCTTTTACTCAGGAGGGAAGGTTTTGCCTGCTCGGTGCTGGACTGACCTCGCCTGGCACAACGGTTACCGTACCGGCTTTCATTTTATGGGCATAAGAACGGATCTGTACTGCATATACCAAAGCCCTCACCAGCACCAGCACTGCACCGATGTAGATGATGAAGAAAGTGCTGTTCTGCGAAGAAGGAGGTGTATGGTCTACGCGCTTGCGTCCGGGTTTGGCAAACGGCGCCTTGGCGTCTCCTTCCGATTGACTGCTTTCCGATTTGATATAAGCAACAACATTTTCGATGTCTTCCCCGGTCAGATCGGGATGATCAGGCATGGTTACTTTGTTGAACTTTTCAAATAAAGCAGCGGCGTCTTTGTCTCCTTTGCGGATCATGCCTTGTGAAGAATGAACGAAACCGATGATCCAGTCCATCGAACGGCGCTGGTCTACTCCTCCAAGGGCCGGACCAACCACTATTTTATTCACTGCATGACAGGCGCCACAACGTGTATTGAATATGGTTTTACCGGGATTTGTGCCTCCTGCCTGTGCCTGGTATACCCATCCTGCCAAACAGAATGATAAGAGGAATAAGAATCTTTTCACTTTTAAACCTTTTTAATGTTGAACATTCAATTTTTTAACATCCCTGATCAGTTGCTGTACTTCTGCATCATCTGTTCCCGTATAATATCCCCGGATCCTTTTCTGCTGATCGATGAGTACCAGTTTTTCGCTGTGAATAAAATCTGTTGGCCCGCCATCGCCATCGGTTGCCACCACCATGAAACTGTTACGGGCCAGTTTATAGATATCTTTTTTACGCCCTGTTAGCAATTGCCAGTTGCTGGTATCGAGCCCGAAGCGGGCAGTGTATTGCTTAAGCACTGCCGCACTATCGCGCTCGGGGTCAACTGTAATAGAATTAAACCATAACTGTCTGTCTGATTTGTATTGCTCCTGTACTTTTTTTAAACTGGTAGTCAGCTTCGGACAAATAGCCGGGCAATGGGTAAAGAAAAAGTCTACGATCACTACCCTGTCTTTCCATGTCATTGTTGACACACTGTCTCCCTCCTGGTTAATCAACTTGAAATCTGTTACCGATCCTAATACCGGCAAGGCCTGTACCCTGTTCTCATACCAATCCATTCCCAACCAGGCCATTGCCGGCAATGCAAAAACCAATATCACAAATAACCATATCGCTGTTTTGCTTTTCATTTGTTTTCACTTACAATCGGTGCCGGGTTATCAATATTGAACCTAGGCGCTCTGGGTCCGCTGTTCTTATTCACGTTCATCAATGCAGGAACATACGCCAGCACCAGTATGATGACCATGGTAACAATCCAGGGTTTGAACTTATCAAAGAGCGCTATTCTTTTTTCATCGTGATAAGCTTCGCTTACCGGTATTTCCAATGCGCCCTCTTCTTTTTTTCTGCGCAGGATGGTGCCGAAAAATATTATTATGAATAGCATTCCTGCGGTAAACATCACAATACCCCCCATCATGGCCAATGTAGTGGTAGGAACCCAATCGCTACGGAACAGTTCGCTTTTCGGGTTGAGGTAACTGATACCCAGGTTGGTTCTCCTGGGTTCACCCCTCAAACCACCCCAGCTCATTCCGAAAGAAAAGATCAGCATACCTATCATCCACAGGTAAGGAACTATGGTTGCCATCTTACGCATGAACACCGGCTTGCCGCTCATGCCTGAATAGAGATATAAACTCATCCCCACAATGGCTAGGAATACGGGTCCGGCTACAGTCATGTGGAAATGCCCCGGCAGCCATGCTGTATTATGTATTACCGTGTTCAAAGAATAGGAAGCATTGATGATGCCGGTAACGCCACCAAAAACAAAAAGTATGAGTCCGCAGATGAAATAAGAAAACAGGTATTTTGTTTCGTCAAACCAAGGCAATTTCTTCATCCACCCAAACAATCCTTTCGCGCCTCTTTGTCTGCCTGCATATTCCAGTGAGGCCGCCAGCGTAAACGCAGTGATGAAACTGGGAATGGTTACGCCGTAAGTGAGCATGCCCTGAAAAAATTTAACCCCCTGCGTAATAGCAGGATCACTGTACTGGTGGTGCACGCCTACCGGAATAGAGAAAAGCAGGAAAAGAAAGAGTGCTATCCTTCCGGCAAGGTCTGAATACAGTTTACCACCCGCCACTTTGGGCAAAACAGTATAGAACATAATATATGCCGGCAATAACCAGAAATACACCAACGCGTGCCCAAAGAACCAGAACAGGGTACGGGCCAGGTTAACGTTCACGCCTGTGACCCATCCGAGTGACCAGGGGACCAGTAGTACCAGCACTTCATAGGCCACCGCGAGCGTACACACAAACCAGATGGTGAAATTGACCAGGGTACCAATGATGGCCAACGGCGTTTTGGTTTCGGGGTTGGCATTCTTCCACCGGTTGTACATCACAGCCCAGTTAAAGAAAGGCACCCATGATCCTACTATCAGCAATGCCGTTCCTATGTAAAACAATGGGTGCGCTTTCAATGGAGGGTAGAAAGTATACAATACAGATGCTTTACCCGCCAGCATGGCCCAGGAAGCCATCAGCGTCCCCCCCAGCATCAGGCCAAAGCTGAGCCACATCAGTTTTTTATTCGGTTCCTGTTTGAGATAATAGGTCATGGTAGCATGACCGAATGCCACGGCAAAAAAAGTTGTCAATACAATGGCATTGATCACACCATGCAGCGTAAGCCCCTGGTAGTAACTCAGTTTGGCAAAAGAAGTTTCCTGCAAAACACCAGCGCGGTAAATGGTCTGCATAAGCCCATGGTAAATGCCAATGATCAGCAGTGCAACCGGTATGGCCAGCTCCAGGAAAATGATTCGTTTAAATGTCTTTGATACTTGCATAGCAGTTGTTTTACTTGGCATCGATATAATTAACATATACCTGTGCATGCATATTCTGGTGTCCTACACCACAGTATTCATGGCATACAATATCATACACGCCAGGTTTATCAAATCTAACAGTGGTCTTATTGATGGATCCATATACAGCCATCATGTTCACATTTTTCTGTGCGATATTGAATCCGTGTACCACATCTTTGGATGTAACATAAAAATCTACTTCACTGCCTACAGGAACATATATCTCCGATGGCTGGAACTGCCACATGGAGGCGACAGTGAAGACCTGGTAAGTCTTGTCATCCAGCTTGTTCACCTTTGGCTCGGTATAGGTTTTATCGTAAGGAATGCATTCAGGTACATTGCTCTTGTATCTTTTCATAGCATAAAGCAATGAGAAAACAAAGAGACCCATTACAGAGAGGGAAGCAAGAATGATACGTTTTTCTATTTTATCGATGGCCATGGCTATTGATTTTAGGTTCTCTCAATCATTAAAAAATAAATACTGTACCAGAAAAGCAGTGCAAGGACCACAAGAGCAGCAAAAAATGCAATGGCGCCCGCCGGGAAGAATGGTTTTTCGTTTAATGCGTCCATAAGCTGAAGTATTTAAAAGGCAGCACAAAAGTACCTGTGCACAGTAAAGCCCGTCATGATCTAAAGGATTCCAGGCACCTGATTTTAATCAGTCCGGTGATTGAGTCGGATCAGTCATTGATGAATATCTTCCGCTCTGCTAACACGGATCATGGAACAGCCTTTCCAAGCCCGCTATTTTTGATGTATGATGAGTGAAGTATTGATCGACCCTTTGTTGATAAAAAAATATAATCAACCGGTTCCGCGTTATACAAGTTATCCAACTGTTCCGTTCTGGCATGAACATATTGAGGCGGAAGAATGGGCTGAAAAATTTTCCAGACAGTTTGTCCTTGAAAATGTGCAAAATGGTATCAGCATATACATACACTTGCCATTCTGTGAATCATTGTGCACTTATTGCGGGTGCAATAAAAAAATTACCGCCAATCATTCGGTGGAAGAGCCCTATCTACAGGCCATAGAAAAAGAATGGAAACTGTACAGGAACCTGATGCAACAAACACCGGTGATCAGGGAACTACACCTCGGCGGAGGAACACCTACTTTTTTTTCTCCTTTGAACCTGCATCGGTTGATAAAAACCGTTTTGAAAAATAGCATTGTACACCCCATGCACGAATTCAGCATAGAGGGTCACCCGAACAATACCACCGCAGAACACCTGAAAGTATTAGCATCAATAGGATTCAGGCGCATCAGCTATGGGGTGCAGGATATGGATCCGGAAGTGCAGCAGGTCATCAACCGAATACAACCCTTCAACCATGTACAGCGTGCAACAGAAGAAGCCAGGAAAGCAGGTTTTAGTTCTGTGAATTTTGACCTCATTTATGGATTACCACTGCAAACAGTAGTCGGACTGGAAACAACTTTCAACCAGGTTCTCTCCCTGAAGCCCGACAGGATTGCGTTTTACAGTTATGCCCATGTGCCGTGGACCAGCAAAATGCAACGCCTGTTCAACGAATTGCAACTGCCCAATGCTGAAGAAAAAATGCAGCTCTATCTGAAAGGCAAGGAGCTACTGCTGTCCTCCGGATACCAGGATATTGGCATGGACCATTTTGCTTTACCGCACGATGAACTGTTCTTCGCCAAAACAAAAGGGAACCTGCACCGGAATTTCATGGGATATACCACACAAAACAGTTCATTCCTGGCAGGACTGGGTGTTTCTGCCATCAGTGACAGCGGCAATGCTTTTGCACAGAATGAAAAAAAACTGCACGATTATTACCACAGTATTCATGCAGGCAGATTAGCGGTGAAAAAGGGATATTTCCTCAACAGGGAAGACAGCGCTTTCCGAAAATATATTCAGGATATTGCCTGCAAAGGCAATACCTCCTTCCACCCAAAAGACCTCCCCTTACTGGAAACTTATTGTTTCCCACAGCTTTCAGTATTAAAGAAAGACGAGCTGGTTGATTATAACAACAGTGGTGCCTCCCTTACCGAACAGGGGCACTATTTCATACGTAATGTTTGCAGCGCATTCGACCTTAATTTGCAAAGAGGTAAGGGCAATGAAAGGCAAGGGCTGTTCAGTAAAGCAATATAAGGAATCATCGCTCGCTCCAGTAGCATGGTGTTCGAGGATAGCCCCGATTTTAGTATTTGCAAGAACTTCCATTAACAGTGATTTGTTTTTCTCTTTCCAGTGCTTCAGGAAACAAAATATTGTTTTCGAGATGTATGTGCAGGTACAGGTCGGCTTCGAATGCCTCCAGCATTTTATACAACAAATTGTAGCTGGAGCAGCCGTCTTCCGGCAATGTGAAACCTTTGCTGAGTGTTCTGATCTTCTGCATGGCTTTGCCAACCACTTCGTGCTCCATTTCCATCATATTAATAGGGTTTCGTACCGTTCCAAAATGTGCGGACTGATACAATTGTGACTGGTTGCCAGCTGTTTCAATGTCTTTGATATAAGGGAACAGTATCTTTTCTTCTTTGACCATGTGCGTACTCAGTTCTTCATAAACTTCTTCCACCAACTGCTGTATCTCTGCCAGTTCCGGGTGCTCTTTCCCATGTGCTTTCAACACTTTGAGGGCATATCCCCTGATCTCGGGAAGGTTTTTGCGTATGTAAGCATGGTGAACATTGACAATATAATCGGCAAGGAATCCTGGTTTCCATTCGTTGTAAGGAAGGAATTGCAGCACAGGAGCCTGGTTGCTTTGTTGCAATTCCTTTTCTATCTTAACAACATCCAGCCCCTTTTCTGCACAAGCCTCCTTAACCGTTTTCTTTCCGCCACAACAAAAATCCAGTCCATACTTTTTGAATACTTCCGCTTTCTTCAGGTCTTTTGCAGCAATCTGTCCGATCGTTTCATCATGCTCCTGAGCGGCTCTTCTGGTAATATTCACTTTCCACCAAACAGGTCCTTGTTCCGTGTATTCCCATTTAAAAACATTGCCCCTCTCACCTAATAACTGGTAATACAGGGGCTTGGGGTCATGATCGTTATGAATGGTAAGGGTTTCACCTTCATCCAGCTCATCAAAACGGGCAAAAATAGTAGGGTGCTTCATACTTGCCTCCAACTGTGTCACGTTCAGTATATTATTGTTTATCGTTTCCATGGCATTTGATTTAAAATGATAGAGTAGAATCAGATTTTTCAACTAGCAAAAGCATTTCATTACTTTTATTTTGGAACATACGGATGCGTTAAAGGTCTTTCTGCCTGAATGTTCTTACCGCAAGGAACAGTGGTAATGCTATCCATAGCATCATAATACCCATGGTGAAAGCTATCCCCCAGCCACTTCCGAAAAATGCTTTGTACAGGGCTCCGGTATAGCCCATCAATGCACTTACATCCATTTGAAGCATGATGAATATCCGGCCAAGGTCTATGGGGTTCAATACCGATAAAAGCAGGGTGAATTTTTCAAGCGGATAATCGCTGAAAGCAAATAATATCAGTAAAACAAGTCCGTCGTATATTAATGAGAAATAAAACCATAATAATAATGCCACACCAATACCTCTCGCTTTATCCCTTGCTTTTACAGAAGCCAGGAAAGCAATGGAAGTGAACGCCAGTGTAAGCGCCAGCCCGGTCAGCAGGAAAGACAGGCCAGTTTCATCGAAGGAGAAAAGCAATACCGGAATGCCCACACCCACCAGGTAAGCGCAGACCAGCGATACAGATACACCAATATATTCACTCAATAATATCCTGGTTCTGCTCAAGGGCTGTGACAACATCAATTCTATGAACTCGTACGAGTTGTAATAGTGGATGGTAGTGAATATCATACTGATCAATGGAATTACGATCAATACAATCGTAAGCAAGCTCATCAGGGCCTTGCTCTGGTTCTCTTCCAGTTGAAACAAACTGAAGGATACCAGTAACAGGAACAGGGTATATACAATGATCACCCTGTTGCGCAGAATATCGTATAACACATAACTGGATAATTTTCGCATAGGACTACATCAAATTTGTTCCCGTTTTGATTGAATACTTAATACCTCATCTATCCATAAAGCGTTTTTTTTCTCGCAATTCATAATCCGCGCTATTGCCTTCCCCAGTTTCTCTTCGCCTGTTTCCTCCCGTAATTGCTCTATTTTCTTTAAAAAGATCATTTTCCCTTCCTGCAAGTACATCACGTGGGTGGTAAGATCATCGAGATCGCTGAGGATATGGGATGTAATGAGGATGAGTTTATTCTTTTGTTTTTCCTGCATGATCTTACACTTCAGTATCTCCGAAGAAAGAGGGTCCAGTCCTGCTGTTGGCTCATCCAGTATCAATATTGCCGGGCTAAAATAAAACGCCAAAGCCGCGCTCACTTTTTGCCGGGTGCCGCCACTCAGGGTACGCATGGCTTTGTCGAAAATAGACGCCAGGTTGAATTTCACCAGCAGATCGGTATCCAGGGCAGCTTCTTCTTTCATCCGTATATCTTTCATCATGGTGAACAGTTGGCCTACTTTCATGTTGTCGGGATACCGTCCGATCTGTGGCATATAACCGATCTGTTCCCGGTAAGCCGGATCGTTCCCGATAGGTTGCATGTTGGTGAATATTTTTCCCGAATCGGGTTTTACAAGTCCCAGTAGTGTTTTGATCAACGTCGTTTTTCCTGATCCATTCGGACCGATCAGTGATACCACTTGCCCCTCCGCAAACAGCGCATTGATATCATCCAGTACCTGGAGTTTCTTAAATTTCTTTTTCAGGTTTTCTATCCTTATCATATTTTCAATGGTTTGATGAGCGGCTGCCGGTCTACCAGGTTTTCCGGTGTGAGGCTGGGTATTGCTTTTTCTGCTTTATCGAGCAGCGAAACCATGAAACTTCTCATGAGTATCAATGTGCCGGGTGTTTGCTCCACGATCATCGAATACATGCTTACCGGGTGATAAGGCACATCGCCGACCCCATCCTTATTGATATCATATCCTTCGTATTTATCCCAGTAATTATTGTACAATTTGTTCAACACCATGGTTCCGTTGGTGGCTACGTCGAAGCTGTTGCCAAAGAAATTATTGTGGTGAAAATTATTGTCGTCGCAGCTGGCCTGTACTTTGACAGCCCAGCCATTGTTACGGAAAACATTTCGTTCAATCTCCATCCGGCTGGCGCCTTCCATGTAAATGGCCGTTGTATTCTTTAAAAAAATATTATGGGTAATATGGCTGTCGGTAATCTCTTTTAACAAAATACCATAAGCCGATGCGCCCCAGTTGGCTTCGAAATGGTTGTTTTCCATTGTTACTCTTTTGGAGTACATGACTGCCACACCCGCACCATTATTCCTGAATGTGTTTTCAATGTAATGATCGCCATGCGAAAACATGAAATGCAGTCCGTAACGGATATTCTTTTCGCTTATATTCTTCCGGATAACAGATGCTGTTACAAATTCAAAATAAATCCCATCACGATAACCGGTTACGTGATTGCCTTCTATCAATGCATGATGGCTTTTCCACAAGTGGATGCCATTGCCGGTCAATTGTTCCGATTTGGGTATTCCAACGATATGGTTGTTGCGGATGGTGCAGTTGGCGGTATTGGAAAGATGAAAAGCAAAATAGGCATCATATACATTATTATCCTCCAACCGAACATTATTTGCATCAACCAGTTTCACTGCAGCAAAATCGTTCAGGGCTGAATAGCCGGCGTTACGGAACTGCAGGTTCCTTATGGTAATATTCCGGCCGCTGATGGTCAGCAATTCATATTTATGTTCGCCATCCAGTATTGTATTTTTTTCACCCACCACCGTTACCGGCCGGGTAATCACAATATTCCCTTCTTTGTAAATGCCTCCACGCAACAGTATGGTATCCCCATCCCTGGCCAGTTGAACAGCGGCAGCAAACGTTTTTACAGGCTGGCCTTTGCCAGCTAAGATTGTTCGCGCAACTACCGCACTTACCTGGAACAGGAGGAATATAAAAAGCGATACCCGCATTTGTTTATTTTAAACTATTCAATACCGATTCCCAATCGGTTATTACTGAAGCTTTATCAAGCTTCGCTACTATTGCAGCTGCTTCTTTTGTTTTGAAACCTGCGGTATTACCATTCATCGGACTTTTCAACACCCTACCGGTTAAAAAACTAGTATTACGGGCTGGCAGAAAAGTATTCGGCTTATTGAAATCCACGACCCATGATTGCGCCAGGTCATTCTCATTGATCAATTTTGCATGCAGGTAAGATACCATGCATTTCAGGTCATCGAATTTGTAAATTCTTCCTTTTTTTGTTACCAGTTCACCGCCATACCTCGTATCGTTGATACCCATTTTGCAAAACTGGCAAATATCTTTTCCTGCCTGGAATGGTTCTGGTGAAGCGGGTGAACAGGATCCCAATGAGGTCATCAACGCAAGTATCACGATAACCAGCGCTGGTTGTCCCTGTTTTTTCCGTCGATGCCGGTACCATTCTGCAAACCATACCATAAAAGCCAGGGTACCTGCAGCCATTACTATCCATCCGCCCACACCGGGTAAAGAATAAGCATCGAAATTCAATAAACGTTTATGACCTATCAACGGTGGCTGGTAAGAAAGTCCGGGTACCTGTATAGGTGCTTTAGGGTCAAGATTATGTCCATAATCATAACCCCACTGGTAAAAATCATACATGACCAGCAATCCTCCCAATACCGTCAGCAGCAGGTACAGGAACAGAAATTTTCTGCTTCCTGTAATGGCTACCATCATACCCAGGAGCATAAAGAATGCAACAACATAAGGCAGAAACCGGAATTCAGGGAACATGGCTACTGTAATATGCTTCATACCTATATAATGATTGAGACCATTGATCACATCCACATCACCGGAAAGGCCATTGATCCATATATTCATGGTAAGTCCCTCCGGATATTGTGGTGCAAACAAATCAATGCGCCAGGCAGGAAGAAAGAAAACAACCATCAAAGCTCCTGATGCAAATGCCACCAGTATGCGTGATACAATACTCAATTGATTGTTCATAAGCGAAGGTTAATGTGTGACCCCGTTAACAGGGATCACACAGGGTTGCTTATTTGGTGTTTTTCGCCTCTGTTTTAGCATCGTTTGCAGCATGCATGGTTCCGGTTCCATAAGAAATGGGCACATTCGATCCTGGTGCACTTACCCTGATATACCCCTGCATTTCCTGGTGAAGCGCTGAACAGAAATCTGTACAATACATGGGAAACACACCTGCTTTTTCAGGCACCCATTTCAGTGTTTGCGTTTCACCCGGCATGATCAGCAATTCTGCATTATTGGCTCCTTTAATGGCAAAACCATGCGGGATATCCCAATCCTGTTCCAGGTTGGTAACATGGAAATAAACAGTTTCTCCCAGTTTCACGCCTTCAATATTATCGGGTGTAAAGTGCGAACGGATGGCGGTCATATACACATGTACTTCATGCCCTTTACGTTCTACCCGGGTATAATTGTCACCTTTCGCTGCAAAAGGGTTGGCATTCTCTTCTATCTTGTAAATTTTCTGACTGTTCTTCATCACCATCTCTGCCGGAATGGCCTCGCCATAATGCGGTTCGCCAATAGTGGGGAAATCGAGCAGCAATTTCATCTTATCGCCGCTGATATCGTATAACTGGGCGCTTTGTGACAATTCCGGACCGGTAGGCAGGTAACGGTCTTTAGTAATCTTGTTATAGGCGATCACATATTTACCCCAGGGCTTCTTAGTAGGACCACCCGGTACGCTCAAGTGACCGATGGAATAGTAAGTAGGTACCCTGTCCAGCACTTTGAGGTCTTTGATGTTCCATTTTACAATTTCAGAAGAAACAAAGAATGAAGTATAGGCATTTCCCCGATCGTCAAATTCCGTATGCAAAGGGCCCAGGCCCGGTTTCTGCACTTCGCCATGCAATACCGCTTCGTATTTTAATACCGGAATGCCATCGTAAGTACCATCAAAATTTTTGGATGCAATGGCATTCTGTATTTTGGTAAAAGAGAATACCGGAATGGTAGCTGCCAGCTTACCACTGCCTACAATGTATTCGCCTGTCGGATCGGTATCACAGCCATGGGGTGATTTGGGACAGGGCATGAAATAAACCATATCGGGACAATCCTTCGGATCCAGTACCAATACTTCGTTTATAGTAGTCGAAGTAGCCATGTGTTTTTTCTCATCATATTCGTTGTGGGCATATTTCACTGTTTTTTTAACTGCTTTACCTGCTTTTACATATTCTTCTGCTTTTTTCCAGTTCACCGCCATTATAAAATCTTTGTCTTTCTGCGATGCATTTACCTCCAGCAGTGTGTTGGCTTTTTCTGAATTATAGCAACTGAAGAAAAACCAACCATGCGATTTGCCTTTGCCGGCCCGTGCCAGGTCGAAATTGACACCGGGAGTCAGTATCTGGAAAGCGATATTCATTTCGCCGGAATTCTTATCTACATTGATAAAGCTTACGGTTCCTTTGAAGTTTTGTTTATACGAGCTGATGGGTACATCTGTATTATCTCCCAGCGGTACGCTGAAACGTGTGCCGGCAACAACATATTCGGAATTCTCCGTAATGAAAGGCGATGAGTGATTGCCCGCACTATTGGGTATCTCAATGATCTCAGCAGTACGGAAGGTTTTCAGATCAACCCGCGCAATACGAGGGGTATTATTGGCATTGGCAAATACCCAGCGACCATCGTGTAAACCGTTTGTTTCAGATAAGGCAATATGGTGCAGGTCATCCCATGGAATAAATCCGTTGGATGTATTCAGCATTGCTTTTGTTTCTTCGCTGTAGCCATATCCTTTTTCAGGGTCCACAGAAAAAACAGGGATCACACGGAACAGGCGGCCGGAAGGTAAGCCGTAGACCGACATTTGTCCGCTGAAGCCACCTGAAACAAAATTGTAGAACTCATCATATTTGCCGGGCGCTACATAAGTTTTTGCGGCTGCATCGCCACTCACTGCAGCCTGTGATCCTTTGGGTTTGCATCCGTTCAATTGCAGGAAGCCTGCTGTAAGTACTACTGAAGCCAGCAGGGATTTGTAAGAAATGTGTTTCATGTTATTATTATTAGCAGTGGTAAGAATTATTGCTCTCCATCATTGCTCCGCATAAATTCCAATACTTTACGGGCATCTTCTTTGGCCAGGTTCTGGTTGGGCATTCGTACCATGCATTGCTCCAGGAGTTTCTGTGCCTCCGGATCTTTTTCCAGCATCATGTCAACATTGGTGATCATGTTCATGATCCAGACTGGCTTTCTTCGTTTGGTAACGTCTTTCCAACCAGGTCCCACCAGTTTATCGGTGGTAAGCCGATGGCAGGACTGGCATTTCATTTCATAAGTACTTTTGCCGGTACTTACCCAATCTGCATTCAGGGGATTTGAAACTACTACGTCAGGTTCTTTTAGCTCGGTGCCGTGTACTTCGGACTGGTTTTTCGTCATTTCCTGGATATCCACCGGCTTCTCGTCTTTTTTGACACCTTCTGAACAGGCTGCCATGAGAAAGGTTGCGGCGGTTACACAGATCGTCAATGGTCGGATGATAGGCATACGGGTATTTTTAATTAGAAGATATTTTTATCCTTTATGGGTCCAAAAGTATCCCGCTCCCCATTTTACATTTATGACCAATCTCAAAATCCGGAATGATCTTCATCAGGGCGTGCAGGGCAGGCAGACTCTATTTTTGTTTTCTATGACATTCCAGAATAGTTCGGGTAAAGCCTCGCAGCAGTTTTCCATTGACAAAACAACTCCCGTTACTGATATTGTTTTGAAAGACCATCATACAGCCGATGTGTTCATGAAATACGATATTGAGTTTTGCTGTGGTGGAAAATGGCCGCTGGAAATGGTTTGCAAATCAAAACAATTGAATACTGATGAGATCCTGCAGGAATTGGAACAGGCCATGGAAACGCTGCGGCTTCCGGCAGGAACGAGTTTTGAAGACTGGAGCACTGGTTTCCTGATCGATTTTATCGTCAATATTTATCACCGGCACCTCAAAAAGGCACTGACCGGTTCCATTCATTCCATCGACCGCTTTTTAGAAAGCCATCTTAAAAAGTTTCCTCAACTGGAATCTCTGCCACATGTATTAATAAGGTTAAATACAGAGCTCAACAAGCGTCTTTCAAATGAAGAACATTCTTTTTTCCCTTACATCAACCAGATCACCAATGCTCACCTGCGTAATGAATCTTATGCCGGATTGCTGGTGAAAACGCTCCGAAAACCCTGGCAGGAAACCACACAACGGGAGTATGACCAGCTCATTCAACTCATCCATGAGTTGCGTGAACTTACCAACCAATATTCCCTGCCGGCCAATGCTTGTGTTACGCACCGCGTTAGCTTTTCTAAATTGTGTGAACTGGACAATGAATTGAACCAATACCTGCATATTGAGCACCAATTCCTGCTACCCAGGGTTGCCCAGGTAGAGAAAGCTCTTTTGAGCTGATCTTATTTATCATGCCTTTGCTATATTTACAAGTCTGTCTTCCCAAACAATAGTTTCTATGCTGGACCAGGCCCACATGACATCCCTATTCGAAAATGCAACTGAAGGCATTATCCTTACCAGTCACCATGGCAATATTGTACTCGTGAACCCGGCGGCAGAGCGGATATTTGGTTATCAAAGCCATGAAATTGTTGGTCAGCCTATAGAAATACTCATTCCCGCACAATTCAAGCCGCATCATCATACATTAAGAGAAGGCTTTTACCAAAAGCCTTCCAATCGTGTCATGGGACAAGGCCGCGATCTGTTTGGAAGGAAGAAAGACGGCTCCGATATTCCAGTGGAAGTCAGCCTAAGCCATTACCGGAAAGATGATGAATTGTTTGTGATCGCTTTTATCGTTGATATTACCCATCGCAAAGAGATTGAACGGAACATGCTTGAACAGCAGAAAGAGCTGCAAAAAGTGAGTACCGAGATCAGGAAGCTGAATACAGAGCTGGAGGTGAAAGTGGAAGAACGTACCGTTATTTTAAAAGAAGCGTTACAAAAACTGGAACAATCACAAAGAGAGCTGAGTGAAGCGTTGGATAAAGAAAAGCAGTTGAATGAAATCAAAGGCCGGTTCATATCCATGGCATCTCATGAGTTCCGGACCCCTTTGAGTACCGTGCTGTCATCTGCTTCACTACTGACCAAGTATACCACCAGCGAGGAACAGGACAAGCGGAACAGGCATATCGACAAGATAAAAAGTTCTGTACGTCACTTGAATGATATCCTGGAAGATTTTTTATCATTGGGCAAACTCGATGAAGGAAAAGTTCCCGTTACCCTGTCAGGATTCAACCTGAAATCCTTTATAGAAGAAACTACCGACGACATGAAAGGCTTGCTGAAAAAAGGCCAGCAGATGCTCATCGATTATACAGGCGACACTTTCATTCATTCTGATAAAAAACTATTGCGGAATATCATCATCAATCTCATTACCAATGCCATCAAATTCTCTGCAGAGGATAGTGAGATCAGCATAAGGGTGAAGGTGGCAAACGACGCTGCTTCTATTTCAGTAATCGATAAAGGTATTGGTATTGCTCCGGAAGACCAGGCTCATTTATTCTCCAGTTTTTTCAGGGGGGCCAATGCAAACAATATTGCGGGTACGGGATTGGGTTTGCATATCGTAAAACGCTATACCGATCTCTTAGAAGGGGAAACCAATATTGAAAGCGAGCTGAAAAAAGGAACTGCCGTAACCATTTCCATACCGGTAAATCATCCAAACTTATGAAAGTAATTTTAGTGATTGACGATAACACCGATATTCGTGAGAATACCGCCGAGATACTGGATATGTCAGGCTACAGAACCCTTACTGCCGAGAACGGCAAGAAAGGAGTGGAGCTGGCATTGAAGGAAAAACCAGACCTGGTGGTTTGCGATATCATGATGCCGGAACTGGATGGTTATGGTGTGCTGCATCTGCTTCGTAAAAATCCCAAGACCCAATTCACTCCTTTCATATTCCTCACTGCCAAAACAGAACGGTCAGACCTCAGGAAAGGGATGGAAATGGGAGCCGATGACTATATCACCAAACCTTTTGAAGACATTGAGTTGCTCAATGCTATTGAAGTGCGCCTGAAAAAAGCACAGGTATTCGATCAAAGCTATTCCATGACTCAATCGGGTATCAACCAGTTCCTGAAGGATGTTAAAAACCTGGAAAGTTTTCAGCAATTGGCCGGGCAATACAGTGTTGAATCGTATAGCAGAAAACAAACTCTTTACCAGGAGGGTAAACGACCGAGATACCTGTATTACCTGGTCAAAGGGAAAGTGAAAACCTTAAGAATGCATGAAGATGGCAAAGAATACATCACGGATATTTTCAGCGAAGGTGATTTCATTGGTTATCATGCACTGATCGAAGATGCCAATTATACCGACGCTGCCGTGATACTGGAAGATGCGGAAATCATGCAGATACCCCGGGAAGATTTTCTGCAGATGATCTACAAAGACATCAATGTGGCTGCCAAATTCATTCGCATCATTACCCAGAACATCAAAGAAAAGGAAGAGCGCCTGATCAACCTTGCCTATAGTTCTTTGCGCAAACGGGTGGCAAAAGCGTTGGCTGATCTCCATGCCAAATACAACACCAGTGGCGGTGCGAACCCTATTGAAATTTCGCGGGATGATATCGCGCATTATATCGGCACGGCCACAGAATCGCTGATACGAACGCTCAGTGATTTCAAAGCAGAAAAATTAATCCAGATCAAAGAAAGCAAGATCATTATTACAGATATCGGGAAATTGCAGAACCTGCTTTATTAAAACCAATACTCCACATTGTCTTCTTCCGCGGCAGGTCCTTTTTGAATGCCGGTGACAGGTTCATCTTTCAACGGCGGACTGTTTTTAGAACGTGATCGCTTCTGCTGTATCCTTGCTTCATCTACATGCGCACCCTCTTCGATGTCGAGCACAGGACAATTAAGCTTTCCCCTTACATGTGCCGTATTGGCAATGATGGCTTTTTTACTGCTGGTAATATCGCCTTCCACCGTTCCGAATACAATCAGATCGGCAGCGTCTATATTACCATTGATAACACCTGTTTCCCCAATCACCAGTTTATCTTCCGCAACAATATCACCTATTACTGTTCCATCTATCCTCCCGGAAGTAGTGGCATTGATGTTCCCGTAAACCACCACGCCCCTGGATAGAAAAAAACCGGCGGCATGTGCACTCTGTAAAATATTTTTCAGGCTCAAAATGCTCATTGCTTATGGGGTACTGCTGTTTCTTTTTCCTGGAATACCGATACCGTGGTGCTTGAATTACCTATGTCAATGCCTATACTGCGTTGTTGTTTGCCGTCAGATATGCGGAATGAATTATAGAGATAACCGATGCTGGCCAGTTTTTCAGGTTCCGGCGCCACTTCAACCTGGATGCCTCCATTGAATTCATTTTGGAAAGCTTCCACCAATTCCGGGTAATATGCGCCACCGCCCATGAGGTATATTTTTTCGCAGATCTCGAAATCCTGGTCAGTAAAATATTTATTCAGCAATAAATAGATCACTTCCCTGAAATACTGACTGAGTATCCCCTTGCGCAATCCTTTGATGTCTATTTTTTCCCGGTTAATGAAAATAGAGCCTTTGCGAAAAGCATCATCGAGCTGGTGCACATTCTTCATTTTAAGATAATAGCGCTTGCTTAGCTCCTGGTGAAGGTTATCTATTGCGTATTGCAATCCATAAGAACTGAAACAGGTGCGATGCACCAATCCGTCTTCCGTGGCCATACCACCTTCAATAGTGCCAAAGCCCAGGCTGATGGCAATAAAATTGGTCGGGGGTTTGTTGCCCAGTATTTTTTTTAATCCAATGATACAGCCTACGATTTCGGGTATCACATCAAAATTATCGATGTCGAAAGTTGTACGTTTAACGCTTCCATTCACATTATAAGTTTGCGTATCGTATTCTGCCATGAAATGCCTTTTACTGAGGAACTGTTCGGCTGTTGATTTGTATACACTATAAGTGGAGAAAGGGAAACCCATTGTAATTGCAACTGGTTGCTCTACCTGTGTAGCCACGGTAAGCAGGGCCGATTTGAACAACACTTCATAATCTTCCAGTTGCGGCGAAGCGTTGGTAACATGATTGGGATTCACACCGGCCCTCTTGGCCAGGTTGCCTACCATATACCACGTGTCTTCTTTCTTGACCTTGAGGCCATTGAGCAGGTCTTTTGCAGAATTTTCTGTATTGCCGAAAGTGGTCTCCAGCACACTGGGGAAGTTGACAGTTAATACTTTCATTGGTTAAACGCTTGTGGTTTTAAAAGTCGGATAGCAATGGAAAAACACCGTAAAGTGTGGGTAGAATTGAGACTATACTGAAAAGCGTTTAACCCTTTTAAAAGCGGGGCAGAGATATACCACCAATATCAAGCCAAATTCATTTTGGCAAGCAGTTATTTTAATAAAGAATTGATAAAATTAAAGAGCTGTGATTTATTTCTGTCCAATTCCTATGAAAGCTTTTAATTCAAATTCGAAAGGTTCTTTTCCAAAATGCTCACGAAGTCGTTGCTCCAGTTCTGTGGCGATGCGGTCATAAGCCTCCGGATATTTCTCCTTTACCTCCCTGCCCAACGGGTGTTTCAGGAACAAACCATTCACTACGTTCATTACCAGGTCTGTATGTCCATTGAATTCAACCAGCATCACTTTATTATGCCTGAAGCCGGCTTCCTGCAGGAAGTCTAACAATTGTTCCGGACTGTGTAACGAAAAAGGTGTGTAGAAACGGCTTGTGTCTTCCCCCTGGAAAAAAGGGATCACGGTATCATCAATTACCAGTTTGAACAAAGGGATATTTTCTGTACGGTCCCAGGTAGCAAAGGCAAAATACCCGCCTGGTTTTAATACCCGGTACGCCTCATCAAAACCTTTCCGTTTATCAGGAAAAAACATCAGTCCGTATTGGTTCACCACCAGGTCGAAAGATTGATCCTGGAAAGGCAATTGCTGTGCATCGGCAATGTTGAATTCGATGGATGCATCATTGAGTCGCTCTTCTGCCAATGTCAACATATCAACACTGATATCTGTGGCAGTCAGTCTGTCCGCCAATGGAAAATATTGCCTCAGGTGACTGGTAAGCCGCCCGGTTCCACAGGATGTTTCGAGGATATCCCGTGCCGGAATGGTTACCAGGTGCGATAGAAATTCAATGGCCGAAGGCTCAAATATCAATGGACCAAGGTATTGCTCATAATTAGCAGCATCATTGCCTGTGAACCGGAATGCTTCTTTGCTCATTTTTGAGTTTTTAATTTTTATTTATTTCCCAAAGCCCACCTGGAACGAAGCAGGTAGGCTGCCATTTTAGGGCGCCGATCCCTTGTAAAAACACCTTTCCAATTCATGCCGCCAAACCTGATAACGCCTTGCGCAGTTTTAAAATCGGCAAATGCCCAAACATGCATGCCGGCAACAAAATCTTTCGTATCTGCCACATCCAGGTATGCTTTGATGAATGCTGCCTGGTATTCTTCCGTAAACATTTCCGATTGGTCTGAATGCATCCCCGGATAGGTATCAGCCCCAAACTCAGTAACAACAACAGGCTTGTGGAACTGGTTGTATAATTCATCCAACTCTTTGCCAAATGTTTTTGCCCCGGCAGCAATATCGCCTCCCTGCGTATACCAGCCATAATAACGATTGATACAAATCACATCTGAAAGTCCCAGCCATTCATCAGGACCACCCTGGATACCTACAATACTTGCCAGGCGCGTATCGTCCTGCTCTTTCGCAGTCTTAAACAATTCCGCAAAAAAATGATAAGAGACTGAATCTGAACTGGCTTTCCTGCCTGCTCCAAAAGACATATTGTTCGCTACGGGTTCGTTGGCAAGACTCCACATAATAACAGAGGGGTGGTTTTTATCCCGGGCTACTAATTCTTTAATATCACGTTTGCAGATCTCTTTACGTTCATTGATCTGGTCAGTATTCTTGTCAAAAAACAGGCCCACTGCCGGTATTTCATCAATAATAAGAATGCCCTCTCTATCCGCCATATTCATGTATTCCTCATCGTAAGGGTAATGAGAAGTGCGGTAAGAATTGGCTCCTACCCACTTCAACAAAGCATAGTCTTTAACAATAACCGGATAAGCAGTTCCTTTCCCAAAAAGAGGGAAATCTTCATGTTTTCCGAAACCTTTCAGTTTTACCGGTTGGCCGTTCAGCAGGATCTGGTTCCGGCTGACAGCTATGGTGCGAATACCAATCGGCAGCTCATACCTGTCCATCGTTTCTTTACCATTGTTTAAGGAAACATGCAGTTGATAGAGATTAGGGTTATCCATCGACCACAAACGAGCATTCGGTACTTTAATCGTTACAATGGCATCATCGCCTTTGAAAGAGAAATCATTTTCATAGGACTGTGTATCTCCTTCCAGTCTGACCTTACCTTGTCGCGCCATGCCTTCTTTCTTGATATGCATTGTTACAATGCCGTCTGTTGCCTCTATCGTTGTTTTTACGCTGATATCAGTCAAAGCTGTTACCGGTGTGGTATACAGCCAAACCGGTCGTTGCAATCCGCCATAAGGGAAAAAATCGAAATTGGCATTTGGCTTGTTATTGAACAAACCGCCCGCTCCTGTACCTCCGCCGGTAGGTACGCGATTGGGTTTCAATATGTTTTCCACGTAGATGGTGATCTTGTTCGCCGCATCCCATTTAAGTGCCTCTGTAATATTGAATGCAAAAGGAAGACTTCCACCTTCATGCATGCCTATGGGTTTTCCATTGACCCATATTTTCGCCAGGTACTGCGCAGAACCAATCCTGATGAATACCTGTTGTCCTTTCCAGCTTTTAGGAACATAAGTATTTTGTTCATACCATACCGGCCCCATATAGTCACGCATATCGTCGAACTGTTCATTCCAGCTACCAGGAACAGCAATGGAACGGGTAACATTCAAACCGGTGAACCATTGCTCTTTTTCCCCAACGTCTGCAGAATCTCTTTTAAATTTCCAGATGCCGGAAATGTTCAATGCATTCCTGAATTCATTCTGTTGAGGAAACAATGTAATATCTCTTTCATTTGGTGTTTTGAATGGCTGGCCGAACAATGCAGTCATTTTGCAAGTAAGCAGCAAGAGCAAAATGGATCCTGGTCTCATGTATGCCCGATACATTTTCAACATAGGAGAAAACAGAGGTCTGCGAAAATGGTTCTTTTTCATATGCAATCTATTGGGGTTATACTATTTCTTCCGGCGCCTTTATTATGAAATTACGCTTAAATCGGATTATTTGGATGATACACACCGGAATCCCGTATGCTCCAATCCTGTATCAACAGATGTTTTCATCCTGGATGTAACACGGTAGCCTTTACAATAAGAAGCATTACACATGAACGAACCGCCCCGCACCACTTTTTTGGGAATAGTAGGTTCCATAGGATCGAAACCTGATGAGGGTCCAGCTGGATTCACCGTAGTAATATTTTTCAATGATTGATAATAATCGGGACGATACCAGTCTGCCGTCCACTCCCAAACATTGCCCGCCATATCATACAGTCCATACCCATTGGGGATAAAGGACCTTACGGGAGCCAGTTTATCGAACCTGTCCCAACCGGTATTCTGCAACGGAAAATTTCCCTGCCATGTATTGGCCTTGGGTTTACCCGATTCAACGGCTTCATTACCCCAGGGATATTTTGCGTTGATCAGGCCGCCTCTCGCCGCATATTCCCATTCCGCCTCTGTTGGTAAACGTTTACCTGCCCACCTACAGTAAGCCATGGCATCATCCCATGAAACATGCACAACGGGATAACGGTCTTTAGTATCAATATTGCTATCGGGTCCTTCGGGATGCTTCCAGTTAGCCCCCTTTACCCAGCTCCACCATTGCGATGCATCGGTCAGTGGTACCGGGTGATCAGGCTGTGTAAAAACAAGGGATGCGGCTACCAGTTCACTTGCATCCGGCTTGGGGGTTCCGGGAGGCAATTGCTTTTTCATCTCTTCCCAGTCGGGCGCTTTTTCCGCTGTAGTAATATAACCGGTTGCAGCCACGAACTTTTTGAAATCGGCATTGGTTACTTCATTTACATCCATCCAGAAACCATCCAATTTGACTTTGTGTTGTGGATACTCATCGGGCCTGCCCTCCTCATCCGAAGCACCCATCATGAATTCTCCGGCAGCAATCCATGTCATCCCCTCGTGAGAAAGTTTTCCCCCTGTAATGGCAACCGTATCTGTTTTCTTTCCTGAAAAGCGTGCAGGCTGTTTTTTTTCGCAGGAAAGCATGCTGTCTGTTTTCCCTTCGTTCATTACCTGGCCCTCCTTGTTGTTCTTACAGGACGCGGCCAATAATGTTGCTGTTAAAAGATATGTCTGGTACCTGCACTTCATATTAGTCTTTGACTTCCTTTTCAAAAATTTTCATTGCTTCGTTATCCTTGTACCGGGTAATCAAACTTTTCAATTGCTGTTTCAGTGAAACAACCAGCTGACTGTTTTTCTTTTCTGCATACAGGTTCTTCATTTCAGCAGGATCTTTTTGCAGGTCGTACAGTTCCCAGGCATCTGCCGGTCCGTAGAAACGGATCAGTTTATATTGCGCAGTACGTACGCCGAAATGAGGCGCCACGCGGTGTGGTTCGGGGTATTCGTAGTAATGATAATATGCTGCTTTGCGCCAGTCTTTTACTTTGCCTTCTTTCAACAAAGGCAGGAAAGAAGTTCCCTGTATGGAAGCGGGCACCGCCACCCCGGCAATATTCAGCAGGGTTGGTGCAAAATCTATGTTCATGATCATCTCACGCACAGAGGTTCCCGGTTTAACCACACCCGGATAACGCATCACAACAGGTGTTTTCATGGATTCTTCATACATGAACCGTTTATCAAACCATCCATGCTCTCCCATATAAAAGCCCTGGTCTGAAGCATAGATCACCACGGTATTTGCTGTGAGTCCTTTCTTATCGAGGTAATCCAATATCTTCCCAATATTCCGGTCGAGCGATCTTGCAGTGGATAAATAGTCTTTCAGATACCGCTGGTATTTCCATTCCACCAATGCTTTTCCCTTGTATCGGTGTTCGTCAAAATCCTTCGTTACCTTATCGTAATAATTTTTGAAGGCATTTCTTTGTTCGGGGCTCATGCGGCCATACATCCCTTTTTCCCCATAATTGGCATGTACTTTAAGGTCATAATCCAGTAACATGGTTTTATCAACCGTCATGTCCTGGTTCTTTGCGGCAATACGGTTCTTGTAATCGTCATAGAAATTAGGAGGCAGCGGAAAGGTTTGGCCATCAAATACTCCCAGGTCCTGCAGATCGGGCAGCCAGCTCCTGTGGGTGGCCTTCTCACCAATGACCAGGCAAAAAGGTTTGGAAGTATCCCTATGGTTGAGCCAGTCAAAGCTCAGTTCTGAGATCACATCCGTGATATATCCATTGATGCGAACGGTATCGTTAGCCTGACCAATGAAATCGGGATTGTAATATTGGCCCTGGTCGGGCACCACCCTCCAGTAATCAAATGCGTCGCCAGGTAATGTTTGCAGGTGCCATTTCCCTATCCAGCTGGTTTGGTAATGGTTTTGCTTGAGCAGGCGGGAGAATAATTCCTGTTTGATGTTGAACGGGTTTGAAATATTGTTCACTTTCAGTCCGTTGATATGACTGTACTTTCCCGTAAGCAATGCAGCCCTGCTGGGTGCGCAGAGCGAATTAGTAACACAGGCATTCTGAAATATCGCACCTTCCCGCGCAATACGGTCGATATTCGGCGTTTGCATCAACTGGCTTCCATAAGCGCTGATGGCCTGGTAAGCATGGTCGTCTGAAAAAATGACAAGAATATTCGGCGCCTTTGTATGTTGTTGCGCCATCACAGCTGCGCAGTAAAACAGGCAACTGAATATGATACCGGTTCTTTTCATAATGCTATTTTTTGCGACTGTCCTTTTGTTGTATGAAAACTGATCTGCCGGTGATTTACCAGCATTTTGCATTGGCCGCCATTGCGGGAGTGTACCGTACAACTGATCACTTTGCCATCTTTCCATTCCATATCTATTATAAAACCACCCCTTGCGCAAAGTCCCCTTACGGATCCGCCCGCACCCCATGCAGCAGGCAAGGCGGGTAATAATTGAATATACGCCTCCTGTGATTGTACCAGCATCTCAGCAATACCGGCCGTTCCTCCAAAATTACCATCGATCTGGAAGGGGGGATGCCCGCAAAATAAATTAGGATATGTACCTCCGCCGCCAGACATCACTATGCCCATGCGTACTACAGGTTTGAGCAACTGGTTCAATAATGTCAATGCATGGTCTCCATCACCCAGTCTTGCCCAGAAATTGATTTTCCAGGCTTTTGACCAGCCTGTTCCATCATCGCCTCTGTCCAGCAAGGTTTTTTTTGCCGCTTTGGCCAGCTCGGGTGTGCTCACTATACTGATCTCATTGTAAGGGTGCAGTCCGTATAAATGCGATACATGCCTGTGCCTGGGTTCCGCATCTTTCCAATCATCCAGCCATTCGTTCAGGTCACCCGCAGCACCTGCCTGGTTAGGTGCCAGTTGCGGAATCAGTTGTTGTAATTCTTTACTCCACTCCTCATCTGTTTTGAGGATGGCTGATGCCTGCACACAGGCAGTGAACAGTTCACGGCAGATCTGCATATCAATCGTTGGTCCCATAGCCGTTTGTCCGTGAAAACCATCGGGTGTGATATAGGTGTTCTCCGGTGAATTGGAGGGCGCAGTAACCAGCCAGCCGTGTTTCGGTTCTTTGATCAGGACAGACTGCAGGAATGCTGCGGCGCCTTTGAGCACGGGAAAATATTTTCGTAAAAAAGCCCTGTCTTTCGTAAAACGATAATGTTCCCAGATATGTTCGCACAGCCATGCGCCGCCGGTCAGGGTAGAACCCCATTCGGCTCCTTCACCGGGTGATGTATAATGCCAGGGATTACTGATCACATGTGCCACCCAGCCTTTGGCATGGTAATAAGCTTTTGCTGTTCTTTCACCCGGGGCTACCAGGTCTTTGGTAAAGCGATGCAATGGCTCTGCCAGGTCGCCCAGCTGTGTAGTCTCTGCCAGCCAGTAATTCATTTGCAGGTTGATGTTCAAATGATAATCGCCGTTCCAGGGTGTCTGGTATTCTGTGGCCCACAACCCCTGCAGGTTGGCAGGCAGCAGGCCCGGCCGGGAAGATGAGATCAGCAGGTACCTGCCAAAATTAAAATACAATACTGGCAACTGTAAGTCCTGCCCTCCTTTTGAATAACGCACCAGGCGTTGTATGGTAGTTAAATGATCTACCGTATCAACTGATGACATTTGCCAGCGGCAACGGTTGAAATAGCTTTGGTATACCTGAACACTCTTGTTTTCAGCGCTTGCATAATGCTGCTGTTTCGTTGCCGCCAGGTAGCGCATACATTGGGTAAGCGGATCGGGCGCTGTTAGTCCGGAAGTTTTCCAATTGAAATCCGTAGCAGCCGCAATTTTGATCCAGCATTCCGAAGCGCCTTCTATTACCAATTCATTGCCTTCAGTCTTTATGTTTCCATCGCGTGTAACCGGCTCTATCACCGAAGCAAAACGCATTCCCTCTTCTTTTCCCGATGGTAACCGGCCCTGTATGATCAAACGGTTATCCCGGGCCATTACAGTTGCATGTTCTTTTCGATACAGCGATAGTCCTATGTTGATGCCGGCCTTACCTGAACTGCTTAGTCTTATCCAGATGATATCGTTCACAAAATCAGCGAATATCTCTTCTTTTACCTGTTGCCCGTTGCGTACAAAACTGGTAAAAGCTTTTGCACGTTCAATATCCAGTTGCCGCCTGTAATGGGTAACAGGTGCGGTACTGTCTTTCCAGGCAATAAAAAGATCTCCCAGTGTTTGATAGCACCCGTATTTAACATTGGCGCCATTTCCAAAACCCGATCCGGCTCCTTTTGCAATAAAATGTTTTTGTAACAGCTCCTGGGCCTCCTTATTCTTTCCCGCCAACAGCAGGTCCTGGATAGGCTTCAGGTACTGGTAGGCTTGCTCATTGTCTGCATCCTGTTCACCGCCCGACCACAGCGATATTTCATTCAAAGCAATTCTTTCCCTGGTAATACTACCGTACATCATGGCCCCCAGCCTGCCGTTGCCCAATGGCAGACTCTCGGTGAAAACAGTTGCCGCTGTATCGAATGAAATGGTGGTTGCCGGTTGCTGGGCAGATAAGGCTGCTGTCATGAACAGCAAGGCAATAACGGCCATCATTTTTTTCATGGGATGTTTTCTTTTATTTTATCCAGCAAAGCCGCCAGTTCTTTTACCACATCGGGGTGTTTATCCGCCACATTGTGTTGCTCACTGATATCATTCCGCATATTGTACAACTGTGGTTGCGGGAGGTTGCCCAATTCTATATTCACCGCTTTATCATACGCTGCCCCGCTATTCGGTACAATATATTTCCATGGCCCCCTGGTAATGGATAATCCGCGGGCATCTTCTACAAGAAAAGGCCTGTTTTCATGGCTTTTGCCCAGTAAAACATCCAGCCGGTCAAAACTGTCCTGACCATCTCCATTGCTTAGCTTTTGACCGGTGAGCCTGGCCAATGAAGCATATAAATCAACCTGACTGAACAACGCATTCGTTGTTTTACCTGCTTTCACCTGTCCGGGCCATTTCACAATGAAGGGCACCCGTGTGCCTGCTTCAAAAATACTGTATTTACCTCCGCGCAAGAGACCACCGGGTCGATGATCGCCCAGGTGTTCTACTGAGCCGTCGAGATAGCCATCATTCACTACCGGACCGTTATCGCTGCTGAAAATTACCAGGGTATTTTCAGCCAGGTGCAGACTGTCCAGCGTATGCATGATCTGTCCAACTGTGTAATCCAGTTGTAAGATTGCGTCGCCCCGCAACCCCATACCGCTCTTACCCCTGAACATGCTGTGCGGGTAACGCGGCACATGTATATCGCCGGTAGCGAAGTACAAAAAGAAGGGTTGTTGTTTGTTTTTGCCAATGAACTGTATGGCTTTTTTCGTGATGGTACCTGCAATATCTTCATCCCGCCAGCGTGCGCTGTGTCCGCCACTCATCCACCCGATCCTGCTGATGCTGTCCACAATGGTTTGGTTATGCCCCTGTTGCGGATCCGGTTTCATACGCAACATTTCAGGGTTTTCTTTACCGGTGGGTTCGTTACCAATTTTGTGCTGGTAATTTACTTCTATAGGATCCTGCTGGTCCAGGTTGACTACATGATGATCCTCCACATATACGCAAGGCACCCTGTCGAGTGTGGCTGGCATGATGAAAGCATAATTGAAACCTACTTCATTGGGTCCCGGTCTGATATCGCCATTCCAGTTAATGGTTTCACCGTTTCCCAAACCAAGATGCCATTTGCCGATGACTGCCGTCTGGTATCCTGCTTTCTGCAAAGCAGCTGGCATGGTTCCCTTATCCCTTGGAATGATGAGTGATGCATCACCGGGCGCCACGCCTGTTCCTTTTTGCCGCCAGGGATATTTTCCCATAAGGATGCCATAACGCGATGGGGTGCAGGTAGCAGAAGTACTGTGCGCATCTGTAAACTTTAATCCTTCGGCGGCCAGGCCATCAATATGGGGTGTTTGAATACTTGTCATGCCATAGCAACTCAGATCACCATAACCCACATCATCGGCATAGATGATGATGATATTGGGTTTTTGCTGTGCAAACGAAGCATGTATGATGAAAAGGGAAACAAGTACGAGAATTTGTTTTTGAAGAAAAAACCTGCTGGTCATGGTATTCGGTTTGGCATTGATCGCGCCTGCTAATATAACAAATTGGAGCCCCGCCTGCGATTGCAAACGTTTGCGCCAATTTGATCAATGACCAGTCTGTATTAAAGGTATTTTTCGCCTTTGTTGCGCTTCACTTCCGCAACATATTCCTTGATGGCCTGTTCTTTCTCTTTTTTGCATACCAGCAATACATCTTTGGTATCTACTACAATGAAATCATCCAGGCCCTGTAATACCATCAGCTTGTCGTGCGGCGCCGAGATCATGCATTTGGTGGCATCAATCACAATCACATTATCGCCTGCCACCGCATTACCCAGGTAATCTTTTTCCAGGTTATCGTATGCGCTGTTCCAGGTACCCAGGTCGCTCCACCCGAACGATGAAGGGATCACGTATACATTATCTGCTTTCTCCATGATGGCCACATCAATGGAAATATTGGTGCACAAAGGATAGATCTTGCCAATAGCATCCTTCTCTTTCGCCGTATTATACTGGTTTTTGATCCCGTCGAACAATTCAAACATTTCGGGCTGATAAAGTTCAAATGCTTTCACTACATTCTTAACACGCCATACAAATATGCCCGCATTCCATAAAAAATCGCCGCTGGCCAAAAATGTTTTCGCCAGTTCCAGGTTGGGTTTTTCCGTAAAGGTTTTCACTTTGTAAATGCCATCAGCAACAGGGATGGCATCATGCTGTATATAGCCATAACCCGTATTCGGATAAGTGGGGTTAATGCCCAGTGTAACCAACGATTTAATATGGCTTACAAAATCAAGCGCCTGCAAAGTGATCTTCCTGAAATTTTCATTATCGAGTATCAGGTGGTCACTGGGCGCTACGATCAGAGACGCTTCGGGATCTTTCTGTAACAGTTTGAAAGAAATGTATGCAATACAGGGCGCTGTATTTTTTCTGCTTGGTTCTGAAAGAATATTCTCTTCGGCCAGTTCAGGCAATTGCTTTTTTACAATGGACGTGTATTCTTCAGAAGTAACAATAAAGATGTTCTCTTTGGGAATAAAAGCAGCATAACGCTCAAAAGTCCATCGGATAAGTGTCTTGCCGGTATTTAAAATATCAAGGAATTGTTTCGGATAACCTGTGCGGCTCTTGGGCCAGAAGCGACTGCCAATGCCTCCTGCCATGATCGCTACATAATGACTTTTGTTCATGCCTGATCCTTTTAGCACATTTATTAGGAGTTGCAATATTAAAGGAATGCAACGAGTTGTTCAGTTAAATAATCCCTTCTTTTACCAGATCATGTATATGCAGTATTCCCAGGTATTTTCCTTCTTCAGCAACGATCAGCTGACTAATGTCGTACTTTCTTAATACATCCAGCGCATCCACTGCCAGCATATCGGGCGGTATGGTTTTGGGATGAGCCGATAAAATATCCGAAGCCCTGGTATTTTGTATGCGATCGCTTTTTTCAAGCATCCTTCGCAAGTCTCCATCTGTAATAATGCCAACCACCCGGTCCTGTTCATCGGTTACTGCAGTAACCCCGAGCCTTTTTTCGGTGATCTCAACAATTACTTCTTTCAGGCTTGCCGAAGCCAGTACCTTCGGCCGTTCGTTGTGCGTGTACAGATCAGATGCTCTCAGGTACATGCGTTTGCCCAGGTTACCACCGGGATGGTATTTGGCGAAATCCTTCCCGCTGAAACCATTGAGTTCCATCAGGCATACAGCCAGCACATCACCCATCACCATTTGTGCAGTGGTACTGCTGGTGGGGGCCAGGTTATTGGGACAAGCCTCTTTGCTTACTGTTGTATTCAATACCAGGTTACTTTGCCTGGCCAGGAAACTTTCCATATTACCCACCATGGCGATCAGTGTATTGCCGAAATTTTTAATGAGGGGCACCAGCACTTTGATCTCCGGACTTTCACCGCTTTTACTGATGATGAGCACCACATCGTCTTGCTGGATCATCCCCAGGTCGCCATGAATGGCATCTGCAGCATGCATGAACAAAGAAGGGGTTCCGGTAGAATTGAGCGTTGCAACGATCTTCTGGGCCACGATAGCGCTTTTACCGATACCACTTACAACCAGCCTTCCTTTTGACCGGTGGATGGTCTTAACAGCCTCTTCAAAAGACGGGTCAATAAAGGCTGCAAGCCCCTCAATCGATTGCGCTTCTAACTGAATGGTATTCAGCGCAGTTTGTTGAACAGATGTATTCATGCCGTGCAAAGGTAAACTTTAACAGCAAAGAGTGGATATTACCCCCATAGTTCATTAACTTCGCCGTCCCTTTTAAAAAGGCAGCTCCCTGAAAGCGAATAACGCGCGATTTGCTTGAGAATTCCGGCAAAATGAGTTAACTTATCTATTCTTAAAGTTGTACCGCCTTGCGGTATTAAAAATATTTATATAAATGGCAACGACCACCAGAAAAACCTCCTCTAAACCTACAGACAATGCAGCCGGTAAAGCTGCTGTGAAAAAGAAAGGAGGCGCCACCAGCAAACCGGCGGGTAAATATGATATCCACGCCGGCCTGGAGCAATATTTCGGATTTCGTAATTTTAAAGGAAGACAGGAAGAAGCCATCCAGAGCCTGTTATCCGGACAAGATACTTTTGTGATCATGCCCACCGGTGGCGGTAAAAGTTTGTGCTACCAATTGCCTGCCATGCTCATGCCCGGTTGCGCCATTATTGTTTCGCCTCTCATTGCATTGATGAAGAACCAGGTTGACCTGGTGAGGGGATACAGTGAAAAAGATGAAGTGGCGCATTTCCTGAACTCGTCATTGAACAAAGGCCAGATCAAAGAAGTGAAAGATGACCTGGACAACGGTAAGACCAAATTATTGTATGTAGCTCCTGAAACACTAACCAAGCAGGAGAACCTGGAATATTTCAGCGATCTCGACATCTCGTTTTTCGCAGTAGATGAAGCGCATTGTATCTCCGAATGGGGACATGATTTCAGACCTGAATACCGCCGCTTGCGTGAAATGATGGACATCATCAATCCGCAAGTGCCCGTGATCGCCCTTACAGCAACCGCCACACCCAAAGTGCAAAGCGATATTGTGAAGAACCTGGGACTGCGCCATCCCAATATTTTCATTTCTTCTTTTAACAGGTCAAACCTCTATTACGAGATCCAGCCCAAGATCAAAATGGACCAGACCGTAAAGAGCATTGTAAGATTCATCAGCCAGCACAAAGGCAAGAGCGGCATCATATACACGCTGAACCGCAAAACCACGGAAGAACTCGCTGCCTTACTGGTAGCCAATAATATCAAAGCCGTTGCCTATCATGCCGGGCTCGACCAGAAGTTGCGTGCCGACAGGCAGGACCAGTTCCTCAATGAAGAGGTGCAGGTAATTGTGGCCACCATCGCATTTGGAATGGGTATTGACAAACCGGATATCCGTTTTGTGATCCATTTCAATATTCCCAAATCAATTGAAAACTATTACCAGGAAACCGGTCGCGCCGGCAGAGACGGACTGGAAGGTATTTGTATGCTTTATTATTCACATAAAGATGTGGCCAAGCTGGAACACCTCATGCGCGATAAGCCTTTGAGCGAACGAGAAGTGGGGGGCCAGTTGATTGATGAAACGGTTGCTTATGCCGAAAGCTCGGTCTGCCGCCGGAAAATATTGCTGCATTATTTTGGTGAAACCTGGGATACCAGGAACTGCGGCAACTGCGATAACTGCCGTAATCCCAAAGAGAAGATAGAAGCAAAAGAAGAGGTGGTGAAGGTATTGAAAGTGATCAGTGCGCTGAATGAACGTTTTGTAAACGATTATGTGGTTGGCATGGTAATGGGTAAGCTTACTCCGCAAATGACCATGTTCAGGCATGATGGCCTGGACGTGTTTGGCATTGGAAAAGACAAAGAAGCGCATTTCTGGAACAGCCTGGTAAGGCAGATGATGCTGGAAAACCTGATCCGAAAAGACATAGAAGAATACGGCCTTTTAAAGATCACCGAGAAAGGAGAGAAATTCCTGAAGAAACCGGTTTCTTTCAAGATTGTTCTGAACAATCTTTTCGAAGATGCCAATGCCGACGATGAAGAAGGTGATGGCGGTTCGCAATCAGGCGCTTCAACAGATGAAAGGCTTTTTGAAATGCTGAAAGAATTGCGTCAGAAAGAGGCAAAGAAAAAAAGTCTCCCTCCCTTTGTCATTTTCCTGGAAACTTCTTTGCAGGATATGGCTACGCTTTACCCTACTACACTGGCAGAACTGGAGAAATGCCAGGGTGTGAGTAAGGGAAAAGCATTGAAATATGGCAAACCCTTTGTTGAAATGGTGGCCAGGTATGTAGAGGAAAATGATATTGAAAAACCCGACGATTTTGTGATGAAGAGTGTGGTAAACTCGGGCAACAACAAAATTTACATTATTCAGAACGTAGACAAAAAAATACCGCTGGAAACCATTGCCAGGAACAAGAGCCTCCGCCTGGATGAGTTACTGGAAGAAATGGAAACCATTGCTGCCAGCGGAACCAAGCTCAACCTGGATTATGCCATTGATGAATGGCTGGATGAATACGACCAGGAAGAGATCATTGAATATTTCAAAGGATGTGAAACTTCATCGCTTCAGATTGCCCAGCAGGAATTGAGTGAGAACGACTATACCTGGGAGCAGCTCAAGATCATGCGTATTAAGTTTTTGAGTGTGTATGGCAATTGATGTTGTATGGAAATAAAGCTGCTATGCATCTAATTTCTAAAACAATATTATGGCCGAAGTACAGCAACACGAATCTCGCAACAAACGCGGAGGTATTCGCAGCAAAAAACTGTCCACTCGGGTTGACCTGACTCCAATGGTGGATTTGGGTTTTCTTCTCATCACATTTTTCATTTTTACAACCACACTAAGTAGGCCCTCTTCATTTAATCTGGTTGTTCCTGATGACAGGCAGTCTTCAAATCCTCCATCACTTGCGCCAGGTAACAAAACAATTTCTCTTATTCTGGAAGCAAATGATAGTATACGGTTTTATGAAGGTACTGATATAACCCGGACCAAGACAATTGGGTATGCCGCACCCGGATTACGCACTATCATTATGAATAAAATTCAGAAAGTCAGAAACCAATTTGGGAACAAAGCGGAGATCATTGTATTGATCAAGCCAACAGCCGAATCTAGCTATAGAAATGTAGTAACCGTACTGAATGAAATGCTGATCAACGGGGTAAAGAAGTATGTATTGATGGAACCCTCAGCGGAAGAAATTATGCGGTTCTGAAACTCGTCTACATGATCGGTTCATACTCACTAATTATAAATATGCTAAAACGAGGAAAATATTGTTTTTCGTTCTCCAATCATTTGCGCATAGTTTTATAATCTCACTTAAGGGTATATTATATTGGATTATTCAAAAAGGCGTAACTTAGTTCCACGAATCGAAGTGAAATGGCAAAAAAAAAATCAATTATTCCCTCTAAAAGCCAAGTTACTCGCAAACCTTATCTCACCAAGCGGATACTGATCAGTGTCGCAAGAAATGGCGTAAAGAAGGCTTCGGAAGAAACGATGCGAGTGATGGGCTATACCGTCATAGCTTCCGGTGGCTGGGTTATAAAAAAATATGCAGATGGCCGAACAGAACAGATTTCACCAATCCCTGTAAGTAAAAATCAGGAATTGATCCTTGACTAAAAAGACATCCCAACTAAGGTTACGAGTATTTGCCGGCCCAAACGGTTCGGGCAAGAGTACAGTTATAAAATACATCAGGCAACATAAGGTTTCAGGTAAAAAGCTTGACTTTGGTTATTATGTGAATGCCGATGACATAGCGCAAGAGTTAAAGAGTGGGAAATATTCATTTTCTGCGTTTCCTTTTTCGGCTTCGGCCAAAGAATTCAGTGAAATGGCGCAAAAATCTGGACTAATTAATCATGAATTTCCTGAAAATTCATTTAAAAGATGTTTTACTCTACGTGGTGGCACGATCTACTCGAAGCAAGAAAGTAAAAATGAAAGGTTAGCACAAATCATTGCTGATTATATACGAAAGAAATTATTAAGTCAAAAACAAAAATTTTCTTTTGAAACGGTATTCTCCCATCGTTCCAAACTCGATTTGATGCGTGAGGCAGCCAAAGTGGGGTATAAAGTGTATCTCTATTTCGTATCCACCGAATCACCTGAAATCAATAAGTTTTACGTCAAAGCTCGAAAAGCAAAAGGCGGCCACGATGTACCCTCAGATAAAATTGAAAGCCGATATTATCGTTCTTTGGAGTTGTTGCATGATGCATGCCAAATCCCTTACCAAGTCTTCTTTTTTGATAATTCTGAAGAGGGTCAAGATTTTAAAATGTTTGCACACTTCAAGCAGGTGAATGGCAAGAAAAAATGGGATGCGATAAAAAAAGGACAAGTCCCCTCATGGTTCACCAAATATTACTCTGCTAAAATAACTCACGAGAGACGCTATTGATCCATACCTGTTTCCTTATTATAATGAAACACCAACGCCCCTGACGGACATTGCTCTACCTGCTGTTTGATACGCTCAGCGCTGGCGCCATTTATATTGATCCATTTCTTTTCGCGCGGATCAAATACCTGTAATAACTGTTTCCAGCAACGGGTGGAATGCTGACAATAACCGGGCTTCCAGTCAACCGTAATTTCGTCGTTGCTGTATTTGACCGTTTTTTCGCCTGGCGTGTCGCGGAATACAAAAGTCCTCACCTTGGTATTCCCTTCAAGGATTTTTGAAACAGGGCAACGGCTCGCAATTTCCTGTAGTTTGGTCTTTGTTTCTTCCGGCACAGTTCCTTCAAAAACAATATCGCGGTCGATGGTGGTAACCAGTTCATCATTCTGGATTTCCTGGAAAAGGTTGGCATTCACTGTAATAGCAGGTATATCCAACCCCTTGCGTTCAATATACATGCGAAGGGTTACCAGGGTACAGGATGCCAGGGAAGAAAGCAATAAGGTAAAAGGGTCGGGACCAAGGTCTTTTCCGCCGGATGATTCGGGCTCATCGGCAATAAATTTGCCGTTACGCCACTCAATGGTGCACTGGTACTGTGCTGTGCCTATACTGCCATGAACCGGTTTTTCTAACTTATATTTCATGGAGTTCATTTCTTTAAAAATAAATTTAATTCCCGGGATATGGACTGCCGGAGATAATTATTTATTTTAGGGCATGAATACCCCAAAAACAATAGCGCTGTATTGCGCTTTCCTTTGCCTGCCGGTGCTGATTTCCTGCAATACAAAACCAAAGCACGACAAGACTGAAATTGAATCGGCCATGCAGCAATACGACAAGCTGCTGCAAAAAATGGATGCCGATTCCATTTCAAAAATGTTTACGCCAAACGGCCAATTGGCCGATATTGCCACAGGGAGAGACTCTATCAAACGCTTTTTATCCTCTTTCGAGAATATACAGGTACTTGCTGTATCATCTACCACCACATCTATTGAATTGAACAATGATACCGCTTTGCAAAAAGGTATGTATTACCAGACCGCCGTTATGAACCAGACAGATACGGCCAAACTCAAAGGTGAATACACTACAAGCTGGCAATGGATTCCGGATGAAGGCTGGCGTATCAGGAAAATAACAACCAAACCCATGCAATAAGTATAATATATCCGCACTTATTGAAATCTTTCTCTTCCCTAGCTTAGGTTTTCCTTAAAATGCAATATATTCATAGCTCCAATTTCTATCCAAACAACTAACGACAAAGCAATGAAAAAGAAAACCGAAAACAAGCCACAGGCTGACAGTGCCAATGATTCCAGGAGAAAATTCCTGCGCAACAGCGCTGCTGCACTGGCTGGCTTTTACATTCTTCCCCGCCATGTATTGGGCGGAACTGGTTATACCGCACCCAGCGACAAATTGCAGATTGCCGGCATTGGTGCCGGTGGTAAAGGTGAAAGCGATCTCTGGAACTTCTTCCAGAGCGGCAAAGCCGATATCGCTTTTCTCTGTGATGTAGACGAAAGACAATTCAAAAAAAGCCGCGAGCGTTATCCCAAAGCAAAGATCTACAAAGATTACCGCGAGATGCTCGACAAAGAGGCAAAACACATTGATGCAGTATCTGTTTCAACGCCAGACCATATGCACGCCGTACAAGCCATGGCCGCCATGCAGTTGAACAAGCACGTGTACGTACAAAAACCCCTTACTCACGATATTTATGAAGCGCGCACGCTTACACAAGCTGCCCACCGTTATAAAGTAGTTACCCAAATGGGTAACCAGGGCTCTTCCGGCGATGGCGTACGCCAGTTAGTGGAATGGTATAATGCCGGCCTTTTAGGCGATGTGCATACAGTGTATTGCTATACCGACAGGCCTGTTTGGCCACAAGGCATTGCCTGGTCTAACCAGAAGCCGGCTGTTCCCGCAGAACTGGACTGGAACCTCTGGCTGGGTACCGCTCCCTATAAAGATTATGTAGAAGGCCTCGTTCCATTCAACTGGCGTGGCTGGTGGGATTATGGTACCGGCGCCCTGGGCGATATGGCCTGCCATATCATGGCCCCCGCTTTTGCTGTATTGGGCCTGGGTTATCCTGTATCTGCAGAATGCAGCGTAGCTACCCGCTACGTAGAACCCTGGAGAAAAGCCTACTTCCCCGAAGCGGGCCCCATCTCTTCTCATATCATTCTTACATTCAAAGGCGAAAACGGAAAGCCAGATGTAAAACTGCATTGGATGGATGGCGGCATCCAGCCGGAACGCCCGGCCGAATTAGGCCCGAATGAAAGAATGGGTGACGGTGGAAACGGAACCATTTTCATCGGCACCAAAGCCAAGATGATGTGCGCTACTTATGGTAAAGAACCTAACCTGCTGCCTACTTCCCGTACCAAAGAAGTAAACATTCCCAAAACCATTGCCCGTGTTCCCAATGGAGATGATGGTCACTATGCCGCATGGGTAGAAGCCACTATCGCCGGTTATGGCAGCGAAAAAGCGAAAAACCTCAGCTCTCATTTTGATATTGCCGGTCCGCTTACCGAAAGCGTACTGATGGGTAACCTGGCCATTCGCAGTTACGATATCCAGCGCAGGGAAAAGAAAGTAGATAATGGTAAGGAAAGAGAAATCATTGCTTACCCGGGTCGTTATATCAAACTGCTCTGGGATGGCCCGAATATGAAGATCACTAATTTCGACGATGCCAACCAGTTCGTGAAGAGGACTTACAGGGAGGGTTGGACATTAGGGGTATAGAACCAATCAATTAAAAGTAAAAGTCAACATTCAAAAGAGATGGCAGCATCTGATTTTTGAATGTTGACTTTTCTTATTGAATTACTACTCGCTGCTTTCTGCTTAAATAGCAAGCTTTTTCATATAAACCGCATCTGCGGCCGCACTTTCAAGCGGATTACTTCCGGTGAAAGCTTCCTGCTCTACAATATAATTTCTCAACCCGTTCGCAGTTCCCACCTGCAATATTGAGTGAAAATCAATCATGCCTTTGCCCAGTTGAACAGACTCATGACCCTTTTCAGTTTTTGCATAATCTTTCACGTGGCATAACCGGAAACGGTTGGGGTGTTTTTTGAACCAGGCCTTGGGGTCTTCGCCGGCTGCCACTACCCAATAAATATCCATTTCAAAATCAACCAGTTCCTTATCAGTAGCATTCATCATTACTTCCTGCGGTACCTGTCCGTCGATAGGTTTGAATGAATAATCGTGGTTATGGTAAGCGAAACGGATGCCGTTCTTTTTGCAGACCTCGCCCGATTTATTGAACTCTTCTGCAAATTTTTTGAACTGGTCAATGGTTTTTTGCGGACCCTTATACGGACAGATCAGGTATTTCATTCCGATCTCTGCGGCTTCGGCTGCTTTTCTTTCGAAATCTACCGTGTTGTTGCAATGAGACGAAATGATTTTCATTCCCAGGTCATCCATGTATTTTTTGAAGTCTTTATGACCCATACCCCAAAACATACCACCTTTGCCCTCAAAACTTTCGATCTGTTTATACCCGTAAGATGCGATCTTTTTCAGGGTATCTTTTGCATCACGGCTCATGTCTTCTTTCACCGTCCATAATTGTATGCCAAAAGCATTGAGCTTTTTAGACCCCGCAAAATGTTCAATTAAAGAAGATTTGCCTTTGAAAGGCAAGGTCAATCCCAGTGCGGCAAAAGCGCCGCTGCGCAAAAAATCTCTTCTGTTGGTTGACATAATTATTCTTTTGATGATGTTGTTGATTAGGTTGCCCAGGCTTTGTCACCTTTTTTATACGGGATACATCCTTCGTATTTTCCGGGAACCGCCACATAGCGGAGGGCCTGCTTGGCGCCTACTTCGGAAGTGAAGAAGCCCCAAAGCGTCAACTCTTTCATCATGCGGAAATAATGGGTGGGGTCGTATTTCTTTTTGTTCTTCTGGTAGTCTTTTTGTTCTTTGTCCAGCGCTACCAAAAGATTATGACGTTGTTCCGGCGTACTTTCCATGAAAGATTTGCTGTTCATTTTCCTGCTTGCTTCATCCAGCTTTTTCATGCCTTCCAGGAAAATCGTCTGGTCTTTTGGCTCATAGCAGTCTTTCACTATAACCGTCATGAAATCGCCCACTTTGGCGGCTTTCGCACCGGGCGTACTGGTAGCAGGTAAGATGGTTTCAGCTACTTCATTCAGGAAACTTACATCATCTGTAGAGAAACTAACGGCGCCTGCTTCTGTGCCTTTGGGTTTGCAACCCGACAAAAAAGCTTCCGCCCCAAGGATGGTGCCACCCAGTAGCAACGCTACACTGGATAAGGCTTCTCTTCTGTTCATGCTAAAATATTTTAGTTGATGATTTTATAAATTCTGTTTTTTCAGTTCAGACACTGCATGGTCTACTGCCCTTGCAGTGAAAGCCATATAGGTCAAAGACGGGTTCACGCAGGCGGCGGAAGTCATGAAAGAACCATCCGTTACATACACATTGGGGGCATCCCAAACCTGGTTATACTTATTCAGTACGGATGTTTTTGGATCGGCGCCCATACGTGCCGTACCCATTTCATGGATACCACGTCCGGGGGTACCATCTCCATCACGGCCTTTTACATCTTTCACACCTGCAGCTTCCAGCATTTCAATAGCGTCCTGCAACATGTCCTTGCGCATCTTCAGTTCATTCTCTTTCAGTTCACAATCAACCGCAAGCACATTCAGGCCCCATTTGTCTTTCTTGGTTTTGTCCAGCGTTACCTTATTGCTGTGGTCGGGCAACATTTCGCCGAAACCGCCCATACCCATTGACCAGTTACCTGGCTCAGTAAGCGCGTCTTTGTATGCGCCGCCAATGCTCAGCTCCGCTACTTCTCTTCCCCATCCTGAGCGGCCGCCGCCTCCCTGGTAACCAAAGCCACGCAGGTAATCGCGCTTATCGCCAAACAGGTTGCGGTACCTGGGTATATAAATTCCGTTGGCGCGCCGGCCGAAATAGTATTTGTCTTCATAGCCTTCCACACGTCCGCCTGCACCCACACCCAGGTGATGATCCATCAGGTTATGACCCAGCTCTCCGCTGCTGCTGCCCAATCCGTCGGGCCATACATCAGTGGCTGAATTCATGAGTACCCAGGCCGAGTTCATCGTAGAAGCATTCAGGAAAACTATTTTAGCATTGAACACATAGGTCTTATTGGTTTCAGCATCGAGTACTTCCACCCCTGTTGCTCGCTTCTTGTCTTTATCATAGAGTATCTTGGTAGCGATTGACCAGGGACGAAGGGTCAGGTTGCCTGTTTTCATGGCAGCCGGCAAAGTAGATGACTGCGTACTGAAATAACCGCCAAAGGGGCATCCCAGCCAGCATTTGTTCCTGAACTGGCAATTGGTTCTTCCCGGCAAAGGCTCTGTGATATTGGCTACCCTTCCGATGATCATCGCACGCGAACCTTTGTAATGTTCCTTAAGCCTGGCAGCCACATCTTTTTCCACGCAGTTCATTTCCATAGGCGGCATGAATTGTCCGTCCGGCAATTGCGGCAGGCCTTCTTTGCTACCGCTGATGCCTGCAAATTTTTCTACATAATCGTACCAGGGTGCAATCTCATGGTAACGAACGGGCCAGTCAATGGCAATACCGTCTTTGGCATTGGCTTCAAAATCGAAATCACTCCAGCGATAGCTCTGGCGACCCCACATCAGTGATCGGCCACCTACATGATAACCGCGGAACCAGTCGAAACGCTTGACCTCGGTATACGGACTTTCCTTTTCATTCACCCAGTAATCCAGGTTGGTTTCATTCAAAGGATAATCGCGCTTGAGCACCGGATAATCCTTCTCCATCTGCTGTGTTCTGCGGCCGTGGTGAGGATAATCCCAAGCCTCTTTGTTGGCATTGACATAGTCTTTGACGTGTTTGATGTCTCGGCCTCTTTCCAACATCAACACTTTGAGTCCTTTTTCAGTTAGCTCTTTGGCAGCCCATCCACCACTGATTCCTGAACCAATGACGATGGCATCGTAATTTTGATCGGACATTGTTTTTAGTTTAAAGTTGCTTAGATAGTTACGCTCTTATGATAGAATTGGTTATCGTTATACATCACAGATCTTGATCGCAGCCCTCAGAGAACCCAGCTTATCGGCCGAAGCCGGAATGAATTCCTGCGCCACATATCCTTTATGCCCCGTGGCCACGATCGCTTTCATGATGGCCGGATAATACAACTCCTGCGTCTCATCTATTTCATGCCTGCCCGGAACACCGGCTGTATGGTAATGCCCGAGGTATTGGCTGTTGTTCCTGATGGTGCGGATCACATCTCCTTCATCAATCTGCATATGATAGATATCGTATAACAACTTAAAGTTGGGCGACCCGATACGTTTGCACAACTCCACTCCCCAGGTCGTTTTATCACACATATAATCTTTGTGGTCTACTTTGCTGTTGAGGAGCTCCATCTGGATGGTCACCCCTTTTTTTTCTGCCAGCCCCATGACCTGCTTCAGTCCGTCGGTACAATTTTTCAATCCTGTTTCATCATCCATTCCATTACGACTGCCACTGAAACAAATAAGATTGGTATATCCTGCCTGTGCAACCAGTTCAATATGTTCGGTATAACTCCTGATAAGGGTAGCATGGTATTGTGTGTCGTTCCATCCTTTGGTGAGCCCGATCTCCGCTCCGTTACACATGGTTGAAATAAGGTCATATTTTTTCAGGGTAGCCCAGTCTTTCGGTCCCACAAGGTCTATGCCAACCAAGCCTATTTCCTTTGCGGCGGCAGCGAGGTCATCCAGTGCAATGCTGCTGAAACACCAGCGGCAAACGGAATGCCTGATGTTCCCTTTTAACGGTGTCATACTATCTTTTTCCTTTTTTTCTGCCGGAGTAAATGCCGAAAGCGCCGATCCCGCTGCAACAGCAGCAGATCCTGCCAGAATATTTTTGATCGCTTTCCGTCTGTTTTGATCTGTAGCCATGAATAAAATAATATAAGAGGAGATTTAACGATTTAAGCCAATGCCGGTTTTTTCCTTCCTTTCATATAAATGAACAGTCCCGCAAAAGCAACACTCAGGATAATTGGAATGACCAGGGTTGTATTCAATATTTCAGGACCCGCCGCTTTTTTAGCTTCTGCCAGTGCAGTCGCCATCCCTGTTCCGGGGGCTGCATCCATATAAGTCTTCAGGCTGGCGCTGGCAGGAAGTTTGGAAGCCAGCAACTCATCGTAGTGTCCGCCCATGAACATCATATATACCGATACCGCAAACATGCCCGCGCCACCCATCAGGTTCAGTCCCACTGCACCCGTCTTCGGCAGGTTTTCTGAAACAAATCCCAGCATGGTAGGCCAGAAATAACAAACGCCCATACCAAAAACAAGAGCGCCAACAAATAACATATTACCGGTACTATGACCCAGTAAATACAACCCGAGGGCCGACAATATCGCCGATATCAACAATACACCCTGCGGGGAAAAACGGTGTACCACAGGTTCAGCCAGTCCGCGCCCTACCACCATAACACCGGTTTCAATGGTCAGCAACAAAATCGCATTGTCGGATACGTTTTTCAACAACACATCGATCCACTGTCCGGTAAACAATTCTGTAATAGCGGTGCCAAACATCAGGATGATCATCAATATGAATAAGGGATTGAGCAGGGCTTTGTACATCTCGCTGGCAGAAACACCCTGCGCTACACGTTCCGTTACCGGGAAATTCAATTTACTGAAAAGGAAACCGTAGATCAATGTAGGAATGATCATCAGTCCAACCTGCACCTGCCATCCTATATTTACTTTATCGAGAATATATACCAGCAAAGTGCCAATCACAATGCCTCCGGGGAACCAAAGATGGAAATGGTTCAGCTTGGTGGTTTTGTTATCGGAATATATGGTTGCCACCAATGGGTTACAGGCTGCTTCCACCGTACCATTGGCAATACCGATGCACAAAGTGGATATGAAAAGCGTCCAGTATCCTCCTGCAAAAATGGTGAGCAGGATACCTATTAAATGAAAGACGAATGCAACAAGCAGCAATCGTTTCATGCCAATGATGTCTACCACGAAGCCTCCGATCACTACTGCCAGCGGGAAGCCCCAGAAAGCAGTGGCTGCAATAGAGCCCAGTTGTGCTGCGTTGAGTTCGAATTGTACGCCCAGTCTGTTGAGGATACCGGCGCGGATACCAAAAGAAAGAGAAGTTACTAATAATGCCAGACAGCTGGCTGCAAAGAGCTGGTTACGTTGTGGTATGGCTTGCGTCATCGTTAGGGGTTGTTTAAAAAAGCAGCTAAATGTAGATTTTTATTTTCAAACTCGGTGTAAAAAATACACTTGTTTCAAATTTTTTTTACCAGTTTTACAGCAAGCAAAAGCAAAACAAATGAATCGAAAACTCAGAATGGGAATGGTAGGCGGAGGCAAAGATGCCTTCATCGGCGCCATTCATCGTATTGCGGCCAATATGGATGGCCTTATTGAACTGGTATGCGGGGCATTAAGCATCAACCCCGAGATTGCAAAGGATTCAGGAATTTCCTTGTTCCTGCCCGAAGACCGCATCTACCTCAATTACGAGGAAATGATCAAAAAAGAAAGTGAACTACCGGCAGATAAGCGAATGGATTTTGTAACGATCGTTACTCCCAATTTTGCGCATTTTGCTCCTGCGATGATGGCGCTGGAGCATGGATTCAATGTAGTATTGGAAAAGCCGATCACTTTCACGCTCGATGAAGCGCTGCAGCTGAAAAAGAAAGTAGATGAAACCGGTCTCACACTCTGTCTTACCCATACCTACTCCGGTTACCCGATGGTGAAACAGGCCCGTGCTATGATTGCCGAAGGGCAACTCGGTAAAATAAGAAAAGTATGGGTGGAATATCCCCAGGGATGGTTGAGTAAATTATCTGAACGCGAAGGCAATGCACAGGCAGCCTGGCGCACAGATCCCAAGCGCTCCGGCAAAAGCGGCAGCATGGGCGATATCGGCACACATGCCGCACACCTGGCTGAATATGTAAGTGGTTTGCAGATCACCGATCTGTGTGCCGATCTGAACATCATGGTAGAAGGCCGCGCCCTGGATGATGATGGGAATGTATTGTTGAAATTCAACAATGGCGCTAGGGGTGTATTGATGGCTTCGCAGGTTGCTGCCGGAGAAGAAAATGCTTTGAAAATAAGAGTGTATGGAGAAAAAGGCGGCATTGAATGGGCACAACATGAACCCAATACATTGCTGGTAAAATGGTTACATAAGCCCACAGAGATACTGCGCGCAGGTGGCAATTATACTGATCGTTTGTCGAGCTATGCAACGCACAATTGCCGTACTCCGGGCGGACATCCCGAAGGATACCTGGAAGCGTTCGGTAATATCTACCGGAATTTTGCACTTACCTTAATGGCCAGAATGAATGGTGCCACGCCCTCCAAAGAAATGCTCGACTTCCCTTCGGTGCCAGACGGCATTCGCGGCATGACATTCATTGATTCTGTAGTGGCTTCTGCTGCTTCAGAACTGAAATGGACAAAATTCGGATCATAAAAATCAATCACACAAGCTTATTCAACCATGACCACTATCAAAGGCCCGGGAATATTCCTTGCGCAATTCCTGGGCGATCAGGCGCCTTTCAATTCCCTCGATTCTATTTGTAAATGGGCGGCATCTCTCGGCTATGCCGGCGTACAGATCCCTTCATGGGACGGTCGCTGTATAGACCTGCAGCGCGCTGCTGAAAGCAAGACCTATGCCGATGAAATCAAAGGAATAGTAGAAGCGGCCGGACTGAAGATCACCGAATTGTCCACCCACCTGCAGGGCCAGCTCGTTGCGGTGCATCCGGCTTATAATGAATTATTCGATGCATTTGCACCCGAAGCCGTTCGCAATAATGCCAAAGCCCGTACCGAATGGGCCGTTCAGCAATTGAAATATGCAGCCAAAGCATCGCAGAACCTGGGATTGAATGCCCATGCCACTTTCAGCGGTGCCTTACTCTGGCATACGGTATATCCCTGGCCGCAGAGACCAGCGGGACTGGTAGATACAGGCTTTACCGAACTGGCCAAACGCTGGTTGCCTATTTTGAATGTTTTCGATGAAAACGGGGTGGACCTCTGCTATGAAGTGCATCCCGGCGAAGACCTGCACGACGGAGTAAGCTATGAACTGTTCCTTGAAAAAGTGAACAACCATTCGCGTGCCTGTCTTTTGTACGATCCTTCTCACCTGATATTGCAATGCCTGGATTACCTGGCTTATATAGATCATTACCATGAACGCATCAAAATGTTCCATGTAAAAGATGCAGAGTTCAATCCCACTGGTAAACAGGGCGTATATGGCGGTTACCAGGGATGGCTCAACAGGGCCGGACGTTTCCGGTCATTGGGCGATGGCCAGGTAGATTTCAAATCTGTTTTCAGTAAACTGGCTGCCTATGATTATAAAGGATGGGCCGTAATGGAATGGGAGTGTGCCATCAAACATCCTGAAACAGGTGCGGCAGAAGGAGCCCCGTTCATTAAACAACAGATCATCAGGGTGACCGACAGGGCATTTGATGATTTTGCAGGAACCGGTGCAGATCAAAATTTTAATAAACGCATTTTAGGAATAGATCAATAACTTGCGGATTAATTATTCAAAGAACAAAGTGAACGCCATGAAAAAGTATTATGTAGCATTTATGATGCTGGCCGCAGCCATCAGCGCATGCGGAGGCAACGATGCAAAGAAAGAAGACAAAACCACGACCACAACCACTGCTGCAACAACCGATCTCAGCTCAAACCCCGATTACCAGAAAGGATTGGAATTGGTAGCCAAGAACGATTGCCTTACCTGCCATAAAGTGAGTGAAAAGAATATCGGACCGGCTTACAAAGATGTTGCCGCAAAATATGAAAACAATGATGCCAATATCAGTATGCTGGCCGGCAAGGTTATCAAAGGCGGACAAGGCGTATGGGGTTCTGTGCCCATGACCCCGCATCCGCAATTAAGCGAAGCCGATGCACAACAGATCATTAAATACATTTTCTTACTCAAAAACAAATAAGCCATGCACCATTTTATTGCAGGTAGCCTGATTGCCGCTGCCATGCTCTTTTCCGGCGCTCCCGGTACACATACCAATGAGGCCACTACTGCAGTTGTAAAAAAGAAAGGATGGGTTTCATTGTTCGATGGAAAAACCACCAAGGGCTGGCATTCATATGGTAAAACAACCGCAGGTGAATCCTGGAAAGTGGACGATGGCGCTTTACACCTCGATGCTTCTTCAAAAGCCGACTGGCAAAGCAAAAGCGGGGGCGACCTGGTAAGTGATGGCGAATACGAGAATTTCCACCTCAAGCTTGACTGGAAAATATCGAAGAACGGTAACAGCGGTATCATTTTCTGGATACAGGACAACCCTGCAAAGTATAAATATGTATGGCATACCGGTCCGGAAATGCAGATACTCGATAACGATGGTCATGCCGATGGAAAGATCAACAAGCACCGCGCCGGTAACCTCTACGATCTCATCGCCGGTAAAGAAGGCGTAGTAAAACCTGTTGGTGAATGGAACACTGCCGAAGTGATCAGTTATAAAGGGAAGCTGGACCTGGTACTGAATGGCGTAACCGTTGTGTCTACTACTTTTGGCGATGATAACTGGAAACAACTGATAGCCGGCAGCAAATTCAAGAATATGCCCGATTTTGCCAAGATCGCCAAAGGACACGTCGCTTTACAGGATCATGGCAATGATGTTTGGTTCAGGAATATCATGATCAAACAATTATAAAATAATTGATACCGTCATAAAAAAACCATCCTCGCTAAAGGATGGTTTTTTTATGGTGTTGGCCATCACAATTATCATTGCAGGAGTTCAAATAATATTGCCGCCAGCAAGCCGCCAATAATGGGTCCTGCAACGGGTATCCAGCTATATCTCCATCCGCTGCCGCCTTTGTTCGGAATCGGCAACAATGCATGCATGATGCGCGGCCCCAGGTCTCTCGCCGGGTTAATGGCATATCCTGTGGGACCTCCCAGACTAAGACCAATACCCAAGACCACCAGGCCCACTGGCAGTGCATCCAATGCCCCCAGGCTTGCCGCGGGTGCAGCCATATACAATACAGCAAATACCAGTGCAAAAGTGCCGATGATCTCTGTTGCCAGGTTGGCCGCCGTATTGGGTATTGCCGGCGAATTACAGAAAACCCCCAGTTTGGCCGCAGCATTTTCTGTTGCGGCGAAATGTTTGTAATAAGCCAGCCATACCAGGGTAGCTCCTGCCATGGCACCCAGGAACTGACCGGCAATATATACCGGTACCTGCGACCATTCTACTTTGTGCAACCAGGCAAAAGCAAGGGTTACCGCCGGGTTCAGGTGTGCACCACTTCCCCTGGCTGCAACAAATACACCCACAAATACTCCAACACCCCAGCCAAATGCAATCACAATCCATCCGCTGTTATTGCCCTTGGTTTGGTTAAGGGCTACATTGGCAACCACTCCGCATCCTAAAAGGACCAGCATGGCAGTGCCCGCCAGTTCAGATAATAAAATTGACATAGACAATCGTTTTAGGGTATAGTAATAAAAAAAATTAACCTTTGCCCGGCACATAAGAAGCTGCTGCCTGTACAGCCTGCTTCCAGTGGTTTGCTTTCTGCTCCGCTTCTGCTTGCGGCATTTGCGGATTGAAGCGATGATCTGCCTGCCAGTATTTTTCTATTTCTTCAATGCCGCTCCAATATTTTACGGCAAGTCCTGCCAGGTAGGCGGCACCCAATGCTGTGGTCTCGGTTATCACAGGCCTTATTACCGTGGTCCGCAACAGGTCACTCTGGAACTGCAACAGCTTGTTGTTGATGGTAGCGCCGCCATCTACCCTCAGCTCTTTGATCTTTACGCCTGCATCTGCTTCCATCGCTGCCAGTACATCCATAGTCTGGTAAGCAATGCTTTCCACTGCGGCCCTTCCAATATGTCCTGCAGTAGTTCCCCTCGTAATGCCCACAATGGTTCCTTTGGCATGCTGGTTCCAATAAGGGGCACCCAACCCTGCAAAAGCCGGCACCATGTATACACCGCCATTGTCTGCAACCGAATCGGCCAGCGCTTCTATATCGCCCGATTTTTTGATGATGCCCAATCCATCACGCAGCCACTGCACTACGGCGCCCGCAATGAACACGCTACCTTCCAATGCATAATGCACCGTATCATTGATCTTCCAGGCAATGGTGGTAACCAGGTTATTATGTGAACTGATGGGCTTTGTTCCTGTATTCATCAACATGAAACAACCCGTACCATATGTATTTTTCACCATGCCGGGGTACAGACACATTTGTCCGAATAAAGCCGATTGCTGGTCTCCCGCCACACCGGCAATGGGAATATGCAAACCGGTAAGCACTTCCTGTGTATGACCAAAAACTTCACTGCTCGATCTTACTTCCGGCAATACCGAAGAGGGGATATCAAAAAGTGACAGCAATTCCGCATCCCATTGCAGGGTATGGATATTGTAGAGCATGGTACGGGAAGCATTGCTGACATCTGTTGCATGCACAGTACCGTTGGTCAGTTTCCAGATAAGCCAGGAATCGATGGTGCCAAAACACAATTCACCACGGGCGGCTTGTTCCCTCGCACCTTCCACATGATCCAGTATCCATTTAAGCTTGGTAGCAGAAAAATAAGCATCCAGTATCAGCCCGGTACGTTCCTGTATCAGTTTGTGCTTGCCCGCGGCCCTCAATTCATCGCAATAAGCGGCCGTTCTTTTATCCTGCCATACAATGGCATGATAAATAGGCTCCCCTGTTTTCCTGTTCCATACAACAGTTGTTTCACGCTGGTTGGTAATACCGATGGCAGCTATGTCGGTTAACATGAGCCCTGCCCTGATCACTGCTTCCGTAGCTACCGATAACTGGGTATACCATATTTCTGCTGCATCGTGTTCCACCCACCCGGCTTGCGGGAATATTTGCTTGAACTCTTTCTGGGCAACGGCTACTACTTCACTTTTTTTGTTGAATACAATGGCACGGGAACTGGTGGTTCCCTGGTCAAAGGCGAGGATGTATGTTGTCATAGGCAATGTGGATCTTGGCAATCTTATTAAAAGTACGGTTATTCTGTTAACTTTTATCGCTCAGGGTATACAATGCGGCCAGCTGATTGTAATGATTTACCTGTTCCTCTGCCCAATACTGGTCTTTCTGCAACAACTGTGACATGATGATGGCAACTGATCTTGCCATACGCATGCTCTCTTTGGCATCCAGCAACAAGACCCTGGTTCTGCGCGACAAAACATCTTCAACCGTTCTGGCCATTTCATGTTCCACAGCCCATACCACCTGTGCCGCATGAAAAGGTATTTTTTCACTGATCCATTCATTGGGAGCCGATTGTATCATGCTGCGCAGAAACATTGCATCTGCACCATAAAAATAAAGAGGATCGTCCCAGTTCATCCCCGTTGCATAACCATGTATGGGAACTGCTTTCGTTGTTTTGTCTATGTGTTTCCAGTTCAGCTCTTTTTCCACGCGGTCAACCATGTCTTCTCCCATCCTGCGGTAAGTAGTCCATTTACCGCCCAATATGGTAAAGAGTCCGGAGTTGCTGACCATGATCTTATGATTTCTCGAAATCTCTTTGGTCTTTTCTGCGCCGTTGGCGGGTACTGCAAGCGGTCGCAGCCCTGCAAACACGCTCAACACATCTTTGCGTTCGGGCTTGTATTGCAGGTAATCGCCTGCGGTATTCAATATGAATTGAATTTCTTCTTCCAGTGCCACAGGCTCCAGGCTGGCTGCATCAACCGGCGTATCGGTAGTGCCTACGATCAGTTTGTTGTGCCAGGGCACTACAAACAACACCCTTCCATCGGATGTTTCCGGTATCATCAGGGCATATTCGGTAGGATGGAATTTTTTATCCAGCACCAGGTGAACACCCTGGCTTACACGTATGGTTTTTTTTGCTGCGGGGTCATCCATTTGCAAAACATCATCGGCAAATACGCCTGTTGCATTCACTACCGCTTTTGCTTTGATCGGATATGCAATCCCATTCTCCACATCCCTGGCCAGCACACCGGAAATTTTTCCTTTCTCCTTCAACAGCCCCGTCACTTTGATATAATTGATGGCCGTTCCTCCTTTTTCAAAAATTGTTTGTACCAGGTTAATGGCCAGTCTCGCATCATCAAACTGTCCGTCGTGATACAACACGCCGCCCGTGAGCTGCGCAGTTTTAATATTGGGCAGCTTTGCTTCGGTTTCTTTTTTTGAAATCGCTACTGAAGCGCCCAGGCTTAACCGCCCCGAGATCCAGTCATAAAATTTGAGGCCCAGGTTGTATTTGATCTTATCGAACAGGCTGTACAGTGGTATTACAAAACTTTGGTTGCGCACCAGGTGTGGTGCATTGCGGTAAAGCAGTCCGCGTTCAACACTGGCCTCCCGAACCAGGCCAATATTCCCCTGCGCCAGGTACCGCACGCCTCCATGTACCAGTTTGGTACTCTTACTGGAAGTTGATTTCGCAAAATCTGATTGCTCCAGTAACAAAACCCGGTACCCCCTGTTCGAAGCATCCAATGCAGTGCCCAATCCGGTTGCACCACCTCCAATGACTACGAGGTCCCATTCTGCTGTCTGCGATAAATGACGCATCAATTCTTCCCTTGTTTTATTTGCTTCGGTCATCATTATGCACTGGTTTCTACTTCAAATTATCTTATTTTGTCAATACTAAACATTATTTATTTGCTATGACCCATGAATATTTCATGCAGCTGGCCCTGAAAGAAGCGCAACTGGCTTATGATGCAGACGAGGTTCCGGTGGGCGCTGTGGTAGTCATGAACGATAAGATCATTGCCCGGGGACATAACCAGGTGGAATTATTGAACGATTCCACTGCACATGCCGAGATACTGGCCCTTACTTCGGCCTTTAACCTGCTCGGCGCCAAATACCTTCCCGAAGCCACACTGTATGTAACCCTGGAACCCTGTCTCATGTGCTGCGGTGCACTCTACTGGAGCAAGATCGGCCGTATCGTTTATGGAGCATCGGATGAAAAGAACGGGTTCAGGCGCATCACACAAAAGAACTGGCCCTTTCATCCCAAAACAGAATTGATCGGGGGCATCATGGAAGAAGACTGTGCGTTTTTGATGAAATCTTTCTTTAAAAGCAAGCGCTGAAGTCTGTAAATTTGCTCTCCGTCAAGTTCCTAAAACAAAAATCAAATTATATGGCATTTACATTAGCACCATTGCCCTATGCACACGATGCATTGGAGCCGCATATCGACACCACTACCATGCAAATACACCATGGCAAACACCACCAGGCATATGTAGACAACCTCAACAAAGCCATTGCCGGTACCCCCAACGAAGGGAAATCCCTGGAACAACTGGTTGCTGTTGCGGGAAGCATCAGTCCGGCTGTTCGCAACAACGGCGGCGGCCACTGGAACCACAGTTTTTTCTGGGAAAGCCTTGCACCCAAAGCAGGCGGCGCTCCTTCAGGCGCACTGGCTGATGCTATTAATGCAGCCTTCGGTTCTTTCGATGCTTTCAAAGAGAAATTCGCGCAGGCAGGCATGACACGCTTTGGAAGCGGCTGGGCCTGGCTCATTGTGAAAGACGGCAAGCTGGAAGTTTCCTCTACTCCCAACCAGGACAATCCGCTCATGGATGTTGCCGAACTAAAAGGCACTCCTTTACTGGGTGTGGATGTATGGGAACACGCCTATTACCTCAAATACCAGAACCGCAGGGCAGATTACCTGGCCGCTTTCTGGAATGTGGTGAACTGGAGCAAAGTTGCCGACCGTTTTGCTGCAGCTAAATAACAGCAATCGGAAAATAGTATTATTTTGGAGTCCCGCTGAATATAGCGGGACTTTTTATTAAACAATGCAATATGAAAAAATTGATCCCGGGTTTAACAGTACTGGTTTTATTAAGCTCCTGCAGCAGTAATAACAAAAGAATTATTGTAATGAGCAAGGGCGCAGCCGATGTAAACACTGATGCCAAAACCATTACCGCCAAAGACGGCGCCGGGCACGACGAAAAAATCGTTGACATTACCGGAGAAAAGATCGGTTTCAAGCTCAGTTCACCCGCAGGCAATGCCAATGTTGAATTGACCGATAACGGTCTCTATGTGATCAATGTTAAGAACGATACCATAATTGGAAGTCACCAGCCCTATGCCGATCCCAAAACACTGAAGAATGTATTTTCACAGGAAGAACTGAAAGCAAAGATCGATTCTATGATTCAGTTAACCCAGGCTAAAAATATCAGCGTAGTAAACCGTAATTTCTTCCTGCTTCCCAATACCGCTACAAAGATCAGCTCCAATATCGACGCCATTGTTGTAGGGCCCTATCATAAAATGACTTCTGCCGAAAAAGTGGGCGATAAAGATCCTGAAGTGTATCGTTTCTACAGCATCAGGGAAATACGCGAGGAAATTACAAGACTGCAGTCATTCACCATTCCTGCAAAAAAATAACCAAAACATCAGGGGACGGGATCGTAACCACTGCCCCCACCCGGATGGCATTTGCTGATACGCCTGATGGCCAGGAGGGTTCCTTTGATCAGTCCGTGTTTCTGTAAAGCTGTAACAGCATATTGCGAGCAGGTGGGTATGAACCGGCATTTGGGTCCGATGGCAGGTGAAATAACATACTGGTATATTTTAACCAGCAGTATCAATGGCCAGCTAAGTATTTGCAATAGGCGTTTCATGTAATTCTTTGATAAGCTTGTTAAGCAGTTGTGGCATTTTCTTTTGTAAGAGCTCCAATGAAGGCAGTTCTTTGTCAATATACAGGAAAAAAATCGCCAGCTGTTGCTGTCGTGCAGCCATGCAATCATACAATGGCTGCTTGTTCAACCGGTAGCTTTCGCGCAATAACCGCTTGATGTGGTTGCGTTGCACTGCTTTCCGGAAATGACGGGCACTTACCCCAACCCCCGCTTTTACCGGGTTTTCGCTACCACCATCCATGGGCAAATAGAACACTTTTACCGGGAACAACAGGAAACTGCGGCCATTGATGAACAGATTGTCCAGTTGCTTGCGGCTCTTTAATTTTTCCTGTTTGTTGTATGAAAACGGCTTGAACATTCTTTCACTAAACTAAAAAAGTCCCGCGATCGCGGGACTATTATTTTGAAAACCGGGCCTCTTATCTGAAAGCCGGTCTTATTTTAAACCTTTCTCGCTTGAAACAGTGAGTTTCCTGCGACCCTTTGCACGACGGCTCGCCAGCACTTTGCGGCCATTGGCAGTTTGCATACGCTTGCGGAATCCGTGAACGGATTTACGACGACGTTTGTGCGGTTGAAATGTACGTTTCATAATTACGTTGTTTAACTAACCCGGAAATTTTGTTTCATTTCATGCTGCAGTCACCATACTGCCGCCTTGTGAAAGGACGGCGAAGGTAGGGAAAAGTTGTCAGTTGTAAGTTGTTGGCTACCAGATTTTTTAGCGATCAGCATTTAAATGATTGAAGATCAATGTGCTTTGATTGAACTGCCTGGCCAAAGAAACGGCTGGCATGGTTGTCAAAATCAGCGGGCGAATCGGTGGTATAAAATTGCAGCCTGCTGCCGGTTGTGCATTTCTCTGCCATTTCGGGATGGTTAACCAGGTATTGCGCCAGGCTGGGGGCTACGATGGTTCCCTGTGAAAGGATCTTCATTCCATCTGGGGCAAATTGCCGGATCTTATCCATGAGCAGGGGGTAATGTGTACAGGCCAATAATAAAGTATCGATCCGGGGCGATTGCGCCATCAGCTTATCGATATGCTGCCTGATGAAATAATCCGCCCCCGGCTTATCATACTCATCATTTTCCACTAATGGCACCCACATGGGGCAGGCTTCCTGGTATACTTTCAGACCGGGAAAGAATTTGGCTATCTCTATGAGATAGCTCCCGCTCTGAACCGTACCCGCCGTACCCATGATACCCACTTCTTTTGTGTGGGAATAATTGCCAATCACTTCTGTAGTGGGGCGGATAACCCCTAATACCCGCTTGGCAGGATCAATTCCGGGCAGGTCGCGCTGCTGGATGGTACGCAATGCTTTTGCCGATGCAGTATTGCAGGCCAGTACTACCAGCTCGCATCCCTGGGCGAAAAACCATTGCACACATTCAAGGGTATAATGATAGATGGTTTCAAAAGAACGGGGACCATAAGGTGCACGGGCATTATCGCCCATGTAGATATAATCGTATTGAGGCAACAGCTTTACGATCTCTTTCAAAACCGTTAAACCGCCATAGCCGCTGTCGAATACACCAATAGGCCCTTTTGCTTGCATGGCTCAAAAATAAGAACCCCGTTGGTATAACGGGGTTCATAATATTGCAAATTTTATGGATTATCCTTTAGGCTTCACTCCGGTAGCAGGTCTGTTGCTGGGAGCCCCGCCGCCTAACTGACGTTTCCACTCATCTTCCAGTTCTTTTGGAATGGTAAGCTTCAGCTTCATGGCCACCCTTATTGTAAGATTGTCCAATAATGGGGGTTGAACATACGGATACAAAGCATCCTGCCTCAAAACATAAGAATATTTCTGTTCTACAACTACATCGTGCAAAGCATCTACAATCTTCTTCAGGTAAGGAGCCAGGAGTTCTTCTTTTTTCTGCTCGGCCAGGCCATTGGAATATTCCTGCCACCTGATCAGTTTGATCTTCAGGGTATTCAGGTCGCGCTGGGCCAGTTCCCTGGCTTTAGCGGGCATGGTAGCAGAATCTTTTTTCCAGATGCTGTCCTGGCGCATGTACAAACTCAATGTATAATCGTATTCCTGCTTGAGTGAATCTTCAGAAAAACTTCTCAGGAGCGTATCCACTTTTTGGATGCCTGGCATCAGGGGCAAAATAGACTGTTCATCGAAATAGCCGATTTTAACCTGCTGTGCACTAGACTGGTTGGTGAACAGGAAGCCTGCTGCAATAGCCACACACACAAATAATAGTTTCTTCATTGTTGTGAGAATTTATGTTTGTTTTTGTTTTAGACTAATTTTTGATCCCCAGTTCTCTCAGTATTTCATCGCTCTTATCCAGCTTGGGGTCGGCAAATATAACGGTAATTCCTTCACTTTTATCGAGCACAAAATCGTATGCTTTGGCTATGGCTACTTTCTGAACAGCATTATACACCCTGTCCTGCACAGGTTTAACAAGTCTTTGTCTTTCTTTGAAAAGATCGCCTTCATAACCAAAGCGCTTTTTCTGCAGGTCACGTATCTCTTTTTCCAGCACGAACAATTCATCTTCCCTTTTCTTTTTCAACGCATCTGTAAGCATAAATTGTTCAGCCTCATAGCTTTTATACATTTTATCCAACTGCGCCTGTTTGTCGTCGATCTCTTTCTGCCACTGGTTTCCAATCTGCTGCAACTTCTTATCTGCTTCTTTGTATTCTGGTATCTTCTCAAGTATATACCTGGTATCTATGATGGCATAACGCTGCTGCGCCTGTACAGCATTCACCAACGCCATACATACAATAGCAATAAAGAATAGCTTTTTCATAATATTGGTTTAGGGTGAAGGATTGTTCTATTCTGGTTCGAAACCCAACATGAAGGTAAATCGCGCGGCATCTTTCAAAGAACCACCCGGTGTAAACCTGTCTAATCCCACACCATAATCAAAACCGAGCAAACCAAACATAGGCAGGAAGAAGCGCATACCCAGGCCCACCGAACGCCTTAATTGGAATGGATTGTAATCTTTCATGGAATACCAGCCGTTTGCCGCTTCAAAGAAGCCCAGTGCATAAATGGTACTGCTGGGGTTCAGGCTGAGCGGATAGCGCAGCTCCATGGTATATTTATTGAAAATAGTAAAGTACTGGCTGGCAGTTTGCCTGTCGGGATTGATCTTCGGATTCGAATTATCATATACCGGGTAACCCCTGTGTGCAATGATATCATAACCCAATAAAGCGAACTGGTTACTCAAACCGGCATCACCCACCTGGAAACGTTCAAAAGGAGAAACCTTCAGGTCTGTATTGAACCTGCCCAGGAAACCGAATTTGGCAGCAGCTTTCAGCACAAACTGTTTACTCTTGTCTTCTCCATGCGGCTTACCCAGTGGTACATACCATTCTCCGTTGAAGCGCCACTTATGGTATTCGATCCAGTTATAAGGATTAGAAGCGGTAAGAATATTTTTATCGATCAGTGAATAAGGCGGAGTTACCTGCAGGCTCAACAGGAAAGTGGAACCGCTGGTGGGGAACAATGGCTGGTTAACGGAAGATCGCTGCAAAGCCACCCTGAAGTTCAGGTTGTTCACGATACCATTGTCAAAACCGGGCAGGTTGGTAGGATCAATGGCATAATTGCTCAGCTTATAGCGGGTATAGTTAACACCCATGGAAAGTGAGAAATAGTCGTCGGGCCATTTCAATTGCTTCGACAGGCTCAATGTCGCGCCGGTAGTAGAAATATACCTGCTGTCTGCTACATTGGGGTTATAAGCGCCCGTAAGCGGGTCATAGGTTTGTCCATACTTCGTATTGAAAATACTGAAAGTAAGCGCATTCCTTTTCTTACCGCCCAGCCAGGGTTCTGTAAATGAGAAGTTATAGGAACGGAAGGCTTTACCATTACTCTGTACGCGCATACTCAGTTTTTGTCCGTCGCCCATGGGCAATGGATCCCAGGCCGATTTCTTCCAGATATTGCGTATGGAAAAGTTATTGAAAGACACACCCAGTGTTCCCGTCAAACCAATGACGCCACCCCAGCCTGCACTCAGCTCCAGCTGGTCGCTTGATTTTTCTTCCACGGAATAATTGATGTCAACCGTACCATCGTCAGGATTGGGAATGGGTGTAGGCGTGATCTTTTCCTGGTTGAAATAATTCAGTTGCGCAATTTCACGAACCGAACGTACCAGGTCGCGGCGACTGAATTTTTCGCCGGGAATGGTTCTTAGCTCCCGGCGTATCACGTGTTCCTTGGTACGATCGTTACCGCTGATGCGCACATTCTTAATAGTGGCCTGCGGCCCTTCAATGATCCTGATCTCGTAATCAATGGTATCATTATACACAGCTGTTTCAACAGGTTCTGTGCGGAAGAAAAGGTATCCATCGTCCTGGTATAGTCCGCTTACATCACCCCCCTCCGGTGTAGAAGCTTTACCCAGTTTATTGTTCAGCAATTCCAGGTTGTAAATATCTCCTTTCTGGATACCCAGTATACCGGTGAGCAGGGAATCGGAATATTTGGTATTCCCTCTCCAGGAAATGTTACCGAAATAATATTTATGCCCCTCATTCATCTTGATATCAATGTTGAGGTCGCCCTTGGCATTGTGGTACACCGTATCTTTTTCAATCGTAGCGTCGCGGTAACCCAGCGAGTTATAATAGGTGAGCAGGCTCTCCTTGTCTTCATTGTATTTTTTCCGGTCGAATTTGGCCGAAGAAAGTTTAAGGCGGATATAGGGATCGAGTACTTTTTTGGTTTTGTTGAAAGTGAGGAAGCCGTTGTCTTTGATGTATTCATCGAAAGTGTAGCGCTTGACAGTCACAATACGACCACTGTCTACCGTAGGATGCAGCGTAAGCCTGGATTGTTCCTTGGTTCCTTTGAGTTGTTTTTTCAGTTTGGTGTTGTCTACCGTGGTTCCGCCGAAATTGATGTTATTGATACGGACCTTATGCCCCTTTTCAATGAAAAAATTCAACACCAGTGAGTTTTCGAAAGAAGTATCTTTTCTTTCAGAGATGGTAACTTTTGAATCCTGGAATCCTTTTTCTGCATAGAATTTCTTAATGGCTTCCATGGCAGTGATCTTCATGTTCTCGGTAACCACACGGTTGGGTACGAGCCCGGTTTTACCCTGTAATTCCTCAGCCTCCCCCTTACGCACATTGTTGAAATGGAATTTGGACAGTCGCGGTCTTTCCGTTACTGTAATTTCTATCTCAATATTCTTGCCCTGCAGCCGGGTGATATAGATCTCCACATCACTGAAATAGCTTTGTCCCCATAACTTGCTGATGGCTTTCGAAAAATTATCCCCGCCCGGAATGGTCACTTCATCGCCCACGTTGATATTGGCGATGGAGATCAGCAGGTTCTCATCGAAAAAGCGGTTACCTGTAACCTTTACAGCGGTCACTTTGTATTTCTTCGGTGTTTTCTGGTTGAATATATTCAACAGGTCGGCATCAATGGACGTGATCGTAGTGTCGGTCCCTGTTTTTTGTTGCGCCTGAGCAGAAAAGCCCACCATTGAGGTAACTAAAGCCAACACTAAAAATTTGTACACTTGCTGCATCCGGTTTGGTTTGTTAAGTTGCCGAAAGTACTGCAACAGTAACTTCCTGCCATATTTCTGGTTTGATAAGCGGGGCAAATTAACGGGAATTATTAAAAGTGTTTGTTAAATCCCCCCACATAAATTAATGTATGATGTTGAGAATGAGATCAGGTCAATGGGGATTCCTCCTGTATTTGCTGACCTGTTTTACCAAATCTGCGTTCCCTGTTCTGGAAGTCAATAATGGCTTCATACAGGTTTTCTTTGCGGAAATCGGGCCAACGGGTGTCGGTGAAATATAATTCGGCATAAGCCAGTTGGTATAATAAGAAATTACTGATGCGGTATTCCCCGCTGGTGCGGATCATCAGTTCCGGATCGGGAATATCACTGGTGGAAAGGTATTGCTGCAGGGTATCCTGGTTAATGGCATAGGGATTGATCTTACCTGCCTGCACATCGATCCCGATATTCTTTACTGCATTCACCAGTTCCCACCTGCTGCTGTAGCTCAATGCCATCACCAGGTTCAGGCCGGTATTGGCTTTTGTCATATCCAGCGATTCTTCCAGTTCCACACGTGCAAAATCGGGCAGCATATTCATGTCTCCGATCACATGCAACCGTATATTGTTTTTGTTGAGCGTGGGAACTTCTTTGCGAATGGTATCTACCAGTAAAGCCATCAATCCTTCTACTTCCTGCTGCGGCCTGTCCCAGTTCTCAGTACTGAACGCGTACAATGTAAGGTACCGGATACCCAGCTCCGCAGCGCCCTCTACAATATTACGCACGCTTTCAACACCATGAAAATGGCCGTACAATCGATCCTGGCCCTTTTCCTGGGCCCAACGTCCATTACCATCCATGATGATGGCTATATGCTTGGGTAGTCGGTTTTTATTAATGCCCGCTACAAGGTCTTCCGGCATAGTTCTTCCCTGCGTTTAGGCAGCGAAATTAACGAAATCAACGGTTTGAGGGATTATTTCTTGCCGCCGACAGTCGGACATTTATAAGATTGCAGGTTGAAAGAAACCCCTACTTTAAGGGTAACAAAAGAGTCTTTCCGGTTGCCGTTCCCTCTTTGTACCCCTTTGGCCCCTATGGCCGGACCTGTCTCGTAACTGCGGTCCTGCAACAGAAAAGCGGGTGAGGGTGAACCATCGGGCAGGGGTGGAAAAGCGTCCGGAGCATAGTTGCCGCTTACATCATCGAGATAATCGGTATTGGTGAAGCGATAAGTAAGTTCTGCAAAATAGTTCATGCGCTCACTGATCGCATATTTGAAACCCAGGGTAAAGGGGATACTGATGGCAATGGGACTGTATGGTTTCAGGTTGGGATAGGCAGCACTGCCCTGTCCCTCGGTACCCAGTGGTCTCAGGTAGTATTTTTGGCCATTGAGATAAGCATAAGGGTCGAACGAAAAAACGCCGATACCCAGGCCTATGTATGGGGTATAATTGTATCCTTCAAAAGTGGGATTGAACCTGAAAAAGTTAAAATCGCCTGCCAGCGCCAGCTCCCACACATTGGTATTGAAACTGAGGTTACGCCTGCGCTGAACCGGGTTATTGCTGTACATATCGGAATAGCCGAGCATGGCAAAATCGCCGGAAACACGCAGTCCAATGTACTCAGTAAGTTGTTTCCGGTAAAAGACCCCGGCGGCAATTTTTGGCCTGTTCACCCTCAGATCGGGGTTCAGGTCGCCAAAATAATGGGCAGCGCCTATCGCTACACCTACTTCACCCTGGTGCTTAAAGCTCTCCATTAACTGGGCATCGGCTTTTTGCAGGGTCAAAGCAGCAAATAGTATGGTCAGGGTTTTTCTCAGCATATCAGCATAGTTGTAAGCGGCATATTGGACACGTAAAATAACACCTATTTTAAATACGATCAAGTTAATTTCTTTTATCCAATCCCCAGGTAAGCTTGCTTCGGAGGGTGGACAGGAAGCTGTTTTCATTCAAGCGTACCAAATTGATCCTGAACCGTTCCTTTTTTACGGCAAGCTGGATGCTCTTGTCTACGATCTCCCTCCGGGCATCCAGCGCGCAGATGAACTGGTCGGCCCGCCCTTCCACTTCAAACGAAATCACACTGGTATCAGGTACTACAATGGACCTCACATTCAGGTTATGCGGCGCCACCGGAGTAATCACAAAGCTCGACGATTCGGGAAAAAGTATGGGTCCGTTGCAACTCATGTTATAGCCCGTTGAGCCTGTGGGCGTGCTCACGATCAGCCCATCGGCCCAATAACTGTTCAGGAATTCGCCATTCAGGTAAGTATGCACTTTGATCATAGGCGAAGTATCTCTTTTGTGAATGGCAAATTCATTGAGCGCAAAAGCCGCCTGGTCAAAGAGCGGTTCGTTCGAATCGAGGTGAATCAGGGTTCTTTTGTCCACCACAAATGTATGATTCACCAATGCGTCTACGGCGCTGCCCAGTTCATCACGACTAATGCTGGCCAGGAACCCCAGGCGGCCGAAATTGATACCCAATATGGGTATATTGTTGTCTCGTACCAGGGTTACAGTATCCAGCATGGTGCCATCACCTCCCAGGCTGATCAGGCAATCAATATCCTTATTAAGGTCTTCCGGGGTCTGGAATAACACAGCTTTGCTCAGCAGGTGCTGAGGCAGGGAAAACCGGTGTGCCAATGGCTCATAAAGATGAACGGTGATATCATAGCGGGCCAGTTCTTCCAGGAGTACCAACAAAGGATTTTCCTGCTCATAATCTATTCCCCTGCTGTAGATCGCTACTTTCATGGTTGATCAAAAGTCGTTTCTGCTCTGTAAATATAGTCCATTGCGCCCCAGTTGGTTAAAGCTGTACTCGATTTTAAAGACAAAATCATAAATGGAAACGATATCCATTCCAACACCCCAGGTACGCAGGAGCCGGTTATTGAGTGTATTGGTAGGATCGGGACGGGTATTGTATCCATAACCCAGGTCGCCATAGGCTTTCAGGAAGATGCGGAAAGGTATTTTATCATGTGTTTTACTGGGAAACGGATTTTTGAAAACAAAACCCAGTAACCGGTGATGCAATGTGCTTTTCAGCATACCTCCTGCCATGCCATCCACTACGTTGTATTCCAGTCCGCGCATCTGCGCAAACCCGTAGCCGATCAGTTTTTCATTGAAAAAATAATCATTGAACGGCAGTTTCAGCGTGGCAATGCCTTCCCAGTGTAAAAAAGTTTTTGGCGCGAGCGGCACTGCATATACCGCCCTTCCGCCCATCAGCCAGAGATTGGAAGCATTGTCCAACCCGCGTTTGTAAAGGTTGGCTTCCAGTTGAAACCCTTTTGATGGATAAGAGACCTGGTCTACATGATAGTATTTATACTGGTAGCCGAAATCAATGTATTTCATTTCGCGCTTTCCGTTCGGGTAATAAAGCGGGTTGATCTGTAAAATGGTATCAGCCACCGATTCGTGGTTGTAGGAAATCCTGAAATAATGGCGCTGGTTTATATCCGGACGGTAAGAATAAGTCAGATCGATCTTGCTGGTCCGCCTGGCCACTTCTTCCTGTTTGTAAAACAATTGCTTGTTATTGCCGGTGCCATAATTGACTTCTTTTTGTGTAGCGTAAACAAATCCAATATTGAACCCATTCCTGAGCCTGCGGTCAAAAAAAGGCAGTTCGTAACGCAGTGTTATCTGCTGTGTATAGCCGGTAATCAGCCATACATCCAAATTATCGTTCCTTCCGCTCACATTGTTTTGCGTGAACTTCATACCGTAGTTTACCCTTTCCAGGCTGCGTTTCTGGTCAACCCACCACTGGTTGAAATTCCGGTCTACCAGCCTGAAATAAGGAAGCGGAAACAGGTACCATCTTTCTTTCAGGTCTATATTGATCGTTACCAGGTTCCCTTTCCGCAAGGCAACGTATACGGCTGCATCTACAAAAAGCTGCGTATTCATCAACTGCTGGCGTGTAAGTTTTAATAATTCGGGGAGATCCGTTCCTGCCAGCTGATCGCCTTTTTTAAACGGCACTTCCCGCATCACAATGAACAGCCGCGTTTTTTTATTTCCAGAAACATGTACTTCATTTACCAGTAATGCCATATTTTTCAATGAGGCTTCACCGGGCAAAACGGTAATACTGGTATCACCAGCTGTGGCATCCTGGGCATCTGCCCGGTTGGAAAAAAAAGCCATTGCAGTAAACAACAGGAATGGTAATACTTTCATCAGCTATTACCATTTATATGTTCAGGTAAGCGATCAGGTGATTGTAATTTTCTTTGAGCTCATTGGTGTATTGTTCTTCACCAAAATAATAACGAACAGTATATTCGTATCGCTGGAAAGTAGCTACTATATCGGATACTTCTATTTTATTGATCTTGACGGTCACGATCACCAGTCCTGTGTCTGCTTCCGTGTAAGTATTGAGTTGGGTAATATAGGCATCATTGGTTTCCACCAGCCGGCTGATCTCACCAAAAGAAAAATGGCGTTTATCCGTTTCCAGCACAATGAGGCCGCCACGTTCTTCATTGCCCAGGAAATGAGAAAGATGTATTAAAAGATCTTTGGCGGCAATAACTCCTGCCAGTTCCGATTGTTCGTTCACCACCGGTACCAGCGAAAGATGGTGTTCGGCAGCCTGTTTAACGGCTATCAGGAAATGCTCTTCGGCCTTGACAGATATTTTGACCAGCGCCTGTTCCAGTGAGGCAACCAGGGCATCTTCATCGGCATCCAACAAGTCGTCTTTGGTTACCAGTCCCGCAAATTTTTCTTCACTCAAAACAGGCAGGTGCAACACGTCATAATCTTCCATCAGTTGCAGGGCCAGTGAAGCCCTGTCGAAAAGGTTCACTGCGGGAAACCCGGTATTTATGAGTTGCGATGCCAGCATGCTGTTTTTCTTTCAGATACGTCAAAAACTAAGCAATGGTTGCAGCAGGTTGTTTCAGTTTATTCAAAAAACCAGCCAGTATCACATTGAACCCTTCCGGCACTTCCATCATGGGTGCATGTCCGCATTTGTCTACAAAATGCAGCTCACTGTTGGGTATCAGCCGGTTGAATTCGCGTCCTACAAACGGGGGGGTAATGGTATCATTATTGCCCCAGATCAGTAAAGTGGGCTGTTTGATCTGGCTGAGCTCTTCTCCAAGGTTATTACGGATGGCGCTCTTGGCCAACGCAATGATCTTGATCACTTTGATCCTGTTGTTGGTTATTTCAAACACCTCGTCCACCAGCTCTTTGGTGGCGGTTGCAGGATCAAAAAATGTCAGTTCGGTTTTTTTCCTGATATACTCATAATCGCCCCTTTTCGGGTAACTGTCGCCCATTCCATTTTCGAACAGACCGCTGCTGCCGGTAAGGATCAGTGATTTGATTTTTTCGGGGTGCTTTAAAATATGTACCAGCGCCACATGCCCGCCCAATGAATTACCCAACAGGTGAATATGGTTATACCCTCTTATTTCAATGAATTTCTGAACATATTTCTCCAGTCCTCCTACCGTGGTATGGAAAATGTCCAGTTCAAACAAAGGTAGTATGGGCACTACTACCTTGTAATCTTTCCTGAAATGTTCTATCAAGTCTTTAAAATTACTCAGAGCGCCGAATAACCCGTGCAAAAGTAACAGGGTCTCTCCCTGCCCTTCTTCAATAAACCTGAACTTATCCTGTTGTTTGATCTCGTAATTCATTTCGTCATTTTCTTATGCCAGCAGATTGGCCCGGTACAAATAAAAGGAAATCCATTCAATAAATCAGGAAACGTTAAAAAGCGCCTGTTATATTAATATGAACGATGCATGCTAAAATACTGATTTTAAGTCAAAAACGGCAGATCAGTTCCGGATCGGCACGCTCATGCTACCGGATGCTGCGTGCAGCAAGTGAAGAGATCATTTGATTTCTTTTCCGATGCTTTCAAAGAACCGGCCAAGGTCTTCGAAAAGCCCTTTGAAGATAGGGATAATAGCGCCAAAACCTTCCATGATCTTACTCCCCCAAGGTTGTATATAAGGATAGGTTTTGGAAGCCGCCACTGTTTCGGGTTTGATAAGTGGTATATGAACGGCATAAAAAAGCAATACGCTGAAAACCGTTGTATACAGGCATGCATAGAATAAAATACCCCCCAACTTATTTGCCCATCCCAGGAAAGCAAGCTCAAGGGTTTTTTGCACAATGGCAGCGCCCGCTCTTACCAGTAAAGCCACCGCTACCATAATCAACAGGAATGAAACTATGGGCAACCAGGTAGCTGCCAGGTGCGTACTCTCTTTCAGCTTGTCTGCAACTATTGTCGAAAGCTTGAGCGCCGCTGCCAGTCCAATGATAATGGCCAGGAATGAAAAAGCGCCCACCACCAGCCCGTTGCGGGAACCCTTCCACAAGGCCATTACCATGAGTACCAGGAATATTGCGTCTATGATCATGGATGCCGGTTGTTAGATGTCAACTATCAACTCAATAAAGACTTTACTGCTGCCGAAATTGTTTTTCCGTCTGCCTTGCCGGCCAATTGTTTGGTAGCCATACCCATTACTTTGCCCATGTCTTGCGGACCTGTAGCTCCTGCCGAAGCAATGATCGCTTTTAATGCCTCCTGCAGTTCCGCCTCACTCAATTGTTTGGGCAGGAATTTTTCTATCACTTCAATCTCTTCCTGTTCTTTCTTCGCCAGGTCGGTACGGTGTTGTTGCTGGAAGATCTCCAGTGAATCTTTCCGCTGTTTTACCAGCTTCTGCAATAACTTCAACTCTCCTTCGGCTGTTACCTGTCCGTTTGCTCCCGGTTCGGTTTTCGCTTTGATGATCTCTGCCTTGATAGCGCGCAAACCGCGCAACAAAGCTTCGTCTTTCGATTTCATAGCATCTTTCATGCCAGTCATCACCTGTTCTTCTAAACTCATAACCAAATATTTTATTTGTTTTCTTTTAATTGTGTTTCCCTGAATTTCTGGTAAAAGTCTTTCGCAAATTTTTTCATGTCTGCCACCAGTTCCGGTTGCTGGGTTGCACGCATGTATGTATCGGCCATACCCATGAGTGTCTGGTAGTAAAAATCTGCCATCTCATCCACCATCATGTCTTTTGTCCAGAGATCAATGCGTAAAGCGCTTTTATCGGCTGCATCCCAAAATGCCACTATCATGGCTTTGGCTGACTGCACCATATCCGCTGTGCTGTCGGTGGCAGACCAATTGATCTCCTGCGGCACCTTGTTCTCGTCTAAATGAACGTCTATCGAAATCGTTGATTTGTGCATTGCTTTGTATTGGTTAAGAACCGCAAAAGTACATAGGATTCCATGAATCGTCATAGGTTTCCCGGCTTACAGCACAAGCTGCTCCCAGAAAAGGTCCGTGGCATTTTGCCAGCTGAATTGTTCCGCCCTTTTTTGCCCTTTCCCGATAAAATCGCTGCGCAGGTTTTCGTTTCGGTACAAAGCAAGCATTTGTTTGGCAATAGCATCCGGGTCATTCGGATGGGCATAGAGCACCGCATCAATTCCTGTTTCAGGCAAATTATTGTTATCAGCAGCAATGACCGGTATACCGGCCTGCATGGCATCCAGCATGGTGAGTTCCGATGCAACAGCCGCCGCCGTATGTACCAATGCATAGGACCCTGCTGTAAGCTGGGCCAGTTTTTCAGCCGTCGTAACGCCCGTCAGTAGCACATCTTTCCGGTATTTATAGGTTTTCAGTTTTTCTTCCAGACCGGCATGCTGCTTCCCGGCTGTATGCGTCATGATCAGTTTCATGTTGCTGTGCTGCCATTTCTTGAAGAGGGAAAAAGCTTTCAGCAGGTTCAGCAAATGAACCTCGTCATACATGCCACCGCTTACCATGAAATATTCGCACCCCTCTGTATACGCAGCTTTAATAGTCTCTTTCTCCTGCCAACCCAACGGTCTAAACAACTGATTGGGCGCACCGGGTATCACCGCAATCTTTTCCCGGGAAAGCGGGTATTGTTCCGCCAGCTTTTCTTTGAGGAAAGACGAAAGGGTGATGATCTTCCTGGCCCTGCGTAATTTCAGCGGCACCAGCCATTTCCGGAAAAAACTTCCCGGAAAGGCAAGGTCATCTGCCACCAGTATTTGCGGTGAAGTTGTGCGCAAACTTGCATCGGCCAATTGTTTTACCCAGAGGTCAGGCTCATGCAACAAAGGGTGATGCTTTTCATGAAGGAAAACAATTTCCTCACCCGGCTTTTCAATACTCAACCGGCTGAAGAGTTGCATGGTATAGTAATGATATGTAGAAGCCGGCCGGCCTGGCTGCGGAAAACTATTAACGGCAATAAGCATAGGCAAAATTAGAACTTCGCCGCCCAGGCGTCCATCTTTTTCTCCAATACATCCAATGGCATGTTGCCATCTTCCAGGATATTATCGTGAAAGGATGAGAGGCTGAACTTGTTCCCCAGTTGTTTTTCATACCTGGTACGGAGTTCCCTGATCTTCAGAGCGCCGATCTTATAACCCAGCGCCTGTGCGGGTATCGCCATATACCTTTCAATTTCTGCAGTTGCCCCTTCTTCGCTGATCGGCTCATTTTCCATCATGTACTCAATGGCCTGTTCACGGGTCATGCCTTTGGCATGCATGCCTATATCTACTACCAGCCTGATAGCCCTGTGTATCTCATTGCCCAGCGCACCCATATATTGATAAGGATCGGTATAAAGGCCCAATTCCCTGCCCAGGCTTTCGCAATACAAAGCCCATCCTTCTGCATAAGCATTATTGCCACCAAAACGACGGAACTGCGGCAAACTCTTATTTTCCTGTTGCAGGCTGATCTGGTAGTGGTGACCGGGAATGGCTTCGTGCAGGAACAGGCTTTCCATACCACTGGTGGTATGGAACTTTGTAGCATCGAGGATAGGAATATAAAAGATGCCCGGCCTGGTACCGTCGGCGCTTCCCTGGTTGTATTCTGCACTGGCGCTCGCTGCACGGAAAGCTTCCGTTTGCCTGATCTCGAAAGGCGTTTTGGGTGTGTGGCCAAACATTTTTTTCAGATTGGGCTCCATGGCCTGGTGTATCTTTTCAAAAGCGGCCAGTATTTCCTGCGGTGTTTTATAAGGCATGAATTTTTTATCGGTCTTCATGTATTCGAAGAACGCTTTCAGGTCTCCGGTAAATCCGACTTCCGCCTTGATCCGCTCCATTTCCGAGCGGATGCGTTTTACTTCCGCCAGACCCATATTGTAAATTTCATCAGGCGTTTTATCGGTTGTGGTCTGCTGCCTGATGAGGTAGCGATAATAGGATTGTCCGTCTGGTATATCGCCAATCCCCGTTGATTTCCTTGCCTGGGGCAGGTATTCCTGTTTCAGGAAATGGGCCAGTCTTTGATACGCCGGTGTGATCTTTTCATTGATCAGTTTGACATACGCATTGGTCAGTCGTGATTTATCTGCCTCACTGAACCCTTTGGGAAAATGTTCTATGGGTCCGTAAAACAAACTGCTTTTTGCATCGGCCACAATCATCGATTCCATTTGCGGAATCATTTTGATCACCAGCTTCTCAGGCAATACCGTATGCGCAGCCATACCCTTTCTGAAATAAACAATGGCACTATCGGCATAATCGCTGAAAACAGTAGCGCGGCTGATCCAGTCATCATAATCTTTCCCTGTTTTAAAAGGCTGCATCACACTGCCGCTGCCCAGCTGGCCAAATACCAGGTGCATGCTTTCAAACTGGTTCATGGGCATCAGGTTATCGTTGAAACGAAATCCTTCCAGTTCCATTTCCATGTCACGTTTGAATATATCATAACTCAGACGGTCGTTATCGTTGAGGTTTTCTCTTTTGAAATGATTTATATAAATGAGGTAATTGCCAAAAAAGTCCCTGAGCTTTTTGCGGTAACCATCGGTAAAATCAACATAGAGTTTATCATTGTACCTGTTATCGCCATTTGCGGTAGCTTCTACCGGGAACAGCTGCAGCCGCTCTTCATAATACCTGTTGAGCATGGCAGCCAGCTCTTTGTTGTCTTCGCGGGTTGAATTGTTGTTACTCAGCTTGCAGGAAGCGATAAGGGAAATGATCCCCAGGAGGTATGTTGTTTTTTTCATAAGGCAATCTGTTGCTTAAATATATTCATAAAATCCTTTCCCGGTTTTTCGTCCCAATTCTCCTTTCTCCACTTTTGACTGTTGGAGGGAAGAAGGAATGAGTCTCTCCGGTTTTCCCAGCGCTTCCCATACAATCCGGCTCGCACTGTAATTGATGTCCAGCCCAATCAGGTCCATCAGCCTGAAGGGTCCCATTTTAAAACCAGATGCTTCCATGATGCTGTCCACAACAGCCATATCGGCCTTGCCGGATTCTACCAGTCTCATGGCTTCAAGGTAATAATGGCGGGCTACGCGGTTCACAATAAAACCCGGCGCGTCTTTGCACACCACCGGTATCTTATCCATTTGCCTGGATACTGCCGTCAGCTGCTCTATTACCATTTCATCGGTTTGCTCGCCACGGATCAGTTCTACCAGTTTCATCTGGGGGGCCGGGTTGAAAAAATGCATGCCCGCAACGCGTGAAGGGAACTCGGTACCGGCGGCTATTTCACTTACCGCGATTGAAGAAGTATTGGTAGCCAGTATGCAATTTTTTTTATTGATGGCTGTCAGTTGATTGAAAAGTGCTGTTTTGGCCTCTTTCTTTTCTATGATAGCTTCAATAATGAGGTCGGCGCTGCATTTCTGTATATCGGCAGTAAACAAAATCCGTTCCAATACCCTGTCCTTTTCTTCTGCTGTGATCCTCCCTCTTTCCACCAGTTTCAACAGGTTTTTTTCTATGGAAATCCTGCTGCTCTCCAGCATATTTTCACTGATATCGAATTGTATGGTTGCAAAACCGGCCATGGCTGCCACCTGGGCAATGCCGCTGCCCATGGTTCCTGCACCGCATACAGCGATTGTTGTAATGGGATTCATTCGCAGAGGTTGATATCTTCGCAAGATACTTACATCTTTTCCACTTCTCCCGGTATTAACAAAATGCTGCCATTTTGTTGTAGTAATTTTAGGTCATGCGTAAGAACCTGTTGCAATTAGATTTGTTTGGACAGTCATCCGAAACCGCAGTAATGGAAGCAATTGCTGAACCTGTGGTCATGGAACTGGAAGAAGCAACCAGGGACGCGCATGCAACACCCCCTGCTGAGCCTGTGGTGTTTGCCGATGAGCGGATAGTGGTAAAGATCAAACCCAAAGCAGCAATTCCCAAAGAGAACCCTGTTACCGTCAAAGAAGAAACACCTGCCAGTGTCCCCGCTGCGCCTGCACCCGTTAAACCACCGGGTAAAAGGGGCCGGAAGTCTTTCAAAGAGATCGACAGTGAGGTGGACCTGATCAGTATTCCCGATGAAGAAACCCTTAGTCAAAAGCTGTATTATTCCATCAGTGAGGTAGCCGGATGGTTTAAAGTGAATACTTCCCTGTTGCGTTACTGGGAAAATGAATTTGATATTTTACAGCCGCGTAAGACACGCAAGGGGGACAGGCTGTTCCGTGTAGAAGATATCAAGAACCTGCAGCTTATTTATTACCTGCTGCGTCAACGCAAGTTTTCCATTGCAGGCGCCCGCAATTATCTCAAGACCAACAGGAAGAAAGTAGACACACAAACCCAATTGGTACAGTCTCTTACAAAATTCAGGTCGTTCCTGCTGGAATTAAAAGCCACTCTTTGAATACCGTCAGGCAGTTGTTCCATCGTTATTACGTACCACTACATTAGTAGAAGAAGCAGCCATGCTGATGCCATTCTTTTCCAATAAACCAATCACTTCCAGGTTTACCCGTTCACGCATGCGGTAGAAAGCTTCCAATGGTTGTTCCATGTTGGAAAAATAATCGATGGCCATGATATGCGCCTGCCTGCCTGTATCCATCAGGTATACCACGCTGTTTTCTATTTCCGGTTTTTGTTGCAGGATCTGTTTAACAGCCGGCGTTAGCTGCGACAACTGTTCCACAGTAGCATTCAGGTCCAGTTCAAGTCTAAGTTCCACCTTTCTTTGCGTGCGAAGCGTGATATTGTCTATGATGGTATCCACCATTTGTTTATTGGGCACGGTGATATAAGTTTTATCCGCCGTGCGAATGCGGGTGCTGCGCAATCCGATCTTTTCAATATTGCCGGTAAACCCGCTTACTTTCACCAGGTCGCCGGTTTTAAATGGCTTGTCGAAGAAAATGATGAAAGAAGCGATCAGGTTCTCCATGCTTTCTTTCGTGGCAAGCGCTATGGCAGCGCCTACCAGACTTAGTCCGGTAAGTACACTGCTGATATTCTGATGAAAAGAGGTTTTTATGATCAGCAATATGCCCATGATCACCAGTAAGGCTTTCAGGAAGTCTTTGAAAAAACCGATCAGTTGGTTATCTGTATGTTCCCCCGTCTTGTGAGCCTTTTCTTTTAATATCAATGCCAGGAAATCAATGATGCGCAGGCATAACCATATAAAAACACCGATCATTACACCATCGGCAATAGAATCGATCAATTGGCGGGAGGTAACATGGAAAAGTTTGAATTCAAGAGCGCTGGGGAAAGTGAGTTTGTCCAACGCTATCATGGAAATGAGCAGCACAAGGAAAATATCCAATGGACCTACTACAAGGTCGAGGAAGGATTGAGGTCCTGCGATCTTGCCTTCCCTGGCCATCGTCCACCGGTAAATAAGCCTGGCCAGGAATTTTGCGATGATCCTTTTGCAAAGCACGGCCAGTAATATGATACCAGCTACGTATAAATAAGTTTCAAGGGTATTGTTCAGAAACTCCTGTTGCAAGAATTTTTTCATAATTGCAAGTTACGAAGAACAGTTTTTCAGTGTTCCCACTCATGCAATTGCATATCGACGCCATCGAAACTGGCATAGGTGAATGTTCTTATCCAGTCTCCCAGGTTGATGTAGCGGCTGTTATCGTTCAGTTTGAAGTCGATGGGATAATGCCGGTGCCCAAAAACAAAATAATCAAAATGCTGTTGTTCCAGTATTTCCCTGCAATAAATGATCAGCCATTCATTGTCTTCACCCAGGAAATGCTGATCGGCAGAACCTGTTTTTTCGCGGCTTTTACGACTGAAATAATTGGCCAGACCCATGCCCCAGGTAGGATGTAATTGCCCGAATAACCACTGACACATCGGGTTGCGGAATATTTTCTTGATGAATTTATATCCTTTGTCGCCCGGGCCCAGTCCGTCGCCATGCCCAATGAAAAATTTTTTTCCTCCCCATACAAAAGTTTTCGGTGCATGGTATACAGGAATATTAAGTTCTTTTTCAAAATAGCCGCTCATCCACATATCGTGGTTGCCAACAAATACATGCACTTTGATGCCCCTGTCGGTCAGTTCGGCCAGCTTGCCTAACAGGCGTGTATATCCTTTGGGTACTACTGTTTTGTATTCATACCAGAAATCGAAAATATCGCCTACAATGAATATTTCAGACGCATCCTGTTTGATGCTGTCCAAAAAGCTCACCACTTTTTTCTCTCTCACCAGGCTGCTGTCAAAATCAGGCGCGCCTAAATGAAAATCTGATAAAAAATATATTTTCTTGCCGGATGTTACATTCATTGATCAAACATTTCTATCATTGATTCATCAACGTTCTACGAGGAAGCAGAACACTTCTTTGGGACCATGCACACCTACCACCAGCGTTTTTTCAATATCTGCAGTGCGACTGGGTCCGCTCGCCAGCGTGATAAGAGAAGGCATTTGCGTACTGTATTTATGCCGCAACAATTCCAGTCCGTCTGCAACATCATACACCAACTGATCGGTATAAGCAATACAAATATGTACTGGCGCATACACGCTTACGGTACGTCCGCTTTGCTGGCCGCTGCTCATCAATATGCTGCCCGTACGGGCCACAAGGTATTCGCAACCGGTAACTGAAGCATCGCAGCCCTGTACATCCGGGGCCGTCATAGCCGCAAACCCTGCATCCTGGAGACTACTCCTCAGTTTCTCTTCCCTGCAATAAATCGATTCCCATTTACGCTGGATCACCAACATACCCAATTGCGATGCCAGTTCTTTTTCATTGGCACAAAAGGCGAACCTGCCCTGCAGTTTGTTGAAATTCTCTGCAAACAGTATTTCCAGTTCCTGTTGTTGCGGTTGAAATACACTGGTATTACCCGCACTTTCAGGAAAAGGAACAGGCACCGGTTGCACCAGTGCCTGTTTTATTTTGTGCAGAATATTTTTTCTTGCTGTGTTTGTCATGATGAAATTATCTGGAAATGTCCTGCCCTGTAACCAGTCCATTGTTTTGTCCGGCCGATACCTCCAGCAGTTTCTTTTCTTCAAATGGCCTCTTTCCTATCAGCTCTTCCACATCGCTCTTATGCAGTACTTCCTTATCCAGCAGTTCCTTCGCCAGTTTCTCCACTTCCAGCTTTTTTTCGGTCAGCAATTGCAGGGTACGTTTATATGCTTCATCAATGATATTCCTTACTTCCTCATCAATGATCTTCCCGGTTTCTTCGCTGTAAGGTTTGGTGAAGGTGTTTTCCTGTGAAGGATCATAAAAGCTTACATTACCTACTTTATTATTCATACCATATGCGGTTACCATGCTGTAGGCAATCCTGGTAATCTGCTGCAGGTCATTGGCAGCGCCGGTAGATATTTTACCGAAAAATATTTCTTCTGCCGCTCGACCGCCCAAAGTCATACAGATCTGGTCCATCAGCTGGTCGGTCGTATAGAGGTACTGTTCTGTTGGCGTGTATTGCGCATAGCCCAGCGCGGCAGTACCACGCGGCACGATGGTTACTTTCAACAAAGGATAGGCATATTCCAGGAACCAGCCGCAAATGGCGTGTCCTGCTTCGTGATAAGCGATCACCTCTTTTTCATGCGGGGCAATGATCTTATTTTTCTTTTCCAATCCGCCTATCACACGGTCTATTGCATCCTGGAAATCGCTCATATCTACAGCTTCCTTGTTCTTGCGGGCAGCTATCAGTGCGGCTTCATTACATACGTTGGCTATATCTGCACCCGCAAATCCGGGTGTTTGTTCGGCCAGTTTGTGCAAGTCCAGTGTTTCTGATATTTTAATAGGGGCCAGGTGCACTTTAAAAATAGCCTCTCTTCCTTTTACGTCGGGCCTGTCGATCGATATCTGCCTGTCGAAACGACCCGGACGCAGCAGGGCACTGTCCAGCACATCGGGCCTGTTGGTAGCCGCCAGGATAATGATCCCGGTATCGCCGCCAAAACCATCCATTTCTACCAGTAACTGGTTCAGGGTATTTTCTCTTTCATCGTTACTCATGATGGCATTGCGTCCGCGGGCACGGCCGATGGCATCAATTTCATCAATGAAAATGATACAGGGCGCTTTTTCACGGGCCTGTTTGAAAAGGTCTCGCACGCGGCTGGCGCCCACACCTACAAACATTTCCACGAAATCACTGCCGCTGAGGCTGAAGAAAGGCACTTGCGCCTCACCCGCCATGGCTTTGGCCAGCAGGGTTTTACCAGTGCCCGGAGGACCCACCAGCAAAGCTCCCTTAGGTATCTTACCTCCCAGGGATGTATATTTTTTGGGGTTCTTAAGAAAATCCACGATCTCCATCACTTCCACTTTGGCTTCATCCAGTCCGGCTACATCGGCAAAAGTAATGTTCACCTTAGCGCCTTTATCGAACAAAGTGGCTTTTGATTTACCAATGTTGAAAATGCCGCCGGGACCACCTCCGCCTGCGGGTCCACCCATCTTACGCATCAGTAATATCCATACTACTATAATAAGACCAAGGGAGAAAACAGCATTGATAACGGGACTGAACCATTCCGCTTCGTCAAATGTGTTCTGGGGTACTTCTTCTATATGATTGGTTTTGTACAGATCGGCCAGGTTTGTTTTGAAAGAGGGCCAGTCGGTTACTTTAAATACAAACAACGGACTCTGCCTCACTTTATCCTTTGTAAGCACCTGTTTGAATTTCTGTACATAGAAATCCTTCGCAAGACTGTCCAGTTTGATGTACACCCTTACTTCGTTTTTATTGGTAACGAGGTCCAGCTTTTCCACATCACCTTTGATCAGCATTTTTTGCTTGAATTCCTGTTCCGTAGTACGGGTGAGATCGGGTGCAAAACGCATGAACTGTGCTGAAAGCAGTATGATGGCAATGATTGCATATACCCAATATGGATTGAATTTGAACCCCTTGCGTGGTCCGTCGCCCTTATCCTGCATTCCCGGCTTCATATTCTTGTTTTCCTGTGACATAACGGTTCTTCTATCAGTAATCTGGTAATATTAGTGTTTATTGGTGGTAAACGATTGGCTACCCTTTTTATTTTAACAATTGGGGTTCATGCAGTTGGGCGGTGGCATCGCTCCACATGTCTTCCAGTTTATAGAATTTCCTGGATTCGGGATGCATCACATGTACCACCACATCTACGTAATCTATCAATACCCACTGTAAAGCCTGCCTGCCCTCATGTTTATACGGCATTTCTTCGCACACCAGTTTTACCTGCTCTTCTATATAGTCGCTGATGGCCCTGATCTGAGTGCTGTTGGAAGCCTGGCAAATGATGAAGAAATCGGTCGAAGCTTCGGGTATTTTTCGCAGGTCCAGACTCACAATGTCTCCTCCCTTCTTGTCCTGTATGGCTTTAATGATGGTCTTGAAGATCTTTGAATTGCGTGAGAGCCTTGTTACGGTATTCTTTTTACGGCTTTTTAAAACAGAAAGTGGTTCCAATAATTATTAAATTAACTTCGTCAAAAATAGTAATTCTTTGTCACCAATGGCTGCGAAAAGTCGCATCGGCATACCATTCGTGGAATTATCCGAAACAGACAGTACCAACATCTATGCCACCAGGCAGGTACAGGCAAATATGGCCGCTCATGGCGCTGCATTTTTCGCCTATGCGCAATATGCCGGGAAAGGCCAGCGGGGTAAAAGCTGGGATACTGAACCGGGAAGCAATATCATTTTATCGATACTGCTGGACAGCTCCTTCCTGCTGATCAGCCAGCAATTTCACCTGAGTGTAATGGCTGCACTGGCCTGTCATGATTTTTACAGCCGTTATGCCGGCGATGAGACCAAAATAAAATGGCCGAACGATATTTATTGGCGTGACAGAAAGGCAGGGGGGATACTGATAGAAAACCTGGTCCGGGGCAATAAATGGCAGTGGTCTGTTGCCGGAATGGGTCTTAATATCAACCAGACAAATTTCCCTGCACACGCAAGCCGCGCCGTTTCTCTCAGGCAGATCACCGGCAGACCATATGATGCTCCGGCAATGGCCCGCGAACTTTGCAGCTGTCTTGAAAATCGCTACCAGGAATTAAAAGCGGGCAATTTTGAAACAATGCTTGCCTCCTATAACCAGCACCTTTTCATGCGTAATGAAAAAGTGAAACTGAAAAAAGAAACCATCGGTTTCAATTGCACCATCAAAAGCGTGAATACAGAAGGCGCATTACTGGTAGACGATGGCATACAGGAACAATTCCGCTTTGGTGAAGTGGAATGGATATTCTGATCTGCCTCAAAGCAATGCATCGATCTTTTTTGCAAGCGCATGATCTTTTTCCGTGATCACATCGCCTGCATCATGGGTATTGAGCCATATCTCCACCCTGTTCCACACATTGGTCCATAAAGGATGATGGTTCATTTTTTCCGCTTCCAGGGCTACCCGTGTCATGAAAGCAAACGCTTCCGAAAAATTCCTGAACTCAAATTTCCGGTAAAGCGCATTGTTTTGTTCGGTCCACATAAGAGGAGATTTCTGATTGCTGATTTTTTGATTGCTGATTTGATCGCTTTGTTTCTCTTTTCGTCAAAAAACCATATTTCCTTTGTTTTTGATCTGCTCATTGGTCAGCTCGGCTACCAATTGCACGCCATTCAGGTTTTTCACCGACTGCCTGATCCAGCTGCACTTTTCATCATCTACCCAGTCGCCTTTCATCAGCCACAAAAAGTCCATATGCCTGAATTCCGGTAACAGGTATTCGCCGTCGAACTGGTTATGGTAAAGATAATGCGTGAGGAAACTGTTTGGTTCTTTCGATTCATATACCGTAAAATAATAGCTGCGGCTTTTTTTCTTCAGGTGTACTTCAATAGACGGATTTACACGAAAATCGTAGCCCAGCAGGTTGTTCAATTGCAGGCAGAACTGGTAATTTTTCAGGGGCGCCGTAATGCCCAGCAGCCGGGTATCTCCAAAGAAATCCTCATTCAGTTCTTCTATATTCAGGCGCAATTTCATTCCTGCAAAGTTAAAACTCCATTTGAGTAGCGGGTAGTTTTCCCTGGATATCTGTGGAAAGAAGCAGATCGTATACCTGCCTTACCCTGTCTTTTTCTGCTTCATAATTGATGAAACCATCGCGGGTCGGTTTTTTGACCAGTCTTATCACACACGCAGGAGCAACCGAAAGATTGAGTTGTTTTACCCACTGCTCATTTTCTCCGTTTGTATTTCCCGTACCTGAAGAATGGAGCACCAGGTAATTATAATTGGTTGTTGTTGATTTTTTCAACAACCGGGCAATCTCTATTAATGCTGCCGTATTGGTCCCATCATCATTGCGTACAGCAGAAGTGCAGAGCAGAACAGTGGCGGCAGCATGATGATTGATAAAGCCCAGCAGGTTTTTCACCCGGTAGCTTCTGGTAAAAAAAGAGGTCCTCGCTTCTATGGCAAGTGTGGCCGAACGGTCATGAAAAGAGTTCTGCAGGCCTTTTGTTGTGATATAGATCACCGGTATACTGGCGGTTGCAATGGTATCATGATTATTGAAACGAAGATGATCGGGGATGGTTGAGCTGTTGTAAACAAAATAAGCGACAGCCCCTTTTTTAAAAGCTGTATTGGCCAATTTTCTGATCTCATTTCCCAGGTTGAAGCGCGGGTCATCTTTATGATCTTCCAACAGCTCCTTCAAATCCCTGAACCAGGGTTGCCGGTTTTCATTCAATGCCATGGCCGCCTCCCCTTTCCATTGTGCCTGGGCACTGAATGCCAGCGGTATGTAGTCTGCTTGCAACTCCAGCAGCCGGCCATCCACTTTTAATTGGGTAGAAGAGTCTATCTGTTTGCCATCATTGACCTGGAATTCCTGCAGGTAACCATGGATACCTTTGGGCTCCAGTCCAATTTGCTGGTATTGCTGTCCTATGTACGACTGATTCAGGAATTGTTGCGTATGCGCTTTCAGGTGTACCAACATTTCTGCATTGGCCTTTTCTTCAGCCCGCCTTTTTTTTCGTTCGCTTTGGGCGTAAGTAAGTGCCGGTACCAGCAATACAACCCATAAAATTTTCTTCATATGTAAACTTCCTGGGGCAAAAATAATGCCGGCATCATTCTGTTCCCAAACTCGTAAGCAAGCACCCTATATTGCAGCTACTTTTGCAAACATTTCAGATTTTGGCAAAGAAATCCATTCATATAGCACTTGTTGGCAACCCTAACAGCGGTAAAAGTTCCCTGTTCAATAACCTTACCGGACTGAACCAGAAAGTGGGTAATTTCCCGGGAGTAACGGTTGACAAGAAAACCGGTACCCTGATGCTCGACGAACAGCAACAGGCCGAACTGATCGATCTTCCGGGCACTTACAGCCTTTATCCCCGCCGTACCGATGAATGGGTAGCTTATAAAGTATTGATGGGCGCCGATACCGATATCAGGGCCGATGTGGTTCTATTGGTAGCTGATGCCAGCAACCTCAAACGCAACCTGCTTTTCTGCAGCCAGATCATCGACCTCAAGATACCGGTGGTGATGGCGCTGACCATGAATGATATTGCCGCCAGGAAAAACATCAGCATTGATATCAATGGCCTTGAAGCTGAACTGGGTATTCCGGTTGTGGCAGTGAACCCGCGCAGGAACAAAGGCATTGGCAACCTTAAAAAAGTATTGTTGCAGGTAGCCCGCATGCATACTCCGGCCAATAAGCGTGATTTCATTGAAACCAAAAAACTGGCTCCCGAAGCCATCCAGGGTATACAACAACTCACGCCTCAATTGAGCGATTATGCTTCCGTGCATTACCTCATCAACCACGAATATTTCCCGCTGAACAATACTTTGCAGGCTGCTATTGAACAGGTAGAAATTGATCATAAATTCAATCCCACTAAAACGCAGGCCGAAGAGATCATGCAGCGATACCACCGCATCAGGCAGATCATGCAACAGAATGTGGTGGAGCCTGGTCCGCTCGAGAAAAAACTGTTTACCGACAAACTCGACAACCTCCTCCTGCACCGTACCTGGGGTTATATCATTTTATTGACAGTATTGTTTTTATTGTTCCAGAGTATCTTCTGGCTGGCCCGCTTTCCCATGGATGGCATTGAATGGAGCTTCAAACAAGCCGGAGGCTGGCTGGGCAATGTGTTACCCGAAGCCTGGTGGAGTAACCTGCTCATCAATGGCTTCCTGGCCGGCTTGAGCGGTATACTTGTGTTTGTTCCGCAGATCATGATCTTATTCGGACTTATTACTTTATTGGAAGATACCGGTTACATGGCGCGCATCAGCTTCCTGAGCGATAAGCTTATGCGTAAAGTGGGACTAAACGGCAAAAGCGTCATGCCCATGATCAGCGGCTATGCCTGTGCAGTCCCTGCCATCATGAGCACCCGCAATATCGAGAACCAGAAAGAACGTTTACTTACCATCCTCATCACACCGCTGATGAGCTGCAGCGCACGCTTGCCTGTATATACCATACTGATATCCCTGGTAGTAACCGATAAATATTATTTCGGTTTCCTCAGCCTGCAGGGATTGGTGATGATGGGACTTTACCTGCTCGGAACCACCATGGCCATGATCGTCAGCTATGTGATGAAATGGTTCATCAACATCAGGGAGAAAAGTTTTTTTATCCTGGAGCTGCCTGTGTATCGTGCTCCCCGCTGGAAGAATGCAGCCATTACCATGGTAGAAAAAGCAAAGATATTTGTGACCGATGCCGGTAAAGTGATCATGGTGATCAGCTTATTGTTATGGTTCCTGAGCAATTTCGGACCTGGCCACCGGATATCGAAAATAAAAGACAAGTACGCCGCACTGATACAGCAAATGCCGGCGCAAAAAGATTCTTTACAGAAACACCTTTCTACTGAAAAATTGCAAAACTCTTATGCCGGCATATTGGGCAAGACCATTGAACCGGTGATTACTCCGTTAGGTTATGACTGGAAGATCGGTATTGCCCTGATCACTTCTTTTGCAGCAAGGGAAGTGTTTGTGGGTACCATGGCCACTTTATACAGCGTGGAAAAGTCGGACAATGCCTCCCTGCGTGAAAAATTGCAGTCTGCCCGGCATCCTGACGGTCGCCCCGTGTATACTTTGGCTGCCGCTTTATCACTCATGGTATTTTATGTATTGGCCATGCAGTGCATGAGCACACTGGCCGTGGTGAGGCGGGAAACCAAATCCTGGAAATGGCCGTTATTCCAATTTACTTACATGACCATACTGGCTTATTCCATGAGTTTCCTGGTCTATCATATTCTTTAGCGGAAATACTCCCAGAATAGTTTCGATAGTTTGCGCGTCAATACCCAGGCTTCGTTCACAGATTCATCCCAACTGATGTCTTTATTGTTCTTGCTGCAGATACAGAAAATATAACTGCATTTTTTCCCGTTCACAAACAGCACTTCATTTCTGGTAGCATCTACCGCACCGCTTTTACTGGCAACGAATACATCGGAAGGGATCTGTGAAATGGCATTCTCATCCCAGTAATTCCTGCCCAGTAAACGCAGCATCATCTGGCTGGCGCTGTCGCTGATCAGTTGTTTTTTTACGATCATTTCCATCAGTGATGCCATTTCCCTGGGCGATGATTGCCCCCACCCATACATACTCCTGTTTGCTTCTCTCCCGGGTGTACGGCTGTTCACCCTGGTCACTTTCAGTCCGATACTGTCCATGATCTCATTGATGCGAGTGCCTTTGCCAGCCAGTGTTTGCAACCAGAGGCTGGCGGTATTATCACTCATGGTAAGCATGAGCATGATCACTTTGCTCAATTCAATTTTCTCGTTGTTCTTAAACGAGCCCAGGATGTCTACCCCTTCATACAAAAGCGAGTCTTTATAGGTCAGCACCTGGTGATAATCCAGTTCTTTTTTATGAATCTTATCCATGACGCCTGTCAATATGGGCACTTTGACCATGCTGGCCGTAGGAAAAACCGTATCGGCATTGATCGCTGCTATGCGGTTCTTTTTGAGGTCATGTACGTATATACCAATGTCTCCATGAAAGCCCTCTACCAGGCGGGTAATTTGTTCTTGAAGACGTTGATCTGTTTTTTGTGCAAAGCCGGCTATCGTCAATAAAAGACAGCCGAACAGGAGTGTTGTTTGTTTCATGATGAGCATTGTCTGATGAAACAAGTTAACTATTTTCTTCTATCTTCAGTTCCGTTTTGCTCAGCGTTTTGAATCACTTGCATATGAATTTAAAGAATAAATTGGCCGCCCTTTTAATAATCGGCAGCTGCCTTTGTGCACAAGCACAGCATAACCATTCTCTGCCCCGCAGCACACCGGGTAAAGAAGGTGTAATCGCTGACTCCATCATCAGTTTTTTGAATGCGGTAAAAAACAGCAAAAACGAATTGCACAGTTTTATGTTGCTCCGGCATGGAAAAGTCATTGCAGAAGGCTGGTGGAATCCGTACCGCAGCGACCTGAGACATACCATGTACTCTACCAGCAAAAGCTTTACAGCTACTGCTGTGGGACTTGCCGTTGCAGAACATAAATTATCTCTCGCCGACAAAGTCATTTCGTTTTTTCCGCAGTACCTGCCCGACACCAGCAACCCCAATCTTGCAGCACTGACTGTGAAAGATGTGCTGACCATGTCGGTAGGGCAGGACCCTGACCCTACTGTTACTACCGTACAGCACGATACCAATTGGGTAAAAGCCTTTCTTCATACATCCATTGTATACAAACCCGGCACCCGTTTTTTGTACAATTCCCTTGGCACTTATATGCTGTCAGCCATTGTACAAAAAGTTACCAGGCAAAAGGAAATCGATTATTTAAAACCCCGGCTTTTTGACCCGTTGGGTATTAGTGGCATGGACTGGGAAACCGACCCAATGGGAATCAATACAGGAGGATGGGGTTTACGGATCAAAACTGAAGACATGGCAAAATTTGGCCAGCTTTTCCTGCAAAATGGCAAATGGCATGGCAGGCAGGTATTACCTGCAAACTGGGTAAAGGAAGCCAGCACAAAAAAAATTGACCAGGAACCCGATGCACCCCAAAGCAGGAAAGATTCCAGCGACTGGCTGCAGGGGTATTGTTACCAGATGTGGAGATGCCGGCACAATGCCTATCGGGGTGACGGGGCTTATGGGCAATATATCATCGTGCTGCCCGAACAGGACGCAGTGATTGCTATTACTTCGGAGACCAGTAACATGCAGGATGAATTAGACCTGGTCTGGAAACACCTGCTACCATCCCTTACGAATAAAAGACAATTGAAAAATGGCAAAAGTGAAAATACGCTTCAACAACAGTTGGCCGCATTGACCCTGCCGGTTCCTGCCAGCGGTATCGCTTCTACGCTTGCTGCAAGCCTATCCGGCAAATCGTATAAAATTGACGCTAACAATAACTTTATTCAGCGTTTGTCATTGCAGTTTGACAACCAGTCCTGCACCCTTCATCTGACAACAGACACGGCCGATTTTCATATCAATTTTGCGAAAGAGAAATGGGCATACGGCAGCAGCAACATGCCACAACCTTATTTAATAACTCCTGAAAATGGTCGCACTACTTTTAAAGAATTGGGCGCTTTTAAAGTTGCGGGCAGCTACCGGTGGCTCGATAACAATACACTTGAATGTACCCTGCGATACATCGAGAGCCCACATACAAGGACTTACAGGATGCATTTTGACGGCAACCAGCTTGAATTGTCTATCATCCACAGCAATGATTTTGGAAGCAAAAAGACCGTATTAAAAGGAAGTTATTGAGCGTCCCAGGCTGTGAGAATCTCTTCGGTATGTTTTTTTGAGACCGGTTTTTCGATGATCTTTCTGATGATGCCTTTTTCATCGATCAGGAAAGTGGTGCGTTTGGTACCAATGATGGTGCGGCCCATAAATTGTTTTTCGCCCCATACTTTGTATTGGTTCACAATGACCAGGTCTTCATCGGCAATAAGCGGGAAAGGCAGGTTGTATCTGGTTTCGAATTTCTTGTGTTTTTTGACGCTGTCTGTACTCACCCCTACTACTTTGAACCCTCTTTTGATCAGCTCACTGTAATTGTCGCGCAGGTTGCAGGCCTGGTTGGTACAGGTGGGCGTATCGTCGTGCGGGTAAAAATAAAGCACCACTTTGTTTCCTTTGAAATCTTCCAGTGAAATTGCTTTCCCGTTCTGATCAACCCCTCTGAAAACAGGGGCTTTGCTTCCTTCTTTTAACATGGCCATACTACCTGATTGAAGAGGCAAAATTAGTATGTTCAAGATGATTTGCCGCGGTGAACTTGCTGTTGGAACCAACTGATATAACCATCGAGTTGGGTGGCCAGAAAATAGGGTAAGCTTAACAAATGATAAGCCTTACCCGCAGGGGTAACCGGTTGTGTGATATTGATGGTGCCTGCATAAAAACGAATGGCCATGTTATGCGGCACCATGTCCATGAAAATATGTAATGATTTGAGTTTCCCTGTTGCACCTGATTTTACTTCTATTGGAATCAGCTTCCCTTCATAAGCATATAAATAATCTACTTCGGCATTTGAAGTGCTTTTCTCGCGCACCCAAAAATGAAGGCTGCTTAAGGAAAGGTATTGATGTGCCAGGATTTCCTGCCCTACCAGGTGTTCTATCATTGTGCCGTTGTATACACTGTTTAAATCCGTACTCTGTATGATATCGGTTTGTATCCCCGCAATATAATTGAGTAACCCGGTATCCAATACCTGCAACCGTGGCTTCTTCTTTACATCAGGCAGCAACGGTAATTGGGTATCTGTTTGCGGGTAGACCAATTGTATCAGGAATGTCTTTTCAAGCATCACCAAAGCTTCTTTCACATCGCGTGAGCGATACGCAGAATGGCCAAAACCTTCAAAAGTAATCCGGTTACCCGCTTCTCCAAAAACAGATCGAATGGCATGCCTGATCAGTTGAGTTTGTTGCGGGCCATTGGCATATTTCTCTACATCATCGGCATAAGATGTCAGCAATGAATCATAAATAGAAGCCAAAGCCGTAAGATCTTTGCTGTGGGCATAATGATTTACTACTTCGGGCATCCCACCCGTTAAAGCATAAGTATGAAATAAGCGCTGAAGCGTATCGTGTGCAAAGTTGGGAAACGGGATTTCCTTCAACGTTTCCAATGCAACCATTTCTCCATTTGCATTGAGGAACTCCAGGAACGAGGCAGGTCTTAATACTTTGTACTCGACCCTTCCCACCGGAAAATGTATGTCTTTATCGAACGCCGTTTCCAGGGTACTGCCTGCAGCTATCACCGGTAGTGTGGGCTCCTGTTCGTATAAATACCTGAGTATGTTCAATGCAGGGGGGTGCTCCTGTATTTCATCAATGAACAATAAAGTATCTTCTTTTTCAGCTAACAGTTTATTTTTTAGCAGAAAAACGGTTTGCAGTAGCGTGGATACATTGGTAAACTGTTCAAATGGCTTCCTGTCTTCAGCCATTTCCAGGTTCAGGTAAATAAACTGCTTACACTGCTTGCCCAATTCCCGTACTACTGTTGTTTTGCCCACCTGCCTGGCACCCCTCAGTACCAGGGGCTTCCTGTTTACTTGATTTATCCATAACTTCAACTCTATCAGTATATTACGATCGAACATGTAATAAAATTAGGGTAATTTTTGCAGTTATATGTAATAAAATTAGGGTAATTTTTGCAGTTCCATGTAATAAAATTAGGGTAATTGGGGTTTGTTATAGTAGCATAAAATGAATCGCGTGTTTCTTTATTACATTTTATACTATCCATTTTCATATGGAAAAGCAGGAAAATTATGCCGCATAATTCCCTCATCAGTGCTACATTTGCACAATTTATTTTTAAGCAACCATGCCCAAAGACAATTCCATCAAATCCGTACTCATTATTGGTTCCGGTCCCATTATTATCGGACAGGCCTGTGAATTTGATTATTCCGGCTCCCAGGCAGCACGCAGTCTCCGTGAAGAAGGCATTGAAGTGATCCTGATCAACAGCAATCCTGCTACCATCATGACCGACCCCATGATGGCCGATAAAGTATACCTGCTGCCCCTTACTGTGGAAAGCATTGAGCAGATACTTGATGAGAACAAGATTGATGCGGTATTGCCCACCATGGGTGGCCAAACAGCCCTGAACCTTTGTAAAGAAGCAGATGAACTGGGTGTTTGGGAAAAATATGGTGTTCGATTAATAGGAGTGGACGTGGCGGCCATTGACGCCGCCGAAGACCGCGAAAAATTCCGCCAGCTGATGGTAAAGATTGGTATGGCCGTAGCCCCCAGCAGGGTAGCCAACAGCTTCCTGGAAGGTAAAGAGTTCGCACAGGAGATCGGGTTCCCCCTGGTAATCCGCCCCTCTTTTACCCTCGGTGGTACCGGCGGCGGCTTTGTACACAGTAAAGACGAACTCGATGCGGCCCTCGACAGAGGACTGAAAGCTTCTCCCATCCATGAAGTGCTGGTAGAAAAAGCGGTATTGGGCTGGAAAGAATATGAACTGGAACTGTTGCGCGATAAAAGTGACAATGTAGTGATCATCTGTACCGTTGAGAACCTCGACCCCATGGGTGTGCATACCGGCGATTCCATCACGGTAGCGCCTGCGATGACCCTCAGCGATACCGCTTTCCAGGAAATGCGCAATAAAGCCATCCTCATGATGCGTTCGCTGGGCAATTTTGCCGGTGGTTGTAACGTTCAGTTCGCACTCAACCCCGCCACAGAAGAACTGATTGCGGTAGAGATCAATCCCCGTGTGAGCCGTTCGTCCGCCCTTGCTTCCAAAGCAACCGGTTACCCCATTGCCAAGATCGCAGCCAAACTTGCAATTGGTTATTCGCTCGACGAACTGAAGAACCAGATCACCAAAACCACTTCGGCTTACTTCGAGCCTGCACTGGACTATGTGATCGTGAAAGTGCCGCGCTGGAATTTCGATAAATTCAAAGGCGCCAACGATACCCTCGGCCTGCAAATGAAAAGTGTAGGTGAAGTGATGGCCATTGGCAGAAGTTTTACTGAAGCCATCCAGAAAGCCTGCCAGAGCCTCGAGAATGATGCCGTTGGATTGGGTTATTATGGAAAGAGCCTCATGAAAAGCGCCGACCTGGTAGAATACATCAAAACACCGAAATGGGACCGCATCTTCCGCATCAAGGATGCATTGATGCAGGGCTCTACGGTTAAATCTATTGTGCAGGCAACGGGAATCGACCGCTGGTTCATTTACCAGATACAGCTGATCTGCAATATGGAAAAAGAAATTGCTAAATATTCCATCGCTACCATACCCGATGAGCTGTTAAAAGATGCCAAAAAGAACGGCTTCTCCGATGAACAGATCGCACGTATCCTGCATGGCGACTGTACCGATGAGCAAGTGTACCAGAAAAGAAAAGCATTGGGTATTACCAGGGTGTATAAGATGGTAGATACCTGCAGCGCCGAGTTCGAAGCTAAAACACCTTATTTCTATAGTACCTTTGAGGGATAGATCAGTAAAACTGACAACTAACCCTGTACATGACTAAAGAAACCGGACAAATTTTTCAGACGAATAATGCAACCCGTTGGCAGCGTACCAAATGGGGAGGCAGGCTCATTCTTTTTTTGCTGCTCATTGGCGCAACAGCTTTTGTGATCGCCTATAATTATTCTGCAAGCAAACCCCAGCGATTACCTGTATTCCAGGATGAGATCAGAAAAAAAGTGCTGCAATCAGATAAACCTACCGAGCCCATTACCAAAGAATACCAGGGCATCCGTAAGTTCATCAACGATAAATGGGCAAAGGGACTGGGTTGCGGTCAAAATAACCAGGTTCTAGACCTGTCCAGCTCTCCTTTTTTTAGTGACAGCCTGGGCATCAGGGCGGCTTTCTATGTAAACTGGGACCCGCTTTCACTCTTCTCTCTCCAAAAAAACATTGATAAGATCAACCTGGTTATCCCTGAATGGTTTTTTCTCGACATCAAGGGCGACAGCCTGCTGGTAGATATTGATAAAAATGCCCTCAATACCATGAAAGCATCGGGCATCAAAATCATGCCGCTGCTTACCAATAACTTCCGGAAAACCTGGCATGGCGATGTGGTACACCGCATCATCAATGACCCGAATAAAAAAACCAAGCTTATCAATGACCTGGTACGCACCTGCAAACTGTATGGGATGGCTGGTGTGAACATCGACTTTGAAGCACTGATAGAAGCTAAAAATGAGGTGCTGACGGCCTTTCAGAAAGAACTCTATGAAAAATTTCATGCCGAAGGACTGATGGTATCGCAGGATGTGAGTCCGTTCAATGAAGATTACGACCAGGCTGCATTGGCCAGCTACAACGATTATATTTTCCTCATGGCCTATGATGAGCATTCGGCCGACAGTAAGCCGGGGCCCATCAGCAGCCAGCGTTGGGTAGAAAAGGCGCTTGACCAGATCACCAAAAAGATGCCCCCCAGCAAGATCGTTCTGTGTATGGCTTCTTATGGGTACGATTGGGTAAAGAGTGGGGGCTCCACTACTACCATGGGTTACCGCGATGCCATTACCGTGGCTTCTGAAAGTGAAGGGCAGATCCGTTTTGATAACGACACTTATAACCTGAGTTATCTCTATTACGACGAGACCAACGATTTGCATGAGGTCCATTTCACCGATGCCGCCACTAATTTCAATACACTGCGTTTTGCTACCGAATACCAGCTGGCGGGCGCTGCTTTATGGCGCCTGGGCAGTGAAGACATCCGGCTCTGGCAATTCTATAACAAGCCCATGACCAAGGACGCCCTGCGGAAATTTGATTTTTCTGTTTTCCGCAGAATGGAGGGCAGCAATAGCGTGGATTATGTCGGCAGCGGCGATATCATGAAAGTGATTGCCATGCCCCGCAGGGGACATATCAGTTTCCAGCTTGACTCAGCAGCGCTGCTCATTGCAGAAGAAACTTATGATTCATTGCCCTCCATGTTCATGGTAAAACAGATGGGTGCACCACGTGGCAAAAAAATGGTGCTTACTTTCGATGATGGCCCCGATCCCAAATACACCGGCAAAGTATTGGATATCCTTTCCCGCTACCATGTACCTGCCGCTTTTTTCCTGATAGGTATCGAAGCAGAAAAACACATCCCGCTGGTACAACGCATATACCGGGAAGGACATGAAATAGGCAACCATACATTTACCCACCCAAATATTGCCAAAGTGGGTAAGCAGCGTGCCGACCTGGAGATCAACGCTACCCGGCTGCTGATCGAATGCATTACCGGGCATAGTACCATTCTTTTCCGTGCTCCTTACAGTGATGCTGATAATGAAAACGTAGATGAGCTGGAAGCCCTGCTGCCCATCAGTCTGCGCAGAACCAAAGATTATCTTACCATCGGCGAAAACATCGACCCGAAAGACTGGCAGACCGATGGCAATTATACCCTGACTGCCGATACCATTTTCAACCGGGTAGTGCGATTGAAAGATACCGGCAATATCATCCTGTTGCACGATGCCGGTGGTAATCGCGATGCCACTATCGAAGCCCTGCCCCGCATCATTGAATATTTTCAGAAAAATGGTTACCAGTTCGTGTCCGTTGCCAACCTGCTGGGCAGAAAAAAAGATGAGATGATGCCACCACTGTCCAAGGGAAGCGGCTATGATCTCATGCAACTGGACCTGCTCTTGTGGAAAGCCGGTTTTTATGGCAGCAACTTCTTTGCCGGCCTATTCATTATATTCCTCATACTGGGCATTGCACGCATGGGCATCATACTGGTATTATCCATTTTACAACGGCTGAAAGACAAACGAAAGGTATTGCCCCCCCTGGCAGGTTCCCCCCTGGTATCCATCATCGTTCCGGCCTATAACGAAGAAGTGAATGCGGTGAGCTCCATGCATAACCTGCTGCGCTGCGATTATCCCAATTTCAATCTCATTTTTGTGGATGATGGCAGCCAGGACCAGACTTTCCGCAAAGTGAGCGAGGCTTTCAGCAATCACCCGTTGGTAAAAGTATTCACCAAGTCCAATGGCGGTAAGGCTTCTGCGCTGAATTACGGCATCGGTCATACCGAAGCCGAATTCGTGGTTTGCATTGATGCCGATACCAAATTGCTGCCCGATGCCGTTAGCCAACTGATGAAACATTTCAATAAGGAAACGACCGGTGCAGTAGCAGGCAATGTAAAAGTGGGCAATGAAGTGAACCTGCTCACGCACTGGCAAAGCATAGAATATATTTCCAGTCAGAATATCGACCGCAACGCTTTTGCTTATTTCAATGGCATTACAGTTGTTCCCGGAGCCATTGGCGCTTTCAGGAAAAAAGCCATCCAGGACGCCGGCGGATTCACTACCGATACACTGGCAGAAGACTGCGACCTCACTATTCGCATTCTCCGTTGCGGCTATACCATTGAAAATGAAAACAAAGCCATTGCCCTTACTGAAGCGCCCGAAACATTGAAACAATTCATGAAGCAGCGTTTCCGTTGGACTTTTGGCGTTATGCAGACTTTCTGGAAAAACAGGGATGCCCTTTTCAATATAAAATATGGTAAAGTAGGCTGGGTCATTATGCCCGATATGTTGCTGTTCAAATACGTTCTGCCTTTATTGATACCTGTTGCCGACCTGCTCATGGTCATAGGTATATTAACAGGAAATATCATGCAAATTGGTTTTTATTACCTCATATTCCTGTTCATAGACCTGCTGATTGCCATGGTTGCATTCCGTTTTGAGCGGGAAAATATGCTCAAACTGGTATCCCTCATACCCCAACGCATCATTTACCGCTGGCTCATGCTCATTGTGCTGTTCAGGGCCTTCAAGCGGGCCATTCAAGGTGAGTTGCAGCATTGGGGTGTGCTGAAAAGAACCGGTAATGTAAAAGAGGTTCTGGCTGTCAATTAAGCGGTTTTCCTTTACTTTGCAGCACTTTCAAGCAAATAAGCTCCCGATCATGAAGTTAAAAGACATACAGGTACTGAACGAAAAAGAAACCCGCGGCGGTTTCGGTGAAGGCATTTATGAAATTGGTAAGGAAAACGAGAACGTTGTAGTGCTTACGGCCGATCTCGCCGGTTCGCTTAAGCTGGGCCCTTTTATCAAGGATTTCCCCCATCGTTTTGTACAGGTAGGTATTGCCGAAGCTAATATGATCGGTATTGCTGCGGGCATGACCGTTGGTGGTAAAATTCCCTATACCACCACTTTCGCCAATTTCAGTACCGGCCGTGTGTACGACCAGATCAGGCAGAGCGTTGCCTATAGTGGTAAGAATGTAAAAATCTGCGCTTCCCATGCCGGGTTAACACTGGGTGAAGACGGAGCTACCCACCAGATACTGGAAGACATTGGTTTGATGAAAATGCTGCCGGGCATGACTGTGATCGTTCCCTGCGATTTTAACCAGACCAAGGCCGCTACCAAAGCCATTGCTTCCTACAAAGGCCCTGTTTACCTGCGTTTCGGCCGCCCCAAATGGCCCAATTTCACCAAAGAAGACGGCAGCGATTTTGTCATTGGCAAAGCGCAGCAGTTGAGCGAAGGAACCGATGTTTCCATCTTTGCCTGTGGCCATATGGTATGGAAAGCCATCGAAGCCGGAAGGATACTGGAAGAAAAAGGAATCAGTGTTGAACTCATCAACATACATACCATCAAACCACTGGATACTGAAGCGATCATCCGATCGATCAGCAAAACCAAATGCGCGGTTACAGTGGAAGAGCACAACATCATAGGCGGACTGGGAGATGCCATTGCGCAAACAGCTGCTAAAAACTTCCCTGTTCCCATTGAATACATTGGCACGAAAGATACTTTCGGTGAGAGTGGTAAGCCTGTTGAATTGCTGGTTAAATACGGTCTTGATACACCTTACATTGTTGCGGCCGCCGAAAAAGTAATGAACAGAAAATAATCTTCCCCAAAGGATACTAAAAAGCCCGCCCCTAATATTAGGGGGCGGGCTTTTTGTTTTATTGAAATCACACTTTAAAATATATACCGTAAGCCAACTTGCAGCTGCCAGCGGCTGATCAGTTCAGGACTGCTGATGAACGTGTTTTTCAAAGTAGGATCGAAAATATAGGTTGGATTATTATTATTATAGTTCACTGTCAGTGGCTGGTAATAACTGGCCGTAGAAGCATATTTCCTTACCCCCCAATTACTGTTCAGCATATTGCCCAGGTTGATGATGTCGAGACTCAATTGAACGGTCTGGGATTTATTGTTGGCTCCTTTGAATTTGATATCCTGCAATACCCGAACATCCAGTTGGTTGAACCAGGGCGTTTGTCCGCCGTTCTTCTCGGTATATTGTCCGCGACGGCTGCTCAGGTATTTATCCTGTGCAATAAATGCCCTGAAAGCCTGTTGCTGGGCCCCAGCAGATTGCGTATTGCCCACCGCATCGGTAAAAGGTGTGAAATTCATGCTGCCAACCTCAGCATCGGTAGGAACATACAACAGGTCATTAGAGGAAGATCCGTCATTATTGATGTCTCCATTATAGGTATAAGAGAACCGATTGCCAGAAGTCCAGGAACTGAAGAATGCAATTGTAGTAGCCCACTGTTGTGCAGCGCCATAGGTAAAACGCTTGGAACCTACCAACAGGAATCGGTGTTTATTACCGTACAAAGAATTGGAGAGTACAGCAGCATTGGCATTACCTACAACAGGATTGCGGTCGAATGCATCACTGGAGATCTCAGCAGAAACAGAGCTCGCGTCTTTTGAGACAAGGAAATTATATCCCGCCATGGCAAAGAAACCTTTCCTGAAATTGTGCTGCGCCTGTAAAGACACATTGAACTGATAACCTTTGTTGGTATTGGTGAAAACATAAGCGGAGTTCCCTCCCACATTGGCAGGCAGGTACACACTTCGCCTGTCGCCTGTACCGGAATTCAAGGTTCCTGTAGGCGTTCCCAACTGGTAATTCCTTACCATCATGGCATTCATGTCTTTTGAATAAACGATATCGGCCGTAAGCAGGGTACCATCTTTTGTTCTGATATCAGCGCCAATATTCGTTCTCCATATCTGCGGCCATTTGAAATCTTTGGCTGTTACACAATAGAAGGAACTGAACGGATTACCCACCTGGTTGCCCACCCATACAAAAGGGAAGCGGCCAGTAAATAAACCTGTTCCACCCCGCAACTGAACGCTTTTGTCTCCTTTGACATCATAGTTGAAACCTACCCGGGGAGAGATCAACGGCTTTTTGTCGGGGAAGCGGGTATTATCCAATTCCTTTCCGGTGCCATTGGCTACAGGGCGTCCATCTGCGTTAAACAATGCCAGGTTATCATTATTGGGTACAGTAGGACTGCCCTGTGTGAAGGAGCCGGTGAATTTTCCGCTGCCATCAAGGTTCGGCGTTTTATAGCTGGCATTGGAATAAAAAGGCGCATCCAGCCTGATACCAAAAGTGAGGCGGAATTTATTGCTCATCTGCCATTCATCCTGCATATAGCCGGCAACCTGTCCTACAGTAATATAATACCAGGTCCATTGATCTGCAACTGCGTGGTTCCTCGCATAATTGACGTCTACGTCGAGCGGATAAGCGCCAAATACAAATTTGCCTCCCACTGGTACACTGTCTTTAAAAGTTTGGATATCCCCATCAGAGAAAATTGAGAATCCATTGGCTACCAGGTTAAATGAGTTGGCAAACTTGAACGATTCGTAAGAAGCTCCAAATGTAAGTGTATGCTTGTTCAGGAATACGTTGAAATTATCGGTAGCCTGGAACGCATCCTGGTTCAATACATTATGAATGGAGAAAGGTTCATGTCCGGCAACAATGTAACGCAATCCATTCTTGCTGATATTGACTACAGGAAAAGGTGCAGAGAAGGGCTCCCGGTGATCCCTGAACTGGGTATATACCAACCTCAGTTTATTGGCATATTTACTGTTGAAATTCGATTTAAGTTCCGCATTGAAAGAATGCAACCTGTTCACAATCCTGTATCCTGAATTCTGGAACTGCAGGGTATAAAAGTCAGGCCCGCGTCTGCCGATGGCGCTGGGGTGCGCCGGCTTATCCAGGCCTGCATCCAATCCGTTATAAGTAAATGCCAGTTTGTGTACATCGCTGATGTTCCAGTCCAGTTTGGCCAGCCATTTATAATTGGTCTGTTTGAAAGTAAAGCCCTGGTAAGGACCCGTCACATAACCGAAACGGTTCTTCAGAATATTGCTCACGGCAATCAGGTCAGATTCCAGCACCCTGGAAGTATTTGATTGCCCGATATTGGAAGCTGTTTGCGCTACATAACTGGTGGCTTCGTCTTTTCTCTGCTCGGTTTCAAAATTCACGAAGAAGAAAAGTTTGTTCTTTACAATTGGGCCGCCCAGTGAAAAACCTGCCTGCAGGTGACTAAGCGAAGGCACTACCAGTTTGGAGCCGGATACTTTTTTCCCTGTCATGGCATCGTTGCGGAAAAAACCGAATACGGTACCCGATACAGCGTTGGTTCCCGATTTGGTTACCGTGTTCACACCGGCCCCTGTGAAACCTGCCTGTGTAACATCATAAGGCGCCAGGTTTACCTGTATCTGGTCAATCGCATCAAGCGAAATAGGTTGCGCATTGGATTGTCCGCCCGGCGTAGGCGCATCCAATCCGAATGGGTTATTGAACACCGCTCCATCCAAAGAAAAATTATTGTACTGTCCGTTCCTTCCTGCAAAAGAGATACCATTATAAGTAGGCGACGCCGAAGGGGTCAGTCGCAAATAATCATCGGCCGAGCGGGAAATAGTGGGCAACTCCCTCAACAGGCGGCTGCTGATGTTGGTAGATGCTCCGGTCTTTTTATTGTCAAAAGCCCTGTTGGCAGTTACCGTTACATTGGCCAGCTCTTTGGCTTTGGTACGCATGGTAAGCTCCACAAAATTGTTCTGGCCAAGTTCCAGGAAAATATTTCCCAGTTCTGCGGCTTCCTGTCCAACATAGGAAGCAGTGATCTTATACGGTCCGCCTACCCGCAGGTTGGGTACAATGAAATGTCCGTCCTGTTTGGTAATGACCGTTTGACGAATGCCCGCTTCTGAAAATGCAATGGATACCGTTGCACCGGCCAGTGGCTGGTTTTTGGTATCTTTTACCATCCCGCTTAAAGTGGCTGTGGTTACCTGGCTGTATACAGGGCTTACCAGCCATAAACATAAAATGGAGAAAAAGAGAAATGCAAGGTTTTGGTTTCTCATGTCTAATAGTTTGTAGTTACAACAAAACTATTAGTTAGTACCAAATGGTTAACTATTTGTTAACTTATTGTGCAAAAAATAAATGATTTATATTAAGCATATTTTAATGCTGGTATGGGTTTGCGGCTAAGGGGCCAGTCTTTCCATTTTCCATTTATTCCCACCTGTAATTGTATATAATATCCTGTCGTGCAGCCTGCTGCCGCGTCCCTGCCAGAATTCAACAGCGGTTGGTTTTACCACATAACCGCCCCAGTTCTTGGGCCGGGGTATGTCTACATAGCCGAACTGCTGTTCATACTTGCTGTAACTTTCTTCAATCTCCGTCCGGTCGGCAATCACATTGCTCTGGGGTGAGGCCCATGCACCGATACGGCTTCCTGCCGGCCTTGAATGAAAATAAGCATCACTTTCCGCTACGCTGGTTTTGGTTACCGTGCCTTCGATACGAACCTGTCTTTCCAATTCTTTCCAGAAAAATACCAATGCTGCATATGGGTTCTTATCCAGTTCTGCTCCTTTGTGGCTGTTATAATTGGTAAAGAATACAAAGCCTTTTTCATCGTATCCTTTCAGTAAAACAATCCGTGCACAAGGCAAGCCTTTGGAATTAACCGTAGCAAGCGTCATGGCATTGGCTTCATCAATATGACTGGCAATGGCCTCTTCCCACCAGCGGGCGAATTGCACGATCGGGTCTGAAGCCACATCCTTTTCGTCGAGCGATTGTAACTTATAGTCGCGCCTGATATCTGCAATAGTTGAAGTTGCCATGGGGAGGAAGCTTTAGTGCATAAAGGTAATTGCAGGCCGCAAAATAACATACAATTATTCGGTGATCGCTACCGTCCTGGCTTTGTGTTTGCCCGATATGAACGTATACACCGCGGGAATCACAAATAAAGTCAGGATGAGTGAGAACAGGATACCACCCACTACTACAATGCCCAGTGGTATCCGGCTGGTGGAAGCAGCACCCAGGCTCATGGCAATGGGCAATGCCCCCAATGAAGTAGCAAGACTGGTCATGATGATCGGCCTCAGCCGCTGTACAGCAGCTTCCACCACTGCCTCCATTTTGGGTAGTCCGTTCGCTCTTTTCTGATTGGCAAATTCAACGATCAGGATACCATTCTTTGTTACCAGTCCAATCAGCATGATCATTCCTATCTCTGAGAATATATTGAGCGTTTGTTTGAAAATGAACAAGCTTAGCAAAGCCCCTGCCAATGCCAGCGGTACGGTAAGCATAATGGTAAGCGGATCAAAAAAACTTTCGAATTGCGCCGATAATACCAGGTAGATCAGTATCAATGCCAATATAAATGCAAATACAATGTTGGAAGAACTTTCCGAGTAATCGCGCGAAGGTCCGCTCAGCGAAGTGTGGAAACTTTCATCCAGTAGTTTACCGGCAATACTATTCATGGCTTTGATGCCATCGCCGATCGTTTTGCCTTCTGCCAGCGATGCCGAGATCGTTGCCGCTTTGTACCGGTTGAAATGATAGAGGGTAGACGGGTTACTGCTCTGCTCAAGATGCACTACCGCATCAAGCGGAATACTTTTCCCTTTGTTGTTCCTTACATAAAGGTTCCTGATATCATTGGGATTATTCCGGTTCTCGCGGTCAACCTGCGCAATCACCTGGTACTGGTAACCATTCATGATAAAATAAGCCATCCTCCCGCCGCTGAATGCAGCCTGTATGGCCGATACCACATCGGCAGTGCTGAGTCCCAGGTCCTTTATTTTCATCCGGTCTACCGTCAGCTGCACTTCGGGCCGGTTGAATTTCAGGTTTGCATCTGCATTGGAGAAAGTTTTGTCTTTCCTCACTTCATCCAGGAATTGGGGTATGACTTGTTTGAGCTTATTGATGTCCTGGTTCTGCAATATGAATTGCACAGGTAATGCGCCTCTTGATCCCAACCCTACTGAAATGGTTTGTTCCTGTACGGCAAATATCCTGGCATCATTGAAACGTGTTAGTTTTTTCTGCAAATCATTGGCAATCTCATTCTGGTTTCTTTTTCTCTCCTGCGGATCCACCAGTCCTATTCTGGGTTGCGAAGTATTGGTAGCGCCGAAAGACGGGGTACGTGCAAACACAAAATCCCGTTCAGGCACCGAATCGTACAGGTAGTCGGTGATCTGGTCAGCGATCTTCTGCATGTAATTGTAGCTCGTTCCTTCCGCTCCCGTAACGGTAAACCGCACACTGCTTCTGTCTTCCAGCGGCGCTATCTCGCTCTGCAATCCTTTCATGATCCACCAGATCATCGCACTGCAGACCAGTACAATTACCCAGGCCGCCCAACGCACACGCATGAACGACTGCAGCAATCGTTTGTACCCATTTTCCATGCCTGTGAAAAACGGTTCCGTTTTTTTATAGAACCAGCCTTCATGTGCATTCTTTGTATTGAGGTAAACATTGAGCACCGGTGTAATGGTCAGCGAAACAAAGGCCGATATCAATACGGCAGCGGCCAGTGTAACACCGAATTCGCGAAACAGTCTTCCCACGAATCCCTGCAGAAAGATCACCGGCAGGAACACCACAGCCAGCGTAATAGAGGTGGAAATAACAGCAAAGAATATTTCCCGGCTCCCTTCCAGCGCCGCTTTCCTAATGGGCAATCCTTCCTCCAGTTTCCTGAAAATATTTTCCGTTACCACTATTCCATCGTCCACCACCAATCCTGTTGCCAGCACAATACCCAGCAGGGTCAATATGTTGATGGAGAAGCCCGACACATACATGATGAAAAATGTGGTCACCAGTGAAATAGGAATATCTATCAGCGGCCTCAATGCAATAAGCCAGTTGCGGAAGAAGAAGAAGATCACCAACACTACCAGTCCGAATGAGATCATCAGCGTTTCTTTCACTTCCGACAACGATCGCCTGATCGTGGTGGTATTATCAATGAGCACATTGAACTCAATGTCTGATTTATTTGCCGCTTTGATCTGTGCCAGTCGTTTGTCAAACTCATCGGCAATCTCAATATTGTTGGCACCTGGTTGGGGAATAATGGCCAGCCCCACTGCATTCACCCCATTGTATTTCCAGGCCTGTTCCAATTGTTCAGGCCCCAGTTCCACTTTTGCCACATCATTCAACCGGACAATGCCTGAAGAGTCTGACCTGATGATGAGGTCGCGGAACTGTTGGGCAGTGGTCAGCCGCCCCAGTGCGCGGATAATGAGTTCTGTATTATTGCCATAGATCTTACCGGGTGGTAATTCTATGTTTTCCGTATTGAGGGCTGTTCTGATATCGGTAAACGCTACATTGTGTGCGCTCATTTTATCGGGGTCCATCCAGATACGCATGGCATATCGTTTCTGGCCGAAGATGTTCACTGAACTAACGTCTTTGATCGTTTGCAGTTGTTGCTGCAATACAGTCTCGGCATAATCGCTCAGTTCCAGCAAATTTTTGGTATGGCTCTGCACCGCCAGTATCAGGATGAAATCGCTGTTGGCATCTGCCTTGGATACCACCGGAGGTGCATCTATATCCTGCGGAAGGCTTCGCTGTGCCTGTCCCACTTTATCCCTCACATCACTGGCTGCCGCTTCCAGGTCTACACCGAGATTGAATTCCACCGTGATCTGCGAACTGCCCAGTGCGCTGGAAGAAGTGATGGATCGGATACCTGGAATACCATTCACCTGTTTTTCCAATGGCTCGGTGATCTGGCTTTCGATGATATCGGCATTGGCTCCCGTATAATTCGTGCTGATGGTAATGATGGGCGGATCAATGGCTGGATAATCACGCACTGCCAGAAAAGTATACCCTACCACGCCAAACAGAATGATCAGGAGGTTCATTACCGTGGCCAATACCGGTCGCTTCAACGATAACTCAGAAATGTTCATAAGGGTATAGCTGTTCTGTTTAGGAGATGGGCATCAGTTCTTTAACAGTTCCAGTGTTTTTACACTGCGCACTTTCAACGGCGATTTGGGCCTGGCAAACAGCACGCCTGTAACCACCACGGTATCGCCCGGTTGCAGGCCATTCAACACTTCTACATAATCAGCCTGGGTAACGCCCGTCTGTACCGTTACAAAATTTGCGTTGCCTCCCTTCACCTGTATCAGTTGTTTCTTCCGGTCATCCTGTATGATGGCATTGGCAGGCACCAGTATGGCTTTCGCATCGGAGCCGGTATTGATGGTCACTTTCACAAAAGCGCCGGGGTTTACTTTACCCTCTTCCAAAACAGCCCTCACTTTCAGGTTGCGTGTATTCTGGTCTGCCTGCGGCTCCATTGCAATGATGCGGGCTTTTACCCTGGTCTGTTTCCTCGCATCGATCTGCACTTCTACCTGGTTCCCCTTTTGAATCAGTCTCCCGTATTCTTCCGGAAGGGTAAAATCTATTTTGATCTTATCCAGTTGTTGCATGGTGGCAATGGTGATAGCGGGACTCAAATAGGCGCCCATACTTACCTGGCGCAGGCCCACCACTCCATCGAAAGGGGCTTTGATCACTGTTTTATCTATGAGCGACTGGGTATATACCAGGTCTGCCTTGTATCCATTCATGGCGCTTAAAGCGGCATCATAGTCCGACTGGTTCACTCCATTCACTTTCAGCAATTTACCCAGCCGTTCTTCGTTTTTCTGCGCCAATTCCAGCAATACTTTTGTTTTGGCAAGCTGCGCCTGCAGATCGGCATCATTGATGCGCGCAAGCACCGTTCCTTTTTTTACCAGGTTGCCTTCGGGCACATGGAGGTAGACAAGTCTGCCGCTTGTTTCGGACTTCAGGTCAACATATTCATTCGATACCACGGTGCCATTGGCTTCCACCTGGCTGGATATCGTTTGCGGACGGGCTACAATAACATCAACAATGGTTTGTGTGGGCGCTTTTTTCTGTTTATCTGCGGGGGGGTCATCTTTTTTATCGCTTTTGCAGGAAACCACCATCAGCAATGCGCATAAGGGAACGGACAATCTATTCAAGGTGTGGAATTTGAATCCGCTAAAGATATAATTATTTTGATCTTCAGCGTCTCATCAATGTATAAGTGGTTGAACAGGCGAATTATTCCTCTCTTCGCCACAAAAAGCCCCTTCTGTTCCTGCGCAATGTGGTCTTGTACTGTTCAAAACATTGCTGTATATAATATCCCAGTTCAAGATCGTTGAGGGTTGTCACCACATCATATTCGGGCCGGTACCGTTTCATGAAGCTGTCGAGTTCCGGCGATTGCAGCTGTGTGATCTTCCTTACAAACTGTTTGCTGAAACGGTGGTTTACATATTTTTCATGTTCCTGTTCTATCAGCCGCTGTTGCAGGGTGAGAATGCTCCGGTTGTATTTGGTGCGGAACATATTGATGATGGCGTCGAGGTCGAAGCCCACGGTTAAGCCGCCGGGGTTGTAACCGGGATCTTTGCTCAGGCTGATGCCCGGTTTTTTGTAATTGAATATTTTAGCATAATCCCTCCGGTTCATCAGGGAATCGTACTTGTAATAGCTGTTACGCACTTTTACCTCGGGCAGTTCCGACACATATATGTGGATCATCACATTGAAATTATCGGTATTGGCAATGGTATCCACGGCATATTTCCTGGTTGATTTGCCAATGAGTGAGAACCAGATGGAATCATGTTGTAAAACGGTGATGAGGTACCTGCCTGCCGAATCGGTATAGGCTGAACGCCCGGAATTGCTCAGCACAGCCACTGCTTCAATGGGTCGCCTGGCGCTGATATCGTATACCGTTCCCCGGATCGTAATAAATTGAGCAACTGCCTGTTTGGTTGTTACCAGGCAAAGGGTCAGCAGCACAATGAGAACGGGTAGCCTTTTGATCAAATCCTTCAATTGAGCTGTAATATTATAACAGCATCGGCAGACTTCAGCGGAATTAACTTGCCTTTTACAGGTAATTAAAATTTCACATCAATGATGTAGGGCAGCATGGCGCGCCAGGTGGGCCAGTCGTGACTAATGTCTCCTCCCCATATATCCAGGTCGTAACCAATCCCTTTATCGTAGAGGATACCGGCAAAACTCCTGGAAGCATCGGGATCTTCATGAGAACCACTGCCGGTATAAATATGGATGTGCTTGCTGGCCCTGATCCGGTCTAAATACCAGGGATCGCCCAGGTTGGGCAGGTAGTGTTGCGGACTGTTGTAATACACCTGTTCGTCCCAAAAGCCCCTGGTATATTCGGTGAGGTCGTATACACCGCTCATGCTGATGGCGCCATTGATCATATCGGGCTTTTTTAGGAAAAGGTTCATGGCATGCAGTGCGCCGAACGATGCACCGCAGGTATAGACCATGGTTTCGTTACTGGTATGGGTGCGGATGAAAGGAATCACTTCATTGAAAACATATTCATTGAACTGGTTATGACGAATGGCTTTGTGCTCGGGCTTCATTTCATTGTTCATCCAGCTTTCGCGGTTCATGCTGTCGATGCTGAATACACGTATTTTACCGCCGTTGATATACGGCGCCAGCGAGTCTATCAGCTGAAACCTTTCGTATTCGAGGTAATCGGCGGCTGCAGTCGGAATCAGCAGCAGGGCAAATCCATAGTGCCCGTATGATGCAATGGGCATCTCTTTTCCCAGCGCGGGACTGAACCAGGCAGTGATCTCTCTTTTCATAACACATCATTCAATACAGGTCTTCCTGATCTCTTTCCAGAGATCGCGGTAACATTGCGCCGCATAGCTGCTGGGGGCAAAGGTTTCGAGCGGAGCTTGATGCACGCCCATTTTTTCCACATCGCTGAGGTAGGGGATATAACTCTTCAGAAAATATTTGTCTTTATAAAAATCATTCATCACCTCATGGTGCAGGTTCTTGCGATGGTCTACCATGTTGAAAAAACATTTCAGCTTTGCCCGGTCTAAATCGTTCTCTTTGAAATAATCGTCCACTGTTTCATAAGAGCGGATGGAAAGGGTAGTAGGTATATTGGGCATCAGTACCCAGTCAGCCGCCACAAATACCGCGTCGTGCAAAACGGAAATGCCGGGCGGACAATCCAGTATCACAATGGCATAATCTTTTTTAAGTGTCGCCAACATGGAGGCCAGCTTGCGTTTCGACTGTTTCATTTCATACAGTAAGATATCTGCCTGTCGCGCTGAAATATCTGCCGGTATAATGCCGAGGTTTTCGTAAGGCGATGGAACAATAGCTTCCGCCAGTTCCATTTCATTGTTCAGCAATTTGCGGGCTTCATTTTTTACCGAGGCTTTGGCGCCCAGGTAGAAGGAGGATGATCCCTGCGGGTCGAGATCCCATACCAGTGTTTTGTATCCTTCTTTAGCGGCCAGGCAGGCCAGGTTAACAGAGGCGGCCGTCTTACCAACACCACCTTTCAGGTTGTAGAGTGCTAATGTGACCATACCTAAATATACAGGTATTTCAGAATAATACAATATTCTATCAGATAATCACACCCAGTAAAAGACAGCCCAACACTATATAAGGCGCCGGTACCCGGTTGCGGGTAAGAATGAAAAAAGTAAGGGATACAATGGCCAGGTCCCAGATACCGATCATTTGTCCTTCCAGCAATTGCGTAAGAAAAGTATCTTTTACCAGGTAGCAGGTGGCGCCGGCCATGATGCCTACCACCGATGCATTGATGCCTTCAAGCGAACGGAAGATCACTGCATACCTTTTCAGGTTATGCCATACCGGAAAGAAAAACAATACCAGCAGCGCACTGGGCAGGAAAATGGCAATGGTTCCTATGAAGCATCCCAATAACTGTAAACTGCTTCCCTTGCCCCTTAACAACATGCCGCCAGTATATGAATTGATGGAAAATACCGGTCCGGGTATGGCCCTCACCATTCCCGATCCGGTAAGGAATTCTTCTTTGGTCATTTTCAGCACATCGGGCCTTTTTTCGCGCACGTGCCTGGTAGTGGGGCGTATCACGTACTGCTCATACATATAGGTCATCAACACATCGCCGCCGCCAAATACAAAACTGCCAATACGGAATGAGTTCTCAAACAGGTTGAACTCTTTGCGTGTTTTCCAGTTCTGCGTGGCGGCTGTTTCAGAAAGGTATCCTGCTATACCAAAGATCACAAAGAAAATGAGCAGGTTGCCCCAGTTCACTTTTTTGGGTGGGATACCTTTTTGCGGAATGCGTTTATCGCTGAAATTGGTAGCAATACCTGCGGCTACAATGAGTGCAGGGAATATCCATGGTGTTTTGAATGCCAGGAAAGTGGCAATTGTGGCAATGGCCATGATCACCCGTGTAATGGTATTGTGTATGGCAATACCAAAAATGCGGTAAGTGGAATAAGCAATGAAGCCGATGGCCATGGGCTGTATGAATTTGAAAATGCCCATGCGGATGTGCACATCTGAAAAATATTCCAGCAGAAAAGAAAGACCGCCCATGATGGTGCAGGCAGGAAATAGCCAGATCAGCAGCGTGAGGATGGCCAGCGGTATGCCGCCTCTTTTATAACCGATCAGCGTTAATGTTTGGGTAGACGATGCCCCCGGCAACAACTGGCAGAATCCATTGTATTCCATCAACTCTTCTTCGGTAATATCATGACGTTGTCGTACAAATGTTTTCATCATCATGCCCAGGTGTCCTTGCGGACCGCCAAAGGCAGTGAGGCTATGCCATAGTACGGCTCGTAAAAAGGGTATGTGTCGAATCAGTATCAATCTATTTTTTAAGTCCTATCTCACGTAAACGTTCATCAAGGTATTCGCCGGCTGTAGCATCAGGGTAAGCTTTGGGATGGGCTGCATTTACACAACTTTCAAGACAGGCAAGGCTCATTTCACTGCGCGGATGCAGGAAGAAAGGCATGGAGAACCGGCTCGTATGCCACAGGTCGCGTGGCGGATTCACCACGCGGTGCGTTGTGCTGCGCAGCTTGTTATTGGTCAGGCGTTGCAGCATATCGCCCACATTCACCACAATCTGTTCGGGCAACGAAGTAACGTTCACCCATTCGCCCTGTTTGGTGAGTATCTGTAAACCATCGGCTGAAGCGCCAACCAGCAGGGTAATGAGGTTGATGTCTTCATGCTGTTCGGCACGAATAGCGCTCTTGGGTTCATTGGTAATGGGCGGGTAATGTATGCAGCGTAAAATAGAATTGCCGTTCCGGATATGACTGTCGAAATAATGTTCCTCCAATCCCAGGTAAAGCGCTATGGCCTGTAAGAGGGCCCTGCCGCTTTTTTCAAAATTGCGGTAAGCGTTAAAAAGGGTTTTATTGAACGGAGGTATTTCGGTTACTGATACGTTATCGGGGTATTCTGTTTTAATGGGATCGTTGTCCTCCACGGTTTGTCCGTACTGGAAAAATTCTTTCAGGTCCGGCGCATCACTTCCCTTGGCGTGTTCACGGCCAAAACTGGTATACCCTCGCTGGCCAGCCAGTCCGGGTATTTCATAAGTGAGTTTTTTCTCCAGGGGTAAAGAGAAGAATTGCTGTACGTGTTCGTATTGATCAGCAATCAATGCATCGGGTATGCCATGATTTTTAACTGCTACAAAGCCTACTTCTTCGTAAGCTTTTCCGAGTTCCTGCACAAAAGCAGCTTTTCGTTTGGCGTCGCCGCTCAGAAAATCGGCAAGGTCTACTACCGGAATTGCCATGGGGCCTGGTTTTAAGGATCAGTAATTTAGTTGGTTCAGCCTGGAAAAATACAAAACTAACACAAAATAAAAAGATCCTGCCAGGCGGCAGGATCTGTTCAACATACCCCCAATTGGAAAAAACTTATTGTTTTTCGAAACGGATCGACTTAATGAATACATCTTCCGAAAAAGCATTGATGATATAACGTCCTGTTCCCAGGTCGCTCATATTCAGCGCCAGTTGCTGTATGCCTTCGGTAATACTGGTTACCACCGTCTTTGCCATACGGCCCTCGATATCCAGCACCTTCAATACCAGCTTACCGCTCTTGTCGGACTGCACGGTCAGATAGCTGCTGCTCTCTACCAAAACAGGTTGTAAGCCCTGGATGTACATGCTTTCGGCTTTATAAATTAAATGGCTAATGCAGAGGGGGGTATGTTTAATGACAGTAATATTTTTCCCCCCGCTGCATCAACAATCAATTATAATGCCGTAAATCCTTAGATTTGAAACCCGGCTTATTCCAGGTCGTATACGCTAATCTATAATGCCATGTTGCCATCCAGGACTGTGATCACCGGCGTGGGGAGTTACATCCCCCCGCATATCAAGACCAACCGTGAATTTGTTTCGCAGGATTTCTATACGGAAGACCATGAACATATTGTGGCAGCCCCTAATGAAATCATTGAAAAATTCAGGGATATTACCGGTATTGAAGAACGTCGTTATGTGGGCGATGAGTTCAATGCTTCTGACATGGCTACCATTGCCGCCAAGCATGCCATTGAAGATGCGGGTATAGACCCTGAAACGCTCGACCAGATCATTGTGGCGCACAATTTCGGGAATGTGATCAAGCATACCATCCAGACCGATATCTTGCCCGCACTGGCTTCACGCGTAAAAAATGCATTGGGTATACGCAATCCCAGCTGCGTTGCCTATGATCTTTTGTTCGGTTGCCCGGGATGGATACAGGGTGTGATACAGGCCGATGCTTTCATCAAGGCCGGCATTGCCAAAAAATGTCTGGTTGTGGGTACCGAAACCCTCAGCCGGGTGATTGACCAATACGATCGAGACAGTATGATCTTCAGTGACGGCGCCGGCGCCAGTATCATTGAAGCACTTGAGCCCGAAGAAAACGGCAGCGGTATACTGGCCTGCAGTGTTCAAAGTCATTGCGTGGATGAAGCTTATTACCTGCACCTGGGCAAATCTTACAAGCCGGGGGCCGACCCTTGTGTGCGGTACATCAAAATGAAAGGAAGAAAAGTATATGAATATGCCATGAAGCATGTTCCCCTGGCCATGAAAGATTGCCTTGAAAAAGCCGGCGTACCTGTTACACAGGTAAAAAAATTCTTCCTGCACCAGGCGAATGAAAAAATGGATGAAGGTTTTATCAAAGCGCTGTATAAATTATATGGACTGAAAGAAATACCCGCCCATGTCATGCCCATGAGCATTCATAAACTAGGCAACAGCTCTGTTGCCACCATTCCTACTTTATTCGACCTGGTGAAAAGGGGTATACTGGATAACCATGATATTCAACCGGGCGATGTGATCCTTTTTGCATCGGTAGGCGCCGGCATGAACATCAATGCGGTCTGTTACAGGGTTTGAGCGGCCGCTGATATCCGTTTTCTTACAACCGTGTTCACCAGGATGGCCGATAAACTAAGCAGGGCACAGAGCATCGCACCCAGTCCCATTGCCTGGGAAGAAAACAAAGCATCTCCGGCATACCAGGTCCTGATCATGGTCCAAACAAAGGCAATACCTATGCCACAACCTGCCGAATAGCTGGTGGCTTGTAATCCGGCAGCCATTCCATGATCTTCAGGGTTGGCATCGTGTACTGACAGGGCTGTGATGCTTGGATAAGCGATGGCCATGGACAGGCCGTTGTTGAAAAGAACAGATAACAGTAACCATACCCAATGGTATTGCCTGCTGCTGATGGCCAGCAAAAAGCCGCTCAGTGTCATAAAAGCCAATCCAATGTTCACAACAGCCGTGAGTGACCATCTTTTTTGTAGCATGGGCAGCCACCATTTGGATACGGCTGCGGACAACAGGCTGAATGGGAACAGGAGCAGGCCGGTTTCTATCAGCGACAGCGATACTACCTGCTGAACATAAATGGAAAGCAGGGAAATATAACTCATGAAAGAAGCGCCCATGAGCACGCCGGTGAGGTTACTGCTGATGATGCCGTTGTTCCTGAAAAGATCAGTATTGAATAATGGGGTAGTAGTCTTTTTCTCGAGGTAACGGAACAGGAAGAAAAATAATATAGCCAGTAACAGCGCCGGTAACAATAATGTTTGTTGTGTTTTGGAACCACTTGCGTGAATAGCAAAAGTCAGCAGCAATAAAACCAGGGTCAGTAAAGCGCCGCCCCAGAAATCGCTCTGTTCCTGTTGCATGGTTCTTTTATCAGCCGGGATCATTTTCAGGGCCAGGAGTATGACCGGTGTAATGATGAACATGTTTACTCCGAATATCCATTTCCACCCCAGGCTGTTCACGATGATGGCGCCGAATACCAGTCCAGAAGCAAAACCAATGGCAGCAAATGCGCCGAATATGCCCAGCCCTTTGTTCACTTCAGTTGTATTATCGTAGAGGTTGCTGATAATAGAGATGGCAGCGGGAATGGCCAATGCGGCGCCTACTCCCTGGGCCGCGCGGCATACCAGCAAAAAAGGAAGTGAGACAGCAAAGAAAGCCGCCAGGGATGCGAGCAGGAAAATACCAGAGCCAGCTATATAAATACGCTTTCTGCCCAGTTTGTCGGATAAGCGGCCGCCTAACAGCAGGAATCCTCCGTAAAAAAGCACGTAGATTGACTGTATCCAATCGAAATAGTCGGCAGCCGAGTGCCATTCTCTTTGCAATGAGGGTATGGCCAGGTTTACAGCCGATACGTCTATCGTTTCAAAGAAAACAGACAGGCAGGCAATAAGGAGGATCATCTTTTTCTGCATAGGGTCACCATTTGTATAAAGGTGGTTTTTCTTCGCAGAAATCCTGTGGAATCAAAATAAAAAGAATTTTTTCCTGTTCCAAGCCTGTTCAACAGAACAATATTCTTTTATCGTTCCTTATCATGCAAATTGCTGCGCAAACATTCTGTAGTTGCAGAAGGCGTTTAATAACCCCTTACATTCTTTCCTTCGATGTAATTAAGGAAAGCTTTGTTCACTACCTTGTTGCCACCCGGTGTGGGGTAATTACCGGTAAAGTACCAGTCGCCCGTATTGGTGGGACAACTTTCGTGCAAATCTCCCACGGTCTGGTAGATCACTTCTACCTGGGTATGTACTTCAGGAGGGGTAATCAGTTCTGCAATTTTGCGTGATATTTCTTCGGGGGTGAAGGGGTTGTATAGTTGTTTCACCACGTTCTCGCTGTGCAACTGCCCGGTACGTTGCAGTTCCTTGATCTTTTCGTGTACTTCGGTAAGCACATGCTCCTTGCCTCTTTCTTTCAGCAACGCGATGGCGGCGCGGAAAGCAATGAAATCGCCCAGCTTGCTCATGTCAATCCCGTAACAATCGGGATAGCGTATCTGCGGAGCAGAAGAAACCACGATGATCTTTTTAGGGCCTAAACGCGAGAGCATGCGTACGATGCTTTCCTTGAGGGTAGTGCCACGCACAATGCTGTCGTCGATCACCACCAGGGTGTCTTCGTCTTTCTTCACTGTGCCATAAGTAATATCATACACGTGCTGCACCATTTCGTTGCGGTTGGCATCTTCCGTAATGAAGGTGCGTAGCTTTACGTCTTTGATGGCAATCTTTTCCTGGCGGATCTTACGGTTCACCATTTCTTCGAGCTTCTCCGGCGTGAAATCGTTACCCCAGCTCAGGATGCGCTCTACTTTTATTTTGTTGAGGTATTCTTCCATCCCTTTCACCAGGCCAAAGAAAGCCACTTCAGCGGTGTTGGGTATATAAGAGAAGATGGTGTTCCTGAGATCGTAGTTGATGCTCTCCAATACGGTCTTGCTCAGGTGGTGGCCCAGTGCGATCCTTTCACGGTAAATCTTTTCATCGCTGCCACGGGAGAAGTAGATCCTTTCAAAACTGCAGGCCCTTCTTTCCTTGGGTTCCAGTATCTGTTGTATGCTGTAGTTGCCTTTATCGTCTACGATGAGAGCATTGCCAGGCATCAGTTCCAATACTTCGTTCTCGCCCACGTTGAAAGTGGTGCGGATGGCAGCCCTTTCACTGGCGGCCACGATCACTTCATCATTCACATAATAGTAAGCGGGACGTATGCCATGTGCATCACGCATCACAAAACTGCAGCCATTGCCCAGCAGACCGCCGATGGTATAACCGCCATCGAACAGCGGTGTGGCCTTTTTAAGCACTTTAGAAATATCGGCTGTATTGGGATGTTGTTCATCTTCCCTGACCAGGAAATGATGCAATACTTCCATCATGGCGGCGAGGTCGCTTTGTTTCTGGAAATCACCCGGACTCATATTGATGAGATCAAAAAGCTCATCGGTATTCACCAGGTTAAAGTTACCTGCGAGGGCCAGGTTTTTTCCCGGCACCAGGTCGCGCTTGATGAAGGGGTGACAGAACTCTACATTGTTCTTTCCCTGGGTGCCGTAGCGCAGGTGGCCCAGCAGCAGTTCTCCCATAAATGGCAGGTGGCCCTTCATGAGACCGGGATGCTGTTTGATATCGGGCTGGTATTTCTCCAACTCCTGGATTTCCTGGCCTATTTTAAAGAAGATGTCGGCAATGGGTTGGGGCGCATTGCTCCTCATGCGGTGGAGATAGGGGTAGCCGGGTTCGGTATTCAGCTTGACTGAAGCGATGCCCGCTCCGTCCTGCCCCCTGTTGTGTTGCTTTTCCATCAACAGGTATAACTTATTTAAGCCATACGTTACCGATCCATGCTTTTGCAGGTAGTAAGAGAAAGGTTTCCGGAGACGAATATAGGCCAGGCCACATTCGTGTTTGATCTCGTCGCTCATGATGCTTTTAAAAAGAAGTGGCGAAGTTACGACTCCGCCACATTATATACGATTAATTATAGACCGGGTCCAGTTCGGGGTGCAGGGATTCTGCCAGCCAGAGGAACTCATTCACAAAGGTTTCCACTGGTTTTTCGAAGCCCGCATCGGTCAGCTCTCCTTTTTCATTGAATTTTTTATCCACGAAAGGGGTGATGAGCATATGCGGAGATGCTATGCCGAACAGTGCGGAGATCAGCAGGAACATTTGCTGGCTGGCCCTGATGCCCCCCATGGCGCCTACGGAAGCCGCGGTGATGCCGAAGACTTTGCGTGCCTGCTTCGGAAAATGGTCGAGCAGGTTTTGCATAGCCGGTGAATAACCGCCGTTGTATTCGGGCGTTACCAGTATGAAAGCGTTGGCTGCAAATATTTTTTCTGCCAGTGGTTTGTAGGCATCCGGTGTTTTCTCCACGCTCACAAATACCTGCTCCAGCGGCGGAAGGTTCCACTCGCGCACGTCTATGATATCTACCTGGTGCTTTGTTTTCGCGGCCAGGTAGTCTTTCAGGAAAAGCGCCAGCCGGTTGGTTACGCTCTCTTTTCTCGGACTTCCCGAAATGATTGCTATGTTCATGTTGCTTCAAATTAAAAGTTGTTGCTCAGGCTTGTTTGATCATTTGTACCGACAGGTGCAACTTCACGTCATCGCTTACCACTACGCCACCAGCTTCGGTTACAGCACCCCAGCTCAGTCCGAATTCTTTACGGTTGATCTTGCCGGTGATGTCGAAACCTGATTTGATCTGTCCGTACGGATCGGTCATGGTGCCGCCATATTCTACGGCCAGCTCAACGGGTTTGGTTACGCCGCGGATGGTAAGGTCGCCAGTGAGTTTGTACTCTTCTTCGTCGATCTTTTTAAAGCTTTTCGATACAAAGGTCAGCTTTGGATATTTATCTGCCGCAAAAAAATCATCGCTTTTGAGGTGACCGTCGCGCTGTTCATTGTTGGTGCTGATGCTGTTCACATCTGCTTCAAAAGAAATGCTGGCATTGTTGAAATCGGGCGCTTCTGTTTCCAGGGTAGCATCGAATTGGGTAAAGTTGCCAGATACGGTGGCAATCATCATGTGCTTTACTTTGAAAGCAATTTCGCTGTGTGCCGGATCAATTTTGTAAGTTGTCATTGTTGTATGTTTTTGAGGTTATTTATTTAAGTGTATATACACGTATTCATGTAAAAAAATATCAATTTTCTTTTGTCCTTACTTTTTCAAGCAGTTGGTTGAGGGTTTTCCCTTCCTCATCTGAAAGCACCATGATCTCATCAAATTTCCCATTGAGCCTGGCTGTAGTGGCTTCCAGGATGGCGATGCCGCTTTGGGTGAGGGATATCACCGTTTCTCTTTTGTCCTCTATTGAATTGGCCCGCTTCACCAGTTTCTTCAATTCCAGCCTGTCGATGATCCTGGGCACGTTGGAATTTTTCTCGATCATGCGGCATGCGATGTTCTTTACGCATAACTGCTCAGGGTGACTACCTTTCAAAATGCGCAACACGTTGTATTGCTCATGTGTAAGGCCAAATTCTTTCAACTCCTTACTGGTAACTGTTTTCAGCCACCAGGCGGTATACAATATGTTCAATCCTGCTTTCTGCACTTCACTGCTGAATTTAGTACTTTGTATGGCTTGTTCTAATTTCACAACACAAATGTATGTACATACATCTAATTTTCCAAATCTTATTTGTTAAAAAAAATCCCGTCTTTGGGAGACGGGATCATATTGGAGATAATTATTGTATTTAATTCTTTGTAGTTTGTGACTTTCCGGCTGCTTTGCGCCATTCGTCCAAACCTTTACAGCCCGCAAACTCGTTATCGATGGCTACATAATAAGTAGGTATGTGTTCTTTGAACCATCTTTCCAGCATTTCGTTCTTCTTTTCTGCCAATGCCCGTTTGGCCACGCGGTCGTAATCTTCTTTGAGGTTTTCACGGTGGGCTTCGGTGCGGTTTTTCAGGTACAGTATCCTTACCACTTTGCGGTTGCGCTCGTCTGTATATACCTGCGGCTGTGAATACTGACCGGGTTTCAGGTCTTTCAGCAGGGCCACCACATCTTTATCGAGCTGGTCGATGCTCAAGAAGGTAGAGTTATCGGGCGCTGTAATGGAGCCTGCACTGAATTTGCTGTTCTCGTCGTCGCTGTATTTATTCACGGCTTCTCCGAAACTCATGGTACCTGCCACCAGCTTTTTGCGAATGGTATCCAGTTTATGTTTGGCTTCGGTGATCTCGTCTCCCGTTACCGGTGGGATGCGTAATACGTGTTTTACCACGGCTTCGTCGCCGGAGCGGCTGATCATTTGTATGATGTGCAGACCGAATTTGGATTTGATCACCGGCGATACCTGTCCCTCTTTCAGCCTGAAAGCGGCTGACATGAATGCGGGGTCCCAGTTCTTATCGTTGCGGTTGAGGGTATATTGTCCGCCGTTCTCTTTCACGGCCGGGTCTTCCGAATACAATTTAGCTAGTTGTTCTATTTTCTGCGTGCCGGCTTCTATCTGCTTCTTGTAATCGTACATCTGTTTCGACACATAGTCTTCCACATCCTTGTTGGCCTTGGGGTGCAGTACAACCTGGCTGATCTCTATTTCGCTTTCATAGAAGGGCAGACTGTCTTTCGGTATTTTGTTGTAATAGGCTTTTACTTCAGTGGGGGTGATCTTGATATTGTCTACGATCTTACGCTGCATGGCTTCTGCCAGTTGGCTTTCCTTGATCGCTTCCTTGTTGTCTTCCTTGATCTGGTAAATGGTTTTACCGGCAATTTCTTCCAGCACATCTTTCGATCCGTATTCCATGATGAGCCTGCGTATGCGCAGGTCCATGGCCGATTCCACTTCTTCGTCTGAAACCGGGAGTGAATCTTTCTGGGCCTGCAATACCATTGCTTTCCTGATTAGAAAGCTCTCGAGTACCTGGCATTCTGTAGGCATCACTGCATGCTCCTGGCCCTGTGCCTGCCTTTTGGCATCGGAAACGGCATTGATCACATCTGAGCGGAGGATGATCTTATCGCCTACCTGCCCCACAATTTTATCTGCCAGCACTTTTTTGGTTTGGGCGCCCGCAGTTGCGGCCAGGCCGCTGATCAACAATACCAATAGAATTGCCTTCTTCATAAATCTCAATGAGGGTCAAATGTAGGTTATCGGGTTCTTAAGAAAATGCAAAAGCTGGCGGCATGTTTACAATGTACGCTTCACTTCTTCTTCTTCAAATGCTTCTACGATATCGCCCACTTTAATGTCGTTGTAGTTTTTGATGGTCAGTCCGCATTCCATATTGGACACCACTTCCTTCACATCATCCTTGAACCGTTTCAGGCTGCCCAGTTCGGCGCTTTGTCCTTCGCCTTTGGGGTATTCCACGATACCGTCCCTGATGATGCGTATTTTGCTGTTGCGGCTGATCTTTCCGTCCAGTACAAAACATCCGGCCACGGTGGCTTTGTCGAACTTGTACACTTCGCGTACTTCCACGTTGGCGGTGATCTTTTCCTGGTATTTGGGTTCCAGCATCCCTTCCATCGCGCTCTTGATTTCGTCGATGGCGGTATAGATGATGGAGTAGAGCTTGATCTGCACCCCTTCTGTTTCTGCCAGCCTGTTGGCCTGCATGGAGGGTCGCACATTGAAGCCGATGATGATGGCGTCTGATGCGGTAGCCAGCAGTACATCGCTTTCCGAGATCTGGCCCACAGCTTTGTGCACCACGCGTACGGCGATCTCTTCGGTAGAGAGTTTCTGCAATGAATCGCTCAGGGCTTCTACGGAACCGTCCACATCACCCTTGATGATGATGTTGAGTTCCTTGAAGTTGCCCAGCGCCAAACGACGTCCGATCTCATCCAGGGTAATATGCTTCCTGGCGCGCAATCCCTGTTCGCGCAGGATCTGTGCCCGTTTGTTAGCCACTTCCTTGGCATCGGCTTCGTCTTCATACACTTTGAATTTCTCACCTGCCTGCGGCGCACCGTTCAATCCCAGTATTACTACCGGTGTAGATGGCGGCGCTTCATCGATGCGCTGGTTCCTTTCATTGAACATGGCTTTCACACGTCCGAAATGCTGACCGGAAACGATGAGGTCGCCCTGGCGCAAAGTGCCGTTCTGTACCAGTATGGTGGCTACATATCCGCGGCCTTTGTCGAGCGAAGCTTCGATGATGGTACCGGCCGCTTCCCTGTCGGGATTGGCTTTCAGGTCCAGCAACTCCGCTTCGAGCAATACTTTTTCCAGCAGCTGGTCTACATTGGTTCCCTGCTTGGCCGATAATTCCTGGTTCTGGAATTTACCGCCCCAGGCTTCCACCAGTATGTTCATCTGCGACAGCTGTTCATATATTTTCTGCGGGTTGGCTCCGTCTTTATCTATTTTGTTTACCGCAAAGATCATGGGTACACCGGCGGCCTGTGCGTGGCTGATGGCTTCTTTGGTCTGCGGCATCACGGCATCGTCGGCCGCTACTACAATAATTGCTATATCGGTTACTTTGGCACCGCGGGCTCGCATGGCGGTAAACGCTTCGTGACCCGGCGTATCCAGGAAAGTAATGGATCTGCTGTTGGGCAGGGTTACTTCATAGGCGCCGATGTGCTGGGTAATACCCCCGGCCTCTCCGGCCACCACATTGGCATTGCGGATATAGTCGAGCAAAGAGGTCTTACCGTGGTCTACGTGTCCCATGATGGTAACGATGGGCGCCCTGGACACCAGTGATTCTTCTTCGTCCTCTTCTTCCTCCTCATCCATTTCTGCGGCATCGTCGATACCAATGAATTCCACTTCAAAACCAAATTCGCCTGCCACCAGTTCTATCACTTCAGCGTCGAGGCGCTGGTTGATCGATACCATGATCCCCAGGTTCATACACTTGCCTATCACGTCGGCAAAGCTTACGTCCATCAGGTTGGCCAACTCGCTCACGGTAACGAATTCCGTTACCTGCAGTTTGTTGTCTTCCGTCATTTCGCCCATGGCTTCGGCGGCCTCGTCGCGTTTGGCGCGGCGATATTTGGCTTTCAGGCTCTTACCCCTTCCGCCGGTACCGGCCAGCTTGGCCTGTGTTTCACGTATTTTTTCCTGGATGGCTTTCTGGTCAATCTCTTTATCTTCAACAGGATTCCTGCGCGGATGCCTGTCGCGGTTGCCGCCTTTGTGTCCGCCTCCACCACCGCCCCGGTTATCACGGTTAAAGCCGCCCTGTCCGCCGCCCCTGTTGTTGGCGGGTACAATGGGTCTGTTGGGACCGGTAAGCGGACGGCCATTGGCATCGCGCGGCACGTCCTGTGTTTCGCTGCCTTTTTTGTCTATGGGAATGCGTTTGCGCTTGCGTTTTTCATCGCGGCCCATGGGTTTGGGGCGGGTATCGCTGTTCACCGGCAGGTCTATTTTTCCAAGGATCTTGGGGCCTTCCAGTTTTTCTGCCTTGATGTTTTCAATAACGGGGCCTGCTTCATCCTCACTTCCCTGTTCTGCGGCTACGGGTTCTTCGGCCTTGGTATTAGCAGCTTCAGGCGCGGCAACCGGTTCTGATTTGGCTGCAGGTGCAGCAGGTTCTTCTTTCCGGGCCGGGGCCTTGCTCACTGTTTCCGGAGCCGGTTCTTCGGCTGGTTTCTCTTCTTTTTTCTTCGAAGCCTTTTTGGGGCGGGTAGAAGAATCAATTGCAGACAGGTCTATTTTATTGATCACTTTGGGCGCTTCGATCTCGGGCGCATCAATTTTTACAACATTGTCTTCGGCAGCAGCAGCCTGGACCGGTTGTTTGGGTGCAGGTGCGGGGGGAACAGGCTCTTCTATTGTTTCTTCTACGGGCTTGGGCTCTTCTTTGACTGCGGTTTTTTTCTCCTCTTTCTTAAAGCTGATCTCTTCTTCGTCTTTTCTTTTCTTGGCTTCGGCCTGTGCCGCCTTGGGTATTTCTACCTGGTCGGCTTTGTTTTTGGCCACCTTATCGCTCTGGAACTCTGCCTGCAGGGCATAGTATTGCTCTTCCAGCAGCTTGGCGGTGGGTTTCAGGTCGTCGCGGTTAAATCCTTTTTTCACCAGGAATTCGATCAGGGTATCCTGACCAATGTTGAATTCCTTGGCGGCGGCTAACAGTCTAGGTAATTTCAGTTCTGACATTCAGTGTTTTTTAGTCCCCTTTGTTTATGCTTGGAAAGACTCCGGCAAATATAGTTCCTAAAGAGGAGCTTATTCTTCTCTGTCGAATTCTTCCTGTAATATTCTTCTAACGTCTGCAATGGTTTCTTTCTCCAGGTCGGTTCTTCTTTCCAGTTCTTCAGCCGTGAGTTTGAGTACGCTGTGGGCGGTATCGCAACCAATGCGTTTGAATTCGTCGATGATCCAGGAATCGATCTCGTCGCTGAATTCGTCCAGGTCGATATCGAATTCGTTGGTGGCTTCTTCGTCTTCACGGAATACATCTATCTCATAACCGGTGAGTTCGCAGGCCAGTTTGATGTTTACCCCGCGGCGTCCGATGGCCAGGGATACCTGGTCGGCCTTGAGGTATACTTCTGCGCGTTTTTTCTCATTGTCCAGTTCCATGTAGCTGATCTTGGCGGGTGTTAAAGAACGCTGGATCAGCAGCTGGATATTGGTGGTATAATTGATCACGTCTATGTTCTCGTTCTTCAGTTCGCGTACGATGCCATGGATACGGCTGCCTTTCATACCCACGCAGGCACCTACGGGGTCGATGCGGTCGTCGTAAGATTCCACGGCCACTTTGGCGCGCTCTCCGGGGTCGCGAACGATCTTTTTGATGGCGATAAGGCCGTCGAAGATCTCGGGTACTTCTATTTCGAGGAGTTTGGCCAGGAAAAGCGGACTGGTCCTGGACAGGATGATCACCGGCGTATTGTTCTTGAGGTCTACACGGGCAACCACGGCTCGGATGTTCTCACCTTTTTTGAAGTAGTCCTGCGGTATCTGTTCAGATTTGGGCAGGATGAGCTCGTTGCCTTCTTCATCGAGCAGGAGCACTTCTTTTTTCCATACCTGGTATACTTCGGCGCTGATGATCTCGCCAACGCGGTCGCCGTATTTTTTGATGAGTACGTTCTTTTTCAGGTCACTGATGCGGCTGGCCAGGGTTTGTTTGGCGGCCAGGATGGCGCGGCGGCCGAAATCGAGGATGTCTACTTCTTCATACAATTCTTCACCTACTTCGAAGTCGGGTTCAATTTTGGTGGCTTCGGTATAGGCCACTTCGGCCAGGGGGTCCATCACTTCTCCGTCTTCCACGATCATGCGTCTGCGGATGATCTCAAGGTCACCTTTCTCGGCGTTCACGATTACGTCGAAATTATCATCGCTTCCGAATTTTTTGCGCAGCAGGGTTTTGAATACGTCTTCCACTACTTTCATCATGGTGGGACGGTCTATGTTCTCTGCGTCTTTGAATTCCTGGAATGCTTCAATCAGGTTTATACTGGCCATAGTGCTGAATTTTATTAGAATTTGACTTGAACGGTTGTAGTTTTTATGTTATTGAATGGTATGACAAGTTGTTGTGTGACGGCTTTTTTGCCTTTGCCATCGGTATGTTCAATGATGATGTCGGCATCGGCTACCTCCAGCAGTTTGCCTTCTTTCAGCGTACCATCGGTAAAGAGCACTTCCACCTGGCGGCCGATGTTTTTCACGTACTGGCGTTGCAATTTCAGCGGCTCATCTACTCCGGGTGAAGAGAGTTCAAGGGAGAATTCTCCTTCGGGGTAGAGCCCGGCTTCTTCTATGAGTTTATAGAGCTGGCGGTTGAACAGCACACATTTCTCAATGGAGATGCCTTTATCGCCGTCGATGAATACTTTTACGTTGTTGGTGGGTTTGATTTTCACCGCCACGCGAAAATAGGCCGACTCATCTGCCAGCATCTGGTCTATCATCCTTTCTATTTGTGCAATTTCTGTTTCGTTTGTCATTACTTTGTTCGGGTATGTAAAAAGGAGAAGGGAACGGACACCGTTCCCTTCTTACGTTTCATTTCCGAGTGCAAATGTAGCATACAGGACGGGTAAGTTCCAAATTTTTCAGGTTCAGGGGTGAGGGTTTTAACGTTTAGGCTGTGCGGTGCGAACTTTTATTCGTTTAACTTTGTCGCCTATGTTCAAGGTATTATTATACGGTTTCCTCCTGTATTTGGCGTACAGGTTTATTTTCGATTTCGTGGTCCCGGTGAGCAAAGCGAGTTCCCAGATGCGTGATAAGCTCCAGGAAATACAGCGCCAGCAACAGGCAGCGGCGGCCAGTCGCCAGCAGCAGGCCGCCCAAACTCCCCGGCAGGAGCCGCAGAAACAGGCGGATAAGGATTATATTGAGTTTGAGGAGTTGAAATAATTTTTCCTGCCTTTTTTATTACAATTCCAGGTCCAGTATGGTTTTCGGCGCAGTCAGGTGAATGGTTTGCAGGCCCGTTTTTTGTGCACCTTCTATATTTTTTAGCGTATCATCTATAAAGAGGGTTTCTTCGGGATTCAGCTTTTCCGCTTGAATGATGGCTTCGAAAGAAGCTGCATCGGGCTTTCTGAGACCCATTTCGTGTGAATAGTAGGCTTTGATGAAGAAGCTGTTGAAGTCGCGGCCGTTGTTGTTAGTGCGGAAATCGGCCATGAAATGATCGTAATGGATCTGATTGGTATTGGAGAAGAGGAATATGCGATAGCGTTTGGCTACTTCTTCCAACCAGTTTACCCGTTCCTGCGGGAAATCGCGCAGCAGGGCATTCCAGGCACCCCTGATCTGTTCATTGGTGAGGTTTGTTTGGGTCTCTTTACGGAAGGCATCGTAAAATTCCTGCGGAGAAATTTTTCCGGTTTCGAGGTTAAGGAACAGGTCGTTCGAATGGTGTTGGGTGAACATAGCGTTGAACTGGGGCACACCCAGGTTCCTGAAAGCTTTTTCTGTTAATGAGAAATCGAGGTTAAGGAAAACGCCGCCGAAGTCGAAGATGATATTTTTAGTCAAGCTTATAATTTAATGGATAATTGAATGCTTCCGCCCAGGCCTAGTTCAACGATTTTTTGCAAAGTGGAAATGCGGACTTCCTTTACATTATTTTCAATTTTTGAAATGTATGATTTTGCCATGCCTACTTTTTCGGCAAGTTCTTCTTGGGTGAGGCCCTTTTCCAGCCTGGCCTCATGCAGCATGGCTCCTATCTTAAAATGTTCATACCCATCTTCCAACTCTTCGCGTTTTGCTGTTCCCCGTTTGCCATAATACTTGTCTTTGAATTGATCAAGCGTAGTTGCGTTACTTCTTTTTACTTTCATACCCTCTCCTATTTACTCACTGAACAAAGCTAATCAAAGTTGCCCTAAAGTGAAACTTTGATTGTTTAGAAAACATCATCTTTCAACTTTTATAGAAACATCTTCTTCTTTTCTCTATTTTTGCCGCCCATCCCGAACAGGGAGGGCCTATAGCTCAGCTGGTTAGAGCACCTGACTCATAATCAGGGGGTCCCTGGTTCAAGCCCAGGTGGGCCCACTTAGAACCCGTAAATCAATGATTTATGGGTTTTTTATTGTCCCATTGATACCTCTTTTTCGCTTAATCGGTATCAAATTCGGTATCACTACTCCCACAAAAGGTATCAGTTTTTCTACTGAACCTATTCATAAAATCTACACTCCCATTATTCACACACATCAGCCCCAAGTCGGGTTGGATATAAAAAACACTCAAAAGCTTCAAGTACTATTTTGGTTTTAGTCCAAGCTGAATTTACGCTGACTTTTCTTTTCCCTATTTGTTAATTTAGGGTTAGTTTTCATGTTCGATTGCCTGTTTCTGGCAGTTATTTTAAATTAATTTATGAATGTACAATATGCATCAGACCTTCATTTGGAGTTTCCACATAATAGGGAGTTCATGCTATCGCATCCTTTGCAGCCAAAAGGAGAAATATTGATTCTTGCTGGTGACATTGTTCCGTTTTGTTCAATGGATGAGCACAAAGATTTTTTTTCCTATGTTTCTGACCATTTTGAATCCACATATTGGATTCCGGGGAATCATGAGTATTATGGTTTCGAAATGACATTGAAACCAGAGATTCTTAATGAAAATATCCGGCAGAATGTTCATCTTGTCAACAATACTGCAATAGTTCACAACAGTATCCGTTTTGTGTTTACGACACTCTGGTCAAAGATTAGCTCTGCAAACAGTGATCTAATAGAGAGTAGAATGAATGATTTTCATATTATTTGGTATAACAATAAACCACTCTCCGTTCATATATTCAACGAGCTACATGAAAAGTCAATGCAATTTCTTAAATCCGAACTGCACCATCAGTCCGAATTAAAAACCATCGTTGTTTCTCATCATGTTCCAACTTTGGTTAACTATCCAGAAAGATATAAGGAGAGTCAGATTAATGATGGCTTTGCTACCGAGCTATCGGATTTTATTGAGAAGACACAAGCCGATTATTGGATCTACGGCCATCACCATTTTAATACTCCGGATTTTACTATTGGAAAGACAAGAATGCGTACTAACCAAGTGGGATATGTATCACATAGAGAGCATGAGCGCTTTAGTAGAGAAAAAAATATTACTATGGGATAATGCCCTGTATCCATTTTTTGAATGGAATCAACACCGCTTTTAATTTTTGGAAATTGAGAGATTTTGCTACATAAAGATATAGTAAATGCCGCTGCTAATGCGATGTTCAGCAAGCTTACATATTCACCATTCCCAAAAATCTACAAAAAGCATTAGTCTATTGTTACCGGTTGCTATTGGAATTATTGAGAAGTATAAACCGGATTACAGTTCTAAACTGGATGAAACGATGTTGTAGCCTTCCTTGTTTTTAGGACAGTTAAGAATTAGACTCGAAAGATTGGGATTTAAAATAGTGAGGCGGGGTTAATAGATAAAAACTCCTCCCATGGCAACCCGGCTTTTCCAATCAACAGTATCTTATGAGGATGGAATTGTTTTTTAAAACGTTCCATCCCTGAAGTGGCTCCGTCTCCTCCACTTTTAATTTCGATGCCTATAATCTTACCACGTTTCTCAATTACAAAATCGACCTCCGCATCGCGGTGTCGCCAATAATGCACATTGAAATTTTCGGTAAGTGCATGATTAACCAGGTGTGCACCTGCAGCAGATTCTACTATTCTTCCCCACGCCGCTGCATCTTCACGGATTTCCCCGAATAGCTCTGCCCGCTGAGCGCTGATCAATGCAGTATTATGCACCTGAAATTTGGGGCTTGAGGCCCGTTTGCGTACAATATCTGCCGCATACGATTCTATGCCCGCGAGCAAGCCTGCGGTATTCAGCAGATCCAGGTAATGAGAAAGGGTAGTAGTGTTGCCTGCGTCTTGCAATTGGCCCTGCATCTTTGTATAAGAAAGTATTTGGCCCGAATACAGACATCCTATTTCAAATAAACGCTTCAACAACGCCGGCTTGTCTACCCTGGTAAGCATCAGTATATCTTTAGATATACTTGTTTCTATCAAAGAATGGCTGATGTATTGCTTCCACCTTTCTTCATCTTCAATCAGTGTTGCAGAACCCGGGTAGCCTCCAAACCATGCATATTGATCGGCGCTCCATCCAAATGCAGCCTGCATTTCGGAAAAGCTCCAATGCCCCAGGTAAGTAGTTTCAAACCGGCCAGCCAATGATTCTGATAAACCCCGCTGCATCAGCAAACGCGACGAGCCCAACAAGATCACTTTAATATTGGTTGCTTTCCGGGTATCTTCATCCCATAAACGTTTCACTACTTCGCTCCAGTTATCTATCTTCTGAATCTCATCAATGACCAAAAGAAATACCGGCGAGTTGGCCTGTTGTATTTTCAACCGGGCAGTTTCCCAAATCTGCTCAACCCAGGTGGTATTTGCAGAGGGAATGGCATCGGCAGATTCAAACAAATAAGGTAGCGCCATTTTCTTCACCAATTGGGTCACCAGGGTGGTTTTACCCACTTGCCTGGGTCCAGTCAACACCTGGATAAACCGCCTTTCTTCCTGGATTCGCCTTATAAGTGCTTGTAAATGAGGTCTTTCAAACATATTTTACATTTTACTCAATATAATGAGTAAAATTACTCAATAGTTTGTAAAACTTCTATTAAACCAATGAAAATAAAAATCCTAATCTGTCAGATGTCAGATCAAGTATTAGCTATTACAAATAATGATAAATGAAGGTTCCTTCACTTTGATTTTCCCAACCCATTTTTTAATTTTAATAGGCGCCGTTAATAACCGTTAAAATCATCTCTTCTATGAAACCCTCCATCAAAACCATCATTGCTGCACTTTCATTTTCAAGTGTGCTGTTATTCAGTTGCAGCAAAACTGCTAATGACGGCAACCCGCAGTCTCCGGATGCCTCCATAACAGCATTACATAATTACGGCGTGCTACCCATGCAGCCTGAGCAATGGGTTAGTGTACCAACCTTTTCGGCCGACATTTTCACTGGTTCTGTAAGATCAAATGGTTTATCCTATTCATCCACATTGCCGGGCAGTTACCTGCTTACCACTCCTGCCGTAAGAGACCAGGGCCAGATTGGCTCCTGCACTGGTTTTTGCGGATCGGAAGCTGGTGAGATATTATACTATTACAAGAGCAACAGTTCTGCTGCTGTAACCAACCTCACAGTGGCCAACGGAGCAGCCACTGCTACCAATACACAGTTTTCAAATCCTTCCGCACTGTTCGGTTCATCTTCCGCTCTAAGTCCGTTGTTCCTGTATTATGTAGAACGTTGTGTTATCAATAAACAGTCCATCACCTCAGATAATGGCGCCTACATGGTAAACATCCCGCAAACACTGCAAGGCTTAAGCAACAACACCGGATCGGGAACACCGCTTACGCTGAACGGAACAAGATTTGCAGGAAATTGTATGGAGAATCTATACCCTTATCCGTCAAACGGGTCAAACACGTCCAGTGAATATACCACACCACCCGATGCCACAGCCATAGCCAACGCAACTAATTTTGAAATAGGCGTTCAGTCAGGCACAACGGGCAGCAGCGGTACTACTAATGCGGGTTATTATGTAATAAATTCAACCAATCTTGTTGCCGATGTAAAAACGGCTTTGGTGAATAACAAGCCCGTTATGATGGGCTTTAATGTATATGATAACAGCAGGTACCAATATTTTGAGGGGTTGAACACCAGCACGTACACTTATAATCCGCTGACAACAAACGGTAAACTTATTTCAGGAGTAAGGCTACTGGGAGGGCATGCCGTACCGATCATCGGCTATATTGACGATGCCAGTCAGCCGGGAGGCGGGGTTCTCATTTGTGAAAATTCATGGAGCACCGGCTGGGGCTATTACGGATATTTTTATTTACCTTATTCGGTTTTGTCGTCAACTACCGTTGTTCCTAAAGGAAGCCTGTATGTTGCTATATAACCAATATCATTATACAATGGTGACATCTCGGTTATTCCAGTGCTTTAATTATTCAGGAATTCTGCGGAGATAATTTACTTGTCCCAAATGATAGTTCAGGTGCAATAGCAACCGGGTTAAACATAACTATTGCCGGAAGGAGTTTACACAATAACTCTAAAGCGCTTTATAATCTTCCCGCACCGGGCAAAAAATATCAAAAAGCTTACAATCGGTAAGAGCCGTTCCGCCATGTTCTACCATTGGAGGGATAACGGCAATCATACCTTTTGTATACACTTTTGTTTCTCCATCAATGGTGAATTCGAAGGCCCCCTCCTCCACTTGTGAAACCTGTTCATGAATATGTTTGTGAACAGGTAATGTTGATCCTTTTTTAACTTCCCAATAGCCCAGCGTCATGGAAGAGGTATGGATGAATTTAGCCCGGAAACCTGCTATGACCTCTTTTACGGCAATCTCATCTAAATTTATCATGGTAAATTTTTTATAACGTTAATAAATTTCCCAACTGCTCCGCAACCCTGGTTAAATTTTGACGGGTATGCTTTAATGCATCGGTTAAAGTTGTAGGCCCGTCTGTGATCGATAGCAAGGCATCAAAATAGTTGCTCAGTTCACTATTGCCCTCCGGCGGCACTTTTCCTGCTATTCCAATTACCGGGATGCCCTTTGCTTTTGCTTTCAATGCAACCCCCAATGGCGCCTTGCCCAACAAACTCTGTTCATCGATACTGCCTTCCGCAGTAATTACCAGAGCGGCCCTATTCAATGCGTTTTCAAACCCGGTCAATGCAAGGTAATAATCGATCCCGTTCACCAGTTTCGCATTGAGATAAGCGAACAGTCCCGCTGCGGCGCCGCCAGCGGCGCCGCCTCCATCCATATCTCCTGTTTTTTTCCCGGTACCTCTGTACACCAGTTCAGCAAATCGGTTTAGGTATCTTTCCAACATCACTACGTCCTTCTCTGTTGCGCCTTTTTGCGGACCGAATACTTTTGCTGCACCCTTATCGCCTGATAACTTATTCTGCACATCACACATAACAATGATCTCCGTATTCCTTATCCGCTGATCCAGTCCGCTGTTGTCGATACTGTCCAATTCCACCAGGTTTTCTGGATTGGGAAACAATTCCTTGCCCGACGCATGGAGGAATTTAATTCCCAACGCACTCAATATACCCGCTCCGCCATCTACAGTAGATGAACCGCCTATCCCTATGATGATCTTCTTTACGCCTTTTTCCAATGCTGCTCTGATCTGTTCGCCCGTTCCAAAGGAGGAAGTTTGTAACGGATTTAACTCCGCATGTTTCAACAGCCTGATACCGGCAGCGTTGGCCATTTCTATGACGGCCGTATTGTTGTGGTCGATCAACCCAAAAGAACTCTCTATTTTTCTTCCCAGCGGATCATGCACATAACCTGTTACATAAACACCATTATTCTTTTTTATGATCAGTTCTCCCGTTCCATCGCCTCCATCGCCAACCGGTATTTTTTCACTGGTGAATTTCAGCCTGCTTCTCTGTAATCCCATTTCAATGGCATCAGCAGCACTGCCTGCATCCAGGCTGTTTTTAAAAGCATTCGGTGAAATGAGAATATGCATGGCCTTTTCTAATTTACAAGGTTTACCGGCTTCCCGCGCATAAAAGCCTGCAGGTTATCCGTGGTAATTTGCATTAGCCGCTGCCTGGCTTCTTTACTGGCCCAGCCTATATGTGGCGTGATAATGCAGTTCTTAGCCTTCAATAATGGGTTATCTGCCGGAGGTGGCTCGGCAGACAATACATCCAGTCCGGCGCCGGCAATGCGTTCATTGTTGAGCGCATCGGCCAGGTCTTCATCCACCACTACCGGTCCCCGGGATGTATTGATCAGAAAAGCCGTCCGCTTCATCTGCGACAGGGTAGTTTTGTTGATCAGCCCTTTTGTTTCCGGAACCAGCGGACAATGGATGCTGATGACATCGGAACGGGATAAAAGTTCCGGCAGCCCCACCCATCTGAAATGCTGAACACCGGTGTGATCACGTACAGTTCTGCTGGTACATAAAATATCCATTCCGAATGCCGCACCAACAGCGGCAACTTTCCGGCCTATATTGCCAAACCCAACAATACCCAGTGTTTTGCCCGAAAGCTCCGTCAATGGATGATCCCAGAAACACCAGTCTTTTGATTGGCTCCACCTGCCTGCCATCACAGCATCGCTGTGCTTTTGAACATGATGCGTTAGTTCCAGCAAGAGCGCAAAACTGGTTTGTACAACAGATGCCGTGCTGTAACCTGGTGCATTACACACAACCACTCCTTTTTCTTTGGCAACAGTAATGTTTACCACATTGTACCCTGTTGCCAGCACGCCTATATATTTCAGCTGACCCAATTGTTTCAGCGTTTCTTCTGTGAGCGGTGTTTTATTTGTCAATACCACTTCCGCGCCACTGCATCTTTCTACGATCTTGTCTGCCGGCGTTCTGTCGTAAACCTGCAATTCACCCAATGCACGCAGTCCGTCCCAGGAAAGGTCTCCCGGGTTAAGCGTAAATCCGTCCAGTACAACTATTTTCATGATGATGTTATTAGGGTATCATCCACTTAAGCCAATATGCCTGTGCCAGCGTAAGGATGCTGATGAACAAAAGCATGATGAAACTATGCTTTACCGTAAACCTGAGAAGGTCTGATTCTTTTCCGATCATGGAGCCGGCTGCCGCTGCCACAGCAATGGAGGACGGTGAAATCATTTTTCCAACCACCCCTCCGGAAATATTGGCCGCAACCGTAATGACCGGATCAACCCCTATCGAAACCGCCGTTGCCTTTTGCGTATTACAGAACAAAGCATTGGATGATGTATCGGAACCTGTTACAAAAACCCCCAGCCAACCCAATACCGGTGCAAAAAACGGGAACAATATGCCGGTATTGGATAATACTTTTGACAAAGTGAGGGTCATGCCCGAATTGTTCAGGATATAAGCAAAGCCCAGAACTGCTGCAATAGTAACAATGGGTATTTTGAGCTGCACCAGGGTATGCAGGAATGTTTTAAGCCCATCTTTGAAACCCAGTCCCAATAAAGGCAGTGAAGCAACAGCCGCTAACAGGATAGCCGTTCCCGAAGCGGAAAGAAAATTGAATTTAAACACCTGCGGCAATAATTTGTTTGCTTCTGACAGTACAATGGTATCGTGTAACCCCGGTATGGGGAAGGAGAAAAGGCCAATACCATCCAGGAAAACTTTGACCGGTTTCAATCCCCAGATGATCACAAAAACCGTCAGCACCATGAACGGCGCCCATGCCCTGGCAAGTGTTCTTGTGGAATAAGAAGCGGTATTCGTTATTACCACCGGAGGTTCATTGGGGAATCGCCAGGCATTCCCCGGCTTCCAGTATTTCAACAATATCAGCAATGAAATAATGGAAGCCACCCCGGCAATGATATCGGGCAATGCGGGTCCGGAAAAATTAGACATGAACCATTGAAAAAACGCAAAGGACAGTCCCGATACAAGAATAGCCGGCAGCACTTCCAGCGCTTTTCTGAACCCGGCCATCAGCACTACCAGGTAAAAAGGGAGCAGCATGGACAAAAAAGGCAATGTTCTGCCCACCATCTGTGAAATGGTCATTTCAGGTATTCCCGTAACCTGCGATGCCACCGTTACCGGGATACCGATGGAACCAAAAGCAACCGGAGCGGTATTTGAGATCAGGCAAATCCCTGCGGCATACAAAGGATCAAAACCAAGACCCACTAACATGGCGGCTGTAATGGCCACTGGCGATCCAAAGCCTGCCGTTCCCTCTAAAAAGGAACCAAAGGAGAACGCGATCAGCAAAGCTTGTAATCTTCTGTCAGGCGTAATGGTGGCCATGAATTGTTTAATGATCTCAAACCGGCCGCTTTTTACCGTCAGGTTAAACAAGAATACTGCTGTGATCATGATCCAGCAGATGGGAAAGATCCCATACATCATTCCATGTAGGGTAGACAACATGGCCAACTGAACTGGCATCCGGTAAATAAAAACGGCGATGGGTATGGCAAGGGCAGTTGCCCATAAACTTGCCCTATAGCCCTTCATCTTTTTAATTAAGAGCGCCCAGAATACAAACAGTATCGGCAAGGCAGCCACCAACGCAGATAATGCAATATGAGCAAATGGGTCGACCGGTTGCTTCCAGTTCATGGGGTATTGATTGTGTTGTAAGTTATAAAAACTCAACCGAAGTCAATACGCGTAACATGTTCGCATTTGCGTCAAAAACAGGAGGTATTGGCGATCCTTTGCTGCTTTGGAATGCTTTTTTGCACCATTGCAGCAGATCATTATGCGGATAAACTTTCTCTTGTTGCTCCAGCCAGCGGATCGATTCCTGCTTCCCCCTGGTCTTTTCGATAGCCCAGGCAGTAACCAGGTGATTGGCCATGAAAAAATTAGCGACCGTATTATCTGTTTTAGGATCGAATGCCATGATCCGTTGAAGCGATTTGGCTGCTTCCCCTGCTTTATTGGTCTTTAACAAACAGGTATAATTCATCCAGTCTTCCAGCCTCGTATCGATGTCTTCCGCATAAGGTTTACCGGCGCCCAGGTTCTCAGGCCATTGCTGCGCCGCTGCAATGAATGGGAGGGCTTTTGCATATCGTTTCTCTTTCATGAACTCCAAAGCCTGTTGCAATTTACTTTCACGGTACATCACCCGTCCTTCTGTGGCTCCTTCAAAGGGAATGATCTGCAATTGTGTAAGCAGACTGTCGCAGGATTTATATTGCCCGCCTGCCAGCAGGGTCTTTGCATACAACATGCCCATGATGTAGTTTCCTGTATGTGTATGATAAAAATTCTTCGCCTGCCAAAAAGCTTTTTCCGGTTGATCGCGGGCCAGGTAATATTCGGTCAGCATCTTGCAATAGCGCCACTGTTCTTTGTCCAGCGCAATTGCTTTCTGCAGATCTGCTTCGGTATCCGCGGCTACTATTTTGCTCCTGGCTGCATAAAATGAAGCTTCATTGGGTTGATCGCCACAGGCTTTCAGCAATGTTTTTGCCTGTTCGCTGTTGTTCCTGCTTTCATAAATAAGCGCCAGCGCGTATTGTTGCTTCCAGTCGCCCCCCTGTTGCAATTGCCGGGAAAGCAGATCGGCTGTTTCTTCCCTGAACGGAAATGCCGAAGTGGTTCTTATTGCCGGGATTACATGTGAAATAGAGAAATAGTTTTTCCATATATCCGTTTCCCATCCTTCCGGTGATAAGGCCAGCAGGCTTTTCATTTCATCGGTGCAACCGAGTTTATAATAATACACCACCAGCTCCATGCAGGATTCAGCCGGCATTTCATTACGCAGGGCAGAGAGGAATTGCTGTTTCTTTTCATCGCCCGGCTGATTGTAATACTGTTCGAAGGAAAGGAAATGGTTCAACGGATCTGTATGATCTATGCTGTTCATCACTTCGCGATAGGCTGCTATATTGTTGGTCTTGCGATAAGCCAATGCGAGTGTTTGCAGGGCATCGATACTGTACGCATTAAAATTCAGGGCTTTTTGGGCATACTCAATTGCCCTGGCGTAGTCTTTTTCTTTGAAATAAATATGACCCAACTGTGTGTAGGCCGGAACACGGTAGGCGGCCGACTGCGCCGCCATATCAAAGCCATCTTTTGCATCAAAGGTTTTATGGAGCCTGAGGGCAGACAGTCCGTAATAATAATTGGCCGCCCCATCGTATGTATTGATTGAAAGGGCTTTGGCAGCAGCTTCCAATGCCTGCCGGTAATTCATTTTCCTGTATTCCAGTTCACTAAGTATGGTAAGCGCAGGCAGGTAATTGCCATCTTTCTGCAGGCAGGCTTTTATTTTTTCTTCCGACTGTGCATACATCCGTTCTTCCAGGTAGCTCCTGCCGGATAAATACAAGCCATACAAACTGTTCCAATCGAAATCGGCCGGTGTTTGCAGAGGCCTGCTCAAAGAAGCAGCGCCGTACCCTTTGCTGTCGTACACCATTTTATCGCCAATACTTACCTGCCATTCAGTTTCGTTTTCTTTGATCGTTACGCTGTCGGAATAGGTTTGCAGCGGCAATAAAGCAATGTGTTTGATACGATCGCCTTCCCCGGTATGGATGGTAATGGTTTCTTCTAAAGGCTGCACCGGACAAAAGTCTAATTTCAGTATACCATGCTCCCTGCGGATATTCAAAGCCCCGTAAGCATTGGCTTTCACGAACCCTTTTGTTTGTACTACCGGGAACCAGTATTCTGTCCATTGATCTGTTTCGCCGGGAGCAAAGCCACGGTATTTGAAGGGGGTGAACATGCTTTTCTCGGCCGACTGGTTGAACAGCCTGCCGCTTTGCACTTCCACATATTGTCCGTCGGTATCGGTGAGCAGGTTCTTCCAGATCATTCCCTGCTGCGACAATCCCCATATCCATATTTTCTTTCCTGCTTTGTCGTCATGCGAAGAATACCTGGCCATTCCGTAATCGTCCTTATGCCAGTATCCGCCAAAGAATTCGGCATAAGTGCCAAATACATGGTATGATTTATACCCGCCGAAATCATTCTGTTCATAAAAAGAAATGCGTTTCCCGTTCTCTTTATTAACAGGCCAGTCTTTATACTCTCCTTCATGACCCAGGTAATGCGTACCGGGGTAAATGAATTCCAGGTTGCCATCTGCTTTGATGCCCGTGTTCATCCAGGTATAGTATGGCTGTTCAAGTGGTGTATTGTTGAACCAGGTTGATTGGGTGGTAAAATAAGCCTTATTGCCCGGCAGGTTGATTTCCACCCGCCATTGTGTTTGCGTGAGCAGGTCAAGCACGCCTATGATGCAGCTTACGCTGCCGTCTTCTTTTGTGATGGTTTTATAATCGACCGGTGTAGCGCAATTAGGTGTATGGCCAATGATGCCATAGTTGGCTTCAATACCTCCGCTTGTCCAGGGTCCGCGCATGGCCACATCGCGGAATTTTACCACATGGTTATTGTATAAAAAATCTTTCCCCGTCTGCTTCACAGTGGCCGTCCAAATTTTACCGCCTATTTCAGGAAGTACCTCTACCCGGATGAACTCATTCTCCAGTTCTACCACCTTCCACGCTTTTTGTTCCGGCCTGGTGGTAAATCCATCATACCGGAAATAGGGGTAGATCCTGGAGTCTGCGTCGGGTACAGGATTTGGATCGGAAAAAGGATAAGTGGTGATAACCCTGGTATACTCCTTAACCGTAGATCTTTTTTGCGCATCAACCGGCACGGTCGCAGCCAATGTGCAAAGCAGGAATATGATTTGTTTCATCTCCTGAAAATACCATTTACCTGGCTAATAATCATACGCAATCGAATGCGTGCTATTTCTCCGGGTGTAAACTGCAAAAAGCATGAGCAGACTATTCATGAACGAATAACCTGCTCAATAAGCGATGTCAACAACGCTTTGAAAAGTTTGCCGGTTATTGATTGCATTGATCATGAAATTGCATTCCATTTATGCTCCTGTTGCACTGGAAAGCGCCGGGCTTTCCCAGATGGGAGAGCCCCGGAAAACGGAAGTGATCTTTGCCTGTCTTTTTGAATTGAGCACTGGAACGGATATGCTGAACCGGTTGAAAAAAAGGGGTTCCTGGCAGCCATGATGCTGCACGAGTTGGACAATGAAGATATATCCGGGGAAGAATGATCTTTGCTATACTACTTTACCCGGATAATATTTGCTGTGTAAAAACTGCTCCGCATTATGGCCTGCCATCTGGTCCCAGACCGTTCCGCCACCGCAGGGCCGGGCCTGCGCGTCGGTCCTGAATTGGTTATAATCTTCTTTCTCCGGTATTTCCTGTTCCGTCATGAAAAAGTCTGTACCAAAAAGCAGGCGATCCCTGAATTTCACTTCTTTCAAATCCAGGAATACCGGGTCATGTATTTTTTTGTTGTGTACCGCATAAGAGATATCTGTATACAGGTTGGAAAATTCCTGCATCAGCTCCTGTATCTGGCTGCACCAGTTCCTTTTCCAGGTTCCGTACAATACGCTTTCATCGATCGGGCACCCATGTGCTGCCAGGATATGCACATCGCCTCCATAATGAGCAAGACAGAGTTTAAGTTCTTTCCTGAATGTTCGTTTAAAATAATCGAGCGTTGTTCTGTAGCCGGCGGGTTCCAGGAAATAAGAACAGGTGATCTTGTTATTATTTGCCGTATTGGTACCCAGTATCTTTTTCCAGAAATGAGATTCCTGCTGGTATACCGGCTCATTGTATGGTTTCCTGGCATAAGGATCGTATGTGTTGATCGCAGATTTCAGGTAATTGGTATCGTTGTTATAAATACCGCCCAGGTAATTGCAGTGACTGAGTACGGGAATTTCATTGTCGGCAGCCCATTCCAGCGTTTCTTTCAGCCTCTCGTCAAAAATATAAAAGCCGGTACTGGGGTACAATTTCAGCCCTACAAAAGGATATACCGAGCGGGATGCGTTCACTTCAAGCCTGGTATTAAAATAGTTCGCTACCACATCTTTCAGCTTCCGTCCCTTTGTATCCCACCTGGGATCAATACCCAGGAACAGCAGGAGCCTGTCGGGATACTGCTTTTTCACCCTCAGCAATTCTTCTATCTGGCCCGCAAAACCCGAAGTGGAAGAGCCGGCGCCACATTCTTCCATGAACATGGAGAGCGCCACGAATTTGATATCGGGGTCGTTGTATTGTTTCATCAATTCTTCAAACACATCCAGTTGCCCCAGGCTCTTACCTATTTTCAGAAAGCTTGCATATCTTTTTCCGGCTGTACCGGGTAATTTCGACAACAGCCATGCAAGTGTTACGGCACCGGGCCTGGTGTTGGTGATTTTGTCGATCAGGTTTGCCACCACATCGGGTAAATACATGTGCAGGAAACGCCTGGGCGCATTGTCCATTGTAAAAACATGGTTGTGAACATTATAATATTGCATCGCTGTATTATTTAGGTGTGACCGGATTTGCTTTTTTAAGGAGGTTGAACCAGAAAGGAGCGCCAAAACTGGCGGCAAAACCGCTGATGAAGATTCCCAGCAGCTTAAGCCAGAGGTCCGTTCCCCTTTCTTTGCGATGCGCAACCTGGCTGACGATGTTATTACTTAACCCCACAGGCAGTTCCAGCGACCGGGAAAGGGAATCCATTTTGTTTACAAATTCTTTTGTGTGCTGTATGCTGTCTTTCGTTGCATATTTTGTAAGCCATTCTTCATTTTGCCGGTAGTATTGCTGAATAGCAGTTCTGCTATCAACATCTTTGTTGAAAAGATTGAACAGCTCAATACTGTCCACATTGATCAGCAATGCCATCAGTATGCCCATGATGAACAACCTGGTACGGGTTTTTTTCTGGTACCATTCCGTGATGCGGCCGGTAAGTTCTGTGAACCATTGTTCTATATTTTGCAGCAGCATTTCATATACTTTCGCTTCATTCACGCCTTCTGCAGACGCAGCCCTGAGTTCTGCACTGTTGAGTGACTGTGTAAGCAGGGAAACAACATCGCTGGGATGCAATACAAGGGTTGCAGCTTTGAAATCTCTCAGCAGGGGTTGCTTATAAACAATGCCTGCCATCACTTCATCCTTTTTTCTTTGAACCGCCTGTGACTGGCCCATGATCTCTACAATGGCTTTGGCAAATAATTTGGGTGGTATATGGCTGGTAGGCTTATCCGCAGCCCTGCTCAGCAGGTCAACAGATCCGTGGGCATAAAGCAGGGTGGCCCAATTGATGTCGTTCGGGTAATCGTGCAATTGCTGCAGCAGGTATTGCTTCATGAACCTGCCCCGTTCTGCTTTTACCCTGGTAACAGCCTCATGAACCATGCTGCAAAGCATGGCGAAGAGCGCCCAGCAGATCACTATTGAAATGGCAGTGGACAGAATGGGAATGGAATGGATGTTCATAGGACAGGCAGTTTGAAATATGAACCGTTAAATTAGCCGACCCCGTTTGTTTTTGCAATGGGAAAAACACCCTATTTCTCAAAAAAACACGGTATTTCGTCCATTACGGGGCATCGATACAAGGATTCCGGGCCCATTGCACAAGTGAATAAATTTAACCAACTTTGTAAGGTAAAAGCTTTTGGATAAGGCATTGAACAAGAACGGCATTTCCCGGTTATATGGTTGATGATTTCAGTAATGAACTTAAAACCAGCAATATATGGAATCCGCTTCCCCTTATAAGTACACGCTCCCCGTCAGGGGAATCCTAGGAGGTTTGTTTGTAGGCATCGCCGCAACAGTTATCAACCTTGCATTTGACATCATTTACCGCAAAGTCACCGGTTATGAATTTGCCGAATACATCGGCATCAATTCCATCATTTTTTTCACCATTCCCACACTGATTGCCGCCGGCATCGTGTATGCCGTCATTCGCGAATACATAAAACAAGGCCTGATCGTATATATTGTTCTTTCGGTAGTATTAACAGTGGTGGTAGCTTTCATTCCCCTCGGACCCAACATGTTGCCATCGGGCGCTGCCATGCCTGCGTCTGCACGCGGTCTTACCATGGGAGTAGAGATCATCACCGGCGCCATGGGCGCATTCGCGCTGCCTTATTTTGCAGAACACCCGAATATCTGGGGCAGTTAATTCTTTTTATGCCTTGGAGGTCCGTGGTACCTCTTTTTCTTTTGTGGGGGTCTGCCCTGGCGTGGTTTGCCCTGCCGGGGCTGGTAAGCAGGCGTGGGCCCGAATGCTTCCGGAACTGGGGCTTTCTCTACTTCCTTCCCAAGCAAGGTTTCTATCTGGGCGAATTTACGCTGCTCTCTTTCACTCACCAGCGTATATGCTGTTCCTTCACTGGCCGCCCTTGCCGTACGGCCTATACGGTGTACATAATCTTCCCCGTCGTTGGGTACATCAAAATTGATCACCAGGTCAATGTCTTCAATATCAATGCCCCTGCTGAGAATATCTGTGGCCACCAGTATTTTCAGTTTCCTGTTCCTGAAATCCTGTAATACCTGTTCCCTTTGTTGTTGTTCCAGGTCGGAATGTATTTCTTCCGCCGAAAACCTGGCACGCTTCAATTCTTTCGCAAGCTGTTTTACATTTTGCTTTTTGGAACAAAAAATGATCACTGACTGAAAATCTTTCCGCATAAGTATTTCTTTGATCAGTGGCATCTTCTGTGGCTCATACACCACATACGCCTGTTGCAGGATCTTTTCTGGCGGCTTTGAGATTGCAATATTGATCTCTTCCGGATGATGCAGAATTTTCCTGGCCATCTCCCGCATTTTCATTGGCATGGTGGCTGAGAACAACAGGTTTTGCCGCTCTTTGGGAAGAAAGGAAATGATCTTCATGATATCATCATGAAAACCCATGTCCAGCATCCGGTCGGCCTCATCCAGTACCAGGTATCTCAATCCCTTCAGTTTCACATAGCCCATGTTCAGGTGGGCGATCATACGTCCTGGCGTGCATACCACCACATCTACCCCATGCGCCAGTGCTTTTTTTTCAGTGGCAAATGAATTGCCATCTCCGCCCCCGTATACCGCTATAGAACTCACATCGGTGAAGTATGAAAGTCCTTCCATGGTTTCAGCGATCTGTATGGCCAGTTCACGCGTGGGTACAATGATCATGGCATTGATATCGTGCTGCGAGTGGGGGTGGGTAAGTAACTGGTGTATCAGCGGCAGCAGGAAAGCGGCCGTTTTACCGGTACCGGTCTGGGCAGAGGCGATAACGTCTTTGCCTGCCAGGATGGGACTGATCACCTGCTGCTGAACGGGCGTTGCCGTTTCATAACCCATTGCATCTATGCCTTCCAGTAATCTTTCGTCCAGGCCAAGGTCTCTGAATTTCAAAACAGGGTCGTTTTATTTAAGGCTTCAAATATAAACTATTCAGAGCTTCTCATACAATGCACGCAGTTTTTCCCGTGTCATCCTTTGTTCCCAGTTCTTTCCCAATGCATTCTCCCATAAGGGTTTCATGCCCAGCGACACATTGATCATGGCGTTGAACTGTTCATCGGTCAGGCCCTTGCAAATGCCTGTGGGTATTTCAATCCCGTTCTTTTCTACCATGTATTTAAATTCTTTCACTCCTTCCGGATAGTATTCTTCCAGGTGGTTCATCACAATACAATTACCAATACCATGCCTGGTGCCCAACAGGTAAGACAGTCCATAACTCACCGCATGTGCCACGCCTACCTGTGAATACGCAATACTCATACCGCCGGCATAAGAAGCCATCATCAGTTTATCATCGCAGGTCTCATCCCAATCACTGCGCTTCACATAAATATCCTGGCAAAGCTGCAAAGCTTTCTCTCCATAACTTTTACTGAACTCATTCAGGTAGGTACCTTCCAGGCTCTCTATACAATGGATATAGCAGTCCATACCGGTATAGAAACGCTGGTTTACCGGCGCATCTTTGGTGAGTTCAGTATCCAGTACGATCTGGTCGAAAGGAGTGAAATCGCTGTTCATGCCCAGTTTACGGGTAGGGCCTGTTAATACAGTAGTCCTGCTCACTTCGGCGCCTGTACCGCTCAAAGTAGGTATGCCCGCTTTGTATACACCCGGATGTTTCACCAGGTCCCAACCCTGGTAATCGGCCGATGAACCGGGATTGGTCATCATCAATGAAACCGCTTTCGCCAGGTCCATTACCGATCCGCCGCCTATGCCTATGATGCCGCTCACCGTTCCGAATTCCTCTTTCAATTGGGTGGCCAATGCATCTACCTGCGTTGTTTTGGGCTCATAGGTAACATCTGCAAAAATCAGTTTATCTTTTCCACGCAAGGGTATCCTGCCCGCCAGCGGCTTTCCTTCAAAAAAATGATCCAGCAAAAATACCATCGGGGCATCGGCTTTACGTTGCGGCGCAAGGATCTCATCCAACTGGTTGAAGCTACCCCGTCCGAACACTACATAACTCACCATTTTGAAATTGCGAAAACTCATAATCTTTCGTATTGATCTGCAAACCTACTTTAGATCATGGTGATTTCAAATAAGAATTGCGTTCCTGAATAACAGTTTCTCCTAACTTTATAAAAGCCGTTATATAACCCCAGGCTTCACCCCCAGGCTCATGGTTATGCTGAAAGATGTTTTTCATTTCCTCACACCTCATTACTTGTTGATAGGAACCGGTATGGTGTGTGCCGGTATCATTGGTACCATTGTTACCATTTACAGCTTTCTCTTCCTTAAGAAAAAAAGATTTCTCCTTAAAAAACGGGTAACCCGGCATTTGGAAGCCTGGATCAGCAATATGATTCTTGAAGAGTCGTTCGATGCCATTCAAATCCCCGGCAAATTGCAACGGATGCTTGATAACAGGGTAGTACGGCAGATCACCATCGATGAACTCATCGTTTGCAGGAAAAATTTTTCCGGATCGGTAGGGGCCAACATTGTAGAGCTTTACCAGCAGCTCGGTTTAAAACAGGATTCCATAAATAAGATCGAACGTGTTGAAAAAGCGCATATCAAGGCCAAAGGCATCCAGGAATTGTACCTGATGGGCCAGCGCGATCATCTCCCCTATATTTATAAAAACACCAACAACAGGCACCCGCTTGTAAGGATGGAATCCCAAACGGGCATCATACATCTCGCAGGCTTTGCGGGTCTTCGCTTCCTGAACGTCATTTCATATCCGCTCACAGAATGGCAGCAGATCAAATTACTGGAACAATTGAAGCAGGTATCAAAAAAAGAAGATCTCTCTCAGAAAATACCCAAATGGCTGCTTTCCAAAAACGAATCGGTAGTGGTATTTGCCCTGAAGCTGGCCGATGAGTTGCAGCAATTTGCAGTACGTGATGCAATTGTTCCCTGTTTATTGCATAACAACCGGCAGGTAAGAGCGCAGGCAATCAGAACATTGGTACGCCTGGCCGATGAACATACTGCTTCTGTATTCATTGATAGTTTCTATCGGCAGGCTTTTGCTGAGCAGGTTCATATCCTGGAAGCGCTTGCAAACATGGCTTCCAATGAGCATTTTGATTTTTTACATCGACTGCTGGATGAACCGGACAACACCATCAAGCTAAAAGCGGCCATTGTGCTGGCATCCAATTGCGCCGGCGGATGGGATGTGCTTGAAAAAAGAAGTGCGAACGAGCCGGAGCCCTTTTACAGGATTTTAAGGCATGTACAAACAGCTTAACCATGTGGAAGATCATAGGAGATACGGTTTTCATCATACTTACTTATGGGATTTTCCTGTATACCACTCTTTTGTTCCTGTCTTATCTTTTTATCGGCTGGTTTTCGATCATTGAAACCAGGCGTTATATGCACAAGAACAGTTTCACCGATTACCGGGTACTGGCATCTTCTGTGCATGCCCCTTCCGTAACCATCATTGCTCCCGCTTACAACGAAGGCATGACCATTGTAGAGAATGTACGCTCGCTATTGTCTATTTTCTATGTAAACCTGGAAGTGATTGTGGTGAACGATGGCAGTAAAGACGATTGCCTGCAAAAAATGATCGATGCCTACCAGCTGGAGAAAGTGGAATATTTTGTCGATTACAAGATTGCCACCAAGGAGGTCAGGGGTGTATACAAAAGCAGGAACAGTGTTCATCACAAACTGATCGTTGTTGACAAAGTGAACGGGGGTAAAGCCGATGCCTTGAACGTAGGCATCAATATATCTTCCAATAACTACCTGATATGCATTGATGTGGATTGTATATTGGAACAGGATGCACTGCTGAAAATGGTCAAACCCTTCCTCGAACAAACAGGCGAAGAGAAGGTGATAGCATCGGGCGGTGTTATACGCATTGCCAATTCCTGTGAAATTGAAGATGGCAGGCTGGTAAAAGTGCGGCTTACCAATGAATACCTGCCCCGCATGCAGATACTGGAATATATACGGGCTTTTATATTAGGGCGCATGGCCTGGAGCAGGCTGAACGGCCTCATGCTCATATCAGGCGCATTCGGGGCTTTCGATAAAGAAATAGCCGTTAAATGTGGGGGCTATAACCACAATACCGTAGGGGAAGACATGGAGCTGGTGGTGCGAATGCGCCGTTACATGGAAGAACGGAAAGAAAAATACCGGGTAACTTATATACCTGATCCGCTGTGCTGGACTGAAGCCCCTGCTGCATTCAAAATCTTAGGCCGCCAGCGCAACCGCTGGACCAGGGGAACCATTGAAACCCTCAGGTTTCATAAGACCATGTTCTTTAATCCGAACTATGGCCTGCTGGGAATGCTCAGCTATCCCTATTGGTTCCTGTTTGAAATGTGCGCCCCGGGAATTGAATTCCTTGGCTTTATCTGCTTCCTCATTTTTGCTGTCACCGGTTTTCTCAACTGGTCATTTTTCCTCACATACCTTTTCTTCATCATCAGTTTTGGTTACCTCTATTCCTGCTTTGCCATTCTCATGGAAGTAAGGACATTCAACCAATACAAGCGGCGTACCGATATTCTGAAACTGCTGCTCACCGCTCTTACCGAACCCTTTTATTTTCATCCGTTCGTGGTGTTCAACGGAGTAAAGGGATATATAGATTACCTCAGAAAGAAAAAGAGTTGGGGTGAAATGACCAGGCAGGGATTTGCTAAAAAAACTTAAACCACGCGATACCGATCTGGTATTGGTTGCCTTTTATTTGGGGAAGATATTCCTGGTTATACCAGCCGGCATTCAGGTTGAAGACATTGGTGCGGGCAATTTTCTTTTTGAAAAGAATACCGGCTTTGTATGAAGTAAGTCTTACCGGGTTATCCAGTTGTACCACATTCGATCGGTCATCAGGTGAAATACCATAACCAAGGATAATGCCAACGAAGTCGTCGGCACTTCCATAATAATACCTTGCCGATGCCTCATATGAGGCTGAAACTTTTTTCGTATAACTGCCGGGTATGATATAAGTGCGGGCGCCGAACAACCAGCTCTTGTAATATTTGCTAATGGAAGCCGTGTATATCCAGGCAGGGGCGTCTGTAAATTTCAGGTAACGCACCCCCATTTCTCCTTCGTAGCTTTTGGGCAGGTTCGCATAAAGTGAGAACCCCCCGCGCCATTGCGGGAACACGCCTGTATTATTGGAATAGCCCAGGTTCAGATAGCTGTAAAATGTTTTTGAAATACGCGGATAAGCATCCACCTCAAACTGGATGCCATCTTCCCTGAACCGGTTCGCATAGTTAACACGTCCGATCACCGGACCAATCGATGTTGTCCGTCCATAATCCACGCTTAACAGCTGCCAGGGGTCTGGAAATTGTTTATCGAATGAAACATAATTGTAACTGATACCGATCCTGTTTTTTGAAGAAGCTTCATTGACCATCCCGTTCAACGCCCGCGCTTCACTGTTGTTCCTGTCTGATTTCAATAGCTGTTGCACGGCAATGTTTGCAAGTGCATATTTTTTCATTGAAGCGAGGATCTTTGCTTTCCGCAATAACAATGCTTTCGAATCGGGATGGTAACCAAGTCCTGTTTCGGCAATGCGCAATGCGCTCTCATTATGGTGGTGCCAGTATTCTAAATCGGCATAAGCAACTGCAGCATCTTCATGAGAAGGGTCTTTGGTGAGTACGCGGTTAAAACAATAACCTGCGCTGTCGTAGTCCTTTGTCCAACTGTAGATCCTGCCCAGGAATACCCTCAGATCGGCATAATCCGGACTTTTTTCCAGCGCCCTGTATAAAAAACCTTTTGCTTTGGAATAATCTTTTTCTTCAAAAGCCGCCTTTCTGGCGGCCAGGAATAAACCGTCGGAAGAACTGGTATCCTGTCCGTAGACGGCGGGTGTAAAGAACAACGCAATTAAAACAAAGAGGCAGAAGCTGGTTTTTTTCCCTTGGTCCATATTAATTATAGTGCTTCAGTTCTTATTGGCCACCCTGCTCATCAGGCGCTTCACGCGGATCGACAATTCATTCAGACTGAAGGGTTTGGTAATATAGTCGTCGGCGCCGAGCTCAAAAGCTTCCATGACCACCTTTTCCTGTTCCATGGCCGACAGGATGATGACGGGTATTTGTTTTTGAAGCCGTTGTTTTACGAGGGAAACAATTTCAAGACCGGAAGCATAGGGCATCATGATATCACTGATGACAAGATCTGGCGAATCATTTTCTATCCTGGCAATGGCATCACGTCCGTCTTCTGTTGTAATTACTTCATAGCCTTCCTTTTTCAATTTCAATTCTATCGTTTTCAATAGCATTGGCTCATCTTCAGCAACAAGAATTTTCATGGTGGGGGGTTATTGGACTCAGCATAAAATTAGCTATTTACTGCCAGTTAATCCTAATTCTTTTCGAATACTGTCTGTTTCTTTAACCAGTTGCTCCTGCAGGTCTTTAAAAAGCTTTGCGACTTCCGTAACCAGGTCTGCAACCCGTTCCTTATCGGGATCTGACTGGGCTGTTTTTTCAATGACCATCAGGCTGGTTACTAATGTGGTCACCTGCAACATAGATACAGCTCCTTTGAGCTTATGTGCCAGTTGTGAAACAGATTCCCAATGTTGCTTTTTCACATGCGTCAAAAGTTCCTGCACCTGCAGGGGCGTATCGCGCAAAAAAAGAGCCAGTATATCTAACATCGCCTCTTTATCATCCAGCTCTTCCAGCAGCCCTAGATCATACATTCTGGGTTCGGTCATGGTAAATATTTTTGTTCAGGAAAACAGCCCTGCAGCCCGTTGCAGGTCTTCCGGGGTATCTATTTCAATGCCCATATAATCGGTAACCACCATTTTTAAGCGGATGCCATTTTCAAGATAACGCAGGCATTCGATCTTTTCAGCGGCTTCAAGCGGCGTCATTGCCCATTTTGTGAAATTCATCAGCGCCTGTTTACGAAAAGCGTATACGCCGATATGCTCATAATAATCAATGGCAACTTCCCTGTTCCTCGGATAGGGAATCACACTGCGCGAAAACATCAGTGCATTCATCTGTTTATCCACGGCTACTTTTACATAATTGGGGTCATGAATGAATTTCTCTTCTTTCATCACCTGCATCAGGGAAGCTACCTGCACCAGTTTACCTTCTTCGCCTTCAAAAACAGATAGTAGTTTTTCAAGTGGTTCTTTTCTCACAAAGGGTTCATCGCCCTGTACGTTCACAATAATGGCCGCATCCAATGTTTCAGCTGCTTCGGCAATGCGATCGCTCCCGCTTTCATGCGTTTTCCGGCTCATGATTGCTTTGCCGCCATTGTTTGCAATTTCATTGAAAATGATATCGCTGTCCGTTACCACATACACCTGATCGAACAAACCTGTTGCAACCGTATTATCATAGGTATGCCGGATCACTGTTTTGGCGCCAAGCTGCTGCATCAATTTAGCAGGGAAACGTGTAGCGGCATAACGTGCCGGGATCATAGCTATCTTGTTCATGGACCTGGTTTGCTGCAAAGATCATTGGAGATGCTCAATAATCGGTTTTTATTTTCGGGTTGAAGGGAAGGCCCAACTGGTAGCCCAGCTTCTCATCGCGCGTATCGTCCAGTACATCCAAACCATAATGCAGTTTTTCTGCCGGTGTATTGTTATACGTGCCAAAGAGGCGGTCCCAGAAAGAAAAAATATTCCCGTAATTACTGTCTGTTTGTGGTCTCATATAATGGTGGTGCACTTTATGCATATCGGGCGACACAATGACCCAACTGATGGCGCTGTCCAGCAAACGCGGCAGCCTGATATTTGCATGATTGAACTGGGAAAGCAGGGCGCTCAGGCTCTGGTAAAGCATCACCAGCCAGATGGGCGCGCCACAAAGGAATACTGCCAGAACGGTAAATACCGCCCTGAAAACACTTTCACCCGGATGGTGTCTGTTGGCCGTGGTAGTATCTACATGCGTATCGGCATGGTGTACCATGTGGAATTTCCACATCCATTTGATCTTATGCTCGATAAAGTGGATCAGGTAAGCCCCCACCAGGTCCAGCACCAACAGTCCGGCTACCAGCTGAAGCCATAAAGGCATGGCTACAAGGTATAAAATGCCAAACTGCTTTTGTACGGTCCAGTCGCTTGTTTTAACAATCAGCACCGCAAACAGGAAATTGACCACAACAGTGGTAAGCGTAAAAATAATGTTCACCCATGCATGTTTCCATTTGTTGTATTGGAACAATACCAGTGGTATCGCGCCTTCCAGCAGCCAGAAAAAAATGATGCCGCCCGCCAGGATAATCGTACGGTGAAAGCTGGGGATATGGTTAAAATATTGAACAAGATTTTCCAGCATGGCAAAAGAATTAGGCCCATCAATTTACAATTTATTTCATCGTCATATAGCCGTACAAATAAATTACCCCCACCAAAGGTGGGGGCCTTTGATAAGATACAACCCCCTTCGGGGGTATTAAAACAATAGATCTTGTGTACCATCCTCTTTACGATCCTCTCCTTCCTGATATTTCACATATCGTCTGATCTTCTCCT
>JBHCAK010000009.1:0-3934 GCA_041798205.1 Sediminibacterium sp.
CCGGGGGTGTTCACCTCTTCCCATTCCGAACAGAGAAGTTAAGTCCCCCATGGCCGATGGTACTTGCACACCAGCTGGGAGAGTAGGTAGCTGCCATATTTATTAAAGCCCATTCACTATTGTGATTGGGCTTTTTTGTTGCCTGACCTTTAGGATAAGATAAGGCAATAAAAAAGTCTGGCCATTAATTAATAGCCAGACTTAAATGTAGTGTCAGTTATTTGGAATTAATACCTGTTATATCCACCACCATTGCCGCCACGGTCACGGTTGTATCCGCCACCGCCACCACGGCTTCCGCCACCATAACCGCCACCGCGGTTTCCTCCGCCACCACCGAAGCTTTTCTTCTTGAAACCACCCCTATCGCCTTCAGGGCGTGGAGTAGATTCATTCACCACAATCTTGCGACCCAGCACTTCTGTATCGTGCAGTCCGCTGATCGCAGCGCGAGCAGCCTCATCATCAGTCATTTCAACAAAACCAAAACCCTTGCTGCGGTCGTTGTTGAATTTGTCGGTAACAATCTTTGCACTTGCTACCTCCCCATAAGGAGCGAAAAGGTTCTGAAGGTCTTCACTGGTCATGTTCCAGTTCAGGTTTCCAACGTAAATGTTCATGTTCTTTTAAAGAATTAAGTGATCAAAAACCAATGAGAAATCAGTAACCAAAAGCCCTGAAACATTTACGTAAAAACGTTCTGAGACATGGAAGAACTGTCATTGGACTACCGAAGGTAGGGTTTTTATGGAAAAAGCAACTTTTTTTTCAATTTGTAATATCCCGGACCAACAAAAAAGCCCCGCCATTCTCGGGTCGGGGCTTATAATCTGTTCACGGTCAGGATGAAAGGGAGGGTTTATTCACCTACCACTTCAAAATCGATCTCGGTAACATGGCCGCTGCCGAAATCAATGGAAGCTTTGTGAGCGCCCAGTTCCTTCACGTCATCAACAATGGAAATGCGCTTGCGGTCGATCTCATAACCTTTCTGGTCACGGATGGCACGGGAAAGCTGCAAAGTGGTCACGGCGCCGAATATCTTGCCGCTGGTACCGGTTTTGGCACCTACTTTAACAGGAGCCGCTTTCAGTACCTCGATCACTTTATTGATCTCGGCCATCATCAGGGCCTCTTTCTTCGCTTTTACCTTTAAACGCTCTTCCAGTTGTTTCAAATTGGTAGGGTTGGCCTCTACCGCAAATTGCTGGGGGATCAGGAAATTACGGGCATAACCATTCTTTACTGTTACCAGTTCGTTACGGCCGCCCAGGTTGTCTACATCCTGAATTAAAATTACTTGCATGTTATTTGTTTAGTTCCCAAGAGCCCAGTTTTGAATTGTTTCTTGACTGTCCTCAGTCCGCCAAAGCCTTCGCGAAGGCGTACAAGTTAGGGAAGGTTACTAATGAATGTTTATTTCAGCAGGTCGGTTACATAAGGAAGCAGGGCCATTTGACGGGCTTTTTTCACTGCATCACTTACTTTACGCTGGTATTTCAGCGAGTTACCGCTCAAACGACGGGGCAACAGTTTACCCTGCTCGTTCACGAATTTCTTCAGGAACTCGATGTCTTTGTAATCAACGTACTTAATGCCGTACCTTTTGAAGCGGCAGAATTTCTTCCTGGGCTTCTCCTGCTTGATCGCGGTCAGGTATTTGATCTCGTTCTTTGCCATGATTAAGCCTCCGTTTTTTCAGTTACAGCAAATCCGCCATTTCTTTTCTTGTGGTTGTACTCGACGGCGTATTTATCGAGCCTGGTTACCATGTGACGCATTACCTGCTCGTCACGCAACAGCTGGATCTTCAGCTTTTCATTGAGTTCTGAAGGCGCTGTGTACTCAAATACCCAATAGATGCCAGTAGTTTTCTTCTGGATCGGGTAAGCCAGTGATTTCAAACCCCAGGGGGCACTGTGTACCGTTGTACCGCCATTCTCAGCGATGAAATCGGCATACTTTTTCTGAGAAGCTTTGAAGTCTTCTTCAGACAGTACCGGAGTAAAAATCACCATCAATTCGTAATTGTTCATTACCTGAATTTTTAGGTTATAAATTGGTTTTTTCCCAGTGGATCCCGCCAGGGCGGGAAATCTGCCAAAACAGATTTGGGGCTGCAAAAGTAGGGGAAATTTCTGATTTCTGATTTGACCATTGCTGATTTAAATGCCAAAATCTGTAAATCAAATCAGAAATCAGAAATTCTCTTCAACAATACCACATATACCGGAAAATGATCACTATACCCCCCTTTATAATGGTCCCCCTCCCAGGTCCTTAGTGGGTAGCCCTTAAAACGACCGGTTTTTTCCATCATATATGGCCTATTGTATATGTATTGCCGGTAGAAGAAATATCCCGTATTACGCTTTAACCAGGATTGTGACAGGATGATCTGATCGAACAGGCCCCATGCATCCCGGTGGGCCAGGGTGCCGATCCCTTTGCGGTAAAGCAATGCCCATGGATTGTACAGTTCGTCCGGCGCCAAACGGGTTGAATCGCCCTTTGCCCCCAGCGCCCGGGTGATGCTTTTATTGTCGGGATTATCGTTCAGGTCACCCATGACGATGAGCCTGGCCATCGGCTCTTTTCCCTGTATCCGGGTAAAATGATCGCGGCATACCCTTGCAGCCGCTTCCCGGGCAGGGGAACTCCTGGCTTCACCGCCCCTTCTGCTGGGCCAGTGGTTTACATAAATATGCACCCGCTCTCCATCCAATATGCCGCTTACGTACAAAATATCCCTCGTGAAAGCGGCATCCTTGCTCCTGCCCGGAAGCGGCACAAAAAGTGGTACGCTTTCCAGCGGGGTGAAATATTTTGGCTGGTAAAGCAATGCCACATCAACACCGCGACTATCACGCGAATCGAAATGAATGTACTGGTAATTCCGCTGCTTTAATAAAGCATGACTGGTAAGATCCTGCAGTACCGTATCGTTCTCAATTTCTGCAACACCCAGTATGGCAATGCCGTCGGAGGAATGATCCGTTCCCATATCGCGAATGACTCTTGCCAGGTTGGAAAGTTTATGTGCATACACTTTTCCATTGTACCGCTTATCGCTTTCGGGCGTGAATTCATCGTCGTTTACCATGGGGTTATTGACAGTGTCATAAAGGTTTTCCAGGTTATAGAAACCCACGATGCATACTTTATACCTGCCCAACTCTGTTGCAGAAGAACAGCAAAAAAGCAACAGGCATACAAAAAAGCAAAACTTCCACATAACAATGATTTGTCTAAAACTACAGGAGCGTTGTTAGTCGGCTTAGCGTAGTTACCGCAAATTTTTTCAGTACAAGTCTGGCCGGAGTCCCGCACTTCATTTTTGAAGAAGATTTAAAATCATTGCTTATGCCAAAATGTGTTTTATTGATTTTTTGTGTTTGCATTTTTTCAGAAAAGACCAACGCACAAAAAAACAAAACGGACAGCCTGGAAAGGTTTCCTGCCAATACTGGAGAAACCCTGCACGAAATACTGGCAGATGTAACGGAAGGAAAAGAACAAGGCAGTCAGTATATTGCTCCGCTGCTGACGGCGACGAGGGATCCTTTTTATGCGGCGGCGGCTTTTCAGTTCAGCGCTTTTCGTTTCCGCATACGCGGATACGATGGTGGTTGCTTCCAGACAGCTGTGAATGGCTTACCTATGAATGCTTTGGACGACGGAAATACACCCTGGTCTTTATGGAGCGGGTTGAACGATGTATTCCGCAACAGTGTCATGACCATCGGCTTGCGCAACAATGAATACGGTTTTGGCGGAATAGGCAACAGCGCTTCGATAGATATAAGAGCTTGGGGGCAACGAAAGCAAACGCTGTTCAGTTATGGCCTGTCCAACCGCAGCCACGCACACCGTTTGATGATCACCCATCATAGTGGCAGGCAAAAAAAAGGATGGGCTTTCTCTTTCAGTGGCA
>JBHCAK010000010.1:0-106942 GCA_041798205.1 Sediminibacterium sp.
AATATTGGTCGCCGTAAGGGTACCCACCCCGCTCAGGTTCGTAATGCTTGCGCTGGTCGCGGTTAAATTGGTTAGCGTACCCACACTCGTGATATTGGGCTGAGCAGCTGTCGTCAATGTACCGCTGATGTTAGTCGCTGTCAGGGTACCTACTCCGCTCAGGTTTGTAATACTCGCACTGGTAGCAGTTAAATTGGCCAGTGTACCCACACTCGTAATATTGGGCTGAGCTGCTGTGGTCAGTGTACCGCTGATGTTAGTCGCTGTAAGTGTTCCTACTCCACTTAAATTCGTGATGTTCGCAGTCGTGATCGTTGCATTCGTCGCTGTCAGGGTACCCAACGTACCCACACTCGTGATGTTAGGTTGAGCAGCTGTCGTCAGTGTGCCGCTGATGTTCGTTGCTGTTAATGTGCTGATACCACTTAAGTTCGTGATGTTCGCAGTCGTGATCGTTGCATTCGTCGCCGTCAGGGTACCCAACACACCCACACTCGTGATATTGGGCTGAGCAGCCGTGGTCAGGGTACCACTGATATTGGTGGCCGTCAGGGTACCTACTCCGCTCAGGTTTGTAATACTCGCACTGGTAGCAGTTAAATTGGCCAGTGTACCCACACTCGTAATATTGGGCTGAGCTGCTGTGGTCAGGGTACCACTAATATTGGTCGCCGTAAGGGTACCCACCCCACTTAAATTCGTGATGTTCGCAGTCGTGATCGTTGCATTCGTTGCCGTCAGGTTACCCAAAGTACCCACACTCGTGATATTAGGCTGAGCAGCTGTAGTCAATGTACCGCTAATATTCGTTGCTGTAAGGGTTCCTACTCCACTTAAATTCGTGATGTTCGCAGTCGTGATCGTTGCATTCGTTGCCGTCAGGTTACCCAAAGTACCCACACTCGTGATATTAGGCTGAGCAGCTGTAGTCAATGTACCACTGATATTCGTCGCCGTCAGGGTACCTACTCCGCTCAGGTTTGTAATACTCGCACTGGTAGCAGTTAAATTGGCCAGTGTACCCACACTCGTAATATTGGGTTGGGCGGCCGTGGTCAGGGTACCACTAATATTGGTGGCAGTTAATGTGCTGATACCACTTAGGTTTGTAATGCTCGCACTGGTAGCAGTCAGGTTCGTCAGCGTACCAACACTTGTGATATTGGGTTGGGCAGCTGTCGTCAATGTACCGCTGATATTGGTGGCCGTCAGGGTACCTACTCCGCTCAGGTTTGTAATACTCGCACTGGTAGCAGTTAAATTGGCCAGTGTACCTACGCTCGTGATATTGGGCTGGGCGGCCGTGGTCAGGGTACCACTGATATTGGTGGCAGTTAATGTGCTGATACCACTTAAGTTCGTAATGCTCGCAGTCGTAATCGTAGCGTTCGTCGCTGTCAGCGTACCCAAAGTACCCACACTCGTGATATTGGGCTGAGCAGCCGTGGTCAATGTGCCGCTAATATTCGTTGCTGTAAGGGTTCCTACTCCGCTCAAATTCGTGATACTTGCAGTCGTAATTGTTGCATTAGTTGCCGTTAGATTACCCAAAGTACCTACACTCGTGATATTGGGTTGAGCAGCTGTAGTCAATGTACCACTGATATTCGTCGCCGTCAGGGTACCCAACGTACCCACACTCGTGATGTTAGGTTGAGCAGCTGTCGTCAGGGTACCACTGATATTGGTGGCAGTTAATGTGCTGATACCACTTAAATTCGTGATGTTCGCAGTCGTGATCGTTGCATTCGTCGCCGTCAGGTTACCCAACGTACCCACACTCGTGATATTAGGTTGAGCAGCTGTCGTCAGTGTACCGCTGATATTGGTCGCTGTCAGGTTACTCAACGTGCCCACACTCGTAATATTCGGCTGAGCGGCTGTAGTCAGTGTACCACTAATATTGGTGGCCGTCAGGGTACCCACTCCACTTAAATTCGTGATGCTTGCATTGGTGGCAGTTAAATTGGTGAGCGCACCAACACTTGTGATATTGGGTTGAGTAGCTGTAGTCAGTGTACCACTGATGTTCGTTGCTGTTAATGTATTTACCCCGTTCAAGTTCGTGATATTCGCAGTCGTGATCGTTGCATTGGTAGCTGTCAGGTTATCTAAAATACCCACACTTGTGATGTTCGGCTGGGCTGCTGTAGCCAGTGTACCACTGATGTTAGTAGCAATCAAGTTTGTTAGTGTACCAACGCTCGTAATATTAGGCTGAGCAGCTGTGGTTAGCGTACCACTGATATTCGTTGCCGTCAGCGTATTCATTCCACCCAGGTTCGTAATATTTGCAGTTGTGATCGTTGCATTCGTTGCCGTCAAGGTACCCAGGGTACCCACACTAGTAATGTTCGGTTGGGCTGCCGTAGTCAGTGTACCACTGATGTTAGTCGCTGTCAACGTGCCTACCCCGTTCAGGTTCGTAATATTTGCAGTTGTGATTGTTGCATTGGTAGCTGTCAGGTTACCCAGGATGCCCACACTCGTAATATTGGGCTGGGCTGCCGTAGTCAGTGTACCACTGATATTGGTCGCTGTCAACGTACTCACCCCGTTCAGGTTCGCAATATTTGCAGTTGTGATTGTTGCATTGGTAGTTGTTAGGTTGCCCAAAGTACCCACACTCGTAATGTTCAGCTGAGCGGCTGTAGTCAGTGTACCACTAATATTCGTTGCTGTCAGTGTGCCTACCCCGCTTAGGTTCGTAATGTTCGCAGTCGTAATTGTTGCATTAGTTGCCGTTAGATTACCCAAAGTACCTACACTCGTGATATTGGGTTGGGCAGCTGTCGTCAATGTACCGCTGATATTCGTTGCTGTAAGGGTTCCTACTCCACTTAAATTCGTGATGCTTGCATTGGTGGCAGTTAAATTGGCCAGCGTACCTACGCTCGTGATGTTCGGCTGAGCGGCTGTAGTCAATGTACCACTGATATTCGTTGCCGTCAGGTTACCCAACGTACCCACACTCGTGATATTCGGCTGGGCAGCTGTCGTCAATGTACCGCTGATGTTAGTCGCTGTAAGTGTTCCTACTCCACTTAGGTTCGTGATGTTCGCAGTAGTGATCGTTGCATTGGTAGCTGTCAGGTTACCCAACACACCCACACTTGTTATATTGGGTTGAGCAACTGTAGTTAATGTACCGCTGATATTCGTAGCTGTCAACGTACCTATCCCACTTAAGCTCGTAATGCTCGCATTGGTTGCCGTCAGGTTACCCAACGTACCAACACTCGTTATGTTTGGTTGCGCAGCTGTGGTCAGGGTACCACTTAATGAAGACGCATTCAGTCCCCCAGTTACCGTTAAATTATTCAGTTTTGTTATGTTAGAAGGAGTCCATAATTGGGTAGTATCATTCCACATCATCACCTGCCCGGCTGAAGGAGTTGCAGAAGCAATATTCTTACCCATCAATTTATTGGCATTCCATATCGCAACAGTATTTTTGGAAGAGATATTTATACTATCCCCATTTTGTAAAATTGAAATGGTAGTGTCCCCCCCTATCACAAGAGAACCTACACGCCCATTTAAAGTAGTAACACCATTTGAAATAGAGCCGAAAGTAATCCACCTCCCTCCCTGCCGTACATAAAACGTTTCATTAGCAAGACTATAAACCAACATACCATTTACAGGATTACTAATGGCAGTAGTATCATTTATACGTGGAATCAGTACCGCTTTATTCACCGCATCAATCTGAAGCGCTACGCTGTTATTTAAAAAGTTATATGTACCGATGGTAATACCGCCAGCCTGCAGAAGATTAAAGCCCCGCATCCGAAGTGTATCCGTTGCACTATGATTACCCAAGTTGTCTCCAAATCTTTGTGCGGTGGCTTGCAGTGAAACCATCATACAAATCATCAGAAAAAATCGACTAAGGTATTTAGGTAATTTTTTGCTCATGTAGCTTTTTTAAACCAATTATCGAATCCTCATCTTTTATGCTGTGCCTATCTATAATTAATTCGTTCAAGTGTCACAAACAATTTATCTGATAACAACAATTTTATATTGCCCCCCCCAATACCGAAACCACATCATTAGTATAGTTCGCCAGCCGGACTGCAACAGTATCAGCATTACTTACCCAGGAACTATAGACTGACCAATTCTGATAATCTCCCTGGGGTGTTACCATAACCGGATCACCCTTTTTAACTCCCGGGACATATACCTTCACCACTGAAGTAGTATTAGGCTGAATCAATACCGTTTGCCCCATTGTCGTACTCAGCGTCAGAACTATATTGGATATCTGTGTTACATTCACATTCGCAGCCTGCGGTGGAGCCCAACTCACCTGCCCCGTGCTATCCGTCACCAGGAAAGTATTCACCGGCCCTGCCTTAATACTGGTATTAACATTCGTTACACTGGCATTACCGGCATACAAAGCATAAGGAGCACTCCACAATTGCATCGTTCCCATATCCACGTAGTTGTCAGCTGCTACCCACCAGGAGGCTGGAATCGAAGGGGCAACAGCGATTTTTAGGTTGAAGAAAAATGGCCCGTTCGCCCAGGGAATGGTTGACAAACTCTTATTTAAACTGGTGGGTGTTTTGGTTCCCTGTCCAATGATGATCTCAAACACACCATCATTGTTTGATTGCACCTGGTGGGTTTCTTCCAATGCCGTAGTACCACCCACAGCCACAGTTTGAATAATGGAACATTTTACATAAACAGTCCTGTTCCGGGCAGGGTTACCAATATTGTCTTTGGCAACAAACTGGTAAGGAATACCTGCAGGTGGCTGGGCTTCTGCTACACCTGCTGCAAAAGCAAACAGGAAAAACAAGATCACCCTGGTTAAGATTATTTTCATGGCACAATCATTTTGATAAATCAGTTGGCTGAACCTAAAAGGATTTTTCATAGGATGAGAATTCAAAAAGGGGTTCTTCATTGGATTGGTTTTTAATAGCCAGCAGTTGTTCATAGGATAGGACTTAATGGTCTTTCAGAGGATGTGGGTTTTAAGAGTCGTTCTCAGGACATTGCTTTTTTGTGCTCAATACTATTATGAACCGGTTACCCGGTACTTGTCTTATAACCTGATCAGCTTCAGACTATACTGCCGGCGCATTAACTCAACATGTACCGTGTAAGTACCGGAAGTATAATCACTGAGATCAATCACCCAGCCAGTAAGCATGGATGTCATGGGAACCAGTTGGTTCACCGCTACTTTCCCTTCCATACTCACCACCCGAATCATGCACGATAAACCGGCATCAAAAGTCCCCCTGCATTTCAACACACTCATTCCCCTGGTCGGGTTAGGGTAAACCGTAAGCGACAAAGCCAGATCGATTGCAACAGGATTTACCGGAGGTAGTTCCTTGCAACTGGCTTCAAACAAACCGGTGCCATTATTGGCAATGGTCAACACGTCGATTCCATTGGAAACTGCCAGGCATTTTGTTTTTCCCTCAATGAGAATAGGCGTGGAAATTCCCATAGAACTGTTGTTCGCATTACTGATGGAAGAAAAAGAAAACGAAGTAGCCATCTGCCCCATGCCTGAAAAACAGGCAAAAAGCAAAACAAGCAACAGATATGTCTTCCTTTTAAAGTGCATATAAAACTATTCTTATCGTTTTGCCGTTACCAGTACTTTCTATGTCCAGCGTAGTATCATTGAGCAGGTTGATGTTCCATTCTGTTTTGAAATCACCATTCGGATTATTGTTGATCACTTCTATTAATTGTGTCAACGAGTTCAATACCCATTTACCAGCATAGCCATCAGAATCGGTAAATGTGCCGGCGTAAGACTGTGTTCCAATTCTGGTATAGGTCTTGGTATAGTTCATTTGATTTGCCGTTAATCGTATCTGTATACGATTCTCATATAATTCCCTGATATGCCAGACACGGTTGCCAGCGCCACTGGTAAGGTATCTGACCTGTTGCTCTTCCGGCTTCACCGAATTATCATCTTTGCTGCAACCGCATAGCAGTAACACACAAAAAAGAAACCCGCATATTTTCAGAGATACCGTCATTGGATGTCAGATTTCAATCTGATGGTGTCCTGTCTACTTTTCAAAAACACACCTACGGTTGATATCGCCGCCTACCGGAATGGTAGGTCACTCGCACCAGTAAAACCGGAGTCAGTTGGTACTGCAAAGGAGTTGGATAGAATAAAAAGGCTTTTTAGTGGAATTGGAGATTGGTTGGTAGAACAGAGGACAATAAGCGGACTGGTCAATATCTCAGCGATAATGATCGATCACAAGACTAGATTGGATGAGAGAGGTTTTAAAACTAGGATCTCGGAAACCGCATCTAATACTCAAGGGGTAAAATGAGCCATACTAAAAAAATGGCCTATACTGAAGATTTCAGCAGGAATTGGATTGGTAGGTTTGTTGCTTCAAAATTACGTGTTAGATTTTGACAACGTGCATTTTAGGGGAAGTTTTTTTAAGCAAAAAGCCCCCCTTTTTTTAGGGGGGCCTTGTAAAGAATTTGTGTGCTTATTACACTTTGAAGTGTGAGAAGGCCTTGTTGGCTTCAGCCATACGGTGGGTGTCTTCTTTCTTTTTAAAAGCAGCCCCTTCACCTTTGCTGGCGGCAACAATTTCATTGGCCAGCTTGTCTGCCATGGTACGGCCATTTCTCTCACGGCTGTAGCGAATGAGCCATTTCATGCTCAGGGAAATCTTACGGTCCGGACGCACTTCAGCAGGGATCTGGAAAGTTGCACCACCGATCCTGCGGCTACGCACTTCTACAGAAGGGGTAACATTGGCAATGGCTTTTTTCCAGGTTTCATATCCGTCTTCTCCTGTAATCTTGCTCACTTTATCCACCGCATCGTAGAAAATGTTGATCGCAGTGCTTTTCTTACCCTCCCACATCAGGTTATTGATGAAGCGGGTAACCAGTTTATCATTGAAACGTCCATCAGGAGCGAGGGGTAATTTTTTGGCTTGTGCTTTACGCATGACGTATAGTAATTAACGATTAATTGGATTATTTTTTAGCCTTTTCTTTCTTGGTACCGTATTTGGAACGGCTCTTCTTACGGTCTTTCACGCCAGCAGTATCAAGGCTTCCGCGAACAATGTGGTAACGTACACCCGGAAGGTCCTTTACACGACCACCACGGATCAGTACGATCGAGTGTTCCTGCAGGTTATGACCCTCACCGGGGATATAGGCGATCACCTCCACCTTATTGGTCAAACGTACTTTCGCCACTTTACGCAAAGCTGAGTTTGGTTTTTTAGGGGTGGTAGTATACACCCTGGTACAAACACCACGACGCTGCGGACATGCATCCAAAGCCCTTGATTTACTCTTAGCCCTGATAATTTCGCGGCCTTTTCTAACTAATTGCTGTATTGTAGGCATTCTAAACCATTTAAAATTTCGGACGGCAAAGGTAATGGCTGGAAATGAAAATCCAAAAAGTTTTCACAAGTTTCTGTTTTTTAATTCACTCCGCTCTCCCCGGAGTACTCCGTCCTAATTTAGCCTGCTACCCTCTTTATAGCCGTTTTTCTTCATCAAAAATAACTACTATGAAGAGTTTTACCTATTGTCTGGCCCTTTACTGGCTCTTTCAACCCCTTTCTTCCGGCGGACAGGAAGCCGTTCTTCCACTTTCCTACCAGGTGGCCGGACAGTCATACCTGCAGGATTTTGATGGTCTCCCCCTTACTGGAATCTTCTCTCTCCCAGGCAAAGGTCCTTTTGCCCTTTCTGCCGCCCCTGTCAATGGCAGGGACCTCAAAGGCTGGTTCATAATGATGACGGGGGGAAGCGCTTCCAATGCCCAGTTTCTGACGGGTACCGGTTCCGGAACAGCCAGCGGTGCTTATAGCTTTGGGAACAGCGGAAGTGCCGACAGAACCCTCGGAAGCCTGGCATCTAGCAGTGGCATTTACGCTTTTGGCCTTTTGCTGACCAATGATACCGGCTTAACGCTCGATAGTTGTACCCTCTCTTTAACCGCTAAACAATGGCGAAAGGGCGGGTCGGGACATCCCAATACTTATCCGTTTGGTTATGCATGCGGTCCCTTTCTTTCGCCCCGCTTATCAGGGTTAACTCCCTTCCCCTCCCTGGATCTTCACTCTGTCATTTCATCTGTTGGCGCCACCGCATTGAACGGGAACCTGCCGGCCAATCAATATTTCATACAGCAAAGCATCGGTTCTCTCCACTGGAAGCCGGGGGAGCAACTGTTATTGAGATGGGACGACAGGGATGAACCGGGCAATGACGATGCACTGTCCATTGATCAATTTTCTTTTACTGCTTCAGGCATTGTGCCGACGGATATCATTATACCAGAAATAAAAGCAGTAACCATTCCTGATAAATCCATGAAGATCGGAGATACTGTCCGGGTAAGCATTTCCGTAAACTCCTATCCAGATATTTACCAGTTAGCCGGCGGGTTCATTAATAGTCTTCCCCTGACTCGTTTTACCAAGGTCAACGACAGCTTTTATAATGCCAGTTTTGTTGTTACAGAGAAATCAAACGATATAGCAACAGGCAAACCTATTCCAGTATACCTGGTACTGAAAACTATTTCAGGTAACAGCAGTGAGCCTTATACCACTCCCATACAACAACCCAACACTTTTATCAGCGCGAACAGGCCACTGATAACAAATATTCAACCTCCCGCTGATAAATTATACAAAGCGAACGACACACTCAGTTTCCTGGTGCAATTCAGTAAGCCGGTACTCATCGATACTACCGAAGGCATCCCGGCAATAGCCCTTACCATCGGATCGAAAATTAAAATGGCCTATTATGTAAAGGGGCATTATTTTGATAAACTGTTATTTTGCTATGTGATTCCACCGGGTGAAATTGACCTGAAAGGTATCAGGCTGAACTCACCCATACGCCTGAACGCAGGTTCCATCACAGACCTGGCAGGTAATGCGGCCATGCTGGCCACTAACCAGGCTGCTATACTCCATCAAGTGAAAGTAGATGCTGTTGTACCTGTTATCAGCAAAGTATCTGTTCCTGCTGCTACTGTTTACCCATTGGGAGCCATCCTCCATTTTACCGTTTATTTCTCTAAAACTGTGCAAATAGATACCAATGCCGGGAAACCGTCACTACTGGTTAACATAGGCGGTATGATCAGGCATGCAGACTATTCCGGTGGAACCAACAGTAAAGAAATAAAGTTCCAATATCAGGTTACAAATACTGATCTCGATAAAAAAGGAATCCGGCTGGCTGCCGCCCTATCCCTTAACGAAGCTTCCATTACCGATTCTGCAGGAAATGAAGCCATTCTTATCCTTAAAAATATCGGAGCGCTCAGCAATGTAAAAGTTGACGGCATCGGACCTGCTTTTGAAAAGAATAATCCTGCAGAAATTGTATTATGTGAGGATACCAAAACTTTTCTTTTGTCTGATTTGTTGGGTGTGACAGACCTTGAAATTGGTGAAATGCTTACCTGGACTATGATATCTCTTCCATCATCCGGTAATATATCCGGTATCCCCGCAAGTAAAGTTTCTACCAAAGGCATCTTACTCCCGGGAAATGTTTGGTACACACCTGCTTCATCCGGAGCAGGAGACGACCGGTTTTCCATCCAGGTATCCGATGGGCATAACAATGCCATATTACAAGTAGTTGTCACAGCAGTGAAGCCTGCAGGCGAGAACATCATCTCAAACAATCAATTGATCTGTGCAGGAAGCAACCCGGCAAAACTCACCGGTACGAAATATACCGACACAATGCAAACACAGTCTTATCTCTGGGAATATTCATTCATTACCGATACAACAGGTTTTCAACCGGCGCCCGGTTCCAATGACCAATCCGATTATGCGCCACCGGTCATGGAAAAAAACGCCTGGTTCAGGCGAAAAATAATAACAGGCGTCTGCACCAGTTTTTCTGCTCCCATAAAAATTACAGTCTTAAAAAGCGGGTTATGGCTGGGTGGTTACAATACTGAATGGGACCATAAAAAAAACTGGTGCGGGAGTATGATTCCTTCTATCAGCACCAATGTTGTCATTCCTTCCGGCACGATATACGCTCCACATATCAATTCTTTAGCATCCTGTAACCGGCTTATAATGACCGACGGCGCCTCTTTAACAGTCAGTAGCATGCTTCAATTGGGAGAAAGTATTGATGCAGCGCCGGAAAGCATCCTGGTTTCGGAAGGGGGCATTGAATTATGTGGAATGCTCCCGCAAAATATCTCTACAAACATATTCCATAGGAGAACCATTCACCAACTCATCGTGAACAACAACAATGTTCACCTGAACGATACACTTTTTCTCTCTGGTATACTCCTGTTAAAAAAAGGTATGCTTGAAACCAATAACCTGCTTTTTCTTAAACAAGGAGGTGTCATTGGACCGGCAGCAATGGGGAGCCGCATTCTGGGCGATATCCATATGGAACACCAACTTGCGGTAAACAGCTGGAATTTACTGGCGCATCCTTTTGCAAAAGAATTGGCGCCGGGGTCATTGACCTGCTTTTCAGATTCCGCTTGCTACAACACCACTTTCTATTCATTTGATGAAAATGCCGGTTATTTTTCATTCGAGAAAAAAGCTTCCTGGATACCATTCAACAAAACCAACAATACGAATACCCCGGGATGGAAAAAGCACCAGGGCATCGCTGTACAAACACCCCAATCACAGGCGTCACTGGTTTATTCATGGTCAGGCCCCGTTAACCAAAACAATCAGGAACTCCATTTTTCAGCCGATCAATACAAAAGCTACCGGCTTGCCGTTAACCCTTATCCTTGCCCGGTGAACATGCATACCGTTTCCAGAAGCAAAGGCATTGCGCCTTATTACTGGATATGGAACAACCAGCAAGGCCTGCGTGGTGGCTATACCGCTATCCCTTTTAAAAATCACGTTATGGTTCCTTCTTTTGCTTCTTTTTTCATCAAAACCCAGGCTTTTACTGAAAATCATCTCCTGTTCACAGAACATTCGAAACTCACACAGGAGTTATCAGAAAGTTTTCCGGATACAGGGGAAGATCTTTATCACCTCGAATTAAGATTTGAAAGCGACAGTCTCTTTTGGGATCGCCTGCTACTGTTCAACATTGAAAGTGCACATGACAAAACAGACTCACTCGATGGAGAGAAAATCATGAATCCTGACCTGAGTTTTTACAGCTTTAGCTCCGATAAGGATCTCCTGTCTGTTGACGCAAGACCATTCCATAGTAAGACCATTATCCCTATTGGCATCAGGTCCAATATATCCGGTCTCTTTCGTATCAGGGTAGCACGTAAGCACTTTCCGGAGAAAATGACATTGTACCTGCATGATAAATTACTTGACCAGTGGATGGTATTGGGTCAGGATAGCAGTTATTATTTTGTACTGAATCATCACCTCGTGGAAAAGAACAATGACCGTTTTGAAATCACTGCCTTTAAAAAAGAAATTACGGCCATTCGCATTCCTTCCGCCCTGTCGCTTTCAGCATATCCTGTACCCGCCAATGATCAATTGGTGATACGATTTAAAACGCCAGGGATGCAGCATACATTCCTGAATCTGTTCTCACAGAATGGCATTCTTGTAAAATCTTACCGGCTAGGCCTGCAGCAAGAGGGTAACTTCAGGATAGCTGTTGCAGATCTTCCCAAGGGAATTTATATCCTCGAATTAAAATGCGGAAATGATGTTGTGATAAGAAAGATCATCAAATCCTGAACATCCAGTTGTGTGTATCGGCAACACTGCTATCCCTGATGGCATTGAGCTGTTTCCTGATTGCCGGCGCTACTTTCCAGCTGTCCACATCGAACTGCATTACATGATCTTTGTATTTCAATTCCCGGATGTTGGCAATGGTAGCAGCCGTACCTGTGCCGAATACTTCCTGCAACTGGCCTGCTTTGTATGCAGCAATCAGTTCATCAATGCTGATACGGCGTTCTTCCACTTTAACGCCCGATTCCTGGAGTAAGGTCACCACACTGTCTCTCGTAACACCCTGCAAAATAGTGCCTTCTTCCAATGATGGGGTGATCGCTATTCCATTGACCAGGAAGAAAACGTTCATCATCCCCACTTCTTGTAACCATTTATGTTCAAAAGCATCGGTCCATAATACCTGGTCGTAACCGGATTTATTAGCCTGTTTGGCTGCCATCATGCTGCCGCCATAGTTGCCTGCATTCTTGGAAAAACCTACGCCGCCGGGAGCAGCACGCGTATATTTTTCTTCCACACTTATTTTCATAGGTGCAGCAAAATATGGTCCGGTTGGACTGAGGATGATCAGGAATTTATAAGTTTCAGAAGGCCTTACACCCAGCATGGAATCAGTTGCGATCATGAATGGCCTGATGTACAAAGAATGGTCTTTTTTAGCTGGTATCCAGTTCTTATCCAGGTCAATCAACTGGCGCATGCCTTCAATGAAAATCTCTTCGGGCACTGCAGGCATGCACATACGCTCTGCAGAAAGATTGAATCTTTTGAAATTGTCAAAGGGGCGAAAAATAAAAGCATCACCCTCTTCATTCCTGTAAGCTTTGATGCCTTCAAAAATAGCCTGTCCGTAATGAAATGCAGCAAGCGAAGGGTCAAAAAGCAACGGCTGGTAAGGCTTGATCTCCACATTCTTCCATTCCCCATTTTCATAATCCGCCTCCAACATATGATCTGTAAAATATCGGCCGAAGGGAATATTTTCCAGGCTCATATTTTTCAGCCTGCTCGTCTCCACTCTTGTGATGTTTATCTCGGGTGCTGCTGTCATAGCTTTATATTTGTTGCAAAGAAACGAAAAAAATAAAAGCTAACAATCGTTAATATTGCGTGCAAGCAGGAATTATGAGTGAACCGATCACCTCTTTACCCGGATTTGTAATGGCAGACCTTTACAAGAACCACCTGGTCCTTGTGGAAGACCTTTCTCCACAACCGGTTAATACATTAGTAAAAGATACCAGATCATCTGCAACCACACCGAAAAAATGGTACCTGGGCGACAACGGCAGGCATATCGTCATTGTGGTGAGAGATGCAGATGCCGTCTACCTGAATGATGAATCACTCCAGTTTCTTTCCACCATTCTTGCCGCCTGTAAACTCAACCTGGGAGATGTGGCCATTGTAAATATGTACCATGGACTGCAGTCTTTTTCTTTTCTAAAAACCAATCTCCAGCCTTCGTATGCACTGGTGTTTGACCTGGACTTGCAACAATTGCAATTGCCCTTTACCATTCCACATTACCAGGTACAGCAGTACGATCAATGCCATTTCCTGTGCACCCCCTCCCTGCAGTCGATGCTTGGCAATACTAAAGAAGCAAAATTAGAAAAAAGCAAACTATGGCTCAGCCTGAAAAAGATGTTCAATCTATGACACCAACACTCATATTCGCTACAAATAACCAAAACAAGGTCAAAGAAGTCCGTGAAGTGCTGGGTGATAATTTCAGCATCATTACCCTGAAGGAGGCCGGCATTGATATTGACATACCCGAACCGCACAACACCCTTGAAGCAAATGCATCTGAAAAATCACGTACTATTTACCGGCTCACGGGTAAGGATTGTTTCAGTGACGACAGCGGACTGGAAGTTGCAGCGCTCAATGGCGAACCTGGCGTAAAAAGCGCCCGTTATGCCGGTGAGATCAGGGATTTTCAGCAGAATATAGACAAGCTCCTTTTCAAACTCAAAAACAATTCTCATCGCAAAGCCAAATTCCGCGCCGTAATTTCACTGATCCTGCAAAACAAAGAGTACCAGTTCGAAGGGGTTTGTGAAGGAACCATTGCCGAAGCGCAGAAAGGAACCGCAGGATTTGGTTATGATCCGGTATTCATTCCCGATGGCACCGGTAAAACTTTCGCAGAAATGTCTGTTGAAGAAAAAAATCTTTACAGCCATCGAAAAAGAGCCATGGATAAACTCATCGATTTCTTGAAACAATTATCCGTATGAACCGCATCAAATTAACCCTTCCGGAAACCTTCGGTTTTTCCACTTCCATTGCCATTCGCATCACAGACCTGAATTACGGTGGTCATGTGGGCAATGATACTTTTTTGTCGCTCATCCATGAAGCGAGACAGCAATTCCTGCATGCTTATGGTTATGCAGAGCTTGATTTTGCGGGTTACGGACTGATCATGGCCGATGCAGTAGTTGAATTCAAAAGAGAACTTAATTTCGGCGATGTGGTAACCATATCGGTTGCAGCTGCCGATTTTGACAAACTGGGTTTTGATCTCTTTTATAAATTGGAACTGGTCACTCCCGAAGCCAACCTGCTTGCAGGCAAAGCCAAAACAGGCATGCTTTGCTTTGATTATGCATTGAAGAAAAAGGTTCCTGTACCCGAAGAAGCCATCCGAAAATTAAGTGCAACGGTTTAATCGATACTGTTCCATATTCTCCAGCTTTCCTCAGCTTGTAAAACCAGCATCTCTTCCCCGTTTTGAATGCTGGCACCCATTGCCTTTCCTTTCGAAAGAAATTTTGTTTCGGCTGGATTATAGACCAGGTCGTATAAATGATGGGCGGGGGTAATGTATTGATAAGGTATATCCGGATATTCCTCTGTTTTCGGATACATGCCCAAAGGGGTGGTATTAATGATCAGGTGATGGGAAGAAAGGACAGATGCATCCAGTTCACCGTAACCGATCGCGCGTTCTCCGTCCGTTCTTGATACAAAACGATAACCAATGTTCAGTTCCTGCAACACAAACTCTACTGCTGCGGAAGCACCGCCCGTACCCAGGATCAGCGCCTGCTTGTGATGTGGACGAAGAAATGGCTGCAGAGATGTTTTGAAGCCAAATACATCTGTATTATAACCAAATAATTTTCCATGACTGATCTTAACACAATTGCAGGCGCCCATTTTTCGCACAGCTGGTGTAGATCCGGAAAGAAAAGCAAGCACTTGTTTTTTATAAGGAATAGTAACGTTCAATCCGCATAAATCAGTCTGCCTTTCCAATATGGTATGTAGCGCTTCAATCTGTGGAAGTGCAAAATTTTCATAGACTGCGTCCCCGATACCTTCCTTTTCAAATTTCGCGGTAAAATATTTCTGCGAAAAGGAATGCGACAACGGGTAACCCAGCAAACCAAAGCGGCGCATAAGCATCAGGCTTTATCGAGGTAAAGACTAAAAGTATCTCCCCTTAAACCAACGCGCATGGCTTCAAGCGCGATCACTTCATGTGGAGCAATGTTTCCCAGGTTCACATTGCAACCGATCAGTTCAAGAAAATAAAGCTGTTGTGCCTTTTGCGGCGCTTCCCAAAGGATTTTTTCCTCCGGTATCTGTGTCAGTATCTCCTGTACCAGTCCCTCACGCACTTCACCCGTTCCGCGATAGATACCCACATTACCTGCCTCACGCGCCTCGGCAATCACATAAGAAGAACCCGCTTCGAGTTCTGCGCGCATGAGTTCTATCCACTTATAAGGAGGTATGATGTGTGCGGCATCTTTGCTTCCCACTTCACTCAATACAGTACCGTGCTTGGTCAGCTTTTCTATGTACCCGCATTTTTCTGCATGGGGAATGCTGATGGAACCGTCACTTACTTCCATATAATCTACACCATAATCCTTGCATACGGCAATGTATTCATCAAACTGGTTCCGGATCAGGAATGCTTCAAATAATGTACCTCCAAAATAAATGGGTACACCATACGATTTATATGCTTCAATCTTTTCACGGAGATTGGGAGTAACAAAGGAAGTTCCAAAGCCCAGTTTTACAACATCCACATGCGGACTCGACACACTCATGAAATTATGTACCTCATTTATACTAAGACCTTTGTCCATTACCATTGTCACGCCGGAGCTCCTGGGTTGCTGCGTACGGGCAGGTATCTGCGTCAGATTAAAATTCATTCTTTTATTCTTTTTGCTTGTCGGCTGCAAAAATAGGCTAAACGTGTTATAGGAAGATGTCTATATTTTTCTGCCCTTCTTGTATCTGGCCAGTATATCAACCACCTGGTTGTTTTGCAATATAGACGGGTTGATCTCTACGAATTTTTTCAATAGCCTGGGCACTTTTTCCATGGCTGCTTCAAGTCGTAACAATGCTTCTTTGCTCTTGCCTTGCATGAAAAGAACGGCACTGTAATAAAACAGGAATACCGGTTTCCCATCAGTGGCTTTCATTGCCGCCTTAGACTGTTCAATGGCTTCTTCATAAAACCCTGCTTTGATGAGACAACGAATCAGCGCTTCCCATCCTGCCACATTCTTGGTTTTGTGCCTCACCACTGTGCCAAAATACTGTATGGCGTCCTTGAACTGGTTCAGGTTCATTTTGCATTCGCCCATAGCCAGGTTATATTCAGGAATGGTGCGGTGGATTCGCATGGCATTTTCGAGCTGCTTCACCGCACTCTGCCATTGCTGTTCGAGCATATAGGTAACCGCAATCTTATAATGAAGTTTGCTGTCTTCCGGATTCAGGTGTACTGCTTTTTTATAATGAAACCTCGCCTGTGCATAATTACCCATCCGGTGGTAGCAATGGCCTATGGCTTCATAGATCACATCTTCCGGACGGGTAAGCTCCAGTACTTTTTCCAGCACTTCTATCGCTTCTTTGTATTTTCTCAGCCTTAGGTAGGCATCCCCCATGTTCCGGTAAGCATAATCGAATTTTTCATCAATGGCTACAGCATACTGGTAAGCATCAATGGATTTTTCATAGAGCTTCAGTCCCTGATAGGCCGCTGCCAGGTTGAACCAGGCCAGTTCACTGAAAGGATAGTCTTCAATGATCTGCTGGTGCAACCGGATGCTCTCCTCATTACGGCCGGTAAAGTCGGTCCAGAAGCATATCTTATACAAAGCCTCCTCGTTATTGGGCTCTTCCAACAGTATCAGTTTCAGGCAATCAAACACTTTGTCAAATTCCTCATAATCATCGTATACATCGGCCAGTTCAAACAGCAGGTCCAGCCTTTCTTCTCCTTCAAAAAGCTGCAGGGCCGACTCCAGTAGTTCCACAGCTTTACCCTGCTGGTCAAGCGCCAGGTAAGCATCTGTTTTGAGGATATAGAGGTTGATATCACTGCTATCATACAGGCCGGCTGTTTCCAGCACATCAAGTGCTTCCCGGTATTTACGGGTAGCCAGCAGCAAATCTGCTTTTTTGATCATCAATTGAGAAGAATAGGGAAATTGTTCAAGGCCGGTTTCAGCCGCCTCAAGCGCTTCGGGGAGATTATCTTTGTCATCAAAATAATCAATAATACGTTCGAAAGCTTCTTCTTCCAGGAAACTATGGCTTCTGCCCTGCTTCAAATTCTGGTATTGTCTCAATAGCTCCTTCAGTTCCTCACGATCTTCGCGGTACGGGTTTTCTCTCATCTGTCTATTGGTTTACCCAAAGTAAGACTAAAATCGGGGTTTTCCAAGTTTAGCGTAACTTTTTTAATCCCTTAACGTTTGGCTAATACAATCTTAATTGTGTATTTTTAATAAAATTTTTACATTTGTGAAAATGAGAGGGCCAAAACATATTAAAGAAATCATCATCGCGTCTGTCTTTACGTTGGGCGTGCAGATGGCATTCGCCGCTTTTTCATTTACCGGCATCACCGATGAAAAGACAAAATCCAATAGCAATAATAACAACAAATATTCACTCAAGAACCTGAGCGCATTGTCTTCTCATAAAAACCTTTCTTATGCCTCCCTGAAATCCAGCATGCAATTCAGGGGAACACAATTGATGCCTGCTTCAACCACAGAAACCACCAATGGAACAGAAGTGAGTTCCATGCTCAAATTCGATAATGGGAATACCACCTATATCTATCCTTACAAGTTCAAGGTAAAAGTTCCCAAGTTCAAAACACCCACTCCTCCGGAACACCATTGATCTAAACGGGTTCAATCTAGCAACCTGTAACCGGCTGTCGGTACTTCAAATTTTGATACAGGTACGGGGCTGATATTGATTTTAGTGGCTGTATAAACAATTTTACCTTTTTCTCCTTCCCTGGCCTCATATTCCAGCACAAAACCCGGGATATCCTTAAACTGGTACTGAAATTCTTTTACCGAAGGCACAATATTAGGTGCATAATACAACATAAAAGAGCTGCCGTCTTTCAGCCTTAAAACCGCTTTCCTGCATTCATATCCTAAAATATTTTTTGTTTCCCCGGCAGGATAAACGATCGTCATACTGTCATACATTTTATTGGCGGCTATCCAACGTGCACTGTTCATCCTGGTCATGAGTTTGCTATTGCCAAACTCCCTTAGCACAACCGCACTTGTAGTGCCCTTGTCATAAATAAGTGATTGCTTAAAAGCCGGACTCACCAGGTCCATCCGGCTGTTATTTCCCCTGATGTACAAGGTCTTGGTAGTGGCTTTGAGCGATTCTGTCACATCCTTATCGGTCACATCATTGTCTACCCGAATGGCATAAGTAACGGTACAATCCGCTACCACACGCTGTTGTGCACAGACCGTTCCAATAGAAATCAATAAAAAAACCACAATACCCGGCAGATACCTTTTCATGGTTCTTAGTTTTGCATCATACACTATCAAAACTATGCCAAAACAGGCTTAGTTGCGCCGCTGGTTCTTCTCTTTCATTTCCTGCAGCTTCTTCTGGCTCTCCATCATCTGCTCGTATCGACCCTGCCACTTGCTCTTGGTTTTGGGCGCTTTGCGCTTTTCTTCAATCTTGGCCAGTATCTTATCGTGGTTGATGATATAGTTCTGGATCACAAATTGCAGTCCCAATGTAATCAGGTTAGATACAGTATAATACCAGGTGAGGGCCGAAGGCAGTCTATTGAAAATGAACAACAGCATGAAAGGGAAAATATAAGGCATGTACTTCATCATAGGGTTATCCTGTGTGGGTGTCATGCTCATATTGTAAATAGAGATCAGGAAGCTGGTTATCACAGCTGTAATGGTAAACAGACTGATATGATCCCCGAATCCCAATGGTATGCTGAACGGCAATCTGGCAATAACATCATATGATGAAAGGTCCTGGCTCCACAAGAAGGATTGTCCGCGAAGTGCAATATTGGAATTGAAGAAACTGTACAATGCAAAGAAGATCGGGATCTGCAGCAATGCCGGGATACAACCACCCAACGGGTTCACTCCTGCTTCTCGGAATAGTTTCATTTGTTCCATGGCAAAACCCTGCTGGTCACTGCCGAATTTCTTTTTGATCCCGTCCAGTTCGGGGCGTAATACCTTCATTTTAGCCCCACTGAGGTAACTGCTGTAAGTGAGGGGTGAAGTCACCAGTCTGATGAACAAAGTAAGCAGCAATACCACCCATCCGTAATTCTTTACGAAGCCCGCAAAGAAATCAAATACCGGCATGATGATGAACTTATTGATGGGCCTTACAAATGAATACATATCCCTTCCCAGGTTCACAATACGGTCCATTTCAGGGGCCTGCTTTTTGAGAATGGTATAGTCACTGGGGCCAAAATACAACTGGAAAGGAACCGATACCGATGCTGTTACCGGCAATTTAGCCTGCAGGTTCATTTGAGCGGTAGCCAGTATATTGCTTGAATCTGTTTTCCGCTGCCATTGTACATCGCCGCTGTTGAAGCCGTTCTTTGCCACCAGTGTAGTATTGAAGAATTGCTGAACCATGCCTACCCATTGCACATTCTTTTCGAATTTGTGTTCGGTTTTGGCAGAAATATAATCAAACTCATTGCCTTCTGAAAAACAGATATTCGACATCTGCCTTTCATAAGCAGCCGTTTTTTCCTGCTGGAAAGTTTCGCTATTCCATTGCAGGTTGAATTGCCCCTGGCTCAGCAGTTTATCAGCCCCTGTAAGTGATACATTCCAGTCAACCATATAAGCATCTTTCCGGATGATATACTGATGCGTGATACTTTGGCCATTGGTTGCATTGATGCTGAAACTGATGGCCTGGCTGCCATCGGCATTAACAACAGGAGCAGAGGGGGTAAAGAATAAACTTGTAGTAAGTGCAGATTGATTGCCAGATGTATTTACATTATAGCCCACCTGGTTCTGACTGAACAATACTACCGGCTGGCCATTGGCCGCCGAATGGTATTTTTTTAGTTCTACTGATTTTACCTGCCCGCCTTTATTGGTAAAAACCACCTTGATCACTTCATTTTCAACAGAAACCAGTTGTTCCTGTCCAATAGCAGCAGCAGTAAAATCACCGGCGGCAGCAATACGGGAAGCGGTATCCCTTTTAAGGGAATCCAACTGGGCCGCAGCTTTATCCTGGGGTTTGATGCGACTGGCGGCAACGCGAGCAAGGGAATCTTCCTGTTTTTTCCTGGCTTCCACCAATGTGGCCTGTTGTTTGCTATTGTACCAGAAAAAAAGGAAAAACAAGACTCCCAGCAGGATGAATCCAATGACCGTATTCTTATCCGTCTTCATAGAAACTTTTATTGAGCGGCAAAGGTAGGGTATGGATCGAAAACTGGGGGTTTTCAGTGTTATAATCCGTTAAAATAGCTTTAAAACGGCTTTTTATACGGGCCGTACCGGTTTTAAATCGTTTCTTTATTGTTCCGACTCCAACCAGGTATTCTCCCTCACTTCGACCGTTTTTTTGCGCCAAATTTTTATTATGCAGGAAAAGACAACCCCTATTGTCCGTAGGAAAACGAATGCCCCGAGTAAATGGAACCGCTTTTTGTGGTGGCTGGCCACAGCTGAAGAAGAACTGGTCAAAGACTGTTTGATCGACCGTAACCGGTACGCCATTGTAGGAATGAGCGTGCTGGGCACCTGGCTGTTTGCCACATTTGCCTGGACTTATTTTTTCAGTACCGTTACTTCCAGTTTTCCGGCAGCCTGTTTCCTGGGTATTTTCATGGGTTGTATCATCCTGTCCATAGACCGGGCCCTGATCAAGGGCATTACCCGCACCAATAAACGTAAATTCCTTCCGCTGGCTTTCCGGGGAATACTGGCGCTTACCATTGGTGTTTTCATGGCGCAGCCTGCCCTCCTGTATTTGTTTGATAAAGAGATCCATGTTCAGGCATCTCTCGACAATGAACAGCGGAAAAAAGAAAAAAGAATGCGGCAAGACTCTGTTTACCAGGCATCCCGGGCAGAACTGCTTCGTTCCAAAAATGAATTGGAACAACAACTGGCAGCCAAATACAGTGAAGTGAGCCAGGCCAGGCAGACCTTTATTGCCGAAACCGACGGTACGGGAGGCAGCAAAAGGCCTGGCCTGAAAAATGTGGCCAAAGCCAAACAGGATGAATACCTGAAGCTGGATGGCGAATACCAGCAAATGCAGGCACGTCTGCGGCCCCAGCTTAATATGACAGATAGTTCTCTTCACTCTATTGATGTCAATGTTCAAAACGAACAACGTGCATTTGAATCCTTGTTGAATGACGGCTTCATCACACGTATAGAAGCGCTTAACCACCTGGTGAAGAATAATGCAGCCGTTGCTTTCCGGTATTACCTGCTCGTAAGCCTGCTTATGCTGATTGAACTGATGCCGGTGATCGGCAAATCATTACTGCCTACCGGCTCTTACGACGAGAAAGTAAGACTTCGCGAGGTATTGGAAAAAGAGACCATCCAGAAAGAACACGAACGCGAACTGGCCATCAAAGAAGCTTACGGACAGGGCGCCTTTGACCAGGATAGCCGTTTCATCAAAGATTTCTTTGCAACCGCATCGCATAACCAATACGAGAACATGCACCAATACCTTTCTACCTGGGTCGACGATGGCAGAAGTCTTGACCAGGTATGGTATGATGTGAAGAAGAACATGTTCACCAGGCAGGACAATTGATCACCTGCCGCCGGGCGGACAATACATACGGAGATAATTGGTATACAATTGCGACAAATGCTGACTGGTTCCGTTACCTTCAAAAATTCCATGCGACCTGTTGGGATAACTCATCAGCTGGAATTGTTTGCCATTGGCGATCAGCTCGTTGATGAGCATTTCAGCATTATTGTAATGCACATTATCGTCTCCCGTTCCGTGGATATACAGGAGGTGCCCTTTTAAATTTTTAGCATAAGTAATAGGCGAACCATTTACAAAATCTTCCCTGTTCTGTTGCGGCAATCCCATATACCTTTCCTGGTAAATATTATCGTAAGTCAGCTGGTTACCCACTGCAGCCACTGCAATACCTGTTTTATAAATATCGGGATACTGGAACATCAGGTTCAATGTAGCTGAACCGCCGCCGCTCCAACCCCATACGGCAACACGGGAACTGTCTACAAAAGGCCACTGCATAATCTCTTTGGCCGCCAACGCCTGGTCGCGGATATTGACCTGCCCTATTTTCCTGTATACCGATTTTCGCCATTCCCTTCCCTTGGGTACGGGTGTACCGCGATTATCAATGGAGATATAAATATATCCGTCCTCAGCCATGTTGCCATTGTAAAGAAAGTTATTGGCAATACCATATTGGTCTTTCACGTTTTGTCCCCATGGCTCTGTGTACACATAAAATACTACCGGGTATTTCTTAGACTGGTCGAAGTTTGCGGGCTTCGCCATCCACGCATCCATTTCAATCCCTTCTGATGTTTTAACCTTGAAGAAACTAATATTTGACTTTGTTTTATCAGACTTTGCCAGTGCATTATTCACCTGGTCACCATTGAATGTTTTGTGCTCCGGTAAGGATACCCATTCCCTGGCCTGGCTGGTATAATAATTCGAAAAAGAATGCAGGGCAAAACGCCCGGTTGGGGATACTTTATAATCGTGTGTGCCGGGCTGGTTCGCGGGAGTGAGGCGTTCCGCCGCAGTTGTTCCATCAAGCCTGGTACGATAAAGGTATTTCTGTGTAGCATTACCGGGTGAAGCAAAGAAATAAACATACCCGCTTTGTTCGTCAATGGAGCTGATGTTCATCACATCATAATCTCCGGTCGTAACCAGGGTTTCAGTTTTTCCATCCCGGCTGATGCGATACAGGTGACGCCACCCATCTTTTTCACTGGCCCACAAAAACTCTTTACCGTTGCTAAGCCAGTCCCAGCCTCCATATGCGTAATCATCATCCCATAGCGCTAATATGTCTATCCATGCTTTTTCTTTTTCACTGTAAATGATATTGGCTGTACCAGTCAAAACATTACAGACCAGCAGGTCAGATTCGTTCTGTTTCCGGTTGAGGTGTTGCACGATCAGTTCATGGCTATTGGCTGCCCATTCCATTCTCGGAACATAAGATTGCCAAACCGGATCTGTAGGAATGTTCATCCATTTGGTAGTGGCATTGCTAATATCTGCCACTCCAATTTTAAAAGGCGACGGAGCTTCACCGGCTATGGGATATTCAACCGGTTTCACAAAAGGATAGATAGAATCGGTATTGTTGATCATCAGGTAATCCTTGGTTTTGGAAGCATCAATCTGCCAGTAGGCAATCTTTTTGCCATCCGGACTCCACCTGAATCCATCCCTGCAAAAAAATTCTTCCTCATATGCCCAATCAAATGTGCCGTTGATCTTCTTGCGACTGCCTCCGGTAGTAAGGGCAGTGATTTTACCTGTAGCTATATCTTCCACATAGATATTGTAATTACTTACATAAGCTACTTTTTTCCCATCGGGAGAGAACTTGGCAAACATAAGTGAGGAGGCCGGGAAACTTTTTCCCAAACGTTTCAAAACTCCTGTGGTAAGGTTAAGCACCCAATAATCTCCACGGGTATCGTAGCGCCATACTTTTTTACTGTTATTGTAAATGAGCAGCTGCTTATTATCATTGGAAAAGAAAAAGTTCCGGATGCCGATAGGTGTATTTTCTGAAACAGGTGTCAGTTTTTCTTTGGATGCAACCAGTGTTTTAGTAAAAGCGGGTAGTTCATAGTGTACGATCTCTCCGTTTTCCGCAGCGAAATAGCCATTGCCGTCTTTGGCCCAGTGATATCCTTGTGGTGGTTGTGTATGAGCAATACCTATACTGGTTGTCAGCACCAATGCCAACAATACTACCTGTTTCATTTTCATAGCAAACAATATGATCTTTGAAAAATTACCAACTTCCGCTGGAGCCACCGCCACCACTGGAGCCGCCTCCAAAACCACCGAAGCCACCGCCGCCGCCATCACCTCCACCCCAGCCGCCGCCTCCACGGCCACCTCCACTTAAAAGAGAAGATAAGAATATGGATTGTGCAATATCACCATAACCACGCCTGCTCATCATACCGCCTCCTCCGCCGCCGCGGCTCAAAATCACGATCACGATAACAAGGATAATGATAAAAGTAAGGATCGATTTAGCACTGTTACTACTATTGCCCGGCCTGTCTCTTTTTACCTTATACTCCCCTACTGCAGCCTTTGCAAGGGAGTTCGTGGCTTCATCGATACCATGGTAATAATTGCCATCCTTGAAATTGGGAGCAATATCATTCCTGATGATATTCGAAGTAACAATATCGGGAATGGCTCCTTCCAGTCCGTAACCTACTTCAATCCGTACCTTGCGGTCACCAATGGCTGCAATGAGTAAGACACCGTTATTTGTTTTCTTATTACCGATACCCCAATCGCGGAACAGTTTTACTGCATATTCTTCAATCGGATAATCGTTCAATGTCTTAAGTAAAACAACTGCGATCTGGTTGGAGCTACTGTCATCCAGCGCCACCAGTTTTCGTTCCAGTATCTCTCTTTGTTCAGGAGATAATACACCGGCAGCATCATTCACCAGCCTGGGAGGGTTGGGTTTGGGGAGAATATTCTGCGCCACCAGGGTATGTAACCCCAGCATAGCGATCAATAAAATTAGAATTCTCTTCATTGTTGCTTATTAACAGCGCTGCTATCTCCCGAACACAATATCGTCGGGCAACTCATTTTTATCGTTCTTTTCATCGTAAGGAAAATGCTGTTTCAGCGCTTCTCCTATTTCTTCAACAATCTGGGCTATCCCCTCTGCATAATTACTCTTGTTGAAATGTTGCAGCATTTTCTGCACTTCTTCCCTCCAGAAAGTTTCTCCTACCCGCTGGTGAATACCTTCATCGCCATAAATGGCCAGTTGACGGTCTTTCATGGCAACATATACAAGTACCGCATTTCGGGCAGCCGTTTCATACATTTTCAAGCCACCAAAAATTTCGTGTGCCCTCCTGAGCGGGTCCACAAAACGGCAGCGGCTTTCAATGAATATCCGAACCTCGCCACTGGTCTGGTGTTCCGCCTTTTGAATGGCAGCAACAACCTTCTGTTTTTCTTTGGCTGAAAAATAATCAACGGGCCTCCTGCTGAATAACCGCAACATATTTGCTGATTAGAATTTTACTTCGGGAGCTTTCTCAGCGCCAGCTTCGGCTTTGAAGCCTTCTTTTGTCTTGAAGCCGAACATGCTTGCGAAAATGTTCATGGGAAATGAACGGGCTTTCACATTATAATCTGCAACCGCCTGGTTGAAATCATTGCGCGACACTTTGATCCTGTTCTCCGTTCCTTCGAGTTGCGCCTGCAATCCGCGGAAAGCCTCATTAGCACGAAGGTTGGGGTAATTTTCACTCACCATCAGTAAACGTCCCAGCGCTTGCGAAAGCTGACCCTGTGCCTGCTGAAATTGTTGTAATTTTTCAGGGGTAAGGTCTTTCGGATCTACTTTTATCTGGGTAGCGCTTGCTCTTGCCTGTATCACATTCTGTAAAGTGGTCTGTTCAAAATTTGCTTCCCCTTTCACAGTATTCACCAGGTTGGGTATCAGGTCTGCACGACGCTGGTAATCGCTCTGTACATTATTCCATGCTTTATTCACCGTTTCATCCTGCACTACCAGGCTATTGTAGCCACGGCAACCACACCCGCCCAGTAACAGTACCAGTGCGGCAATAACAATCAGGGTTATATTTTTTGTACTCATTTGACTTGATTTTGCTTTGAAATTACGTTTTTATGGGTAATTAAAATGATTAGTCGTGATAAAGGGAAAAATATTACAGCAAGCGGTGTTACTGAACAGCAGCAATCCCCGGCAGTACTTTTCCTTCAAAATACTCCAGCAGGGCGCCGCCGCCTGTGGAAACATAACTCACTTTATCTGCAAAACCGAACTGGTTTACGGCAGCCACACTGTCACCACCTCCTACCAGTGAAAAAGCACCATCCTGGGTAGCCTGGGCAACAGCGGTTGCAATGGCTTTGGTGCCATGTTGAAACTTTTCCATTTCAAACACACCCATCGGACCATTCCATAAAATGGTTTTAGAACGCCTGATACAATTAGCGAATTGTTCACAGGCATTCTCTGCAATATCAAGTCCCATCCAGCCATCCGGAATATGGTTGCTGGGTGCTGTAGAAGTATTGGCATCTGCCGCAAACTTATCGGCTATCACGGAATCAGAAGGCAGGTGAATACAAACCCCTTTGTCTTCCGCTTTTTTCAGCAGGTCCAGCGCTGTTTGCAAACGATCTTCTTCACACAGTGAATTACCAATGGTTCCGCCCTGTGCTTTCATAAAAGTGTAAGCCATTCCTCCTCCAATAATAATGTCAGTAGCCCGTTCCAGCAGGTTTTCAAGAATGAGTATTTTATCACTCACTTTTGCCCCGCCAATGATGGCGGTGAATGGCTTGGCTGCCTGGTGCAGTACTTTTTCGGCGCTGGATACTTCTCCTTCCATCACCAGGCCGAACATTTTTTTATCGCCGGGAAAGAATTGCGCTATCACTGCCGTAGAAGCATGCGCCCTGTGTGCAGTACCAAAAGCATCGTTTACGTACACATCACCCAGTTTACTCAATTTCTCTGCGAAAGCCAGGTCGCCTTTCTCTTCTTCTTTATAGAAACGAAGATTTTCCAGCAACAGTACTTCTCCTGGTTTCAAAGCAGCTGCAGCATTGGTGGCGCCGGCGCCAATACAATCATCGGCAAAATGAACCGTTACCGCATGACCGGTGGCCTGGCCAAGCAGTTGCTGCAAATGACTTACCAGGTGTTTCAGTGAATATTTTTCAGCAGGGCCGTCTTTGGGGCGTCCAAGGTGACTCATCAATATGACGCTTCCGCCATCATTCAATATTTTTTTAATGGTAGGCATGGTAGCCCTTATCCTGGTATCATCGGTAATTTCAAAGCTGGCATTCAGAGGAACATTGAAATCTACACGGATCAATGCTTTTTCTCCTTTAAAAGAATGACTAATAAATCGGCTCATGGTAATGTTATTATGGAATGTAAACTAAAAATGCCGGATCAGCGTCCGGCATTTTTTTAATCTTCTTGTTTATTTGCTGATCAGTCCGGCGAAATATTTAACGGTGCGAACCAATTGGCTTACATAACTCATTTCATTGTCGTACCAGCTCACGGTTTTCACCAATTGTGTGTCTCCAACAGTGATCACTTTAGTCTGTGTTCCATCGTACAGGGAACCGTAGTGCATGCCAATTACATCAGAACTTACGATTTCATCGTCCGTGTAACCGAAGCTTTCGTTGCTGGCAGCTTTCATTGCTGTATTCACTTCTTCAGCAGTCACTTTCTTACCCAGGGTAGAAGTCAGTTCAGTAAGAGACCCGGTAATGGTAGGCACACGCTGGGCAGCGCCATCTAGTTTACCTTTCAGTTCGGGCAGTACCAGCCCAATGGCTTTGGCTGCTCCTGTGCTGTTGGGAACGATATTGGCTGCGGCAGCCCTTGCACGGCGCAGATCGCCTTTCGCATGGGGTGCGTCGAGGGTATTCTGGTCGTTGGTATAGGCATGGATAGTGGTCATGAACCCTGCTACAATGCCGAATTTGTCGTTCAGCACTTTGGCCATGGGCGCCAGGCAGTTGGTGGTACAGGAAGCGCAGGAAATAATGGTTTCGCTACCGTCAAGTATATTATGGTTTACATTATATACAACTGTTTTCAGGTCTCCCGTAGCAGGTGCGGAGATCACCACACGTTTAGCGCCGGCGGTAAGATGCGCTTCCGCCTTGGCCTTATCGGTAAAGAAACCGGTCGATTCAATCACCACATCCACCCCGTGTGAGCCCCAGGGTATCTGTGAGGGGTCTTTCTGGGCATAGATCTTCACCGCTTCACCGTTTACCACAATAGAATCATCGGTAGAAGTGACAGTAGCATCGAAACGGCCCTGTGCACTATCGTATTTTAATAAATGAGCCAATACTTTTGGACTGGTCAGGTCATTGATCGCCACTACATCGATTCCCTCCATATTATAAATCTGGCGAAACACCAAACGGCCGATACGTCCGAAACCGTTGATGGCAACTTTAACTGTACTCATGAATAACTGGTTTAATGATTGGTATAAATACTAAAATGAGATGCGAATTTACGTGATTATGGGGATAGATAAAGTCTTTAGAATTAATTAATGCAGTGAGGTGTCAAATGCAGTGCTTGCAAGCATTCCGGACAATCCGGCCGGGTTAGGATAAAAAAAATTTTGTTAAACGCTTTTGCCATCCTATTTTTGCGTCCCGATTGAAAAAAGACGGCCCGTTCGTCTATCGGCTAGGACATCTCCCTTTCACGGAGGAAAGACGGGTTCGATTCCCGTACGGGCTACTAACGAAAATCAAAAAGCCTTGATACTACTAAGTTTCAGGGCTTTTTTGTTTCTAGAGGGGAATGTTTAGGGGAAATGTGAACAACTCTTATCTGTAGAGCCCATACAAGCCCCCCTAGCAGGATCACAGGAAATTTTACAAGTCTTGAGCCGACATTAATGTTTTTCCCGCTTAACTGAAAGTTGGCAAATTTTTGATTTGGGTTGACGTAAAAGCTACAGACGTATACGTATTTCACAGTGGTTCAATTTCTAAAATATACATTTCCATATATTTTCTAGATATACATATAAAGTCTAAGAAAAAATTTTCGTTTCGAATATCAAACTGATTTGATTCTTCAATCACAATTACCTGATATAGTTCAAGAAATCCCGTTAAATTCCCTAAGTTCTTATCCTTTTTTAATCTACTTGCATTATGTATAATAGCATTTCTAATTAATCTATACTTGTTAATCTGTTGCCATTCTTCTTTATTAGGATCAGCTGCTTTGATTGAATGAAAACAGTTCAAATATCTTCTAAATTTATCTAGATCACCATTACTTCGTTTTATATCATTAACTTTTTTTTCTGATTTTTCCTCATAAATCGAAGCGATGGTACCTATAATTTCATGTTGTAACGAATCAGCTTCTGAGTTGATTTGTGCTGCCATTTTATTTTGTTCAATGTCATTTGTATCAATAATGTTTGCCAAAATAAAAGCCGAAAATTTTGCGGTGTATCAAAGCCAACCTCTTTAATAAAAGCGATAACATCTTTATCCCAGACTTTTTCCCACCGATATTTCACACTATCACTTTTCGCTAATTTATTTAGTCCATTCCAAATGTTAACGTTAGAATTTTTTTCGTTTCTCGGTAAATCAAATCTTGATACATATTTATCAGTAAACCAAACTTGCGATTCTGTTTTATGTCTATATGGTTTTGATAAACTATCTGACAAATGTTTCTTTACTTACCGGTCAGGGGAAAAAAATTAAAGAATTGCTCGATAGACGGGTCTCTTATTCAGCAATTGGCAGGATAATTGGGGTTCACAGACTTACTGTTTCTTCGTTCGTAAAAGCCAATAGGCAAAATATTATATTTAATTGATAAACAGTTATTTAAATTCAAAAAATTACCTGTGAAATAAAATATTGTCCTTATTTTGATTTCAAAAATTAGACAATAAAATACATTTACTGTCCTTTTTTGGCTAAATTTGTGACACTAAACAGCGCTAATACAGTGTCAACAGATTTTTTAACAGAACAAGTAAAACAGCAATTTACCGGGCGGCATTCGGTTACCCGTGAGGAATTGTTTGACTTTTACAGATCGTTTGAGCCGGATTTAAAAGAAGCAACTTTCGGATGGCGTATTTATGCCCTCAAAGAAAAAAATCTTTTAAAACCTGTACAAAGGGGTGTTTATACATTATTGGTAAAGCCGCAGTTTCATCCCGTTCTGGAACCCAGGCTAAAAGAACTGGGAGCAAAAATCAGCAAGCAGTTCCCTTCTGCTAGAACTTGCGTATGGAGTACCAGGTGGCTTAATGAATGGACAATACACCAACCCGGCAGGTTTTTGATATTGGCTGAAGCAGAAACATCGGCCATAGAATCCGTTTTTTATTTTCTGAAAGACAGCCATTATAAAAACGTATTTCTTAACCCCGACGAAAATTTGCTTGAACGCTACGTTTATGAACAAACGGAGACCATTATTGTAAAAACACTTGTATCAAAAGCGCCATTAGAAAAGGAACGAAATATCAGCGTCCCATCGGCAGAAAAAATACTGGTTGATTTATTTGTTGATAAAAAACTCTTTGCCCCATTCCAGGGAGATGAACTGGTGAATATTTTCAACAATATACATAAAGGATATGCTTTAAATATTACAAAGCTTTTAGCTTATGCCAGGAGAAGAAACAAAGAAAAGGAACTGCGTGATTTTATAACAAAAAATACAAAACTAAACGATTTGATACACGAATGATACAGCCATCATCATACACCCCGGACTGGATAAGAGAAAAAAGAAAGATTTATTCCAAAAGCGACCCCACCATTATGGAAAAAGTCATTTATGCTCTTTCATTGGTGGAGCAACTGGCTCATGCAGGATTGAACTTTACGTTCAAAGGAGGAACAAGTCTGCTATTAATTTTGCCGGAGCCAAAGCGCTTCTCCATTGATGTAGATATAATAACCACTGAAAGCCGGGAGAAGCTGGAAGCAGTATTAAATGCAGTGTGCGAAGCCCGGGTATTTACAAGGTTTGAATTGGATGGGTTTAGAAGTTATAAACCGGGCATACCGAAAGCTCATTACCTGTTAACCTTCTTTTCGCAATGGGACAACAAAGAAAAAGTGATTTTGCTGGATGTGTTGTTTGAAGAGCATGGATACCCGGCATTAATACAAGCTCCTATCGTAAATGAGTGGGTAGAAACAGATACTAACCCGGTTACAGTTCAGATTCCTTCGGCAGATTCCATTACCGGTGATAAACTTACAGCCTATGCCCCCAATACAGTAGGAATCAGATTCAAAGTTGAACATGCGGACGGCAGGGTAACTGAAAAGCAGATGGAAGTAATGAAACAGTTGTTTGATATAGGGATTTTGTTTGACCGGCTCACTAATTTAACCCATTTCAGGCAATCATTTGAAACCACATCAAAAAAAGAAATCACTTACAGGGTAGAACTGAATCTCACAGTAGAAGATATACTGAACGACATTATCGACACCTCTCTGATGATTGCATCGCTTGGGAAATCCTTTGACCCTAAAGGAGATTATCCTCATATAGCAACAGGGATTAACCAACTGAAGTCCTACATATACAATGGGACTTTCCGCAGTGATGAAGCCGTTTTGGCATCTTCTAAAGCTGCCTACCTTGCAGCTATAGTTTTAACGAGGTATGATGGGGAAATACATCGCTGGCGTGAAGGCAATGATATTAAACAATACTTTATAGCCTCGATGGACTATCAATTCCTGAACAAAAGAAGAAATATCCCCGGCGGGCCGTTGTTTTACTGGTATCATACATTGAGCTTGTTGGGAAAATTGTAATTGAACAAATTGCATATTGGTTGCACAACAATTGCACAACGTATCGACTCAACCAGTCCACCAGCGGATCATAATAGGTCCAGTGGACTGACTAAAAAGAAAACTATTGTCTGAGCCAGGTATTGATAAAAAACTCTTCATATTACGTTCTCTTTTTAAAGGACGTGAAGATGTATTCGCACAGCGCTGGGAAAAGGGAACTAAAAGCGGTTATATACCTACCTATTTTTACGATCCCTACCGATACAAGGCGCATAAGATGAAGGGAGGAACTTTTCAAACATACACTGATAAAACCTGTTTGCCGTTAACAGATGAACAGCTTATAAAACATTTGAACGGCGAACAGTTAGTAGGCCTATACCCTTTATTACAGGATAATACTTCATGGTTTATTGCAGCGGATTTTGATGAACAGAATTGGGTTACAGATAGCAGGAAATTTCTGGAATGCTGCCAAGCGAAAAACATACCCGCGTACCTGGAACGTTCCCGTTCGGGAAAAGGCGGGCATGTATGGATATTTTTCAGCCAGCCCTATGCTGCTATAAAAAGCAGGAAAATCGTCTTTTCATTTTTAGTGGAGTCTGGCATCATTTCCGCATTTGATAAGAATTCAAGTTTCGACAGGCTTTTTCCTAACCAGGATACACTCTCGGGAAAAGGGCTGGGAAACCTAATCGCCCTCCCCCTACATAAGCCTGCACTTGAACAAGGGAATAGCTGCTTTATTGATATGGAAACCCTCCTGCCCTTCCCAGATCAATGGGATTTCCTGTCGAAGGTTCAAAGAGTGGATATTGAAAAATTAGACAAGCTTTATCATTCCATTTCCGCTGGCAAAACTCTTAACATAGATTCTGCCGAAAAAGAACATACTGATCATCTGGTAATTTCCCTAAGCAACAACCTTCGGTTGAACAGGTCAGCCATGACTTTGGCGCTCGCCAACTTTCTCAAAAAAGAACTCAATTTTTCGAACACTACGTTCATCATCAAAAAGAAGATTGGTAAAAATACATTCGGCACTGAGCGATATTTCCGTTTTATTGAAGAAACCGAAAATGATGTTATTATACCAAAGGGATTTGCCGGCAAATTATTGCGATTCTGTAAAGACGCCGACATCCCATTTAGCTTTGAAGATGAGCGAAAGAAGAAAGCACCTGTTTCTTTCAATTTTCAAACGGAATTGAGAAATTACCAGATTCCTGCTATTGAGACTGCAACTAAAAAAGATATGGGCGTAATTGTAGCCCCACCAGGTTCAGGTAAAACAATTATCGGTTTAAAGATTATTTCCGGCAAACAACAACCTGCTTTGATAGTTGTACATCGTAAACAATTGATGGATCAATGGATGGAAAGAATTGAGGCATTTCTTGGAATACGCAAACAGGAAATCGGAAAAATTGGCCAGGGGAAGTCAAAGATCGGTACACACGTTACTGTCGCCACTATTCAAAGCCTGGCGAAAGCGTTAACGAAAACCGAAAGTGGCGAAATGAAAGACGCGTTTGGAACCATATTGATAGATGAGTGCCATCACATTCCTGCGGAAAGCTACAGAAACACTATTCAACAATTTAACAGTCATTACTTATATGGCCTTACAGCTACGCCTTTCAGGAAATACAACGATGGAAAACTGATTTTCATACACCTGGGTGAAATTATTACAGAAATAACTGCACAACAAACCGGTAAGCATAAAGAGGCATCTGTTACCATCCAGAATACGGAACTGGATGTGCCTTTCAATCCAAAAACGGACCGGTTTGAAACACTGTCGAAAATCCTGATACATGATTCCAGCCGGAATAAACTGATTTTACAGGATATAACCAATGAATTGAACAGAGGAAAAAAAGTGGTTATTCTAACAGAACGGAAGGAGCATATCGATTCTTTACATCAATACCTCAAGCAATCTTATGAAGTAATCACATTAAGTGGTGAAGATGCTGAAAGCAGTCGTGCTGCCAAATGGAAAATATTAAATACCGGCAATTATCAGGCTTTGATAACAACCGGGCAATTCTTTGGCGAGGGAACTGACCTCCAAAATGCAAGTTGTTTGTTTCTGGTGTATCCATTTTCCTTTGAAGGCAAATTAATACAGTATATGGGAAGGGTTCAGCGTTCGGAACTTACACCTGTAATATATGATTACCGAGACATCAAAATTGACTACCTCAACAGGATGTTTCTCAAACGGAATACATATTACAGAAAACTGGTAAGGCAGGCAAATTTGTTTGATGACCCAATTGAAGAAGAAATTGTTTATGAAGAAAAAAGTACACTCTTAACTGTTGACAGGGAAATAAGTGTACCATTAGAATTGCTGGAATTCAGATACGGCAGCATTGCCTTTACATATTCCATTGCCGAAACAAATACCAAAATAGAATTTGAGATTCAGCACGACGAAATCCGACCCGAATTTGAAGTATTAAAACCCTATTTTGCAAAAGCCCTGAAGTCGAAAAATATTAGAGTAGCTATCTATGCAGTGATAGAAAAAGGCCAGTTGGTTGCTCAATTAGCCTCCTCAGACGATCTTAAAAAGATAGACCGGCAGATTATTGAAGGTGTTCGATTTCAATTTGTCACCAAACCACTGTTTGGGAGGGGATGTACAAATACCAAAACTGAATTCGGTCAGCATCTTCAGACCGAGCACCCTTTATACGAATCGGGTGAAGAACTGCTGGAAGATATGCTGAGGCATACTCAATTCAAGCATCACAGGCAGCTTCGCTATCTGGCAGATAATCACGCCGGGCATTTAGTGAAAGTCCGGTTCGTGTTGCAGCCGTTTTCGTTCGTCTTTCTTTTGGAAAGCTCGGAACAATTTTACATTGTTCTGGAAACACTGGATACAGAAGAAGCCAGTTATTTGTGGCATTTTCCAAAAGCAGTATCCGATTTACCATCAAGATTAAAGGAAATAGACCGGTACCTAGATATTATCCGAAAGCGCGGCAGACAGGCTTTCCTTATGGCGCCGCCTGAAAATTTTAGCCGAATTCTTCACGATTACTCGGATAGTCAAAAAGGGTTCATTCTTTGGAAAGATATACTGGAAGAAAGGTTGGTTTAACGGTAATAGTTATTACATCCCTCCTGACATTACCACTTGGAATGCAAATAATTGCACCAATTGCACATTGATTGCACCATAATTGCCTCAAATGACTCCTAAATGCCTCATTATGAGTTCAGAAGAACCCATACAATGCAGGGTTTTAATTTCAAATTTTTGCCAGTAAAAGCCATTTACTGTCCATTTTTTGATTTCTGTATCAGAGTTAGTATCGGAGCTAATGCATTCTTATATAATTTTGGCAATTTTCAAATCGTTTCCATTTCGAAATTCGCTAGAACCCAATACAGACAATAATTTCAAAGAACTTATTTATTCAACATCAAAACAACACTGATATTTTCTATATATTTAGTAAAAAATGATGGGACCAGAAGGTTTACTGGAAGCTTATGCCATAGCAGTTTTACATAAAGATGCTGAAGCTTATGCTTCTATTTTCGACGAAAACATACGCGTATTTGATATGTGGCAGGAATGGTGCTACGACGGCATTACGGCATGGCATGAAGTAGCAAAGGGTTGGTTTGATGCGTTAGGTGCTGATAAAGATGTGGTAACTTTCAGCGATGTTGAAATTACAGAAAAAGGAGAACTGGCACTCATTACAGCAATCGCAAGATTTACTGCAACCTCGGAACAGGGAGAAGCGCTTCGCTACCTGGAAAACCGTCTTACATGGGTAGCTGTAAAGAAAGGCCTGGCCTGGAAAATCATTCACCAGCACAGTTCTTCGCCGATTGATTTTAACACCATGCAGGTGGTGTTACAGAGAGATGAAAAGCCCCATTAGTTCAATACCAACGGGGCTTTTATGTTATCCTTCCAGTAACTGCTGTGCATAGTCCCTGCACCTCTTCGTTTCTTTCACCGCATTGGAAACTGCCGGAATATCGTATTCCAGTTCAACGGTAGCAGGCATTTTATATTTTTTTGTTTTCAGTAAAGTCAGTATTTCTTTCAACGGTGTATCACCTTCGCCCCATGGCATGTTCTTGCCGCCATTGGCTTTGTTTTTACGGTCTTTCAGGTGCATACTGGTAATCCGTTTGTGTTTGGATTCAATAAAAGACAGCAAGCTCTCCTTGCTATTGCCCGCAGCTATATAATGTCCGCAATCAAGGTTGATGGTATTATAGGGTGATTGGGCCAAAGCTGTATCCCATGCAGTTTCGGTTGCCTGCAGGTGGGCATGGTAGCCAACAGATACTTTATTTTTTTCGGCCAGGTCGCCCAGTCTTTTGGTTTGTGCCGGATCTGCAGGCAATTCAACGGACACAGAAGTTGCACCCAGGGCTTTTGCAGCGCGCATGGCATAAGTAACTTCGCCATCCGTATTGTCGGCAGCCAATGCATTGGGTTTGTACGCAAAAATGTAAACCCCGGCAGCATTAAATTTTTTGCGGAGTTCAGTGAATCCATCCATTGATACAGATTCCCGCCAGGCAGCTACCTGTTCCTTATATTGTTTCATTTGGGTTTTGGCCTCTTCACTCAATTCCTGCTTTGGTTGTCCGGGTACGCGTGGCTGCAATTTTACAGGATTAACAGGTTTACCCAAATAGTCTTCTACTTCATCACCCTTTAATTCAACTGCATTGATATTACTATCGATGCAATATTGTAACAGTTTATCCGGGTGCCCCGACATGCTTCTGAATGAATAAGTAGTTACTCCAATCTGAACTCCCTGGATCAATGAGTTGGGTTTGGGCAGGAAGAAGCTACCTGCGAAAGCGGATTTTCGGGCAATTAAAATACCTAAAGACGCAAGCGAACTTTGATAAAGGAATGCCCGGCGAGAGGAATTTGATGACATGCTAAGTTAGTTTAATTGAATAGGTGCTTTAAAAATAGGCCATTCCCTAAGTAAGAGAATCCCAATTGCCAAGCCAAGTCTTAACTTATATATTCATCAAACACCTCTTCTCCGGTTTATTTCAATACAGAACCATCCTCCACCCATCTTCCGGCAGCATTCATCCGAACAGGAACAAATGCAAACATCCAGGCCTGATCCAGATAGGTGCGCGGCACCCGCACCAGGATCGTATTCCATCCTTTTTTCAATTTGATGGCAGCCGGCGGACGGCTCCAATAAAATTCTTCATCCGTGAACGGAATTTCATTGGCAGGCGTTTCCCAGGTGGGTTTCAGGTAACGATATCCTTCGGGATGTTGCCATTGCGGCCCCGTTAATTCTCTGCCATTCACAAAAATGGCTCCGCCATTGGCATCCCATTGACCATTGGCTGGTATGCCCGCACTGCGCCGGTTGGAACGAACAGCGGCTTCAAAGCCCGTCATCACATGGATGGTCTTTGCCTCACTGCTCCTGATATTTGTTTTGAGATAAACCGTTTCGTTGGCTTTTCCGTTCGCGATGATGCTTCTGTCCAGCCATCCTTCCAAGCGCACGACTCCTCCGGCTATCTTGCGGACTTTCATCGTATCTGTACCAGCATCATTTCTTTCAGGCAGAAAAGCAGTTTCAGGCTTCTGTTGACTGTTTCTGTAATAAGGGCCTTTCAGCTCCCATTCGATATTACCGAAGCGCACATATGGAAAAGATTCTCCGGTAAAATACCGATCCCGGTGGCTGGCCAGCCGCATTTCGAATTCGTGAAAATACCGGCCGGCTGTTGATGTTGCAGCCGGTAATGCTGCCATATAATGTTCACCCGGTTGCGGTCTTCCACACCATACCGCTTCACTGTAGGTCAACGCTCCGGGCCACACCGGATTATACAGTGGTATCTTTTCTTTATCATCTACCCTGGTATCGGGCCAGCAGCAGAGAATGCCGCCAAGCGCTGCCGAATCGCCCTTTTCTTTATTACAAACCTGCTGAAAGAAATAGCGCTGCACAAGACTTAGTGCATCATAAGAGTTCAGGTAACCTGCATAAGAATCTACATAAGGATTACTGCCTGTCCGCAAGATTCCTCTCGTAAGATCATCCCGCCATACCTGTTCAATGGTGCCTTTTTCCGGCGGTAGTCCGGGGTTCCAGACCATTGGTTTTCTTCCATTCGCTTTTATGCGGGCCGTCATGCGCACAATGAATGCCGAAGGGTTCTGTATATGCACTTCGTCGGAACCGAGGTGTATAACCGGACAATCACTTGCAGGAATTTCCGAGCAAAATTCATCGATCAGTTTTTCCAGTACCTGCATCCCCTGTTCTGTTTCCATTTTAAAACCGAAGGTTTGCTGGAAATAAGCGCTGTGACCAGGCATATCCAATTCAGGAATGACGGTAATAGCACGTTCACGCGCGTAACGTATGAGTTCCCGTATATCGTCAAAGCTGTAAGATTTCTCAGGGTCCCTTCCCGGCTTTCGGTTTTTCACTTCATTCAGTTGTGGATAGATGTTAGATTGAGGTCGCCAGGCCGGGTTATCAGTAAGATGCCAGTGGAAAGTATTGAACTTATATGCCGACAAACGGTCGAGTTGCTTTTTCAATGAAGCGATTTCCTGGAAATTACGTCCATTGTCGTGCATGAATCCTCTTAGGCCAAAAGCGGGCCAGTCAGTAATCAGGCAGGCAGGCAAAGCATACCTGTTATCTTTCTCAATAATCATCTGCCGCAATGTTTGCACGCCATAATACAAACCTGTTGCATCTTTCCCGGTTATACAAGCCCCACGGTCATTCACATGTAGCCGATACCCTTCTTTTTTCAATGACATATTCTCATCTATCAATAAAGTGATAGCGTCTGCTTGTTCAGGGAAGCCGTTGACAGATACAGGTAATGATTGAAAAGCAATGCGGTAGTGGTGTAAAAAAGTGGTCAATACACGCAGTGCATTCGCAACCCTTTCAGCATCCTTTTCCAGATACCTGATGACTACTTTCTTTTTGAACAGATACTGCCCTTTTTTCCAAAGCACTTCCTGCGGAAAAGGTATGAGTGCTACCGGCGCAGATGCTAACAAAGTCAATGACTGCGGTCCCTGCCAGGTTTTAGCAGTATCCGCGGATTGAGACCAGGCAGTATTCAAACAAAAAAACAGCACTGCCGGCAATGCAATTAAAATGAGCGATGGTTTCCCCCTATTTATCATCATACATGATTATGTATTACATGTAAATTTGGGACATCGTGCACTTTTACCAAAATTTTCGGGAGAAATTGCGCAAACGGTTGTTTATTTTTTAGCCTGGAGTAATATTTTTCTGATGATCTTTTCATAAGCAATAGCGTATTGCATCATACCAATATCATTGGGATGTATGCCATCAACCGTGCTTTCAGGTCCCAATCCAATGGCTTCATCGGTAAGCAGGTAAATATGGGGAATCCCTGCTTGCACCATTTCATGAAATGTTGTGGAAAGGATCATACTGGTACTTTTAAATTCATTCGTAAGGCTGCTGTCCATATCTGCATCCTTCAATCCCCCACTGTGTTCTGTCAGGAGAATAGGCATAGCAGCATGTTTTGACCGGAGACTTTTTACTGCTGTCATGATCCTTTGCCGTACTTCCTCTTTTGAGAATTTAGTCCGGTTGCTCAGATTAGGCATGCAATCCAGCACAAATAGTTGTGCGTCTGTTTCATTCATCAGGCTGATCAGCGCATCCTCTAATTGGCCATTACCCGAAAACCCGAGGTTGATGATGGGTTTGTTCAGCTTTCTGCCCAGGATATTCGGCCAGGCCAGCCCGGGGCGACTGGCGCAGGCTCCTTGCATGATGGAAGTGCCATAAAGAACAACAGGTTTTTCTTTACTAGCCGGAAGTACAGCAAACTCAGCATCGGATGGCACACCAATGTTCATCCAGGTTACTGTATTATACAACGGGAGGTATAGTCTGCACATTGCTTTTACTGCGAAGAGAGGCAGGTTATTGAAGCGGTATTCGATCGTGTCTCCAAAACGGTAACCGCCTCTTGCCCATTGCCATTTTCCATTCTGGTCTTTTGCATACAGGTCTACCCCGCTCACTCCTGTTGCAGGCATATGCGGCATAGCCTGGTTGCCTGCAACCTTGTATCGTATGACAATAGTAGTTGCGTTGGTTTTAAAATTGATGTATTCACCTGCTGTATTATGTGAAAGACCCCACACTGGCGGTCTTACCAGTTGCTCCATTTTTTGAGGCAGGCGATCATAAGGTGCGGCCAGTTCATTTTGTTGCCAGCCTCTTCCTTCAATCACAGAAAAAGGTGATGACGCAGGGTCGAACCATTTGTATAAAGCTGAGGGTTGTGCAGCAAGTCGCTGCAAGCCAGAAACAAATGCAATGATTGCAATGCAGGGCAGGAGTATTTTTTTCATGGAACCAGTGTATTTATTTTATTCATCTAAGACAAAAGGCACATCCTGGATGTGCCTTTTGTTCTCGGGTATTTTATTTCATCAGTAACCTGAACTTATTTACCGGTTAATTTGCTCCAGAATCCCTTGGCTTTTTCTTTCAGTTCATTCATTTTTTCGCCGGCTTCTTCTTTTAAGTGCGACAGATCGTCTTTGATCTCCCCGGATTTGATATGATCCATCACTTCCCCCGCCTTTTGCTTCAATTCCGCTCCCAGTTCGCCCGATTTGTTCTTCAACTCTTCAAGCTTTTCAGCAGCCTGATCTTTGAGTTCATTGGCCTTATTGGCCAGTTGGTCTTTTAAATCTGACATGATGATTGGTTTTAATAATAAAATAGGATACTAGTGTTGGAATTTCAATAAGTCCTGGTTAATCATCTTAGTGCTTGATGTATTCCTTGTTTCCGTTTTTATTGATGTAATACCTGCCTCCACGTGGCCCTTCATAAATGGTACGTCCTTTAGCATCGGTACCCACTACTTTATCGCCTGCTTTAGCTGCAGGAGCTGTGGCCTGAGGGGCTGGTGCGGCAGCTTTGGTTACAGCGGAAGCAGCGGGTTTAGCAGCCGGCGCAATAGGTTTGGCCGCTACAGGGGCAGCTTTCTGTTGTGCTGCATTAGCGGCTTTTGCTGCAGCTTTTGCTTCTTTTGCCTGTTTGGCTGCTGCTGCTTTTTGTGCTTTTTCAGTTTCTTTTGCCTGTTTGGCGGCAGCTTCTTTCTGCGCTTTATCAGCGGCTTCTTTTGCTTTGTCGGCAGCGGCTTTTTTCTTATCGGCTGCTTCTTTTTTGGCTTTTTCTTTTGTGGTTTCTTTAGTCTGGGCGAAGACATGAACCCCACCCAATACAAGGGTCAAGGCAAGTGAAAGTGTGAAGATTTTTTTCATTTTGTTTGGATTTGATATTAAATCTAACAAAAAAAATTATGCCAGAAAATTGACCAACCAGTTTTTTTTCGCTTTTTACCCCCCTGCTGAGAATATTTCGTTCAAAATCCCCGCCAATCTTACACCCCCTTTTAACAGGCGGCTGTTGAGCGTTTCAATATGGTCGAAACTATAACGATAACTTAATTTCTGGTCAGGCTGCCTGATCTCATCATAGAGTTGCCGGCTGATCTCATAAGATTCAAACAACCAACCACTTATAGGTTCTGCCTGCCAGGTCTTCCGTTGCTCTAAAGCGGTAAAATTGATTGCCTTTGCATACTCGGTATAACTAAGCTGCTGGTAATCGATCAGCTTTTCATCCCATACCGCATGCAGGTTGGTAAGTTCATTGAACCAGTGTACCCTTATGCGGTTGCCGCCCAGGTCAGACAAACGTCCCACATGCATGGGCTGGTGCACATCTCCTATTATATGAACCAGCATCCGCAGGTAGATTTTTTTCTTTTCTTCTTCCAGGTTTTTACGCTTCAGCTCCTTTATCAGGAAATTCAGTTTGGTATATGCATTCACTGCAGTATCTGTTGCCAGATAATCCTGCATCATATTGCGAGTATAACCATCGTCAAAATTGATGTAATGCCAGGGACTCATATAATTGTAAGCAGGATCTGATTTGATGAAGTCAGACCAGTTGGCCGCCATGGCCAGCGATTCATTCCCTAAAATATTTCTGATTTCTTTTCGCGCCCTGACAGTAAGATAAGTTTCTGCAATTTCTCCTACGATACGGTGTCCCAACATCCCCCAGGCACCACACTCAAAAGGTGTATAAATAAATGCAGCAATGATGAGCAGTTTTTTGGCTATGGTCATGGTTAAGTTTTTGTGTTTGACAACACAAATGTATCAGCTGACATGCAAATATGAACAGGTCAGGTTGATTTTCGTACCACTAATTCCGGCTCAATCTGAACCTGGTTACGTTGCGTTTTTTGTTTGCCAACACCCAGCCGATCCATCAATATGGCTACCGAAGATTTGGCTATTCGGTCTATCGGCTGTTTGATCACTGTAATAGCCGGCGTATATAACCTGAAAATATCGTTGTCGTCAAAACAAATCACCGCAATATCACGTGGTATCTCAAGGTTCATTTGCTGTATGCTCTCCAGTCCGAGTATACCCAGGTAATTGGTTGCAAAGAGAACGGCATCCAGCTCAGCATCCCTGATAAAAGAGATGATCGATTGTATACTCTCCTCTTTGTGTGCAGTACAATCGAGGGGTAATTTCAGCGTGAGCCGGTGCTTTACATTATCCTGTTCTTTTTTCTGAACATCTTTATAAGCTTTCTCCCGTACCTGCATCTGTATCATTTTGAGATCAACAGTTACAAAACCTATCCGCTGGTATCCTTTTTTGATCAGGTGTGTCATACCTTTTTCAATACCAGAATAATTATTCACCAATACATAGGGCGTATCTATTTCAGGAAAATATCGATCCATCAATACAAACGGCTTCTTGTAATTCACGAGTTGCTCTATATCTTTATTCAGTTTGGCAGTAGGTGTAATAATAAAACCGTCTACCTGTTGGTGCGTAAGAATATTCAATAATATCCTGGCTCGCTGGTCATCATTCTCTGTACAACAAAAAATCACTTTATAACCGTATTCATTCGCTTCGTCTTCTATGAATTTTGCGCAGGACGCAAAGAATTGATTGGAAATATCATCTACCAGTAAACCGATTATTTTCGACTGGCCCGTGCGCAGACTCACTGCTACCTGGTTGGGTTGATAGCCCGATTTTTTTGCAATACCCGCAATCTTTTCAGCAATTGGCTTACTGATACGCATCTGATCAGCCTTACCATTGAGCACAAATGAAACGGTTGAGGTTGACACTCCCGCCATCCTTGCGATATCCTTCAGGGATATTTTCTTCATTCTTGTTGTCAGGATTTTGTACTTTTTCAAACAATACAGCCTGCACCATCCGGGATGCCGACAGCTAAAACAACATGAAGATAATTAATCAACATTAATGAAAGACCAGGAACCTGCAGCTCCATATACCGACGCTATTTCTCCCAGTAACGCTTTTACCGGCTTAATATAAATTCCTGCATGACATAAGTTTTGTTCCAGCCTGGGGAAAAAGTAATGGTGGGCCAGGGCAATATTCCCTCCGATTACAATTTTTTCGGGCAATCCGGATGATACAATGCTTGTAATAAATACCGCCAGGTTATCAGCGAATTCACCAAAGAGCTGTTGTAAACAATACGCTACCGGTGTATGCTGCAGGATATCTTTCACTCCGTTCAATTGTACGCCCGTGAGTTCATGACATCTTTTTATAAACCACCTGGTAGAAAGATAATCCTCTGCAATACTTTCCCGGAAAGGACTACACCATAGGTTGGCATCCTCTGCCACCCCGTTCGAAAATCGGGCAGTTCCCAGGCCGGTTCCCAAAGTAAGCCCAAAAACCGTTTTACAACCACAGGCGGCTCCGCTGAAGACTTCTCCCTGTAAAAAACAAGCAGCATCATTCATAAAACGGATATGTTTTGCATCTACCTGCAACCTGTCCGAAATCAATTGCTTTACATTTATCCGATACAGAGATTCATATTTATTCTGTTGTGTAATATAAGAAATGCCATTGCCATAATCAAAAGGCCCTGGCATTGCAAAACCAATCTTCCTTACTTTTCCGGGCCGGAATTGCATGGCCGTTTCAATTGCTTCGCACCATGCATTTATAATCTCAGAAGCCGTTCCCTGTGCATCAATTGTTTTGCGTATGCAATATCCTTCTACAATTTTTTTTTCTTCCATGTTCACCAGCGCCGCTGTAATATGTGTACCTCCGATATCTACACCTGCTACATAAAAATCCTTCATGCCATTCATTTATATATTACATTGTATGTCCTGCATCATCATTTTAAATGCCTGTCGGGCCATACATTTTATTTCGGGTCTTAGTTTTTTGAATGACTTTTTTTCAGGAACGGATACTCTTTGTCAGTCGAAAATGAGTAAGGGAAAGCCGATGCTGCAATACCTCTTTTTTTATTCGGCGTTACCCCCATCGTAAACTTCAACACTGCCCCCTGTAGCAATGCAGTATGGCCCAGCCAGTTCTTCTCATACGGTTTGTTGTTCCATTGTAATTGTTGCACATACAGGTTTTCTTTGCCATTGCCCGGTGCATCGATCAGTATCTTTTTCCCATTTTCCAGGTGAATAGTGACCTTTTTAAACAATGGCGTACCTATTACATATTGATCTGATGCAGGTGTTACCGGATAGAAACCTAATGCCGAAAAAAGATACCAGGCAGAAGTCTGGCCATTGTCTTCATCACCGCAATATCCATCCGGAGTGGCCTGGTACAAGCGGTTCATGGCTTCCCTTACCCAATATTGTGTTTTCCAGGGCTCGCCGGCATAATTATACAGATAGAGCATGTGTTGGATCGGTTGGTTACCATGTGCATACTGGCCCATATTCACCAATTGCATTTCCCTTATTTCATGTATTACCCCCCTGTAATAACTTTCATCAAATACGGGTGGCATGATGAATATAGAATCGAGCATTTTTATAAACATTTGTTTTCCGCCCATGAGATCAATCAATCCCTGCATATCATGAAAAACCGACCAGGAATAATGCCAGCTGTTACCTTCTGTAAAAGCATCTCCCCATTTAAAAGGGTTGAACGGCTTTTGAAAACTTCCGTCTGCATTTTTACCCCGCATGAGTTTTGTTTCAGGATCAAAAAGATTTTGGTAATTCAAAGACCTTTTTGCATAGAGATCAGTTTCCTCTTTTGGTCTGCCCAATGCCTTTCCTAATTTGTAAATGGCATAATCGTCATAAGCGTATTCCAGGGTGCGTGCGGCATTCTCATTAAGTTTCACATCATAAGGTATGTAGCCAAGTTCATTGTAATATTTTACACCTGCCCGGCCCACTGCCTGGATGGGGCCTTCGTGATTGGCTCCGTGCAACAAAGCTCCATAAAGGGTATGGATATCGTATCCCCTCAATCCTTTCAGCCAGGCTTCAGCTACCACCGAAGCGGAGTTATTTCCTACCATTACGTTGGCATAACCCGGACTGGACCATTCCGGCAACCATCCGCCTTCCTTATAGTCGTTCAGCAAACCTTCCTGCATTTCTTTGTTAATGGAAGGATATACCAGGTTCAGAAAAGGATATAAAGCCCGGAACGTGTCCCAGAAACCGGTTCCTGCAAACATGTATCCAGGGTGGATTTTGCCTGTATAGGGACTGTAATGTACGATCTTATTTTCTGCATTGATCTCATACATTTTATGCGGAAAGAAGATGGCCCGGTAAAAGCAGGAATAAAAAGTACGGACCTGGTCAACCGTTCCACCTTCAATGGCAATACGACCCAATGTTTTATTCCAGGTTTCTTTTGCCCTGGCCATGGTAACGTCGAAAGCATCATTGGCCAGTTCTCTTTTCAAATTAAGTTCTGCCTGTTCAAAACTGATGAAAGAGGAGGCTGTTTTCAGGTGTATTTTTTCTCCGCGCACTGTTTTAAAACCTACTACTGCGCCCGCATGATTGGCGTTCATTTCAAGTGAATCCTTTACCAATGTGCTGTCATGCCAGGTATACTGTACGCTGAAAGGTTTGTCGATATAGATAACAAAATAGTTTTTGAAATCTTTTGGGTTGCTCCTGCTGGTACGCGTAGTATATCCAATGATCTTATGTTCGGACGGAATAATCCTGATATAACTGCCTTTATCGAACGCATCTACTACAATGAAAGAACTATCGGCAGCAGGATAAGTGAAACGGAACTGTGCAGCCCGTTCTGTTGGTGTGATCTCAGTGGTAATATCGGCGTCGGCCAGGTATACACTATAATAATAAGGCTTGGCTGTTTCTGCTTTGTGTGAAAACCAACTGGCCCTATCGTCCTGCGAAAACTTTAACTTACCCGTTACCGGCATGATCGAAAACTGGCCATAATCATTCATCCAGGGTGATGGCTGGTGCGTTTGCTTAAAGCCCCTGATCTTATAACTGTTATTTCCTTTGGACGAATTCTCAGGATTGTAAGTATACTGCCATCCACTTCCCATGGCACCGGTTTGAGGGGTCCAGAAATTCATTCCCCAGGGTAATGCAACAGCCGGATAGGTATTGCCATTGGATAAACTGGGTTTTGAGTCGGTGCCCATCAAGGGGTTCACCCACTCAACGGGATCGATAACTTTGCTCACGAGTTGGGCAAATGTTCCAACAGCGCCCGCAAGCAGGATTACTAAAAAAAAGATTTTCCTTTTCATTTTTCCGGTACTTAAATGGTTGGTTCTCTGGTGATGTTGAAGGCTAACATAGTTAACTAAATCGTTTTTGCAAAATAAATTGCAAAAAAAACTTTTGCAGGGCTCCTTGTTACTACTGGTATCTCTAGTGGAAATCACAAAGCCCTGTCTAAGTGCACATATCCGCCATCAACATGGATCAGCTGACCTGTGGTGTGGCTGGAACGAGCCGATAAAAGGAAAGCCGCCATGTTGGCAATTTCTTCGGTAGTAGTCATTCTCTTCTCCAAGGGGATACGCGCAGTAATGGAAGCTAGTTTTTCTTCCGGGTTAGGCAGACTATTGATCCATTTAGCATACAGTGGCGTCCAACTCTCGGCCACCACAATGGCATTTACCCGTATACTGTATGGTAATAATTCAACAGCCCATTCCCTGGTCAACGCGTTGCGTCCTCCGTTTGAAGCCGCATAGGCTGAAGTACTTCCCTGGCCCGTTTCGGCTGTTTTGGAGCTGATATTTACAATGGACCCTTTGCTTTGTTTCAAAGCGGGTAAAGCATAATGTGCCAGGAGATAATAATGTACCAGGTTCTTATGTAATGAATCCATGAATGCCTGGTAATTCCCTTTCTCAAGTCCTACCCCATCGTTTACGCCTGCATTATTTACCAGTCCGTCGATACACCCATATTTGCCCAGCACCTGCTGAACTGCCTTCTCACAGGCCACCGGATCTGTCAGTTCGGCCACCACCTGGAAAGCCTTTCCTCCTTCTTCCAGGATGCTGTTCACCGTTGCAAGATTATCAGATTCACTACGGCCAATGATTGCCGGAACAGCTCCTTCTTTTGCCAGTATTCTTGAAATACCTTCTCCTATTCCTTTGGCACCGCCTGACACAATGATTATTTTGTCGTTTAGCTGAAGATCCATGTTTAATCCTGTTTAAATAAGCTGATAAAATTTAACGGCATTGCCTCCAAAGAACCCGGCCTTTTCCGAATCACTGTAAGTCGAAAAATATTCTTTCACAATACCTATATTCGATCCATAATCTGCAGCGAGCAGACAAACAGGCCAGTCCGACCCATACATTAACCTGTTCATGCCAAAAGCTTCCACCACTACATCCAGGTAGGGCTGAAAAGTTGTATGGTTCCATTCTTTCCAGTCCGCCTCCGTTACCATTCCTGATACCTTACAATATACATTCGAAAATGCTGCCATTGCTTTGATCCCTTTGCTCCAATCCTCCGCCATTCCTTTTCTGATGTCTGGTTTGGCAATATGATCTATCACAAAGGGTTGTTCCGGAAAAGCTTTTACCAATTGTATGGCCTGGTTCAGTTGGTGTGCGTAGATCAGTATATCGTAAGTAAATCCATACCGGTGCAAAAGGGAAATGCCTTTCATGAACCTTTCTTCCAGCATGAACTGCGAATGCTCAGCCTGCAGTATGTGCCGGAATCCCTTGAGAATGCCGAACCGACTATAATGTTCCAGCCGTTCTTCAACAGCAGGCGAACAAAGATCTATCCAGCCTACCACTCCTTTGACAAATGAGTGGCCAGCAGTATGGTTCAGCAAGAACTCCGTTTCTGTTTCTGACTGGTCGGCCTGCACAGCCACACATCCGTCTATTCCATGGGCTTCCAACAACGGTTTCAGGTCTTCCGGTAAAAAATCTTTCCGGATCATTTCCATTGTGTCATCAATCCATGCATCCCGCACCGGGTTGTATTGCCAGAAATGCTGGTGTGCATCAATGCGCAGCATAAGCTACCACCTTTTGTTTGGATGTTCCGAGTCCGTCGATGCCTAATTCCACCTCATCGCCCGCTTTAAGGTAAATGGCCGGATTGAATCCCAGGCCAACCCCTGCAGGGGTGCCGGTTGAAATAATATCGCCAGGCAGCAAAGTCATGAACTGACTGACATAGGATACCAGGAAGGGTACATCAAAAATGAGGTTAGCAGTTGTTCCGTCCTGCATTTTCTTTCCATTCACCGTTAACCACAACCGCAGGTTATTTATGTCTGTTATTTCTTCCTTTGTAACCATCCAAGGGCCAATAGGGGCAAAAGTATCGCAGCCCTTTCCTTTATCCCAGGTACCATTCCTCTCCAACTGAAAAGCGCGTTCCGACACATCGTTATGCAAGGCATAACCTGCTACATATTCCATGGCTTCTTCCCGGGAAACATAGCTCGTTTTCCTGCCTATTACCACCGCCAGTTCCACTTCCCAATCGGTCTTCTCCGATCCCCTGGGTATCATAATATCATCATATGGTCCGCATAATGCCGTAGTAGATTTAAGAAAGATGATCGGTTCACTCGGTGTGGCTGCTCCTGTTTCTTTCGCATGATCGGCATAGTTCAATCCGATACAAACGATCTTTGAAGGCCTGGCAACCGGGCTTCCCAAACGTACGCCGGCAGGCAACTCCTGCAATGTTTCACGTTGCGCTGTTATTTTCTGCCACAGTGTGTTCAATGCTCCACTGGAAAAAAATTGCTCATCGTAATCATGCACCATTGTCGATACATCATAATTACGTCCATCTATGCAAATCCCTGGTTTCTCTTTTCCAGCTTCTCCAAAACGTATCAGTTTCATAAATTATCGCTCTTTATACTTTTGAATTTTGCGTTGATACTATCCGTTCAGCTTAATAAACCCTCCGTCAATCGGGTAATCCGATCCCGTAATGAAAGAAGCTTCATCTGAACAGAGATACAATATCAGGTTGGCTATTTCTTCGGGCTTACCCATTCTGCCAATCGGTTGTGACTGCGAAAGTTTCTCAAACATTTCTGCTTCCCTTCCCGGGTAATTCTTTTCCAGGAATCCGTCTACAAAAGGTGTATGAACACGTGCTGGCGAAATACAATTACAGCGTATGTTGTCTTTAATATAATCCTTTGCAACAGAAAGCGTCATGGCATATACGGCTCCTTTGGTCATGGAATAAGCAAACCGGTCGGCTAATCCTATTACTGCAGCAATGGAAGACATATTCAATATAACACCCCTGCCGTTTTTTTTCATCAACGGAATGGATGCATAAAGACAATTGTATACTCCTTTTACGTTCACATTGAAGAGCCGGTTAAAATCTGCTTCGGATGTTGTTTCCACGGTTCCGATATGTGATATGCCTGCATTGTTCACCAGTATATCATGCACGCCTACCTGGTTAAATACCTTCAACACTTCCTGCTGATTGCTCACATCACAGGCATATACAGTTGCTTTTCCACCCTTTGTTGCAATTTCAGTAATCACGGCCGACGCAGCGGCCTCATTCAGTTCAAGTATACATACTTCGGCGCCCTGCCTGGCAAATGTGAGTGCAACTGCTTTGCCTATACCGCTTCCACCGCCGGTTACCACAGCTTTTTTTCCTTTAAGACTTAACATATCTGATTACAATTGGAATATTTTATTCATCAATAACCACTTTTCACCGGGTTTTGCCTGTGGCAGCGCCTGCTGGTATTTCCACATCAGTCGCTCCCATTCCTGTACGCTGGGGTTGCTTTTATCCATTGCCGATTTGGCTTCAAAGCTAAACAGATCCGTGGTATCCATGATCATAAAAAGCCGGTTTCCCAGGCGGTATATTTCCATATCCGTTATTCCGGAATCTTTGATGCTTTTGATGATATCAGGCCACACTGCTGCATGATAAGCCTCATATTCCGCAATCAGAGCGGGATTATCCACAAGATCCAATGCCAGACAATATCTTTTCATGTTCTATATATGCTTAATGTGTATTTTTCACTGTAACAGAAACACCTTTCATATCCTGGTCCCTGGCAAAATAAAGTATCACTGCAAAACAGATGGCCGGCACTATGTAAGCCAGTTGGATATTACCACCGGTAATGTCAGATATTTTACCCATGACCAATGGCACGAATGCGCCGCCTACGATCGACATTACAATGAATGACGAAGCGATCTTGGTTTCTTCTCCCAGGTCTTTGATACCCAAAGCAAAGATGGTGGGGAACATGATGGACATGAAGAAGGGGGATGCCATTAGTGCATAAGCCGCTACCGTTCCTTTGGCAAAGATGGCCACCAAAAGTAAAATGATATTGATGCTGGCATAAATTGAAAGCAGTTTCGCAGGCCTGATGTATTTCATAAAAAAAGTTCCGGTAAAACGTCCCGCCATGAATCCTACCATCGCTATCGATCCCCAGCGAAATGCTGCATCTCTCTCCGGCATATTCATGACATATTTCGAAAAGCGGATGAAGAAACTCCCCACACCCACCTGCGAACCTACGTAAAAGAACTGTGCAATCACTGCCCACTTCAAATGCTTGTGCCGGAATACTTTCCAGGAAAAACTGCTTTCACTTTTCTCATCCACCTCCCTGATCTCAGGAATATGGGTAACAAAAAACAAAGCCAATACAACAAAAACAATAGCGGCAATAACCAGGTAAGGCGCTTTAACCATGCCTGCTTCAAAATTGAGGTAGTCGTTCAAGGCCTGGGGTGTCATCCTTGCAAGTTCCTGAGGTGTGTGTTCTATGCCTGACAAAATAAATTGTCCGCCGATAATAGGCGCAAGAAAAGCCCCTACTCCATTGAATGATTGTGCAAAATTGAGTCGTTGCTCTGCCGTAGCCGCATCTCCCAATTTGGTGATATAGGGATTGGCTACCGTTTCTAAAAAAGTGGCGCCGCATGCAATAATAAAAAGCGCTACCAGAAAAAATGCATAACTGCGAGCGCCTGCTGCCGGCACGAATAATAGAGTACCAATACCGTATAAAAGGAGTCCAAATAAAATTCCTTTTTTGTACCCATACTTATGCATGAACCAGCCGGCTGGTAAGGCAATGGAAAAATAAGCAAGGTAAACTGCCGAATCGATCAGGGCCGATTCAGTATCTGTCAGCCTGCAGGCTTTCTTGAGGTGGGGTATCAGTATGGGGTTGATGTTGTGCAGGAAAGCCCATAAGAAAAACAAGCTTGTCACCAGCACAAAAGGAAGAAGGTAAGCATTCGATTTTTTCATTGACAGCTATTCATTTTAATAAAGAGCTACAATATCGGTATTCATTTGTTTTCCCGAAAAAAATCCATGCTAACAGGCGTTAGAAACATTTCCTGTCAGCTTTTTTAAGCCAGTGAGGTGCCTCTGTCAATGGCTACAATATAATGCTGTGGCCATTTTTCAAATATTTTGGCATATTGTTCAGCTATAAATGCAATGGTTTCTTCCACTTTATTTTCCCGTACCAGGTTGATTGTGCAGCCACCAAAACCGCCGCCCATCATCCTGGCCCCCAATACCCCGTTACATTCCCTGGCCAAGTTGGCCAAAACATCCAACTCTTTACAGCTGACTTCGTACAATTTGCTCAGTCCTTCGTGTGTAGCAAACATGTATGCACCAAATCCGGCCATATCATTCTGCTCCAGCCTGACACAGGCTTTTTGTAAGCGGTCAATTTCTTCCACCATGTATTTACAACGATGATATACTGGTATATCTTTACCAGCAAGACACTCATCCACCATTTCAATAGTGGCATCCCGCAAACTTCTTACTTCAGGGTATTTCTTTTGTATCAATGCTACGCCCGTTTCACATTCTTCCCTTCGTTTGTTATACGCAGATGACGCCAGTGAATGTTTAACTCCTGTATCAAACAATATGATCTTTACTCCCTGCATCCTGAAGGGGATATAGGTATAGTCAAGAGAACGACAATCGAGTTGAATCACTTTGTCTTTTTGTCCGAACATGCTCGCAAACTGGTCCATGATCCCGCACTTCACACCTGCAAATTCATGTTCTGCTTTCTGCGCCATTTTAACCATGGCAAGACGGTCCAGTCCGAGTGCCCACATTTCGTTCATGGCAAAAATCGCAGCACATTCCACTGCCGCAGAAGAGGAAAGCCCTGCGCCCAACGGCACATCACCTATGACAACAGCATTGAATCCGGCCAGTGTATGTCCGTGCTGTTTCAACTGGTCTGCCACACCCAACAAGTAATTGGGCCATTGCTTTGTTGTGGGTTTAAGGTCATTCAAAGATGAAACGAATGAATTTCCCAAATCACCTGCATGCAAATGTATTTCATCATCGTTCCTTCTGCCCATGGCTATATAGATAGCTTTATCGATGGCAGCAGGTAATACGAACCCAAGATTATAATCTGTATGCTCTCCTATTAAATTGATCCTTCCTGGCGATCTTACAATAACTGCGGGCTCTCCAAACTGTGCATGGAAAAGTTCCTTCACCTTTTCTCTCATGTTGCCCATCAATACTTATTTTTTGCAATTTTAGTCATAGAAGTCCGCATAATAAAATCTAGATACACAGTGGTGTTTCGCATAAAGTTGAACCGATTAACCTAGTGAAGTTTCATAATGCATTTCCGGGATCATTACCTCTTTGAAGCCTTTACGCAATAAACGACTGGCAAAATCCTGCTGCACATCGTATTCTCCATGTACCAGGAACAAAGTCTTGACAGCTGCAGGGTTTTGTTTACTGATAAATTGGCTTAGGTCGTCATAATCACCATGGGCACTCATACTGCGCATTTGTCCAACTTCGGCAACTACATTGTACATTTCGCCGAATATCTTCACTTCTTTAGCACCACCCGCCAGTCGTCCGCCCAAAGAATGCGGCTCACAATAACCCACCAGTAAAATGGTATTCTTTTGATCGCTGATGTTATTCATGATGTGGTGTTTCACACGTCCTGCATCAGCCATACCACTGGCTGACATGATCACACAGGGCTGTGGCAGGTCGTTCAGGTATTTGCTCTCATCCACCGTTTTAATGAATTTCAGTCCCTTGAAATCAAAAGGATCATCATCTTCCTGCATTACTTTCTTAATGCGCTTATTAAAATATTCCGGGTAGGATTTCAATACTTCAGTGGCCTCCCGGCTGAGCGGACTGTCTACATAATACGGAACCGCAGGCAGGCGGTTTTCCAATTCCAGCTGGTTCAGTGCATACAACAGTTCCTGTGTCCGGCCCACGCTGAAAGCTGGAATGATCAGCTTACCTTTTTTCTGGATACAGGTTTTTTCTATCCACTGCAGCAAAACATCGGAAGTTCCGGTTACATCATCGTGCAGTTTATTGCCATAAGTACTTTCCAGTATGATATAATCGGCCTGGTAAGGGAAATCCTGCGGAGAACGCAGAATGGCATCGTTGTATCGCCCTACGTCTCCACTGAATGTGAGGTGGGTTTCTTTCCCGTCTTCTTTGATCCGCAGGTGCACTGCGGCACTCCCTATGATATGTCCCGCATCTGTGAACATGACTTCTACCCCCTCCTCAATTTTAGCCCAATTGTCGTATTCAATTGTTTCGAACAGGTCGGCCGCTTTGGCCGCATCATCCAAATCATACAAAGGTTGATAGGGAGGTAACCCCTGTTTTGCTCTTCGCTTATTGATGAATTTCGTATCGTCTCTTTGTATCTGCGCCGAATCTTCCAGTAAAATCATTCCCAATTCCCTGGTGGCTGGTGTGGAAAATATCTTGCCTGCAAAACCTTCCTTCACCAGCTTGGGTATCAGTCCGGAATGATCGATATGCGCATGCGACAATACGAGGCAATCAATTGATGTTGGGTCAAAGCCAAAACTCCCGTTCAGAATTTCCGTCTCTTTTCCCATTCCCTGGAAAAGTCCGCAATCGAGTAATATTTTTTTCCCGTTCTTAAGTGTCAGCAAATGTTTGGAGCCGGTAACCGTACGCGCTGCTCCATGAAATGCAATTTTCATGATCTGATTTTTTTTGTTTTGAAACTCCATACCACTTCAAATTCCGAAACGATCTCGCTTATCTCATCTTTTCCGACAGACAGGCATTTTACTATTGTACCATTGCCGGATTTAACTGCTTCTTCAACAGCCTCCTCAATGGCCGCGCCATCATTACAGGTAAAAGTGATTTTGCCGGTGGCTTTCTTGGAAAAACTGCCTTTCACCTGCAATACCAGCATGCTTACCGCTGGTTTCCGTTGGTATAGTTGTCCATAGCAAAGTAAGCCGGTGCTCATTTCTGCAGCCATCGACTGAATGGCAAAGTACAGGGAACGAAAGGGATTCTGATTAAACCATTTATGTTTCACAGTAACAGCGGCATGTTTTTCATCGAACGATTCAATCTTCAATCCGGCAAAAAAAGCAGACGGTAATTTTTGCAGCAAAAACAAACGGAATTTGAGTGCCTGGGTAATTTGCTTACGGAATACCTGGAATTGCGGATTCATGCTTAAATGTACCAAGTGTATGGCACATGTAAAAAACATTATAGCAACAATGCTGCCAGTGCATAATCTGCAAAGAGAATCAGGATACAGCTTACCACCACAGCGCTGGTACTGGCACGACCGATCTCCAGGGCGCCACCCTTCACATTGTAACCATAATAAGCTGAAATACTGCTGATGATGAAAGCAAAAGTATAAGACTTATACAGAGCGAAAGTAATATTGTACAGGTTGAGATTTTGCCGTAATCCAATATCAAAAATATCGGTAGCCAGTATGCCCGCCATACTGCCGGCAGTACGTCCGCCCCAAATACCCAATACAGCGGATATAACGATCAGACAGGGGATCACGATCAGCGCACCCAGTATTTTGGGCATCACCAGGTAGCTCTTTGTATTGATGCCCATAATTTCCAGGGCATCGATCTGTTCGCTGATACGCATATTCCCCAGCTCACTGGCAATCTTACTGCCAATCACACCGGCCAATACAATGCTCACAACCGTAGGCGCCAATTCCAGTATCATACTATCCCTTACGATCTGAGCAATAGTAGCCTGGGGTACCAGCGGGCTCACCAGCTGGTAAGCTGTCTGCACCGTGGTTACCGCCCCCAGGAATAAAGAAATGATCACTACAATGGGCAATGCCCCCACACCTATTTCCACGCATTGGTGCATGAACTCTTTCCAGTACATGCGCCAGTTCTCGGGCTTGGTGAACATGCCCTTTAGCATTAACAGGTAAGAACCGAGATGAGTGAAAAAAGACATGCTGCTTTATTTCTTTTTTTTCTTTAAGCGTTTCCACCAGCTGCTCTGCTCAACTGTTGGACCAACATGATTGCGGCACCTGATCTGTGCATCCACGACTGCCACCGTTGCCATATTTACAATACTTCTTACCGTACTTCCCAATTGCAAAACATGTACGGGTTTCTTAATGCCCAGCAAAATAGGTCCGATCGCGTCTGCACCTCCCACTTCCTTAAGCAGGTTATAGGTAACATTACCCGCTGTTAAATTAGGAAATATCAACACATTCACATCTTCGTTCACCAGTTCACTGAATGGGTAGTTATCGCGAAGTATTTCTTTATTGAAAGCAAGGCTTGCCTGCATTTCTCCGTCAACGATCAGGGAAGGGTTGCGTTGTTTCAGCAGACGGGTTGCTTCGGCCACCAATCTGGCCTCTGGCGAATCGCTGCTGCCGAAATTGCTGTAGCTGAGCATGGCAATACGGGGGGTGATATTGAAGTTGCGCACCTCTTTGGCAACCATCAAGGTAATATCGGCCAGTTCTTCGGCAGTCGGATTGAAATTCACCGTAGTATCTGCCAGGAACAAGGGCCCCTTCTTGGTCAGCAGTAAATACATACCTGCTATTTTCTTCACACCATCTTCGGTTCCAATGATCTGCAATGCAGGGCGAATCGCTTCAGCATAATTTTTGGTAAGCCCGGAAAGCATGGCATCGGCATCTCCTGCCTCCACCATCATACAACCAAAATGATTGCGGTCTTTCATTACTTTCAGGCTCTCGTATTTATTATACCCCTTACGCTGTCTCTTATCAAAAAAATTTTCTCCGTACTCTTCCCTTTTCTTTTCCATCTCATCGCTCCGCGGGTCGATGATGGGAATATCGGTGAGATCAATATCATGAGCTTCAGCAATGCCACGGATCTTCTCATGGTTGCCCAACAGGATCGGATATGCAATGCCATCATCATAAACAATGCTGGCGGCTTTGAGTATTTTGTGGTTGTCTGCATCTGCAAATACCAATCGTCTTGGATCCTTTTTTGCTTTGTTACCAATAGCCCTTACCAACTGGTTGTCGAGACCAAGCCTCTTGTTCAATTCCAGTTCATAAGCTTCCCAATTTGCAATCTTTTTCTGGGCTACACCGCTTTCCACAGCTGCTTTTGCCACAGCAGGGGCTACTGTTGCCAGCAATCGCGGGTCAACTGGTTTGGGTATGATGTATTCCGGACCAAAAGACATATGTGTTTGATTATATGCCAGGTTCACCATATCCGGTACCGGTTTTTTGGCCAGTTCAGCCAGGGCTTTCACAGCTGCCAGTTTCATGGCTTCATTGATTTGTGTGGCACGCACGTCCAGCGCCCCGCGGAATATATAAGGAAAGCCGAGCACATTATTCACCTGGTTGGGATAATCGGTGCGCCCGGTAGCCATGATGATGTCTTTCCGCGCTTCGGTAGCCGCTTCATAACCAATCTCCGGATCAGGATTAGCCATCGCAAATACAATGGGGTTTTTAGCCATACTTTTCACCATCTCCGGAGTGATTACATTGCCTACGCTCAATCCTACAAACACATCGGCATCTTTTAATGCAGTGTCCAGTGTCCAGTCGCCCCTCTTAACAGCGTATTTCTTTTTTGTTTCGCTCAGGTCTGTTCTTCCCTCATGAATCGCACCTGTTTTATCGAAGAGAATGAAATTCTCATACTTCGCACCCAGCGCAACATATAATTCAATACATGCCATCGCAGCAGCGCCCGCCCCATTCACCACAAACTTTGCTTTCTCAATTTTTTTCTTCTGCAGTTCCAGCGCATTCAGCAAAGCAGCGGCACTGATGATGGCCGTACCATGCTGGTCATCGTGCATCACCGGGATCTTCATCTGCTTCTTCAATTCCCGTTCAATGTAAAAACATTCCGGCGCTTTGATATCTTCAAGGTTGATACCGCCGAATGTAGGTTCCAGCGCTTTTACAATCTGTACAAATTTTTCAGGATCTTTTTCATTGATCTCAATATCAAACACATCGATATCAGCGAAAATTTTGAACAATACACCCTTGCCTTCCATAACGGGCTTGCCGGCTTCCGGACCAATATCGCCCAGTCCGAGTACAGCGGTTCCATTGCTGATCACTGCTACCAGGTTGCCTTTAGCGGTATACTTATAAACGTCTTCCGGATTTTTTGCAATTTCTTTACAGGGTTCTGCCACTCCCGGGCTATAAGCCAGTGAAAGATCGCGTTGTGTTTTAGATTCTTTGGTGGGTATTACTTCAATTTTTCCGGGACGGCCGCTGGAATGGTATTCCAAAGCCTGTTCCTTTCTAAGGTCGTTCTGTTTGGCCATATTTGCTTTTTTGGTTAGCAGTAACACAACGGCGGTCGACTGCGGCTGTATTACTCCCTTCAGCAGATTGATGCAATGATATGCCGCTTCCAGGCCTGCAAAAATACAATTTAATGTGCTTCAGGAAAACGGTAATTATCGCGTACTGGCACCCAACCATGCCATCATTCCCATACCTGTTTCGATAGCAGCTTCATCAATATCGAATTTCGGGGTATGTACATTGTGAACAATTCCTTTTGCTTCATTCCGTACACCTAACCGGTAAAAACATCCCGGAATTTTCTGTGTATAATAACCGAAATCTTCGGCACCCATGCGCATTTCGGTTTCTTCCACCTTTTCCTTGCCCAGGTAATTTTCTGCCAGTCGCCATGTGGTTTCGGTGAAAGCAGGATCATTATCAACTGTCGGATATCCTACATCAATATGTAAGTCTATCTCTCCTCCCATCGATTCTACCAAACCAATGGCCTGCTTTCGTATGAGTTCATGCGCTTTGAACCGCCATTCCTCATCCATGGCCCGGAAAGTACCCATCAACTTTACTTCACTGGGTATCACATTGGTGGTATGTCCGCCCTGTATGGAACAGATGGAAAGAACGGAAGGAGTCAACGGATTTTTGTTCCTTGAAATAACCTGTTGCAGGCTTACAATAAGATGGGAAGCTATCAAAACCGTATCTGCAGTAAGGTCAGGTGCAGCTGCATGTCCGCCTTTGCCCTTAATGGTAATATAAATTTCATCTGCACTTGCCATCACCCTTCCTTTTCGGAAACTGAGTTTACCCAATTCCAATCCCGGATGCACATGCAATCCTATAATACCTGCTGGCTTTGGATTTTCCAGCACTCCCTCACTGATCATATAACTGGCACCACCGGGATTTCTTTCTTCTCCTGGCTGGAAAATAAGCTTGACCGTCCCCTCCCATTCCGCTTTCAATTCGTTCAATATTTTTGCCGCGCCCAATAATATACTTGTATGTACATCATGACCGCAGGCATGCATTACACCGGCATTCTTTGATTTGTAATTCGTTTCATTCTCTTCCTGTATCGGAAGCGCATCCATATCGGCACGAAGTGCAATCACACGACTTCCCGGATTCTTTCCTTCAATAATCCCCAGCACTCCCGTTGTTGCTTTCACTTCGAAAGGAATACCAAAGTTTTTCAACTTTGTCTGTATAAACTTACTGGTCTCAAACTCCTGGTAACTCAATTCCGGATTGGCATGCAAATGCTGACGAACCGAAATAAATTCTCCCGCGTATTTACCTGCCAGCTCCTTTATCTTTTGCTCTAACATGTATATTCTATTGTGGCGTGATTTCCTCGTCATCTTTCGGTGTGTATTCAATGGCATCTTCCACTACATACACGCCCTGCGGATAATATTTCAGCAATTGCTTCCTGAGTCGTTCTGCATCTTCTTTTTTGATGAAGTTGCCGATCCGAATTTTGAAATAAGGCGACTGAAACATGGTGTAACTTTTCTGATCAGGGAACCTGGATAACAGTTCCGCCTTTATTCTAAATGCCTGATCCCGCTTATTGGTACTGATCACCTGTATCCGGTAACCCCTGTATAAACCGGAACTGGTCATCATGGCTGTCCGTCTATTGATCTGTACCTGTTTCGCAGTCAGCAGATCCATCCGGTGATCTTTGGCAAAAATGATAGAATCTCCGGCCAGGTTCATTGCAAATGCATGCTGACAGCATGTAACCAACACCAGTATTACGGGTAAGTGTTTGATCCTGCTCATACCATTTGTTTTAGAGAAGGGATATCTCTCATCAAAAATACCGATTCTGTGCTGTAGATGTTCAGGCATTTTTCAATACCCGCTCTCAATTGCGGGTGTTCCCCGTATAATAGCTACACTGGCGCTGCACCCCAGGCGGGTTGCTCCTGCCTCTACCAGTTGTTTGGCAAAGGAATAATCCCTTATACCTCCTGACGCTTTGATCTGTACATGCTGAGGCAGGTGCTGCCGGAAAAGTTTCACAGCTTCTACCGTTGCGCCCTTCTCTGCGTATCCTGTGGAGGTCTTCAGGTAATCTATACCAGCGGCCCCATAGATATCGCAACATTTAATGATTTCATCGTTGGTAAGCACCCCACTTTCAATGATCACTTTGATCACTTTATGCTTACTCTTGATAACAGGCATAAGGTGGTTGATCTCATTGGCCAGGTATAGCCAGTCGCCATTTTTGATGGCCGAAATATTGGCCACCATATCCAGTTCATCTGCCCCATCCACCATGGCCAGAACAGCTTCGGCAATCTTAGCTTCCACTGCAGAGTATCCAAAGGGGAAGCCAATCACTGTAGCTGTTTTCACAAGGCTGTCCTGCAATAAGCCCTTTGCTGTTCTTACAAAATTCGGCGGCACACATACGGCAGCAAATGAATATTGTACTGCTTCGGCACATAACTGCTCAACATCAGCCACCAAAGTGGTTGGCTTGAGAATGGTATGATCAATATATTGGTTAAGGCGCATGAATAGAAAATTAGGCTTCTTTTCCATGGCATGCTTTGTACTTCTTTCCGCTTCCGCAGGGGCATGGATCGTTCCTTCCAATCTTTGGCGCTACATGTACCGGTTGCTGTTTTACAGGTGTGGGATCGTAATAATCGTTCTCCGTTGGCGGCGTATCCAGGCTATCCTTATTGGCATTCATTCTGCTCATATCGGTTTTCTGCTGCCTGCCTTCTTTCAACTGGTCTCCTTCATTCAAAGGAATACCAGCGTGACAAAGGAATTGAACAATATCGCGGTTTACTTCGCTGTCCATTTTCTTGAACAATCCGAATGCTTCCATTTTATAAATCACCAACGGGTCTTTCTGTTCATAAGTGGCCGTTTGCACGCTTTGTTTCAGGTCATCCATGGCACGCAGGTGTTCTTTCCAGGCATCATCTATGAGACCCAGTGTTACTGAACGTTCCAATGCATTAAGCAATTCACCCCCGTTGGTATGCAGGGTCTTCTCCATATTAGCCAATACCTGCATTCCCTTTCTCCCATCGGTGAACGGCACAATCACATTTTCAATATGTGTTCCCTGTTGCTGGCGTATGTTTTTGAATACCGGTACCGCCTGCACCATGAGCTCCTGTTTTTTTCGCTCATAATTGGTGATCGCTTCCGTATATAATTTTTCGGCCAATTGCTGTTCATTTGACTTGCCCAGTTCTTCTGCTGTAATAGCAGAGTCAATTCCAAAATTCACAATGGCAGCCAAACGGAATCCTTCCTGGTCGTTCTCTTCCTTGAAAGAAACGATCAAATCCTCCGCTACCGTATAGAATGCATTATCCAGGTCAAGCGCCAGCCTTTCTCCAAACAGGGCATGGTTACGTTTGGTATAAATTACCGTACGCTGTTTGTTCATTACATCATCGTATTCCAGCAGGCGTTTTCGAATGCCGAAGTTGTTTTCTTCCACTTTTTTCTGCGCGCGTTCAATAGATTTGGTAATCATGCTGTGCTGTATCACTTCTCCTTCCTTATAGCCGGCGAAGTCCATTACTTTGGCAATACGTTCACTGCCGAACATGCGCATCAGATCATCTTCCAGTGATACAAAGAACTGGGAAGATCCGGGATCTCCCTGGCGTCCGGCACGTCCGCGTAACTGCCTGTCCACACGGCGCGATTCGTGCCTTTCCGTACCCACGATAGCCAATCCACCCGCTTCTTTCACGCCGGGTCCGAGTTTGATATCGGTACCACGTCCGGCCATATTGGTAGCAATGGTAACGGCACCGGCCAAACCGGCTTCCGCAACAATCTGTGCTTCACGGGCATGTTGTTTGGCGTTGAGTACATTATGCGGCACCTGCTTCTGTCGCAACATACGACTGAGCAATTCACTCACTTCCACTGAAGTAGTACCTACCAGCACAGGCCGTCCGGCTTCCCGCAGTTTGACGATTTCGTCAATCACCGCGCCAAATTTTTCCCGTTTGGTTTTATACACCAGGTCCTGCTCATCTTTCCGGATGGCCGGGATATTGGTAGGAATGGAAACCACATCCAGTTTATAAATATCCCATAACTCCGCCGCTTCCGTCTCCGCCGTACCTGTCATACCGGCCAGCTTATGGTACATGCGGAAATAATTCTGGAGCGTAACAGTGGCGTAGGTTTGGGTGGCTGCTTCAATCTTCACGTTTTCTTTCGCTTCAATGGCCTGGTGCAGGCCGTCTGAATAACGGCGGCCATCAAGGATACGTCCGGTTTGTTCATCCACAATCTTTACAGCGCCATCCAGCACCACATATTCCACATCCTTATCGAATAAAGTATAGGCTTTCAGCAATTGCTGCACGGTATGGATACGATCTGCTTTCACCGCATACTCATTGATGATCTGTTCTTTGTGGTGCAGTTTTTCTTCAGCAGATGCTTTTGCATCATTATCAATAGCTGTCAGTGACAGACTGATATCAGGCAGGATGAAGAAATTAGGGTCTTCTCCCGAACGTGTGATCAGCTGGATACCTTTATCTGTTAATTCAACCGAATTATTCTTTTCATCGATATAGAAAAACAGCTCTTCATCTGCTTTGTGCATTTCGCGCTGCTGATCGGCCAGGTAATGGTTCTCTGCTTTTTGCAGTTTCACACGTATGCCGGGTTCACTGAGAAATTTGATCAGTGCGCTGTTTTTAGGCAGACCGCGATGGGCACGGAATAAAGCCAGCCCCCCGTCTTTCGGATCATCATTACCTTCTGTAATTTTCTTTTTGGCTTCATTCAGGAATTGGTTGGCCGCTCTTTTCTGCGCTTCCACCAGTTTCTCGATCCGTGGTTTCAGTTCAAAGAATTGCTGCTCACCGGTATTGTGTCCGACAGGGCCCGATATGATCAACGGCGTTCTCGCATCATCGATCAATACAGAGTCTACCTCATCCACCATGGCAAAATGGTGTTTGCGTTGCACCATTTCTTCGGGTGTATGTACCATGTTGTCGCGGAGGTAATCAAAACCGAATTCGTTGTTGGTGCCGTAAGTAATGTCCGCCAGGTAAGCATTACGCCGCGCTTCGCTATTGGGTTCGTGTTTATCAATACAATCCACCCGCAATCCCAGCCATTCAAAAATAGTTCCGTTCCACTCGCTGTCCCTCCGTGCCAGGTAATCGTTCACGGTAACAATGTGTACGCCTTCTCCGGCCAGTGCATTCAGGTAAGCGGGTAAAGTGGATACCAGTGTTTTACCCTCACCCGTGGCCATTTCTGCAATCTTACCCTGGTGCAGCACACTACCACCGATCAGCTGTACATCGTAATGCACCATATTCCAGGTAACAGTACCGCCGGCGGCAGTCCAGGTATTGTTGAAAACCGACTGGTTCCCCCTGATCTGCACATAATCTTTTTTCACGCTCAATTCCCTGTCCAGATCGGTAGCAGTAGCTTCCAATTCTGTGTTTTCCTTGAAACGGCGCGCTGTTTCTTTTACAACCGCAAATGCTTCTGCCTGAATATCACTCAGCGCTTCTTCTATCTTTTTGTCGCGCTCTTTTTTCAGCTTGTCCACCTCCTGGTAAATGGCATCCCGGCCGTGGATATCACCTTCAGTCAGGGCTTCCGCAGCCTGCTTTTTTGATTCTATTTCGGCGTCTATTTCTTTGAGATGGTTGTGAATACGTTGTTTGAATTCCAGTGTTTTATGGCGCAGGTCGTCGTTCGTAAGTGATTGATACTGCTCATAGAACTGGTTCACTTTCTCCACGATGGGCATGATCTGTTGCACATCTTTCTCGCTCTTACTACCTCCGAATAACTTTGCAATAAATTTCAACATATATGGCTGGATCTGGTCTATTAGAATGTTTTATACAGTCAAAAAGGGTGCACAAAAAAAATTGAGCCATTTTGGCACCCGGTATTGAAAGCGGCCAAAGGTAAAGAATTTGGGGAGACACACCATTTCTGCTACTTTTGCAGCCAAAATGAGGGGGCCGGGGCCTTTAAACACTGGATTCCCTATAAAAGAAACCCGAAATTTCAATCACAATGGCAGGTCAGTTAAAAGAAGTCCGTAACCGTATCAAGAGTGTTCAAAGCACCCAGCAGATCACCAAGGCAATGAAAATGGTGAGCGCTGCCAAATTGCGCCGTGCACAGGATGCCATTACCCAAATGAGGCCCTATGCGCAGAAATTGCAGGAAATGCTGAGCAATATTGTGAGCAGTACCGAAGGCGATATGAGCATCAAACTAGCAGAAGAAAGACCGGTTGAAAAAATATTGTTAATTGTTATTACAAGTGACCGCGGACTTTGTGGCGGTTATAATGCCAACCTGATCAAGCTGGCCAAAGCCACTATTGCAGAAAAATACAGCACACAGTATAAAAAAGGTAATATAGCCATCTGGAACATCGGTAAAAAAGGATTTGAGGCCCTTTCCAAAGCCGGTTTTAAAACCGATGCCACTTATAAAGACATTTTCCTTAACCTGAAGTTCGAGCACGTACAGGTCGCTGCCCAGGCTGCCATGAAGGCGTTTGAGAACAAGGAATTTGATGCCGTTGAAATCATTTACAGTGAATTCAAGAATGCAGCAACCCAGGTATTCAAGGCTGAGCAGTTCCTGCCGATTTCCAAAATAACCAGTACAGGCAAGGCCAAAAAGTCTGATTTCATCTTTGAACCGGCAAAAGAAGAGCTGATTGCCGAACTGATGCCTAAAATATTGAATACCCAATTGTATAAAGCCGTGCTGGACTGCAACGCCAGCGAACATGGGGCACGCATGACAGCGATGGACAAAGCCAGTGAGAACGCCAATGAATTGCTGAAATCGCTTAAGATCAGCTATAACCGTGCAAGGCAGGCGGCAATTACCACGGAGCTGACAGAGATCGTAAGCGGGGCGGCGGCATTACAAGGATAAGAATGAAAGGGCCGCATATTTGATTTATTTGTATTTTCAAGCCCCTAATTTATCAAATGGATCTCAGCGAAATCATACCACATATTGAAGTACTCATTTTTGCAAGTGAGAAACCCCTTACTGCATTGGATATTGTAGAACTCATCAACAACGCTTTCGGTTTCCTGGAAGAAAGAGTAACCCTCGACCAGGTAGAAGCCGCACTGGATGGCATCCATGAAAAATACAACTCTGAGTTTTATCCATTTGAAGTAAAGGAAAGCGGTGGCGGCTGGCAATTCCTTACCAAAAAAGATTACCATAAAACCATCGCGCAGCTGAATGGCGATAAATTTCTCAAACGCTTATCCAATGCTGCGCTGGAAACCCTGGCCATCATTGCCTATAAGCAACCCATCACCAAAGGGGAAATTGAATCGATCAGAGGTGTCAACAGCGATTACAGCATCCAGAAATTACTCGAAAAAGAACTCATCATCATCAGTGGCCGGAATGAGAACCTCCCGGGCAAACCCCTGGTATATGCCACCTCCAAAAATTTCATGGATTATTTCGGCATCAATTCAGCAGCCGATCTGCCACGCATCAAAGAAGTCCTGGCAGAACAGGTAGTTGAAGGGACCATCATCAATCCGGAAGATTTTACCGATCATCATGTAGCTTCCGCCCTTACCGAAGACCATGCTTTTACCGTGAATGAAGATGGAGAACTGGTGGAAAATGATATGAAAGATGAGACCCCTCCCGCTGAGACAACAGAACCGGGGGATGAAACGCCGCAATGATTATCTTCGCAGCATGTCACAATCATTATCGACCGAGCAATTAACCAGTATGGCTGAGACATATGGAACGCCTCTTTATGTTTATCATGCTGAAAAGATCACCGAACAATATTCCAGGCTTACAAAAGCGTTTTCCCAATCGGACAGTCGCTTTTTTTATGCCTGCAAAGCGCTGACCAATATCAATATCTTAAAGCATATCCGTTCCCTGGGCTGCAATATTGATTGCAGTTCTGTTAATGAAGTACACCTTGCCGTTAAAGCAGGCTTCGACCCCAAGAACATATTGTATACCAGTAATGGCATAGCATTTTCGGAAATAGAAGAAGCTGCGGGGCAAGGGGTGAATATCAATATAGACAGCCTTTCCAACCTCGAAAAATTTGGCAGGAAGTATGGCGGCAATTATCCTGTCGGCATCCGCCTGCGACCGAATATCATGGCCGGAGGTAACCTGAAGATCTCCACCGGCCATGAAAAAAGTAAATTCGGTATTCCCGTTGAGCAACTCGATCAGATCATTCAGCTTATAAAAACATACGGCCTTCGCATCACAGGTCTGCATATCCATACGGGCAGCGAGATCAGGGATGTGGAAGTATTCATGAAAGTGGCCGATATTTTCTTTGAATTGGTTCCTCATTTTAAAGACCTGGTTTACCTGGATATGGGCGGAGGTTTTAAAGTGCCTTACAAAGAAGGCGAAACCGGCACGGATATTGAATTACTCGGACAAAAGGTAGCCGCAGTCATGGATAAGCTCGAAACAACGCATGGCCGTCGTTTTGAAGCCTGGTTTGAACCCGGAAAATTTCTGGTAAGCGAAGCAGGTTATTTCATTACCCGGGTAAATGTGCTGAAGCAAAGCGCTGCAGCCACTTTTGCCGGGGTCAACAGCGGGTTCAATCACCTTATCCGGCCTATGTTCTATGAATCGTATCATCGCATCGCTAATATCAGTAACCCGGAAGGCAAAAAACAGCACTATGCAGTAGTAGGCAATATTTGCGAGACCGACACATTTGCGTGGGACAGGGAACTGAATGAAGTAAGAGAAGGAGACCTGCTCGTATTTCACAATGCAGGTGCCTACGGATTCGAAATGGGCAGTAATTATAATTCGCGTTACCTGCCTGCACAGGTATTGATAAAAGAAAATGTACATTACTTAATCAGGAAAAGGGATGTTTTTGAAGATTTATTAAGGAATCAGGTGGAAGTGTTATAGAACAAAACAGTAGTTTGCACTGGCATGATTGAAATAAAGAACATAGAAAAATCATTTGGCGATAAAATAATCCTGAAAGATATCTCCGCCGTAATGGAAGCAGGCAAATGCAATCTCATCATTGGTACCAGCGGAAGTGGCAAAACGGTACTTACCAAATGTATGGTTGGATTGTTTGAACCCGACCAGGGCGAGATCCTGTATGATGGTCAGAATATGCTGCAAATGCAAACCGAGGAACGTAAGCTGCTTCGCCAGAAAATAGGCATGCTCTTTCAGGGCAATGCACTTTTCGATTCCATGACAGTAGAACAAAATGTGCTCTTCCCTCTTGATATGTTCACCGATCTTTCCTATGCAGAGAAACGTAAAAGGGCCAATGAAGTATTGAACCGCGTTAACCTGGAGGGCGCTAATAAGAAATACCCGTCAGAGATCAGTGGCGGTATGAAAAAAAGAGTGGGCATCGCCCGGTCAATCGTGCTGAATCCAAAATTCCTGTTTTGCGATGAACCCAATTCAGGCCTCGACCCTCAGACATCACTCGTGATTGATAAACTCATCAAAGAAATCACTACCGAATATAATATCACCACTATTGTGGTAACGCACGATATGAACAGTGTAATGGAGATCGGCGATCATATTGTGTACCTGCACCAGGGGCATAAACAATGGGAAGGCTCCAATAAAGACATCATATTCAGCAAGGATGAATTGCTCAATAAATTCATCTTCGCATCCGAGTTCCTGCAAGATGCCAAGCAAATGCGAATGATGGAATCAAATCAAAAATCATGAAACAGTTCCTGTTATCCCTGTTGCTGTTATACACTACTTCATTTGTCATGGCACAGTCGTCCAACTCGAATGACAATGCTCCTTACCGTAAGGATTCGGTACTCCCTTCTTTTCGCATCCTGCAGACCGATAGCAGTACCTGGTTTACCAAGAGCCAGCTACCCAAGAGCGAGTTTACCATTATTATTTATTTCAGTCCGGATTGCGGCCATTGCCAATATGAAGCAAAAGAGATAGTCAAGAACATAGACAGTCTTAAAAACACGTTCATGCTTTGGGTGAGTTATAAAAGTATTTCCGAGATACGCGAATTTTATCATACCTACGGGCTGGATAAACTCCCGAATCTGCGAATAGGCCGTGATCCGTTGTATGCACTGCCCAGCTTTTACCAGGTGAGATTTACCCCTTTTGTGGCCGTGTATGACAGCAAAGGAATATTTGTGAAAGCTTATGACAAAGGTGTTGAAATGGTTGAACTCAATGCACTTTTAAGGGAATCGAAAAAATAGCCATCCAGGGTCAATTATAACTACCTTTGCCCCGTTAAAATTCTTCATTCCAAATAAATCGTTACAAAAAATGAAAGTTACCGTAGTAGGTGCCGGAGCCGTGGGCGCTACCTGTGCCGATAACATTGCCCGGAAAGAACTGGCCCAGGAGCTGGTATTATTGGATATCAAAGAAGGCGTTGCTGAAGGCAAAGCCCAGGATATGATGCAGACCGCCGCACTGCTGGGTTTTGATACCCGTATCAGCGGAAGTACCAACGACTATTCCAAGACCGCCGGTTCCGATGTGGTAGTGATTACATCGGGTCTCCCCCGCAAACCGGGTATGACCCGCGAAGAACTGATCGGCACTAACGCAGGTATTGTAAAAAGCGTTTGCGAAAACATCCTCAAATATTCTCCCAATGCCATTATTATTGTGATCAGTAACCCGATGGATACCATGACCTATCTGGCACTGCAATCTACCGGCTTACCTAAAAACCGTATCATTGGTATGGGAGGCACACTCGATAGCGCACGCTTCAAATATCAATTGAGCCAGCACCTGGGTTGCAGTCCTGCCGACCTCAACGCAGTAGTAGTAGGCGGCCATGGCGATACTACCATGATCCCCCTTATCCGCATGGCTACCTGGAACAGTGTTCCCGTTACCAAATTCCTGAATGAAGAACAGCAAAAACAAATTGTAGCCGATACTATGGTAGGTGGTGCAACACTGACCAAACTGATTGGTACTTCTGCCTGGTATGCACCTGGCGCTGCCGGCGCTGCATTGGTTGAAAGTATCCTTCGCGATGAAAAGAAATTGTTTACCTGCTGTGTAAGTCTCGATGGTGAATACGGTCAAAAAGATATCTGTCTTGGTGTTCCTGTTGTGATTGGAAAAAATGGTTGGGAAAAAATCCTTGATTTTGAACTGAATGCTGATGAGCAGACTGCTTTCAATAAAAGTGCAGATGCAGTACGCAGTATGAACGACGTGCTTAAAACCCTTTAAGCATCTGCATTCTGTAGCCTTGTAATAAAAAAACAGCCCCGGCGTTCTTTCAAAAACAGCCGGGGCTGTTTGTATTCATTAGTTACCGCTCGTCATCTGATTCCTGCGCTTCGTCCTCATTTGCTCTCAACATCTGTAACAATTGTAAGTGCTTTGCGTCTAATTGAGCACAAAAACAACAACCATGAGACGGCTTATCAGTATGACAGTGTTAGGACTGTTAATGACTACAACACAGATTTTTGCACAAAGCAGATCAACAGTGGACGGAAGCGTAAAAGACAATAATGGCAAGGCATTGGAGTCTGTAACCGTATCTCTTCTAAAAGCAAAAGACAGCAGCCTTGTTAAGACAGATATAACCGATGGCAACGGACAATTTGAATTATCAGCGTCTGCAGACGGAAAATTCTTACTCAGTTATGCCATTGTTGGTTATGAGAAGAAATTCTCCACCCATTTTGATTTGCAGGGAGGTCAGCCTTTTCACTCAGGTGCAGTAAACCTGACCCTTGCACCTAAAAAATTGCAGGATGTAACCGTTACTTCGCGTAAACCAATGGTAGAGATCAAAGCAGATAAAACCGTTTTCAATGTTGAAAACAGTATCAATGCTACCGGCAGCAATGCGCTTGAGCTTTTGCAAAAAAGTCCTGGTATTCAGGTAGACAATAACGACAACATTACCATGAAGGGCAAGACAGGTGTGAAGGTTTATGTTGATGGCAAGATGACACAGCTAAATGTAAAAGACCTGGCTGCTTATCTCAGAAGCATCAATAGCAACGACATTGAAGCCATTGAAATGATCAGCAACCCCAGCGCTAAATACGATGCCAGTGGTAATGCAGGGATCATCAATATCCGCCTGAAAAAAAATAAAAAATTCGGCACCAACGGAACCGCAACCGCAGGCCTGGTACAAGGTATTACACCAAAAGGCAATGCTTCTGTGAACCTCAACTATCGCGATAAGAAGGTGAACCTGTTCAGTAATGTAGGCGGCAATATTGGCCGTTACGAAAACGAGCTGAACCTGTATCGTATTCAACGCGACTCATTGTATGACCAGCACAGCGTTAACTATAACAACAACAAAAGCATTAATCTCAAAGCCGGCGCTGATTTCTTTCTCGATAACAGGAATACCATTGGCGGCCTGATCACAACCAATTTCAGTACCAATGACTGGACCAGCTCCAGCAATACCGATATCTATTATAATCCAACCAACACTTACCAGAAAACATTGAAAGCTTTCAACACTGTTCCCGGCAACCGGAATAATGTGAACGCCAACCTGAACTATCGCTACGCTGATACAAGTGGCAAAGAAATCAACTTCGATGCAGACTATGGTCAGTTCCGCGGCAGGGGCAACAGCTATCAGCCGAACTACTATTACAATCAGAACAATAACATCATTTCACAGATAATCAATCGCAATTACACTCCTACCAATATTGATATCTACACTTCCAAGGTAGATGTGGAAATGCCCAAATGGAAAGGCAAACTCGGTTTTGGCGCTAAGTTCTCTTATGTGAAGACGGACAATACTTATGATTTCTATACAGATGTCAACGGTGCCCCTATGAAAGTATTGGGTCGCAGCAACAGCTTTACCTATAAGGAAAATGTAAATGCCGCATACGTCAATTACCAAAGACAATTCAATCCAAAATGGAGTCTGCAGGCAGGTTTACGGGCCGAACAAACCAATAGTGAAGGTATGCTTACCAGGGCTGATGGTGTTGTGCAGAGCGATAATAATGTGAAACGGAATTATTTCGATCTGTTTCCAAGTGCAGCATTAACCTGGGCAGTAGATAAAAAGAACACCCTTAACCTTACGTATAGCCGCAGGATTGACAGACCTACTTACCAGGACCTCAATCCATTTGAAAACAAGCTGGATGAACTGACTTACGAAAAAGGCAATGCCTTTTTAAGGCCGCAGTATACCGACAATGTGGAATTATCGCATACATTCCTGTACATGATCACCACCACTGTTGGTTATAGCCATGTGAAAGATTATTCAACAATGACCACCGATACCATCAAGAATGCCACTTTTGTGCAGCAGAAAAACCTGGCTACACAACAGATACTGACGTTCAGTATCGGATCTCCGCTGCCCATCAAAAAATGGTGGAATGGTTATGCTAACTTCTGGTACAACTACCAAATGTTCAATGGCATGATCGGTAACAATGAACTCAAAACCACTGTTCCGCTGTATGGAGCTTATATACAAAATAGCTTTACGCTGGGTAATGATTACTCTGCTGAAGTAAGCGGCTGGTTCAATGGCCCCGCTATCTGGGGTGCTACCTGGAAAACCAATGCACAAGGCGCGCTTGACCTGGGTATACAAAAAATGTTCCTGCAGAAAAAAGCTACGATTAAACTCAGTGCCACCGATATTTTCCATACGGCCAGTCCCTGGAGAGCGCACAGCGTATTTGGTGGCCTGAACATCAAAGGAAACGGATCATGGGAAAGCCAGACCTTCCGCGTAAACTTCACCTACCGGTTTGGCAGCAACCAGGTGAAAGCAGCCCGCCAGCGACAGACCGGCCTGGAAAGCGAATCGAAACGTATCAAAGGATAACAGTTGATTGTGTGATTGGAAATAAAACCCGCTTGATTTACATCGGCGGGTTTTATCATTTTAACAGGTATTGGTGCGCCCTGGCTGCAATGGCTTCAATATCCTGTTGCAGCATACATTTAAAATGACCTTTCGGACAAGTATCCGTTCCGAAATTGGAACAGGGTTGGCAATTTAAATGGGGTACTATAAAATTCGTATAGCCGGGCGAATGCTGGTGCACACCATAATAAGGCTCTACATCCAACAAAGGAGAAGTGCCACCCCAGATGGCTAGTACCGGTTTATCCAGTGCGCAGGCAATGTATTGAAGCCCTGTATCATGCGAAATAACCAGGCGGGCTTTGCGTACCAGGTCGGCCGATTCATGCAGACTGAATTTGCCACAAGCATTGTAAATACCTACCGGGTCTACACTGGCAATCTGTTCTCCGGTTGCGCTGTCTTCTTTTCCGCCAAGCAGCATAACAGGGTATTTCAGCTGCTGGCATAACTGTTGCAATTTGGATACAGGCAATTTCTTGGTATAATAAGATGCCCCAATCACAATGGCCACAAACCCCGCAGAGTGTGCAGTGGGTATATCGTTTGCAGGCACTATCTGTTTTTCAGGAATGAAATAATCCATGCCCCTTCCATCATCTTTCACACCCAGTGGTTTCAACGCATCCAAACACCGGTCTACTATATGCCTGCCAGACATGTAATTGATATGGAATTTTGTAAGTAGGAATTTTTGAATGCTCTCTTTATGAAAGGAAAGGGTTTTAACCCCAAGTGCCAGCCTGATGCGAAGACTTCTGAAATTCTTATGCAGGTCTATGATATAATCGTATTGCTCTTTTTTGAGTTGCCGGATCAGTTCCGGCAGGTTGCCCTGGTAATAAAAAAACTGGTCAATATAAGGATTCGATTCTGTTACTGCTTTGAACGACAGCTTACTCAGAAAATGTACTTCTGCCTCAGGCACTTGTTGTTTAAGGCACCGTATGGCCGGGGTAGTGAGCACTATGTCACCAATGGATGAAAAGCGGATAACCAGAAATTTCATTGCGCCAGCCGGTATTAATTAATTTTCCACGTAATTGAGGTCTTTATGATAAGTATCTTCCGTAAAATAATAAGCTACCAAAGCAATACCCATAACTACTATGCCGGTTATAATGCCGCTTTTAATGAGTGGCCAGCCCCAGCTTTTCTGAAACAGGTCCAGGAACATGAGGTTGATCAAAGGTAATGCACCACGCACCATATTCGGAATAGTAGTGGCAGCAGTAGCCCGAAGGTTGGTTCCGAATTGCTCTGCTCCCATGGTAACGAAAATAGCCCAGAACCCGGTACTGAATCCAAGCATAGCACAAATGGCATACATGGAAGTATCGGAATGATTATAATTGCTGAAAAATAACGCCAGTGATGCAATGCAAAGCAGGTAATATAACATCAATGCTTTTTTCCTGCTTTTAAAATACTGACTTACCAATCCCACAAACATATCTCCCACAGCAATGGCAGCATAAGCGAACATGATAGAACGGCCCGAATCAATGCTAGTGCTGCCAAACATGGCTTTACCAAACCGGTCGCTCTGGTTTACTAATATGCCAATCACATACCAGGTAGGTAATCCGATCAGTATGGCACAAATGTATTTTTTCAGTCTCGGTCCATTATTAATAAGCATGAGGAAATTTCCCCTGGCCACCTGCTGTGTTTTTACTTCTTTGAACATGCCTGATTCAGCTACACTTACCCGCAGCAACAGCAGTGCAATGCCCAGGCAACCTCCTATTTTGTAGCAGAGCCTCCAGTCGTTGGTATACTGGTAAGTGAGGTATGCAAAAACAGCGCCGCTCAATCCTATGCCAGCAACCATGGAAGTACCGATACCTCTTTTGCTTTTAGGAAGCAATTCACTCACCAGTGTAATACCGGCGCCCAGTTCACCGGCAAGGCCCAATCCGCCTGTAAAACGACAAATCGCATACTGGTCAACCGTCTGTACAAACCCGGTAGCAAAATTGGCTACGGAATAAAGTATGATAGAGCCGAACAAAACTTTCAGTCTTCCTTTTTTATCTCCCAATACGCCCCATATAATACCACCAAGCAACAAGCCTACCATCTGCCAGTTGATCACACGTGTGCTGTCTGCCAGTATGGTGGCGTCGGTAGCACCTACAGCCAGCATACTTGGTTTTTTTACAATGGTGAACAACAAGAGGTCATAGATGTCTACAAAATAGCCCAGTGCCGCAACGATCACCGGGAGCGAAAAAACGCCGTATTTTTTTTCTGTCATATGGTAAGCTGGTATTAAGCTTTTGTTTGCTTAGCCGAGAACAACTTGATCAGTACCGGCGCAGTTGTAACCAATACAATACCCAATACAATCACTTCCAGGTGCTGTTTCAGGTCGAACCCGAACTGAGACAATATCCATTTCTGCAAAAAATGACCGGCAAACAACATACTGAAAACCCATGACACACATCCTATCACATTAAAGAAAGTAAATTTTTTGCCATCCATCTGTACAATCCCCGCTACAATGGGCGCAAATGTTCTTACAATGGGAATGAACCTGGCAATAATAATGGCCCCACCTCCATGCTTTTCATAAAAATCATGCGCCTGTGTAAGATAGCGCTGTTTGAATAAAATGTTTTCTTTCCATCCGTACATGGATGGTCCTACTTTCTTTCCAAACCAATATCCTGTTGCATTACCCATGATTCCCGCCGCGGAAATAAACAGCAGTAATACCAGCAGGTCAAGGTATTCATTACCGGTTGGCAATATTTCATTGGCCAGGTTGGAACTGTAAATACCCGCAACGAACAACAGGCTGTCACCAGGCAAAAAGAATCCGGCAAACAAACCTGTCTCTGCAAACACCACAAATAAAAGCAGCCAAAGTCCGCCATGTTCAATATAATACTGTGGTTGTAATAACTGGCTCCAATGAAATCCTGCCGCTAACATCGCATCTAACATGGTATGGTATTATTGGTTGGTAACAGAATTTTCAAGCGCCCCTTCCCATTTGCTCACCACGGTCGTTGCCAGTGCATTGCCCAAAACATTGGTGGCGGTACGGAACATGTCGCAAAAATGATCAATCGGAAGGATCAGCGCAATACCTTCAGGAGGAATATTGAACATGGCACAGGTAGCGGTTACTACTACCAGTGATGCCCGCGGAACACCGGCAATCCCTTTACTGGTAAGCATGAGTACAATGAGCATGGTCAGTTGCGTACCCAGGTCAATATGAATACCATATGCCTGTGCAATGGCCAGGCTGGCAAAAGTCATGTACATCATACTTCCATCAAGGTTAAAAGAATAACCCAATGGCAGGATAAAAGACACGATCCTGTCCTTACAACCAAAGTTCTCCAGTTCTTCCGTCAGCTTGGGAAATACTGCTTCACTGCTCGTTGTACTGAATGCAATGATCAGCGGAGAAACGATCCTTTTCAATAATTCAGGTAATCGCCTGCGAAGGATGAGAAATCCTGCTGTAAGCAGTACCAGCCAAAGCGAGGCAATACCCATTAAAAAATACAGGAGGTATTTTCCATAAAACCAGAATACTTCCAATCCCTTAGTGGCAATCACAGCAGCGATGGCGCCGAACACACCCAGTGGTGCAAAATTCATTACATATCCTACCATTTTAAGTATCACATGTGCTACAGCATCCAATCCCTTTACCACTATTTTTCCCTTTTCACCCAATGCTGCCGTTGCAATGCCGAAGAATATACTGAAAATTACCAGCTGCAGGATTTCATTCGTGGCCATGGCTTCCACCACGCTTTTGGGGAATACATGTTCCACAAATTTTGCCAGGCTGAATTCCTGGGTTTTTCCCACCAGGTCTTTCGCCCCACTCATATCGGCATTGCCCAGGTCAATTCCGGCACCCGGTTTAAACAGGTTTACCAATAACATCCCCAGCAAAAGGCTTACCAGTGAGGCCGATATGAACCAAAGCAGGGCCTTACCACCTACCCGGCCCACTGTTTTGAGGTCGCCCAGCTTCGCAATACCCACCACCAGGGTAGCAAATACCAGGGGAGCGATGATCATTTGCACCAACCGCAGGAAAATGGTGGTTAATAATTTGATATTCTTGGAGAAAGCCTGGATGCTATCGGAAGAACTATTGACGTGAATCAGGTAACCTAACGCAACGCCGGCTAACATTGAAATAATAATATATATGGTAAGCTTGTTCGATAGCTTCATAGAGGGCTGCCTTGATTAAGGTCGCAATATAAGACTTATGTTGAAATGGCCTCATTTATCTGGCGCCGGCAAGCGGCCTGTAAAAGTTTTCCTTGGTGAAATAAAGAAATCATTACTTTTCCGAAACTTTTTATTAAAAAAATAACTAACTATCACTATGAGTTTATTCAGAAAGAAGTCTCTGGATGCCTTAATGGCCCAGGCTGCAGATTCGGAAAAAGGACTGAAGCGAACGCTTGGTTCCGGAAGCCTTGTTGCGCTGGGTATTGGCGCCATCATTGGCGCAGGCCTGTTTGTGAGAACCGCGGCGGCAGCGGGTGAACATGCCGGACCTGCCGTTACCATATCATTTATTGTTGCCGCCATCGGATGCGCTTTTGCAGGCCTCTGTTATGCAGAGTTCGCCTCTATGATTCCCATTGCCGGAAGCGCTTATACCTATGCATACACCACCATGGGCGAGCTGGTTGCCTGGATCATTGGATGGGCCCTCATACTTGAATATGCATTGGGCGCTGCTACCGTTTCCATTGCATGGAGCGAATTCCTCAACAAACTATTGGAACAGTTCAACCTGGGCTCCATACCGTATGAATGGTGTCACTCTCCCTTCGAAAGGGCGCTCGATGCCTCCAATGTCATGCACCAGGGTATTATGAATATTCCTGCGCTGTTCATTTTACTAATGCTTTCCCTTTTGCTGATCAAAGGCACCCAGGAATCGGCCATTGTGAACGGCATCATCGTTTTCATCAAAGTGTCTATTGTATTGGTATTCATTTTTGTGGGATGGCAGTTTGTAAAAGGCGCCAACCATACCCCTTATATTATTCCTGCAGATGCACCGCCTGCGATGAAGCCTGATGGCACTATGTATTCCTATTCCGGCTTCTTCAAGCATGGCTGGGGTGGTGTACTCACCGGGGCAGCCATCGTATTCTTCGCCTTTATCGGTTTTGATGCGGTATCCACAGCTGCACAGGAAGCCAAAAATCCCAAAAGAGATATGCCTATTGGTATCCTGGGATCACTGGTTATCTGTACCATATTATATGTATTGTTCTCCTGGGTACTGACCGGCGTGGCACCTTATACCGATTTTGTAAAATCAGGTAAAGAAGCTTCCGTTGCTTATGCCATTGAAACCTATATGCACAACTACGGTTGGCTGGCCAAAGCCGTTACCATCGCTATCCTTGCCGGTTTCTCATCGGTGATACTGGTGATGTTATTAGGACAAAGCCGCGTTTTCTATACCATGTCTACAGACGGGCTGCTTCCCCGTATTTTCTCAGACCTTCACCCCAAATTCAGAACGCCTTATAAATCAAACCTGATCCTTTTTGTATTTGTGGGTGCATTCTCTGCTTTTATTCCCGGAAGTGTTGCAGGTGACCTTACCAGTATCGGCACCCTGTTCGCCTTCGTACTGGTAAGTGCGGGTGTATGGATCATGCGGAAAAATGATCCGCACAGGGATCGTCCGTTCAAAACACCACTGGTACCGCTGGTACCCATATTGGGTATGGTGGTTTGTACAGCCATGATCATCTCACTGCCCAACCAAACCCTGCTGAGTGCGTTTCTCTGGATGGTCGTTGGTCTGGTGGTTTATTTCGGTTATAGTAAGAAAAACAGTAAACTGATTGGTCAGTAATAACCATTCGGTTTATAACCAATACTTCAACAGCCAGGCCCATTGCCTGGCTGTTTTTTGTTGAATGAGCCTCTAAGCGTTAATTTTGCACACTTTCAGACTATCACCAGATAACAAGAAGTATATTATGGGAAGGATTTTTGAAGTTCGTAAAGCAACTATGTTTGCCCGTTGGGACCGGATGGCTAAACAGTTCACACGCGTTGGTAAAGAGATCGTCATAGCTGTCAAAGCCGGTGGTCCCGATCCTGCCACCAACCCCGCCCTGCGCAGGTGTTTTCAAAATGCCAGAAGTGTTGGTATGCCCAAAGACCGGGTAGAAGCAGCCATTAAAAGGGCACAGGGCAAGGATACCACCAACTATGAAGAAATATTGTACGAAGGTTATGCCCCGCACGGCGTGGCATTGCTGGTGGAAACAGCTACCGATAACCATGTGCGTACCGTAGCCAATGTCAAAAGCCATTTCAATAAGGGCAATGGTTCCATGGGTAATACCGGCAGTGTAAGTTTTCAATTCAAAAAAATGGGCGTATTCAAACTGAAACCTGAAGGTCTGAATGCAGATGAGCTGGAGCTGGAACTCATCGACCACGGCCTGGAAGAGTTGGGTGAAAGTGCCGACGATAACGGCAATTCCATTATCGTACTTCGTTGCGCCTTTGTTGATTTCGGCAACTTACAGAAAGCGCTGGAAGACAAAAACATCACTCCTTTGAGCGCCGAACTGGAATGGATTCCCACCACCACAGTGCCTGTAACAGATGCCCAGGCGGAAGATGTCAGTAAACTGATTGAACGCCTGGAGCAGGATGACGACGTGACCAAAGTGTTCCACAATATGGGATAAATCATGAACCCTGTTATTCTCTTTGATGGTATCTGCAATCTCTGTAACAACAGTGTGCAGTTTGTGATCCGCAGGGATCGGGCGAAACAGTTTCGTTTTGCCTCCCTGCAAAGCGAATACGGAAAGCAGTTCCTGGCAATACACCAGTTACCTCAAACCGATTACAATAGTTTTATCCTTTTTGAGAACAATACCGTATTTACACGTTCTACTGCAGCCTTGAAAGTAGTGCGAAAACTAAACGGGGGATGGCCGGTCTTGTATACATTGATCGTCGTCCCCCGTTTTTTGCGTGATTTTCTCTATGATCTCATAGCCCGTAACCGCTATCGCTGGTTTGGTAAAAGGGAAACCTGTTGGGTCCCCACGCTTGAATTAAAGAATCTTTTTTTCGATTGAAGCCGTTCTATTCGGCCATCAGTTCCCGGATAGCATTGATGATCTCTTCGGCATTCGGTTTACCAAAATAATCTCCATCACTTCCATAACCCGGCCTGTGCGCTTTAGCCGTGATCGTACGCGGAGCCGCATCAAGCCACTGGTAGCCTCCCTGTTCTTCCATCACTTTATTATACATGTATGCCGAAGCCCCGCCGGGCACATCTTCATCTACAAAAACAATACGGCTTGTTTTCTTCAGCGATTGCAGTATCTTATGGTGTATGTCGAAAGGCAGCAGGGTTTGTACATCAATCACTTCACAACTGATTCCTTCCTTATCCAGCCGATCCGCTGCATCCTGTATAATGCGCAGTGTTGATCCATACGATACCACGGTAATATCCGAACCTTCCCTGATCACTTCAGGTATTCCCAGGGGGACCGTATACTCCAAAAGATTGGCAGGCATTTTTTCTTTGAGCCGGTACCCGTTCAGGCATTCCACTACAATTGCCGGATCGTTCGATTGCAACAGGCTGTTGTAAAAACCCGCAGCTTGTACCATATTCCTGGGCACACATATATACAATCCACGCAGTGCATTGATCATCATGCCCAATGGTGAGCCGCTATGCCAGATACCTTCGAGCCTGTGACCGCGTGTACGAATGATCAGGGGGCAACTCTGTTGCCCTTTCGTACGGAAATGGGTAGTAGCTACATCATCGCTCAGCGGTTGTAAACCGTACAACAGGTAATCGAGATACTGTATTTCAGCAATCGGTCTCAATCCACGCAATGCCATACCAATGCCCTGCCCAACAATGGTCAGTTCACGAATACCGGTATCAAGTATCCTGTCTTTACCATGCTTATCCTGAAGCCCCGCAAAACCCTGGTTCACATCACCAATATGTCCCACGTCTTCACCAAAAGCATATACTTTCGGATTAGATGCAAATAAAGCGTCGAAATATTTATTCAGCACTTCATAGCCATTCACCAAAGGGGCATCGGGTGCTGTCAGTGGCTTTACTTCTGCAACATTTAAAGCACTTCTGGGCCCCTCGTTATAAAGATGGCTATTGTACAATTCTTTACTTTCTTCTAACAAAGACCTGCTACAGGTTCTTAATTCATCGGCAGAGGGGGAATGAGGTGCCGCTTCAATAGCCAGTGCCAGCGTACGAAGCACATCCCTGCGCAGAGGCTCCTTGTTATGCTCCAGCTCATTCGCCAGTTGCTGCAGTTTGCCATACAGGTCAATATCATTAACCATGGTGCCACGAATGAGTTCCGCTGCTTTGGAAGCCTGTTGCTTGATAGGCACTACATATTTTTCCCAGGCCAGGTTCCTGCTTTCGCGCACATGTGTTTTGGCGCCCGCCTCCAATTCCGACAACTTCTCGGCGGTAGCCAATTCATTTTCTATCAACCATTCTTTCATCTTCTTCAAACAATCCCATTCCTTCTCCCATTCCAGCCGTTCGGCCGTTTTATATCTTTCATGACTGCCGCTGGTCGAATGCCCCTGCGGCTGGGTCACTTCTTCCACATGAAACAATACAGGCACATGCGTTTCCCTCATTTCCTGCAAAGCTTCCTCAAACACTTCACACATGCCGGCATAATCCCAGGCTTTTACTTTGTATATATTAATGCCATTGGTTTCATCACTTTTCTGGAATCCTTTCAATGCAGCGGAAACAGATCCTTTAGTGGTTTGAAAGTTTCTAGGCACGGAAATACCATAACCATCATCCCAGACAAAAACAGCCAATGGTACCTGTAATACACCGGCCGCATTGATGGTTTCCCAGAAATGTCCTTCAGACGTACTGGCATCCCCAATGGTACAAAAACAAATCTCATTTCCATTATGACTCAGGTGCTCCAACTGCTGCTGGTGGTTTGAACTGCGGAAACACTTGGATGCAAATGAAAGTCCGAGTGCACGCGGCATTTGTCCCGCTGTAGGCGCAATGTCGGAAGTAATGTTCATCCTGTTGGCAAGATCAACCCAGTCGCCTTCTTCATTTACAAATGGTGTGGCAAAATGAGCATTCATCTGCCGGCCAGCGCTGAAAGGATCATTCGCCAGGTCAGGATCGGCATACAATTGAGCGAAGTACTGTTCAACAGTGGCCAGTCCGACTGCGAACATAAAAGTCTGGTCGCGATAATACCCGCTTCTGAAATCGCCCTTCCGGAAAAATTTTGCCATCGCTATCTGCGCTACCTCTTTCCCATCGCCGAAAATGCCAAACTTGGCTTTCCCGGTAAGCACTTCACGCCTGCCCAAAAGGCTTACTTCCCTGCTTACTACTGCAATTCGGTAATCTTCGATCACTGCATTTCTGAAGCCATCGAAAGAAAGCATGTCATTTCTCTGTTCAACTGAAATTGTCGATTCCATGAAACAAAAATAATACTACAGGATGAAAGGCTAACGGAAATTAGTTTTACACCAGTTATCCGGCATTAAAATGACTTTAAATTACAAAATGGTACGAAAATAGTGCCACTTATTACGAAGAAACACAAGTTTCGGTAATTTTAGGCTCCAATAAATATACTATGAAAAAAGCCTATCTGATGGCGGTATTAGTACTGGCGGGTTCCCTGGCGAAGGCACAGGCTCCGGCAGACCCCACTGCCAAAATTCTTGAGTTCCGGAATGCCGATTATAAAATGGGGAAGATCCCCTTTGGCAAACCGGTGGAATACGTGGTTGAAATTAAAAACATCAGTCGCGATACCATTACCCTGATACAGGTTCAGCCTGCCTGCGGTTGCACCACACCCAGTTTCAAACCCAATGAAAAAATAGCGCCTGGCAAAACCACCCAGGTTACTATCCATTACAGCAGCAATACCATGGGGCCTTTTACCAAGCCATCCAACATAATTTTTTCAGGCGGTTTGGTGAAACAGGTTAGTTTTACGGGAGAAGGTTTCCAGGAAACAACTGTACCCCCTGCGCCAGGTAATAGCACGGGTACTGAGAAAGGAAAAGTTGAGAAAAATTAATACATTCATTACTCCACAAACAAAATATTTACCATGAAAAAAGTTCTTGCATTGGTGCTCATGCTGACTACCCTTACCGTATTTGCGCAAAATGAAGCAAAAGACCTAAAGTTCAGCGAATCTGTTTACAAATTTGGGAAGATCAAACAAAATATACCGGCCACACATATTTTTACTGTTACCAATACCGGTGATAAGCCATTGATCATTGAGTTTGCCAGTGCTTCCTGCGGATGTACCACACCGGAGTATTCAAATGCACCCATTCTCAAAGGTAAAAGCACTACCATCAAGGTTACTTATAATGCTGCCAACCTTGGCACTTTTAAAAAAGATGTAACGGTAAAATTCGCCAAGATGCAGCAGCCTGTTATTTTGAGCATTGAAGGAGAAGTAATAGAGGCAGCGAAGTCTTCCAGGTAATTGTTACGCAAATTTTTCTGAAAGCGGTCCCCGGGCTGCTTTTTTGTTGGTAAACACCAGGGCTCTTTATCTTTGCGCCATGCTTAGAATCAGTCAACGCGGATTGGCCATGCCGGCCTCTCCCATCAGGAAATTAGTGCCCTTTGCAGAAGCGGCTAAAAAAAGAGGAACCACCGTTTATCACCTTAATATCGGGCAACCCGATATTGAAACACCGCCATTGATGCTGGATGCCGTAAGGCACAGCAATTTCAAAGTGCTCGAGTACAGTCACAGCGCCGGCAATGAAAGTTACAGGCGTAAACTGACAGGTTATTATAAAACTGTGGGAATTGATGTGGATCATCACCAGATCATTGTCACCACCGGTGGCAGTGAAGCCATCTTGTTCGGTTTAATGGCTTGTCTGGATGCAGGAGATGAAGTGATCATTCCCGAACCTTTTTATGCCAATTACAATGGCTTTGCAGTAGCAGCCGGCGTTAAAGTAGTTCCCGTAACATCCTCTATTGAGACAGGGTTTGCTCTACCTCCCATTGAAGAATTCACTAAAAAGATCACGCCGCGTACCAGGGCTATTGTGATCTGCAACCCCAATAACCCCACAGGTTACCTGTACAGTGATTCCGAAATGCAGCAGTTGAAAGAGATCATCCTCCAATACAACCTATTTCTTTTTTCCGATGAGGCTTACCGTGAATTCTGTTATGAAGGGCACCAGGTAAGTGCCATGCATTTGAAAGGGGTGGAAGAACATGTGATACTGATGGATACCATCAGTAAAAGGTACAGCGCCTGCGGTGCCCGCATTGGTGCCCTGGTAACCAAAAACGAAGCCGTGCTCGAGGCAGTGATGAAGTTCGCTCAGGCCAGGCTTAGTCCGCCCGGCTTCGCACAAATCGCTGCCGAAGCCGCATTGGATCTCCCGGCCGATTATTTCGATCTGACCAAACAGGAATACAGGAACAGGCGGGACTTGCTGGTAAAGCGGCTCAATGCCATGGAGGGTGTTGTTTGTCCCAATCCCGGAGGAGCTTTTTATGCCATGGCCAAATTACCGATCGATGATGCCGACCTGTTTTGCCAGTGGCTGCTGGAAAAATTCAGTCACGAAGGTCGCACGGTTATGCTGGCCCCTGCAAGCGGGTTCTACGGAACACCAGGGTTGGGGAAGCAGGAAGTGCGGCTGGCATACGTATTAAATATTAATGATATTAATTTGGCTATGGACTGTCTGGAGCTGGCTCTAAAAGCGTATAATCAGTCTAAATAACTGATTATAAATTATTTAATAAGATATAGTCAGGCCCAAAGGCTAAAATTAAGCTTAAAAATATGGGTCAAAAAACAAATTATTTATTTAATAATATAAGTTTAATAATATCAAATTTTAGTTTTTTATTAATTTTTTGGAAATTTTAAATTAATTATACAAAATAATACTTTGTTTACTTTTTTCCCTTACCTTTGTTTTGGCTTCAAACATAAGGTTATCCCACGCCGATAGTTTGGTAGTTATCATTAAGTGATTTTTACTTTTTTTCATATGGCAAGCAATCGAAGACGCCCCTTGTTTCTACAGGGGGCTTTTTTTAGGGAAACAGTTTTTCCTATCTTTCCAATTCATTAAATCGATCATTGTCAATCCTGCCCCAGGCAACTAATCCAAAATCAACTGACTCTTTTCTTCAATGAAACCAGTACAAGGCATTTTATCGGTCCTGATGATCTTTTTAATATACAGTACCAACAGGGCCCAAAGTTACCATGCCATCAATGGCTCGCCCTTTGCAGGCAGTGCGGGCATCCGTAATAACCCGGCATCGGCAGTCAATTCAGCTTACCGGTGGGATCTCAACCTGTTTTCCGTTCAGGTTACACAAAGCACCAATACCCTGGGTTTGGGTAATTTTTCCCTTTCCTCGCAAGACAGCGCCACAATATTGTTTGGTAGCAAATATTCCGGCAGGTTCATCCATAACAACCTTGCTGTTGACCTGCTCAACTTCCACTATAAGCTGGATGAAAAAAGAGCAATCGCAGTGGGACTTCGTGCCAGAACCTATAACCATCTCAAAACGATGCCACTCTGGTCTTCAGACAATATTTACAGTTTTTATGAATTTTTCAGGCTCAATCGCACCACTCCCTATCTCGAAGGGCTTGTAACACATACCGGCTGGCTGGAAGGCAATCTCAATTATTCACAGGTACTGCATGAATCTTCAACCGGGAAACTCAGCGGGGGAATCACTTTACAGATCATGCGCGGACTATCGGGCGCTTTTGGCAGAACAAACCGCTTCACATACCGGGAGCTTGTGAATGGTACAGATACAGCTTACATGCTTACCAACGCATACACCATTTACGGGTATTCATCTAATTACGACAATGCTTCGTCCAACAACCCTTCCGTGCGGGATTTTGTCCGAAATACAGTCACACGTTTAGGACTCAGCCTCGGCGTTGAATACCTGGTATATGATACAGAACCCGACAATCCAGGTATCAATAAAAACCTGAATTATACCTGGAAAATAGGGGCCGCCATTATGGATATCGGCTCCAACACCTATAAAGCAAGTACTTATTCAGGTAAGTTCAGCAATGTCAATCCCAATGTTACCGATACTGCCATTGCCGTGAAAATACGGGGCATCAATTCTATCAACGGTTTCCACGATTCTCTGGCTACCATTTTTAGTTCCACTTCCTCAATTGGCGAAAACTTTATCATCAGCAATCCCACAAGGCTTGTCATCAATGTAGACAGGAAGCTGGATCACAATTTTTATGTCAATACAAACCTTAGTCTGAATTTCTATTCCACTTCCAGTTATAATAAACTGCGTACCAGGGAACTGAACCTGCTTACTGTTACACCTCGCTGGGAAACACTGGCCTGGGGTGCTTACCTGCCCATTCAGTACAATACACAGGGGCAGCTATGGATAGGAGCTGCTGTAAAATTGGGACCGCTGTTATTGGGCATTCACAATATAGGACTTCTGAAAAAGGATCCTTCATTGAACGGCGGCGGATACCTGATGCTGAGTATTCATCCTTTCAGTAAAAAGAAAGTGGTCACTCGATTGGATTGCCCCGAATAAACTTATGCCAAAAAGCAATATAACTTGCTAACTTACCGATTGAAAAAAATACAAACATTCTTTTCCTTACCATGTACGATATCTGCTGCATTGGACATATTACGCTCGACAAAATCGTAACACCTTACCGGGTAACGCATTTGCCTGGCGGCACTGCTTTTTATTTCTCTCATGCCATTGGAAATTTACCCCTTCGTTATCACCTGGCTACTGCCCTGGCGGAAAAGGAAATGGACATTCTTTCTTCACTGCATGCACGGGGAATAACCATTACGGCTTCCCCCAGCAGACATACGGTTTATTTCGAAAACATCTATACTGGTAACCAGGATCATCGGGAACAGAAAGTGGCCCAACAGGCAGATGCTTTTACACTTGAACAGGTAACGGGGCTCCATGCCCGCATTTACCATCTTGGTCCCCTGCTGTCCGGCGACATACCTGTTTCAGTGATCAAAACCCTGGCGGGGAAAGGAATTGTTTCCCTCGATGCACAGGGCTATTTAAGGAATGTCAGGGATGAAAAAGTATACCCTGTTGACTGGAGCGACAAGAAAGAAGCCCTCCCTTATATCAGTATCCTGAAGTTGAATGAAACCGAAATGGAAGCCATTACCGGCCATACACATATACCATCCGCTGCCCGGGAATTATGGAACTGGGGTGCGCATGAAATAGTGATCACACTGGGAAGCAATGGATCGGTTATTTGCAAAGATGGGTCATTCACGTCTATTCCCGCCTATCAGCCAACGGCCGTTATCGACGCCACAGGATGCGGGGATACTTATATGGCAGGTTACCTGTACATGCGCGTGAAAGAAGCAGCCCTGGAAGACGCAGGCAGGTTTGCCGCGGCAATGGCTACTTTGAAGATCGAAGCTTCCGGTCCCTTCACAGGCAACGAATCAGATGTATGGAACGTTCTGTCCGGATTTGCTTACCCCATTCCATAAACAACTTATTTCCATCCTCCTCCCAAGCTCCTGTATAAATCAACCATAACCACCAATTCTTTGCCCTGTATGGCTACCCAATTTAATTCTGCCTGTAGTGCATTGCTTTGTGCAGTGATCACTTCCAGGTAGTTGGCCATATCGCTTTTATACAACAGCCTCGCATTTTGTATGGCTTGTTGCAGTATTGCCACCTGGTTTTGCGCAACTGCAGCCCTCTGCTTTAACTTTTCAGACTGCACAAGGCGATCGCTCACTTCAGTAACTGCATTCAATACTGCCTGTCTGAATTGTGTCACCGATTGTTCCCTTTGTATTTTTGCGACCTCATAGTTTGTTTTCAATTCTCTGCGGGCAAAAACAGGCGCCATAATTCCACCGGTTACTATTCCAAAAAGAGACCCTGGTATATTGAACCAGTTACTTGCTTTCAACGCCTGTACGCCGCCGCTTGCTGCAATGGTGAAGGAAGGATATAAGCTGGCTTGTGCAATACCTGATTTAGCATTCGCTATCATCACATCCATTTCAGCGGCGCGTACATCGGGTCTCCTGCTTACGAGCGCAGCAGGTATCCCGGCAGAAAACTTCGCTGGCAGTTTGATATCAAACAATCCTACCCATCGTTTTATGCTGTCTGGGTATTGCCCGGTCAGTAATTGCAGTGCATTTTCCTGCAGTGCAATGTTTTCTTCCAGCTGTGGTATCAGCAATGCAACAGATTCCCGTTGCGCTTCTGTTTGTTGTACAGATAATGAAGTGGTTTCGCCGGCCTCCTTGAGCAGTTTCGTGAGTTGCAAGGTACTGTCACTAAGTGTAAGGTTGATTTTCGTAACCTGTAACTGTTTATCCAGCATCAGCAGGTTGAAAAAACCTTTCGCGATGTCGGCCACCAGCCTGGTCTGTACCGCCTTCCGCACTTCCTGCGTCTGCAGGTATTGCGCCAGCGCCGCTTCTTTTCTTCGTCCGATCTTTCCCCAGATATCAGCCTCCCATGAAACATTCACTGACATGTTATAGTCTTCAATATGGTCAGACCCCAGGAAACTTCCCGTACTCAGACCACTTAGACTGTTTTTTGAAGGGCGGTTATACTGACCCGTTGCCTGCAAACCAACACCGGGTAACAGCAATTGTTTCGCGTACCTCACTTGTGCCGATGCTATTTCCATATTCTTTATCGCCAGTTGCAGATCGTTGTTATGATCTATTCCTTTTTGAATGAGTCCCTGCAATGTAGTATCTGTAAAGAAAACTTTCCAGTCAAAGTCCGCAATACCCGCAGTATCACTGTAAGTTGCACCGCGGAACTGGAGAGGCGTTTCGGGATCTGGTTGCCGGTAATCCTTGCTTACTTTACACGATGCCCCCAGTATAACCATACTTACTGCGATAAGCAGGAAAAATTTATTGTGATCATTTCTCATGATAAAAGTTTGAAGTCTATTGTTCAGTTTCCCTGATTTTTGGTTTGGTTGAAATTTTTTCCTGCAGGTATTGGAAGAGTACAAACAATACCGGTATTACAAATACGCCCAATACTACACCCGTAAGCATACCGCCTACAGCGCCAGCGCCGATTGACCGGTTGCCCAATGCAGAAGCACCTGTGGCCCGTACCAGCGGCAACAATCCTGCAATGAACGCAAAAGAGGTCATGAGTATCGGCCGTAGCCTCAGCCTGGATGCTTCCAGTGCAGCGGCAGTCAGCGTCATGCCAGACTTGCGCCTTTGTACTGCATATTCTACAATCAGGATGGCATTCTTGGCCAGCAAACCGATCAGCATGATCAGACATACCTGTACATAGATATTATTATCGATGCCCATCAGGTTAATGAACAGCAATACCCCAAACACGCCCAATGGTATCGTACAGATCACCGCCAGCGGAAGTACATAACTCTCATATTGGGCTGCCAGCAGGAAATAAACAAAAATCAGGCTCATGATAAAGATCAAAGTGATCTGTGACCCTGCATTCTTTTCTTCCCGTGTCATCCCTGTCCATTCATAAGCATATCCCCTGGGCAATGCAGTCTGGGCTGTTTCTTCGATAGCCCTGATGGCATCACCGGTACTATACCCCGGCTTGGGCACACCATTGATGGTAACTGCATTGAAGAGGTTATTGCGGGTTACTGTTTCCGGTCCGTATACACGACGCAGCGTTACCAATGCATTTGCCGGAACCATCTGACCCTGGGTGTTTTTGATGTAGATGCCATTCAATGACTCCGGGTTCGCGCGGTAATTGATATCTGCCTGCGCCATTACACGATAATATTTACCGAAACGGTTAAAGTCACTCACAAAACTGCTTCCATAATATACCTGCAATGTTTGCAGCAGCTCGCTAATTGGCACATTCAGCTGCTTGGCCCTGGCATCATCTATCTCCATCAGGTATTGCGGATTACCTGCGGCAAATGTGGTGAATGCATAGGCAATTTCCTTGCGCTGCATCAGTGCACCGATAAAAGCGTGCGCCGCCGTATCCAGTTTGCCCATGGTGCCACTGGTTTTATCTTGCAACATGAACTCAAAACCATTGACATTGCCAAAGCCCTGCACCGTAGGAAATGTGAAGAAGAAAGCGTTTCCACCTTTTACCTGTGCCGCTACTTTTTGTGACATAAGCGCAGTGATCTGGTCGAGGTTCTTAACAGGTCCGCGCTCTTCCACCGGCTTCATCCTTATGAATCCTGCACCATAGGGCGAAGCATTGGCGTTCGAAATAAAGTTCAATCCTTCAACCGTATAATGATCCCTTGTAATAGGCTCCTGTTTCACAATGTTGCCGATCTCCTGCATGACCTTATGTGTCCTTTCCAATGAACTGCCCGGAGGTGTATTCAAAGCATACAGTAAGAAGCCCTGGTCTTCCGTTGGAATAAAACCGGTAGGTGTTTTGCGCGACATATTATAAGTAATGAGAGATACCACCATCAATCCAACTATTGCAATCCACTTCTGCTTCACCAGGAGTTGCAATGCCTTTACATACCTGTCTGTCATGACCTTGAAACCACTGTTGAAAGCCGCAAAGAAACGTCCGGCCAGTCCTTGTTTCATGCGTTTGTTCTCCTTTTCCCCGTTGTGCGGATTTTTCAGGAACAGGGCGCACAAGGCGGGACTCAAAGTCAGCGCATTGATGGCAGATATGAGAATGGCAATCGCCAGTGTAAAAGCAAACTGGCGGTAAAAGACGCCGGCCGGTCCCTGCATGAACCCTACCGGTACAAACACGGCTGCCATTACCAGTGTAATGGAAACAATGGCGCCCGATATTTCACTCATGGATTGAATGGTTGCTTTACGTGCAGCCAGTTTAGACCGCTCCATTTTGGTATGTACTGCTTCTACCACCACAATGGCATCGTCCACCACAATACCAATGGCCAGTACCAGTGCAAACAGTGTAAGCAGGTTAATACTGAATCCAAATAGCTGCATGAAAAAGAAAGTACCTACAATAGCTACCGGAACTGCAATCGCCGGGATCAGTGTAGAACGGAAATCCTGCAGGAAAATGAATACTACAATAAATACCAGAACGAATGCCTCTATGAGGGTATGTTTAACCTGGCTGATGGAAGCATCCAGGAATTCTTTAGAATTATACATGATCACCGGCTTCACACCTTTGGGCAGCGTAGTGGCAAACTCTTTTATCAGTCGCTCTGCTTCGGTAAGGATATCATTGGCATTGGAACCGGCGGCCTGGAAAATGGCAACACCTGAAGTAGGGCCCCCATTCAATATACTGTTCGATGAATAAGTATAAGAGCCGAACTCAACGCGGGCCAGGTCTTTCAACCTGATCATTGATCCGTCGTTATTGGCTTTGATAATGATGTTCTCGTAATCTTCTCCTTTGTTCAACTTTCCCTTATACTTCAACACATATTCAAAAACCTCTTTGCTGCTCTGACCAAGTCTGCCCGGCGCTGCCTCAAGGCTCTGGTCCCTGATCGCATTGGTAACATCCTGCGGAGAAAGGTTGTATGCCGCCAGCCTGTCCGGCTTAAGCCAGATGCGCATTGAATAATCGCGTCCGCCAAAAGGCTGCGCCTGCCCAACACCCGGAATACGCTGTAATTGAGGAACCAGGTTGATCTTGATGTAATTCTGCAGGAATGCTTCATCATAGGTTGAATCATCACTCGCCAGCGCCACAAACATGATGATGCTGTTCTGTACTTTCTGTGTTGAAATACCGGCCTGTACCACTTCCTGCGGCACCTGGCTGACAGCTTTGGATACCCGGTTCTGCACATTCACAGCAGCAATATCGGGATTGGTGCCTTGTTTGAAATAAACATTCAGGGTCATGCTTCCGTCATTACTCGAATTGGAAGTCATGTAAGTCATATTTTCCACCCCATTCACTGCTTCTTCTATAGGAGTAGCTACCGAACGGGCTACTACTTCTGCATTCGCTCCGGGATAAACTGCCGTCACTTGTACGGTTGGCGGAGCAATATCGGGAAACTGCGTAATGGGTAATTTGGTCAGTGATACAATTCCCAGGAGCAGTAATAGGATAGATATAACGGTTGAAAGAACGGGTCTTTCAATAAACTTTCGTAACATAAATAAATCTTGTGTTAAACGCTAAAAAAATCAGGATGGAATAATTGTATTTGCATCAAAGTGGTCTTGCTTTGATCAGACTGTCCATGGACAAGGCTTGCGGCAATATTTTTGCCCCGTCTCTTAAACGATCCAGTCCCGCATAAACGATCTTATCGCCAGTATGCAGTCCGCCTGCTACCAGATAATAACCACCACTCCTGCCCACAATAGTAACCGGTTTCCCTGTCACCGTATTATCTTTCCCTACTGCAAAAACAAAGACTTTGTCCTGCAATTCATACGTAGCTTCCTGTGGCACTACCAGGGAAGCAGAAGCCGGGCGGGGTATCCTGATCCTGCCGGTATTGCCGGAACGCAGCAATCCCTTTTCATTGGAAAATCCTGCCCGGAAATTGATGGCACCCACCGTTTTATTGAACTGGCCTTCTACAATTTCCACTTTCCCTTTTTGCGGATAGAGGCTGTTGTCGGCCAGCACTAATTCCACCTCAGGCATCTTTTTAATTTTCTCTTCAATGGTACTACCCGGAAATTCCTGTTTGAATTGCAGGAAAGCAGATTCACTCATGGAGAAATAAACATGCATATCCTTTGTCTCGGAAAGCACCGTCAGCGCTTCCATCGTATTCCTTCCCACCAGGCTGCCGGTTTTGAAAGGGATCCTGCCTATATAACCATCGGCCTGTGCCGCGATCTGCGTATATCCGAGGTTGATGTTGGCAGTCGCATAAGCTGCCTGCGCCTGTGCAACATTGGCTTTTGCTGCATTGTAGGCGGCCTGTGCAGATTTCAACTGCACTTCCGACACTACTTTGTTTTGCACCAGCGGTGTTAATTTCTCTACATTGAGAGCCGCATTTTCCAATGCTGCTTTGGCAGATTGCAGGTTGGCATGTGCATTGTTTACCTGCTCCTGGTAAGAACGGGTATCAATACGGAACAAAAGCTGTCCTTTGTGTACATGGGCTCCTTCATCAACATAGATTTTCTCCAGGTATCCGTCCACCTGCGGACGAACCTCAATATCCCTGTTCCCCTGCAATGATGCCGGGAATTCCTGGTAAGCTGTAAAAGGAAAGCTGTCAATGCTGATAACCGGCAAAGATTGAGGGGGTTGTTCTCCCGGGTTATTCGCAGAAGAAGCACCTCCGCAACCATACAGGAATACCGTCACTAATACCATAGAAAAAAATGTGCCTGCTCCTGTCGTTCTGTTGAATAGTCTGAATGGTCTCATTGTTCGTCGTTTTAGATATGGAATTGAATTATATTAACAGTGATATGTTATCTAACACCGTTAGAATAAAAGTTAAAAAAATTACAGGTTCCTGATAAAAGTGGCTACGGTATCTTCCATCACTTTTTTGTTCAGACTGCTGTTATCGATATCAGAAGTGCGCATGATCATAATAGAAATCAATCCGTGCAAAACACTCCAAAGTGCATAAGTCTTGAAACATGCTTCGTTCATATCGGATTTATTCTCCCGTATGATTTCCCCGATATCATTTCCTATGAAGTCCCGGAAGGCGTTCACTTCTGGTTTCATCTTCCCGGCCCCGCAACAGGGCATTCCCAATCCATACATCAACTGGTAATATTCCTTGTGCCTGAAAGCAAAATTCCAATAGGCAAGCGCCAACTCCTGCAATCTCTTACGGGGGTCCTGGTATTTTTTCACTACCGCTGCCAGCTTCCCCTGCAATAACCGAAAGCCGTCCAGGGAAATCTCAAACAGGATAGCCTCCTTGTTTTCAAAATGGTCATAGATAACGGGAACACTGTATTCAATGGCGTCGGCTATCTTGCGAATAGAAAGCGACTGCCAGCCCTCTTCCTTCACCATCTGCCAGGAAGCCGTAAGGATACGGTCACGCACTTCCTCCTTTTGGCGTAATTTTCTTTCCAGTATACCCATTGTGCATCTATTTTACCTAACACCGTTAGCAAAAATAATCACGTTTCCCAAAACGCAAAATTTATTTTGACCAACGGTAGAAAATGAACGCTTTTATGGTTTTTTCCACTGGTAATGAAAGGCTTTCCCATCGGAAGCATCATAGCGCTCAAAAGTATGCGCACCAAAATAATCCCGCTGTGCCTGTAATAGATTAGCCGATGATTGTGAGGTTGTTATGGCATTGAAAGCATTAATGGCTTCACTCAGACAAGGTACTGCTATTTCATTTTCAACAGCATAGCACACAGCCCGACTTAAAGAAGGCCTTAGCTGTCTGATCTTTTTACTAAATGATGCAGACAGTAAAATATTCTCATTAGTTGCAAGAACGGTTACCAGTTCCTGCATCAAGGCAGACCTGATGATGCATCCATTGGTCCAGATCCGGGCAATCTCGCTCATATTGGTTTTCCAGCCGAAATTCCTGAAAGCTTCCCCGATTACCCAGAATCCCTGGAAATGATTCACTATCCTGGCCAGCTCGTATGCTTCCTTCAACAAATCAGTATCAATTGAACCTTTGGCGCTTTTATCAACAGGATAAATTTTATTCAATGCAACCCTCAGGTCTTTGTATGCCGAATGATACCTGGCATAAAGCGATGTTGCAATTAATGTAGCAGGAATATGCTGCCTGGTAATTTCAATGGTAGCCCAGTTACCCGTTCCTTTGCTTTGGGCTTTGTCAACAATTTTATTAATCAGCCACTCATCGCCTTCTTTCTCTTTCAAAATATCAATAGTGATGTCTAATAAATAGTTGTCAGCTTCTCCATTTTTCCAAGACTGGAAAACAGCGGCAATTTCATCGGGATTCATGCCACTGTGCAATAACAACTGGTATATTTCTGCCAGCAGTTGCATTTCAACATATTCAATCCCATTATGGATCATTTTTACGAAATGCCCGCTGCCATCCTTTCCAATATAGGCGCAACAGGGTTTCTGCTGGTCATCCTTTGCAGCTATCATCTCCAGGTAAGGTTGTATAATTTCATATCCAACTTTATCACCGCCGGGCATCAGGGAGGGTCCCAGCAAAGCTCCTTCTTCTCCACCCGATATCCCACAACCTATGAAGAAACCCTTTTGCCGGTCAAAAAAACTTTGCCTTCTTGCCGTGTCCTCAAAATGAGTATTACCACCATCTACAACAACGTCTCCGGGAGAAAGATGAGGAGCTATCTTTTGAATAACATCATCGGTAGGATGACCAGCGTTCACCATGATGATTATTTTTCTCGGAGCCTGAAGTGAGTGAACAAATTGTTCCATATCATCAAAAGGCCGGGCATCATTTAACTCCGTAAATTGTTGTTTAAAATTAACAGCCACATTCTCCTCCACGCCTTTCAAATGCCGGTTATACATGGAAATACGATACCCATGCCTGGCAAAATTCCGGCATAAACTCTTCCCCATCACACCTAAACCAATCACCCCTATCTCTGACTTATTGAATAACTGATCATGAATTTCTGCTACCATATCCGAAGGTTTTTTATCAATTGAAATACGGATGGCATTCACCGGTTCTTCCAAAGTATCGAACTGCGATTGAAGCAGGGAAAGCGGAATAAAATGATCTTTCCTTGACTTCATTTGCATTGAAATTTGTTCGAAAGTGCCTGTCAAATGAATAAATTTTATTTGACAGGCATGATCTCCTGCCAGAATATTCCTGTAATTCTGCTTAAGGGCAGAACAGGCCAATATGCAGGAATTCCTCTGCAATTGTTTTGCGAGCATATGGTTCAATTGGTTCAGCCATTCAACACGATCTTCATCTGTAAGCGCTTGTCCCGATTTCATTTTGGCAATATTTTCCTTGCTGTGAAAATCATCTGCATCAAAAAATGGAAGGTTTGTTTTTTGAGATAATAATTTGCCAATCGTTGTCTTGCCCACGCCCGACACACCCATGATAATAAATGCGATATTCCTAGAAAAGTTCATAAGCCGGAAAATATCAGGGAAATTAGCATTAAAATTAAAAGGACCCACGATTAAACGTAAGTCCTTCTTCTTTGAGTAGCGGGATCGGGAGTTGAACCCGAGACCTTTGGGTTATGAATCCAACGCTCTAACCACCTGAGCTACCCCGCCGGGTACCGCATGTATTAACGGGGTGCAAATATAGGGGTGTTTCGGGGCTAAAAAAAGCTTAAGCCTTCAAAAGTTTATCAATTCTTTGCGCCACTTTGACTGCATTGGGCAGCATCGCAGCTTCCAATAACAGGTTGATGGGCACGGCAGGCAAATCCTGGGCGCCTAATACTTCTATCTTCGTATCGAGGAAATGGTAACAATGGGTATAGATTCGCAGCGCCAGCGTTTCGGCGAAAGAATGAGACACTTGTTCTTCTGTCAGTACCAGCACTTTTCCATGCCTGCGAACCAGGTCGTATACCGCTTCTTCATCCAGCGGATAAAGGGTTCGCAGGTCCAGCACATCAACCTGCCCGGCATATTTTTCTGCCGCTGCTTTTGCCCAATATACCCCCATGCCATAAGTAATGATACAAACGGTTTCACCCCCCCTGATCCTGGCAGCATCGGCCCGAACCACCAGGTTGGCCTTGCCCAGGGGTAATACATAATCATTAGCGGGTTCCACGGTACGTGCATCATCTGTGCCGGGAACTTTACTCCAGTACAATCCTTTATGCTCAAGCATCACAACCGGATTGGGGTCAAGGAATGCCGCTTTCATCAATCCTTTCATGTCTGCCGCATTCGATGGATAAGCCACTTTAATGCCCTTGATGCTGAGCAGGGTACTTTCAATACTGCCACTATGGTAAGGCCCGCCGCCGCCATAAGCGCCTGTTGGTACCCGCAGTACCATTTGTACAGGGAATTTTCCGTTGGTGAGGTAACAGGATTTTGACAATTCAGTTACCAGCTGGTTCAGACCGGGATAGATATAATCTGCAAACTGCACTTCTACAATAGGCTTTAGTCCCAATGCCGATAACCCCACCGTTGAGCCCACAATATAGGCTTCCTGTATGGCCGTATTGAATACCCGGTGTGCGCCGAACTTTTCTCCCAGCGTAGCCGCTTCCCTGAACACACCGCCCAGCCTTGCCCCTACATCCTGCCCGTATAAAACAGCATCGGGACAGGTTTCCATTATCTCTTCCACTGCATGCAGCGCCGCATCTACCATCATTACTTTTTCGCCATTGGCTGGTGTTCTTTGTCCGCACTCATCCTTCACAGTCGTTGGCGCAAATACATGATCAGTAACCGAAGCAGGATCCGGTTCAGCCGCATTCTTAGCATTTTCAAAATCCCGGACCACTCTTTCAGCTGCCTCTTTTTCAAGCTGATTCAATTTTTCTTCTGCTATGCCGCCTGCCAGCAGCAATGACCGCAGCTTTGGATAAGGATCCCGGAGTGAATGGGCCAACAGGTCTTCCCTGCTCCGGTAGAATTCCTTTCGCACCCCGCTGGTATGGTGACCGAGCAGGGGCACTGTAGCATGCACCAGCACAGGTTTTCTTTCGGTACGTGTATAATGAAGGGCTTCCTGCATGGTTGTATAGCTCTGCTCAAAATCACTTCCATCGCATTGCAGGCGTTTCAAACCCTTGAATCCCGCTGCATATTCAAACACATTCATGGCCCTCACTTCATCCACCGAAGCACTGATGCTCCACTGATTATCCTGCACCAGGTAAACAATAGGCAATTGTTTCAAAGCGGCGAACTGAAACGCCTCGCTAACCTCTCCTTCTGTTACACTGCCATCTCCCAGGGAACAAACCATCACAGGCAACTGGCCATCGGCTGTTTTTTTCAGTTTACCAACATCAGTCCTTTCCAGAAATTGTAATCCTTGTGCGAGCCCGGTCGAAGGTATGGTTTGCATGCCGGTTGCACTGCTCTGGTGAATGATCGATGGTCTGTCAGGGTCTTTGCTGCTGGGGTGACAATAATAGGAACGTCCGCCGGAGAAAGGATCGTCTTTCCTGGCCAGCAATTGCAGCATTAATTCATACGGAGTGAAGCCGATGGATAGTAATATACTGTCATCACGGTAATAAGGACTCACCCAGTCGCATGACTGCAACTGCAGTCCCGTTGCCAATTGAATAGCTTCATGCCCTTTTGAAGTGGAATGCACGTATTTGCAAATAGTCCTGTTGGCATCATAAGTCTCACTCAATGCCCTGGCAATAGCCATGTATTCGTAGGCCTTTAAAAGTATCGTAGCTGTCATCATGCGAACCTTATTTTATTTCCAGCGAAAACATGCGCTGTTCGCCCAAAAATCCCTCCAGAACATCCCCTACCACACATTCTCCCACGCCGGAAGGCGTTCCGGTAAATACAAGGTCGCCTATATTCAATGAAAAATACTGAGAGATATTGGAAATAATATGGTCAAAAGAAAAGAGCATATCAGATGAACAGCCTGACTGTACGATCTCGGCATTTTTTTTAAGTGAAAAGAACATCGGCTCTTTCAGCATTTGAGGTTGCAATGATAACCAGGAGCCTGTCATAGCGGAATGGTCCCAGGATTTGGCTTTTTCCCAGGGAAGGCCTTTTTGTTTCAGGTCGTTCTGAATATCGCGGGCTGTAAAATCAATCCCCACAGTTATGGCATCATAATATTTGTAAGCATGGGCTTCGGGTACATACCGGCCATTTTTGGCAATACGCAATACCAGCTCCACTTCATAGTGAAGCTCATTAGAGAATTCGGGATAATAAAAAGGGATATTGGGTTGTAAAAGGGCTGTTTTGGGTTTCATAAAAAGAACCGGCTCGTCCGGAATAGCATTGCTCAGCTCTTTTGCATGCTCGGCGTAATTCCTGCCAACGCAAAAAATCTTCATAAGTCGTTTTGTTTAGAATACCAATTAAGTGATGCCAGGATCGTACATCTGCTCATTGGAGTGCCGTCACTTGTATTACACTTCCTTCCAATATAATTGTGAAATACGGGTATTTTTAGTTGAATGCCAAATTATTTAATAGATTCATCGCCTTTTCAAGTCCAACTATAGCAAACATTTCGATGGCTTCCACGCACTTAACAATCTTTTGTTCCACAATGGGTATTTCTACGCTCTCCCATTTACTCAGCACAAAATCCGCCTGCCGTCCTTTGGGAAAATCATTCCCTATGCCGAACCTCAGTTTGGGGTATTGGTCGGTCCCCAGCATAAACTGTATATCCCTGAGCCCGTTATGCCCGGCATCTGAGCCCGTACCCCTGAGGCGAAGTTTGCTCAACGGCAGGGCAAGATCGTCCACAATAGTGAGTGTGGCATCCAACCCTATTTTTTCCTTATCAAGCCAGTATTTAAAAGCCTTTCCGCTCAGGTTCATATAGGTAGTGGGCTTAATGCAGGTAAACTGCCGCCCCTTCCATTTCACTTCCGCCACTTCAGCCAATCGGTCTGTTTTAAAAAAACCGCCATGTTTCAATACAAAGGCGCTCACTACGTCAAACCCGATATTGTGCCGGGTATGGTGGTACTCCGCGCCAATATTGCCCAATCCAACAATCAAAAACTTATTCATACTACAGGTAAAAATACAATATATCGGTACAGGAATACAAAAGCCCGGCAAATCGATAATGCCGGGCTTTTTCAAGTATAACCGCTACTTAAAAACTTAAGTTGTTCTATTTTTTCTTTTCATCTTTGGCTGCTGTAGCTTCTTCCTGCTTCAGCTGGCGGGTCATTACCACAGAGGCAATGGGAATACGGGGAGAATTCAATATTTCCAAATTTTCTGCTTTCACATCTTCCACACGGATATTGCCGTTCAGTTCAAGATCGGTAATGTCTACACTGATGGTTTCCTTTAAGTCTTTGGGTAAAGCTTTTACTTTCAGGGACTTCATTTTGGTAATCAGTTTACCACCGGCTTTCACACCTGCAGAAGTACCTTCAAATCTCAGTGGCAATGTGGCCACTACTTTTTTGTTGTCCACCAGTTCCAGCAGGTCAACATGGATCAGTGAATCGTCCACTTTGTCAAACTGCAGGTCCTTCAGAATACATTTGTACGCTTTGCCGTCTACTTTAATTTCGGCCAATTGGAATTCACCGGTGTATACCAAAGGTTTGAAATCCCTTGCAGGAGCATAGAAATTGATCTCCTCAGCACCCCCGTAAATTACACCTGGCACGTTCTCCTGAGAGCGAATCTGGCGGGCGGCTTTTTTGCCATGCTCGGTCCTCAGGTGTCCTTCGATTGTAATTGTTTTCATTGAAAATAAAATTTTGGACGGCAAAGGTAGGGAAAGTTGTCAGATGTCAGGCATTAGTTGCCAGACTTTTTTTGGGTTTATTCCGAACATCTATTTATCTCTCCCCCTCAACTGAGAATGGATGAAAAGGCTCGTAATGCTCTTATTTTCATAAGCATTACGTATAGCAATTGCAAACAGGTCCGCTACTGAGAGTATTTTGATCTTCCTCGACTCGTGTTTCAGGGGAATGGTATCGCATACCACCAGCTCTTCCAGTACGCTGTTTTCGATGTTCTCATAGGCCTTTCCGCTCAATACCGGATGGGTGATCAGGGCCCTCACACTGCGGGCTCCTTTTTCCTTCAGCAGTCCGGCAGCCTTGGCCAGGGTTCCCCCTGTATCACAAATATCATCGATCAATATAATATCGCGATCTGCCACATCACCAATCACTACCATGCTGGCAATTTCATTGGCTCTTTTGCGGTGTTTGTCACAAATGACCATTTCTGCATTGAAATAGCTGGCCACTTCACGTACACGGTTGGTACTTCCCACATCCGGTGCAGCGAAAGTGAGGTTCTCCAGCTTCAGTTGCTCTATATAAGGAATAAAAATGGCCGAACTGTCGAGATGGTCTACCGGCACATCAAAGAAAGCCTGTATCTGGGGTGCATGCAGGTCCATGGTAATGATCCTGTCGGCTCCAGCCGCTTGTAACAATGTGGCAATTAATTTCGATCCGATTGCTACTCTTGGCTTATCTTTCCGGTCCTGTCGCGCAAAACCATAATAAGGAATGACTGCAATGATTTTATAGGCGCTGGCCCTTTTGGCCGCATCAATCATCAGCAATAGTTCCATCAGGTTATCGGTAGGCGCAAAAGTACTCTGCACAAGGAAAACATAATCGCCTCGTATGCTTTCGAGGAAAATGGGTTGAAATTCACCATCACTGAATTTCTGAATATTGATCTTACCAATGGGGGCACCAAAACGTTGGGCAATTTTTTCTGCCAGTTGCTGCGAACAGGTGCCGGAGAAAATCTTAACGGAAGGGTTCATACTGTTGAGGAAATATGCGACGAAGATATAGATTAGGTTAAGAAATTATGATTTGATTTTTTAGTAATTTTTATTATGGGGAAATCTAAAATAAAGGATTGGGCGCCCGCCGAGCAGCCCCGTCAGAAATTGCTCCTGAAGGGAGCCGAAGCCCTTACGGATACCGAATTGCTGGCTATCCTGATCAACAACGGATCCAGGGAAAAGAATGTGCTGGAACTATGCCGGGAATTGCTTGCGCATGCGCATAACGACCTGTCTCTGTTGGCCAATATGTCGGTCAGTGATGTCCGGAAACTCAATATCAAGGGACTGGGCGAAGCCAAAACCATTACCCTGGCTGCAGCGCTTGAATTGGGTGTGAGGCGCAATATGGCCGTCAACCTGAAAACGCAGGTCAGGCAGAGCTCTGATATCGCCGGTTACCTACGCGCCCGCCTGGAGCACCGGAAAAAAGAGGTCTTTGCGGTGGTTTACCTGAATAACAGCAACAAGATATTGCGTTTTGAAATCATCAGTGAAGGAGGCGTTACCGGAACCGTAGCCGATCCCAGGATCATTTTAAAAAAGGCTTTGGAATACGATGCTACGAATATCATCCTTTGTCATAACCACCCCAGTGGCAGTCTTCAGCCCAGTAAGTCGGATATCCTGCTGACACAGAAAATAAAAGAAGCAGCCGGTTGCCTGGATATCCGGCTGCTCGATCATATCATTGTTAGTAGTGAAGGGCATTGCAGCCTGGCAGATGAAGGTCTGCTGTATTAAGCCTGCGCTGTAGGACCGCCAAAGTTCATGGGAATCTCAATATGTTCCAGGTCCTGTATCGGGCCATTGGCCGCTTCGAACCTTTCAATATTTTCCTCCAGCGCTTTCATAAACCGCTTGGCATGCATGGGCGTAAAAATGATCCTCGATTTCACCCTGCTTTTCGGGGTGCCGGGCATCACATTCACAAAATCTATTACAAACTCGGCATTACTGTGGGTAATGATAGCAAGATTGGCATAGCTGCCTTCCGCTATTTCTTCGCTGATCTCTATGTTTAACTGGTTATTGGGCTGTTGTTCCATAGTAAAGACTATAAAACCCAAAAATACAGTTAATTTAACACAACAAAACCCATCATCAAGTTGTAAAATTTAAAAATATTTTTAAGGGTATAATTTGAGTCCATAAGAAACTTACAACTTACAACAATGCTAGAGATTTTATTATCACATCCGCATAGCCAATCCTCCTCCTTCAAGTCTTATAAGCGAGACAGAATAAACTGCCGATTGGGCACATGTAGGGGCTACTAAATAATTACTTAATCTTGGATAAGAGCTTGGCAATGGAAGAACAGGTTTAGGAAGTGAGGGATTATTAAGCCATTGAAGCGCGTCATAAGTGTATTTATTTATTAATGTATTATAAGCATTGTTATATTTATCCACTGCTGCTGAATATCCACCGTAGTCAAATTGCATTGCAGAAGATGTATTGCAGCCTCCTGAAAGATATCCTGAGAAGAAAATTGTAAATGTTATATCGCCTGACTCAACAATATTTGCCCCCATTGTATTATCCGGAGCCATAGAAACTGCAGCGTAAAAAGGATCTCCTGTCCTGTCAGGTATAGGTATTCCAGCCGGATCGTATAGGTCATAATAAATTGCACTGAATATCAATTTAGCTCCCATTAATGAACCGGAGTATGTTCCATCTGGATTAGGATCTAGCGGAATTATATTTGAATTATCGACGTATTTATTAGTTCTTACTTCAAGTTTTTCTTTCACCTTTGAAGACGCATGACTACTAGATGAAGATTCTTTTTGACATGCCCCTAGTGTTAATAAAACAATAAGAACAATAAGCAATTTCATTTTCATGTTTATTAAGTTTAAAAGATGACAAAATTTGATTCGATTATTATTAGTAAAATATATAAATAGCTTAATGTATTTATATATTTTACGATTATAGAATTCCGTTATTTTGAAATGTCACCAACATTTATTTTAGCAGTAACCACAATGCGATGTTGCTAATTAATAACACTCATTCCGAAAACGAGTACCTTAAATATTGATACGATCCACTTCATGTGTTTTTGTTTAGGTTTTATGAAAGTGAATATACAAATTATTTAATTAATATTAAAATAATATTAATTAAATAATTATTTTTTAATAAAAAAGGGGCTGACTTGTTAAGTCAGCCCCTTTTAAAAATAACCTGGCTTTAAACTGATTCGTTCTCTGCTAATTATTTATCCCACCAAACCTTACCATATTGCGAATCGGGTCCTGATGCATCTGTATACTTAGCTGCAGCAGTTGAATAGTTGGTAGGGTTTAATTGTGATTCATTGGGCCCGTAAGGCATCCTCCTCGGAATAGTTGCCAAACCAGGTGCGGGTGTCAACGCAGGCACACCGTTCCGGCGCCATTCAGCAAAAGCCTGGGTGCCATCGGGATAATATGCCAGCCACCTCTGTAATGCAATCTTCTGAATATTATTGGTACCCAAAAGGATATTGGGTTGTGCAATATAAGCTGCATATTTAGTAGCATCAAAAACACCCCATCTTGTCCAGCTGTCCTGAATAGCTGCATTGTACAGTACAATCATATTCTCTGCTGTCCATCCCAAAGCAGCAGCTTCCGCCCTCGCCAGTTTCACCTGCTCAGATGCCACAAGTGTAATGGGCGAAGTTTCTTTTCGACGCGTAGGTTCAATAACCCTCGCATAGTTCACATTTGCATTGGCAAAAGTAACCGCATCAGCCCTTGCCAGGCCGTATGGGAATCCAACAGTGGAAGAAGCATAAGCATTGATACGCTCATCATTATTGGATGACAGAATATCCATAATGGTTTTACATACTGCATAGTCTTTCCTTTGCACAACCACATAATAGTTATAGAAAGGATTCTGGTAAACGCCTCCGGGTGCAATAATGGAAGCATTATCAGAAGCTGCATCGATCACGCCATTCGGATCTGCAAGAGCAGCTGCGAATTCTGTTTTACCAGTGGTCGGATCGGCCTTTGACATACGCAATGAGATCAACAAACGCAGTGAATTAGCGAATTTTTTCCAACTCGCGGTATTACCACCATAAAGAATATCGCCCTTAACAGCCAGGCCGTTATCGAACTGGGCAACAGATTCCTTCAATTCCTTCAGGAGGTCTTTATAAATCACATCCTGCCCGTCATACGGTATGGCACCTACTCCTTTCAGTGCCTGGCTATACGGAATATCGCCCCAGGTATCGGTAATGGTCCAGAAATAATAGGCCTTTAAGATGCGTGCAGTGGCAATCTGATTCTTGTTAGAACCGTTTGCAGCGGCAATAGCAGCAGTAGCCGGATCGGAATTATAATTGATGATATTCTGCAGGTCATAAATGGAGCCTGCATAAAAACCATCAAAATTGAAAGTGGGTTTCGCATAACGCGATGCTTCAGTATACTGCGTTTCAGAAAAATACTGGGCATATAATCCGTTTACCGTTCTGAAACCTCCCCCATCCCAAATACCGACATTCAAATTAGCCAGTGCGCTCGTTAACAAAGCTGAAGTGATGGGCGATGTAGTGGCGTTGGGGTTACTGTTCATGTTTCCATAGTCGCCCAGGTGTTTAAAACAACCTGTTGAACCAATGAGTGCTGAACCCAGCCCTAACATTAATATTGCTTTATTGATTTTCTTAATCATGATCGTTAATTTTTAAGGTAAGGGTTAGAAATTAAGTCGCAGATTCACACCAAGAGAACGGGTGCCTGGGAACTGTCCGTCTTCCCCTTGTATAGCTGAAATTTCAGAAGGATCAAAGCTTTTGGCCTGCCTGTAAATCAACCATGGGTTACGTGCAATCACAGAGAAGTTAGCCGACTTAACATATTTGGCCACTCCCCATTTTTCAACAGGCAGGTTCACACCCAGGTTCACTTCCCTCAATTTTACAAAGGTCAGGTTATGAACATAAGGCTCTGCCACCCTTCCAAAGTAAAATTGCTGGTAGTAAGCGTCAGCAGGAACATACTTGTCCACCACTGTTTTCAGGTCAACAGAACTTACACCTTTAACGTGTACACCGCCTCCGGCTGCAACATCATCACGCACATTCTTTCCTTTGTCATTTGTGGCAGCAGTAGGCTCCAGGATACCGGAGAAATTACCCCACATTTCAGACAAAGAGAAGAAGTTTCCGCCTACCTGGAAATCAAGGTTAAATCCTAAAGTGAAACGTTTGTAAGTGAAAGTATTAACGATACCTCCGTTGGTACGGGGTATAACCGAACCCCAGTGCTTATTGGCATCTGCAACATACAAACCATTATTGGGGTTCAGCACCATGTCACCGGCATCATTACGTTTGATACCACCGCCAATCAACTGTCCCCAATCAGCACCCAGTTCCTGGAAAGCCCTCGCAAAACGGGTACCAAATGCGCCGCCTGCCAGTAATTGCCTTGTGCCAGGGGCTGCACCCGGTTGCAAAGCAACCACCGGGTTTTTGATCAGGTAACTGTAGTTAAAATTAACCTGCCAGCTGAAATTCTGCTTGTTAATAGGGGTGGCACTGATCAAAACTTCTATACCTTCTTTCTTGATACGCGCAGCATTCAGCAGTTTGGAAGTAAATCCGCTCACACCGCTCTGGGCAACACTTACCGGTTCACCGTTGTTGTCTTCATTATAATAAACAACATTCACGCCCAGTCTATTCTTCAGGAAACGCAGGTCTATACCTGCTTCATATGTAGTGATCAAAGAACCTTTCAATGAAGGGTCCAGCAATTGACGCGGAGTAGTCATCAGGAAGTTTCCGCTCCAGGGATTGGGGTTCACTCCATACAGGAAGTTATTCTGATAAACATTCAGGTCCCTCGGCTTTTTACCCCAGCTTCCAAATACTTTACCAAAGCTTAACCAGGGAAGGCTGCTCTTGGTAAACTCACTGAATACAAAACCCGCACCCAATGAGGGAGATACCAGCCTGTTATTACCCTTTGGTAAAGTTGAATACCAGTCGCTCCTGACAGCCCAAGTAACGCTGGCGAACTTACGGTATTCAAAATCACCGGTAGCAAAGAGTGATTTGGCCTCCCAGTTATTCCGTGTGCTGCCAATATTGGGTTGTGCCACAGAGTTGGAAATAGAATACAACTCAGGCACATTCAATCCGTTTACTGTATTGGCAGAAAGACCATACTGGCGGATTGACAACTTGTTGCCACCGATATTTGCACTCACATCCAGATCGCCAAATCTTTGTGTATAACCTGCCAGTAACTCGAAGTTATCTTCCTGGTAATTGTTGTAGGAAGTAGCGAATGAAGCAAGGTCTCCCGTTTGAGTGGCGCTGGCAGCCAGTGTAGAATTGAAGAAAGTTTCAGATGTGGTAGTCAACTGGTTTTTACGAACAGTTCCTTTCACAAAGAAATGACTATTGATCTTATACTTTAGTGAAACATCTCCAAACAATCGCTGCCTGTTCTGTTTGGTGGTGTTATTATCCAGACGGGTATAGTGGTTATACCAGTAGTTACCACCGTAAAAATTCAGCGGGTTAGACGGGTCAAAACCATCCGGGTTGGAAGAAAAGTTCCAGCTCGCATAAGTTCCAATTGGTGTCTTTAAATTCCGCAGCTCTTTCATGATACTAAAATCAAGATCCCTATGGAACCACTGGTTAAAGTTACCCGAAGACGGGTTGGCATAACCATCATTGAAAAGACCGTCGATCTGCTGTTGTGAATAAGTAATATTGGTTGAAGCAGTCAGGTGCTCATTCAGATCAAATGATGCTGACAGGTTCAGGTTGTTCCTGTCAGACCTGGTAGTAGGTAAAATACCTTTAACGTATTGCTTGGTATAAGACAACCGTAGGTTATACCCCTGTCCGCTTTTCGTGAAATTGATGTTGTTATTAGTAGTAACGCCTGTTTCCCAGAAATCCCTTACGTTATTAGGTTGGGGTACCAGTGAAGCAGTTTTGAAAGAACGACTGTGGCCGCCAATCCATCCATACCAGGGCACATATTCAGAACCGTCCATGGCAGGCCCCCAGCTGGAGTCATCGGTATAATCAGGGAATTTCTTGCCATTTAAAGCTTTCCATTCTACCGGGTCGCCGGCTTTCCAGGTATAGGTCATCAGGGTTGGGCTGGCACCTCCTGCATACTTGTTCTGATACCTGGGAAGTACATATACCCTGTCCAGGGTAACACCTGTATTCACTTCAACGCCCATACCTTTTCCGGCTCCTTTCTTACGTGTAGTGATTACAATGGCACCATTGGCAGCTCTACCACCAAACAGTGCTGTTGCATTCGCACCTTTCAGTACGGTCAGCGATTCAACGTCATCAGGGTTAATGTCTATTGAGTTCACAATGGTTCCGTCCATTACATAAATCGGACCGGCATCGCCACTCAATGTAGAACCACCGCGTATACGTAACAGGGCGTCCCTGTCGAGCGCAATGGGCGACTGACCCCTGAACTGCACACCGGCCACTTTACCCGCAAGTGCGTTGTTCAGGTTGGGCTGGCGAATGAGGTTCAGGTTATCGGAGCTGATGGTTTGCGCACTGTAAGGGGTAGTTCTTGCACTTTTCTTGATCTCGAAAGCAGTAGTTACCACAACTTCTGCTAATGTTTCTTTTTCGTTTCTATCCATTACCACGGCTATTGAATTATCGCTGGTAACCGATATTTCTTTTTTAACCAATCCCTGGGACTGTATCTCTAAAACATCCCCGGTTTTGGCTTTGATGATAAACTTTCCTTCTGCATCGGCAGTG